>NZ_JBSUSR010000004.1:0-305954 GCF_054072455.1 Methylobacillus pratensis
GGCAGCGCAGCCGCTGCCGGGACAACGTGCCTGATGAAAAGATCGCGAACAGGTTCTTAGCGGCGTCCCACCTCAAAAATCAAGCAATGATGCCGTTGAATAACAACACGCCATAAACAAACAAAGGGGAGACAGGGCACAACCATGGCACAGAACCATTTTCCACGCGAATTCAACGTCATCAACCGCTACACCATCCGCGCCATGCTTTGGCTGAATGGTTTCGCGCATATCACCATCGGGCTGGCGCTCGCAGTGTCGGTGATGATGTTCACCTGGCTATTTTTCATCGATGTGCGCGAGGCTTTTGCCGCCAACAACCTCGTGCACGGCTTCCTCAACGCCCTGGGCACGCTGATGCTGCTGTGGTCGATCTCGGCGTTGATTTCCGCCGAGATCCGATACCTCATGGGCGCCAAGCTGGAAGTGGAAACCTTTATCGAGGTCGCCATGGTGCTGGTGCTGCGCAAACTCATCATCATGCCGGTGCAGGAAGTCACGCCCGACCCCATGGAAGTGGTGCTCTGGGTCGGCGCGGGCCTCATGCTCGGGCTGACGTTCGTGCTGGTGCGCTGGGGCCAGAAGCAGCAGGTCGATTGAAACAAACCTTAAGGAAACAGCATGCAGGCCCAGATCCAGGCCATCATCCACAATACCGGCCGCATCATTCTCGGCAAGGAGCAGCAAATCAAGCTGGCCCTTGCCGCCCTCCTCGCGCGCGGGCACCTGCTGATCGAGGACCTGCCAGGCATGGGCAAGACCACCTTGTCCTATACGCTGGCCCAGGTGCTGGGCTTGCAGTTCAACCGCGTGCAGTTCACCAGCGACCTGCTGCCGGGCGATATCCTCGGCGTATCGGTCTACGACCGCAATGAAGCCGACTTCAAGTTCCATCCCGGCCCGGTGTTTACCCAGGTGCTGCTGGCGGATGAAGTCAACCGCGCCACGCCCAAGACCCAGAGCGCGCTGCTGGAAGTGATGGAGGAAGGCCAGGTGACGCTGGAAGGCGAAACGCGCGCATTGCCGACGCCTTTTTTCGTGATCGCCACCCAGAACCCGTCCCAGCATATCGGCACCTTCGCCCTGCCGGAATCGCAGCTGGACCGTTTCCTCATGTGCATCAAGCTGGGTTACCCGGACCCGCGCGCCGAACGCGCCCTGCTGCGGAACAATGGCGGGCGCCACGGCGTCCATGCGCCGGAGCAGGCGATTGATGCTGCCGGGTTGATCACTCTGCAACAGGCAGTGGACTGTGTCCATCTTTCCGATGCGCTGTTGGACTATCTGCAAGCGCTGTTGCAATACAGCCGCAATTCCAGCCAGTTCACGGCAGGCCTGTCTCCCCGCGCCGGGCTGGCGCTGCGGCAATGCGCGCAAGCCTGGGCGTTGATCCATGGCCGCGGCTTCGCCATCCCCGAGGACATCCAGGCCGTGCTGCCCGGCGTGGCAGGCCATCGCCTGCAGCCCATCTCTGGCAGTGCCGTCGCGGACACCGCCCAGCATCTGCTGAATGCCGTCGCCATCCCCTGACATCAAGCCAGCCTGGCCGACCAGGCTGTTACGGCGGCACAGCGCAATCTTGCCCGCCCGGCTGACGCCGCAAAGGATCTACATCATGCCCAGCCGCGCTGGCTGGGGCCTTGCCATCGTGTTGTTCGCCATGCTCACAGGCGCGATCAATTACACCTTGAGCCTGGGCTTCATCCTCACCTTCCTACTTGCAGGCATGGCGCTGGTCTCTCTGCTGCATACCTGGCGTAACCTGGCGTGGCTGCAGGTAGAGACTATCCCGCCATCCGCGGTTTTCGCCGGGCAGGATGTCCTGCTACAAATATCCCTGGCCGAGGATCGCGGGCGTGAACGCCTCGCGATTGCCGCCAGCATCGGAAATCAAGCGCCTTTATTCGTCGATGTGCCCGCCAATGGCATAGGCTTGCTGGCAATCAGCAGCCCGACGCTCAAGCGCGGCTGGCACGATATCGGCACACTTACCCTCTCCACCGGGTTCCCCGGCGGCCTGTTTCGCGCGTGGAGCAAACTGGAACCCGGCGTACACTGCCTGGTGTATCCCCGCCCTGCATCCAGCTCCCTGCCACTGCCGCAAGGCAATATGCCGGGCCGGGGTGGCAGTCTCCCCCCCCAGGCAGGGGACGAAGACTTTGCCGGCTTGCGGCTCTACCAGCGCGGCGACTCCCCGCGCCGCATAGACTGGAAGGCATCCTCGCGCGAGCAAGGCATGTACAGCCGCGAATTCCATGCCGAAGCGCAGCAGGAGGTCTGGCTGGACCTGGCCCAGACGCTCGGCAACGACTTGGAGCAGCGCCTGAGCCAGCTCACCAGCTGGGTCATGCAGGCGCATGACGCCAACCAGCGTTACGGCTTGCGCCTGCCCGGCGCCAATATCGCTCCCGCTCATAGCCAAGCCCATTATGAAGCCTGCCTGCGCGCGCTTGCCCTGCTGAAGGCTGAATGAGCCTCGCCATCAAGCCCGGCAAGGCCGACCTCCACTGGCTACTGGGGGCCATGCTGCTCGCCATGGCGCTGCATTTCAGCCACTTCCCGTTGTGGACCAGCGCGTTGATCCTGTTATTCATGGCCTGGCGCCTGCTATTGCAATGGAGGCAGTGGGCCATGCCCAGGCTATGGCTGCTGTTGCCCATCACCCTGCTGGGCGTCGCGTGGATCTACCTGCAATACCGCACCCTGTTCGGGCGCGACGCCAGCGTGGCGCTGCTTGCGCTGATGCTGTCGCTCAAGCTCATGGAGTCCGGCACCCGGCGCGATTACGTCATCCTGATCTTTGCCGGGTACTTCCTCACCGTCACCGCCTTTCTGTTCGACCAGTCGCTATGGGTCGGCGGCTACCTGCTGCTCCCGGTATTCGGCCTGACAGCGTGCCTGGTCGGCATCAGCTACCCGCACGGCATCCTGCCCCACCGCGTGCGCAGCCGCCTTGGCGTGATGCTGCTCTTGCAGGCAGCGCCGCTGATGATGCTCCTATTCCTGCTGTTCCCGCGCATTCCCGGCCCGCTCTGGGGCGTGCCACAGGATGCCTACCGCGCCATGAGCGGCTTGAGCGACCATATGCGGCCAGGCGACATCAGCGAGCTCAGCCTGTCCGGCGCAGTGGCCTTCCGCGTGCAGTTCCAGGGGGAAATTCCCGCGCAGCGGCAGCTTTATTGGCGCGGGCCGGTGCTCTGGCAATTCGACGGCCGCGGCTGGCACATGGCAGGGAATGACCATGCAGTGGAAAAACTGGAAGGGCTGGGAGAGGCCGTCGGCTATACCATGACGCTGGAACCGCACAACCGCCGCTGGCTGTTGATGCTGGATGTGCCGCACATCCTGCCGGCAGGCACTTTCCTCACCGGCGAAAGGCAAGTGCTCGCGCCCATGCCGGTCCGTACGCGGATGCGTTATAACGGCAGCTCCCATACGCAATACCATCTGGCTGCCGGGCTCGGCAGCAGGGAGCTTGCCCGCGCATTGCAACTGCCTCCGGGCGGCAATCCGCGCAGCCGCGCACTGGCAATGGACTGGCAACGGGAGCTGCAAACGCCGGAACGCATCATCAATGCCGCATTGACGATGTTCCGCAGCCAGGGGTTTTTCTACACCTTGACCCCGCCGCAGCTTGGCGACGATGCTATCGACGATTTTCTCTTCAGCAGCAAGCGCGGCTTCTGCGAACACTATGCCAGCAGCTTTGCCTATCTCATGCGCGCCGCCGGCATTCCTGCCCGCATTGTCACGGGCTACCAAGGCGGTGAAACCAATCCCGTGGGACAATACCTGATCGTGCGCCAATCCGATGCCCATGCCTGGGTGGAAGTCTGGCTGGAAGGCCGGGGCTGGGTCAGGCTGGACCCCACCGCCGCTGCCGCGCCAGCCCGGGTGGATAGCGGCATCAATACCGCCTTGGCCGACAATACCCTGCTGCCCATCCTGGCACGGCAGGATCACGCCTGGCTACGCAAGCTGTACCTGAACTGGGACGCCGTCAACAACGGCTGGAACCAATGGGTGCTCGGCTACAACCAGCAGCGCCAGCTCGAATTGCTCTCGCGCATGACGGGCACGACAGTCAATTGGCAGCAACTCATGCTGTGGCTGACCGGCAGCCTGCTGCTGATGTCGTTGCTGCTGTGCGCCCTGCTGTTCCGCCGCAAGCGCATGCCAATCGACCCGGCGCAAACGCTCTACCTGCGCTACCTGGCAAAGCTTTCGCGCCGCGGCATACAGGCCGGGGCCGGCGAAGGGCCGCTCAGCATCCAGCAACGCGCCAGCACGTTGTTACCGCAGAACGCGGCAGAGATTGCCCGCATCACCCAGCTTTACCTCGCGCTCCGATACGGACCACATGCAGAAGTGCATGCTGATCGCAAAACCATGGCAGAATTACGGTCATTGATTGAAAGACTAGATTGTTGATGCCAGCACTTCATATAGAAAACCCCGCCACCGACGAATATTTCATGCGCATCGCACTACAGCTGGCACAGGAAGCGGCCTTGATCGGCGAAGTCCCCGTAGGAGCCGTGGTCGTGAAAGACGGCGTGGTAATTGGCCGCGGCAGCAACGCGCCGATTGCGGGCCACGACCCCAGCGCCCATGCCGAAATCCGCGCCATGCGCGATGCCGCAGCCGGGCTGGGCAACTACCGCCTGACCGGCTGCACCTTGTATGTCACGCTGGAGCCTTGCGCCATGTGCGCAGGCGCAATCCAGCACGCCCGTATCGCACGCCTGGTATTTGGCGCCCATGATTACAAGACCGGTGCTTGCGGCAGCGTCATCGACCTCATGGCAGAAGAAAAACTCAACCACCACACCAAGGTGGAAAGCGGCCTGTTGGCGGAAGAGTGCAGCGCTACGCTTACCCAATTCTTTGCCGAACGGCGACGGCAACAAAAGGCAGAAAAACCCGGCAACAATTGATATGAACGCCCAATAAACAGGCAAGAGAACCGAGGAGGAAACAATGATTCCAGAAGAGTATATCGTGATCTACTTCGTATCGCTTGGGCTGTGCCTGCTTTCCACCATCTACAAGACGGCCTGTTTCAAATCCATGCTCTGCAGGCAGATTCTCGGCAGCGTGTTCTGGAGCCTGATCCCGGTCATGAACACCTTCAAGGCCATGCTCTGGCTGCTATCGCTGCTAGTGACATGGCTGGACAGGCTCAAGACCAGGTAGGTCCAATGCTCAAGGAACAGGCTTGGCCGGCTTCCTGCCCTGCTTGAGCTCCTCGGCCAAAGCCCGGGAAGCATCGCGTTTTTGCTTGGTGTATTGCAGTATGTTCTCCAGCTTGGCGGCAGACGGCAGGTTGGGGTCGTAGGGCAGTTGCGACAAGGCCTCGTAGCGCTCCTGGTAGCGGTCGGTGATATCGTTCTCGATCTGCTCCCCCAACTCCAGATAAGTCACGTTGCCCTGCTTGCTTTCATGCATGATATGCAGCCAGGAGCGATTGATCGCCTGGTCTTCCTGGATGAAGGCATTGATTTCCTTCTGCAACAGCAATTCATCGCCCCAGCTGTATTTAGGCGTGGGCAGCTTGAGCAGCATGACGGCAACCGCAGCCAGCAGCAAGCCGCCGCCGATCAGCCTGGGCAGGCGCGGCACTACTTCTTGCGGCTTCAAGCCGCGCATCAACAGCAAGCCGGTCAGCATGCCCGCGACAAACCCGCCGATATGCGCTGCATTATCGATCGCGGGAATCATGAAACCCAATGCGATGGTCGCGACCGCGAATACGCAGGCACCGCCGAACAGCCAGCGGAACTCATGGCGGTCCAGCAATGCCCTTTCCAGCCAGAGGAAAACGATCATCGCGCCGTAGATGCCGAAAATCGCACCCGAGGCCCCGCCGGAAACCGCTTGGTTACCCTGCCATACCAGCGAAAGCAGGTTGCCCGCCAAGCCGCTGACCAGATAGATCGCGAGGTAACGCCAATGACCGTACATACGCTCCACGAGCTGGCCGCCGTCCCAGAACGCGATCATGTTCAGCGTCAGGTGCACGGCACCGAAATGCAGGAACAAGGCCGTGAACAAGCGCCACCACTCCCCATCCTGCGTCGCCGGGCCGAAATTGGCTCCCCAGGCAAGCTGCACAGTATTGGGGGAGTGCCAGAAACCGGCGCCATTGAACAGCATCAGCACAAACACCAGCAGGTTGGCGGCTATCAGGCATTTGGTCACTGGGATGCCGGGCGTGCGCTGCTTGATCGCTGAGCCAAGAGAGGGCCAGTTGGCGGTAAGGTCAGTCATGTATTGAATTCGACAGGATATGCCTAATGATATGCCGAAACAAAAAACCCGCCACAAGGACGGGTTCTTGGCTCAGCGGCTAAAGATCAATCACGCTCGCCCATGAATGCCATCAGCAATTGCAGCAGATTGACAAACAGGTTGTAGATGTTGATGTACAAGGCCAGTGTTGCCATCACGTAGTTGGTCTCGCCACCACGTACGATGCGGTTCACATCGAACAGGATGAAGCCGGAGAACAACAGCACTGCCACGGCAGAAATCGCCAGCGAAGCGGCAGGCACCTGGAAGAACAGGTTAGCCAGCGAGGCAATGATCAACAGGATCAGGCCGACGAACAGGAAATTGCCGAGGAAACTGAAATCCTTCTTGGTAGTGCTGGCAATCCCGGACAAGGTCAGGAAGATCAGGCCGGTACCGCCTGCAGCCAGGCCAACCAGCTGACCGCCGTTACGCAGGTTCAATGCCACTTGCAGGATCGGGCCGAGCATCAGGCCCATGAAAAAGGTCAGGCCCAGCAGCAATACCACGCCGAAACTGTTGTTGCGGTTGGCGGAAATCGCGAAGAACAGGCCGAACATCACTGCCAGCATGATCAGTGAGGACATGATCGGGCTGGCGGCCATCCAAGAGAAATTCATGGTCATGCCGACCAGCGCGCCGATCACGGTCGGCACCATGGTCAGGCCCAGCAACATGTAAGTATTGCGCAATACCTTATGCGCGCCTGTCGGCAGCGTTTGGGTATTGGCGACTTGATAATTCGTTTGCATCTCTAATGTACCCCCTAGTAAAAAACCGAAACTATGGCTAAGACTAGCCAATAACCATGAAAGTTTCAACCATATCGCCGTGATTAGCGCTAATAAATACGGTAAGAGCCAAGAGCCTGTTCATGAGCTTCACGACCTCAAATCTATTAGTCCCATCGGGCTATTGTTGCTACCCCTGCTACAGCATATTCTGTTCAGGCATCGTTAGTTCAGATTTATTTCAATATTCTAAAAAATATTGACTTAACGTGTTACTTTAAAACTTAACTTTTTCTAGGGGCAATGAAATGAAAGCAATGAATCTCAAGGCAATCTTGTTGGCTGTTTCACTGATCGGCGCATCTGCTGGTGCCTATGCCAATCCAGCTTTGGTTGGCGGCGATCAGAACTCTTCACCAGATGTAGAAGTTTATAACTTCGCTCATACCGGATTCATTGGTAATGGCGTATTCAGCCATATTCTTGATTTTACTGTTAATGGTGACCGTTTGCTCAACGCAAGCATCACTGCCAGCACTCCAGTAGGTGAAATTTCTTTCACAGGCTTCAAGCTTTTCAGTGTAGTTGATGGTGTTGTTGTTGGCCCCGAGTTGGGCTATATCGCGAATGATATTACCAACCCACTCCCACAATTTTCCTTCGGCTTCCTGACCAGCAATGTTAGCGGTCCTGCATCCTACAGGCTAGTAATCGAAGGTAATGCTGTTCTGCCCCAAGGTTTCAATGGCACCTACACCGGCACTATCACTGCGGCTGTACCTGAGCCAAGCACCTACGGCATGCTGGCCCTAGGCCTGGGCCTGATCGGCTTTGCTGCACGTAGCCGCTCCAAGTTCTCCGCCTAATTTTTGGCATCGAACTGATAAAAACCCGCTCCGGCGGGTTTTTTTATTGCCTATTCATCAATAAAGAATTCTAGAGCCGCTCTTCTGAATAAATCTAGGCATCAAACAAACGGCAAATCCCCATCTGCCTTCCCTACCAGGCCGACCCGGTGTACCGCATGCATGAAGTCAGGATCTTCATGCAGGGCCACCATGCTGGAAGGATGCCGCCCGCCATGCATGCGGGCAAGCCGTGCCAGGCTCTGCGCCTGGATGTCCCATTTTAAATTGGCAAGCAGTTCGTCTGCCTTGTCGGGCTGGTTGCAGAGCAGCACCATGTCGCAGCCCGCATTGAGCGCCGCCAGCGCACGCTGGGTCACGTCTCCCGCCACGCCTGCGCCTTCCATCGACAGGTCGTCGCTGAAGATCACGCCATTGAAACCCAGGCGCTGGCGTAGCACTTTCTGCAACCAGCGCTCGGAGAAGCCTGCGGGTTTGTCATCCACCTTGGGATAGATGACATGGGCGGGCATGATGGCCTGGATGCCGTCGTCGATGAGCTGGCGGAAGGTTTGCATATCCGTTGAAGCGATCTGGTCGAAATCGCGCTCGTCCACGGGGATCGCCACATGGGAATCCGCCACCACATAGCCATGGCCTGGGAAATGCTTGCCCACGGCCGCCATGCCGCCGCGCTTGAGGCCTTGAATCAGTGAAAACGCCAGTTCGTTGATGGCTTGCTTATCACCGTGGAAGGCACGGTCGCCGATCACCTGGCTTTCACCGTAATCCATGTCGAGCACGGGCGTGAAGCTGAAATCAATGCCATGTGCGCGTAACTCCGCCGCAATGATCCACCCCGCCTCCTCCACCAGTTGCCTTGCCTTGCGCGGATGCTCGTCCCAGATCTTGCCGAATTCTCGCATGGGCGGGATGCGCGTGAAGCCCTCTCGGAAGCGTTGCACGCGCCCTCCTTCATGATCGACCGCAATCAGCAAGGGGGGCTGGCGCATGGCATGGATGCTGTCCGTCAGCGCCTTGAGTTGCGAGGGCGACTCGAAATTGCGCGCGAAGAGGATGACGCCGCCCACCAGGGGATGGCGGATGCGGCGAATGTCTTCCTTGGTAAGCTCGGTGCCGACGACGTCGAGCATGATGGGGCCTAGTGTCATGTTTATTCAGTCAAGTCAGTGTAAAAGCCCGCTATTGCAGGCGGAACGGATTGAAATCGGTATGCCGGTCGTAGTAGTCCTCGTTCTCGGCACGCTTGAGGAATGCCACCACGCGGTAGGTCACCGGCGTCAATACTACCTCAACCCCGGTCTTGGCGAGAAATTGCGCCAGCATCACCAGCGGCAATTTGTCGTCCGGGATGATGCCGCTGCCATAGAATGCCAGCGGGTAGAATAGCAGCGAATCCACGCCTTCGCCGACGATGGTGGAGCCTATGGTGCGCATCCAGAGCCAGCGTCCTTCGGTCCAGACCTTCATTTTCGCCAGCACCATGGAGTTGACGAACTCGCCGCAGGCAAAAGCGATCAACCCGGCCAGCGATATGCGCCACGCGGAGCCGAACGCGATTTCGTAGGCATGTTGATTCTCCCAGAACGGGGCCGGCGGCAAGGCGACGATGATCCAGGCCATCGCAGAAGCAAATGCGAGTGCGGCAAATCCGGTCCAGATCACGCGGCGCGAGCGGGCGTAGCCGTAGACTTCGGTCAACACGTCGCCAAACACGTAGGAAATCGGGAAGAACAACACGCCGGCGCCAAAAGTGAGGGTGCCGACCAGCGGCAAATCGAGCTGGGCGATCTTGGCCGGGCCGATGAGGTTGGAGCAGACCAGCACCACCACGAACGCCACCATCACGAAATCATAATACCGGTAAGTGCGCTGTTGCATGGCCCCTCCTCTCAATCCTTGGCGCGCCTGACATCCCAAGCGTCGCGCAGCTGGTCTCCGAGCACATTGACCGCCAGCACCACCGACATCAGGCTGATGCCCACCGCCAGTACGTAATGCGGCGCGACCAGCAGATAGCGCACGCCCTCCCTGAGCATGGCGCCCCAGGAGGCATGCGGCGCCTGGATGCCCAGCCCGAGGAAAGACAGGCTAGCTTCGGCGATCACCAGGCCGGCGATGCTGTAGGTCGCTTCCACCACCAATGGCGCCGCCAACAGGGGCAGCATGTGCTTGCGCATGATGCGGCCTGCCGACGCCCCCAGCGATTGCGCTGCCTGCACATGCTGGCGCTGGCGTAGGCTCAGGGCCTGGGCACGCGTCAGGCGGGCATAGCCCACCCAGGAAGTCATGCACAATGCGAGCAGCAGGTTGTCCAGGCCCGGCCCCAGCACTGCGGCAAATGCGATCGCCAGCAGGATACCGGGAAAGGCCAGGAATACGTCGGTCACTTGCATCAGCACCCGGTCCACCCAGCCGCCGCAATAGCCGGCTAGCAATCCAATCGCGGTACCTACGCTCAGCGTCACGGCCGTCACCAGCAATGCCACCAGCATGGAAACGCCCGCCCCGGCGGCAAGCCGCGCGGCGATATCGCGGCCGAGGTCGTCGGTGCCGAGCACGTGATCTGTTCCCGGTGCAACCAGCACTTGTGCCAAGTCGATGTCGTCCGGCTTCAAGTCGAGCAATAGCGAGCATGCCACCGCCCCGAGCCAGAAGGCCAATACCCAATATGGCCAACACTTCACGAGGCGAACCTCACCCTGGGATCGAGCCGGGCATACAGGACATCGGTCAGGAGGTTGATCACGACGTAAGTCAGCGCAATGACCACGACGCAGGCCTGCGTCACCGGATAATCACGCTTTTCTATCGACTCCACCAGCAACCGCCCTATGCCTTCCCAGCCGAACACGGTCTCGGTAATCACTGTACCCGCCAGCAGGCTGCCCAGCTGCAAGCCGACCACGGTGACGATCGGCAACAACGCAGCCCGCAAGGCATGCCGCAGGATCACTTTTCGTTCGCTGATGCCCTTGGCGCGCGCGGTACGGACAAAATCCTCGTTCAATACTTCCAGCAGGCTGGCGCGGGTCATGCGCGTAAGGATCGCCGCAAGGCCGAAGCCCAAGGTCAGCGCAGGCAGCACGATGGAGCCCGGCTCGCTCATGCCGCTGACCGGCAACAGGCCCAGCCACAACGCCAGCAGCAGCATCAACAAGGGGCCGAGCCAGAAGTGCGGCATGGCGGACAAGGCCAGGCTCAGCAATGTCGCCAGGCTATCCTGCCATTTGCCCTGCCTCAAGGCTGCGACAATTCCCAGGGGCAAGCCCAGCCCGATGGCAATCAACAAGGCGCATAACGCCAGAATGGCAGTGGCAGGCAGGCGCTCCAGCAGGGTGTCGGCGATCGGCTTGCGGCTGTGGATGGAGCGGCCGAAATCCCCGTGTGACAACGCCGCCAGGTAATTAGCGAATTGCACCGGCAAAGGCTGGTCCAGCCCCAGGTCCGCACGCAGCTTGTCGCGGTCCGCCATGGGGGCGGACTCGCCCAGCATCACCTCGACCGGGTCGCCCGGCACCAGGTGGACCAGCAGGAATGTGAGCAAGAGGACGCCGAAGACCACCGGCACAATGCCCAGCACGCGTTTAAGCATCCAGCACCATCACTTGGGTCTGGGCCGGCACTAAGTCAAACAGCTCGCGCACATCGGAGTTGCACATGCGGATGCAGCCGTGGGAATGCGGCTCGCCCATGGGTTCGTTATCCGGAGTGCCGTGGATATAGATGTAGCGCTGCATGCTGTCGACGTTACCGAGGCGGTTGAAACCGGGTTCGCAGCCGGACAGCCAGAGGATGCGCGTCAATATCCAGTCGCGCCCGGGATGTTGCGCATGCAGTGCTGGCGTCCATACTTCGCCCGTGGGCCTGCGGCCGCGGAAAACCGCTCCCAGCGGCTGTCCGGCACCGATCTTGGCGCGCACGACATGCAGGCCGCGAGGCGTGCAGTAGCTGTTTTTCTGCTCGCCGGCCCCATTGAGCGCCGTGGATACAGGATATTCCCTGAGCAAGCGCCCGGTATCGTCGAGCACGCGCAGCTTTTGCAACGGGACGGAGACTTCGATCCTCATCTAGAACCCTTCCAATGGGTTCTTGCCTGGGAATACGGACCTCAGCTTGCTACGCTTGACGTTGACCAGGCCGTCCCAGCTTCCGTCCGGCTGCAGCAGGTAGCCCGTGATGTTATTGCGTGTGGCGGCGAACTGGCCTTCGTACCAGAGCGGGATATAAGGCAATTGCTCGTGAACGCGCGCGGCGACATTCGCCCAGTCGCTCACGGTGATCAACTCGTCCGTCTTGCGGTCGGCATAATGGCCGCGATTGGCGCCCTTGGGCGGGATGGAGGAGGAATGGAACGCCATGTGGTAAATTTCCGGCGTCTTGATCCCCACCCACATCAGGCCGTAAAGCTGGAAATTGCCGCGCTTGATGTCGTCAAAAAAGGTTCCCCAGTCCAGGCTGCGGATTTCGAGCTGGATGCCGGCCTCGCGCATCTGCGCCTGCATCATAGTGGCGAGCCGGACCCGCTGTGCATCGGTGGAGGTCTTGTAGACCAACTTCAATGGCAGGCTGACCCCGGCGTGCTGCAACAGTTCGCGCGCCAGCGCCGGGTCGTATTCATACGGCTGCAGGTTGCCGTTGCCCGCCCAGTGTTCGGGCGGCAGGATGCTTTCCGCCAACCGGCTGCCTCCGACCAGGGTATGCCTGATGATGGATTCCCGGTCGATCGCATGTGCCAATGCCTGGCGCACCAGCGGATTTTGCAGGACAACGTCCTGCAAATTGAGTCCGATGTAGGCGAAATTGGACCCTTCGGACTCCTGCACCTGCAGCCCCGGCTGCTTTTGCAGGTAGCTAACCAGCTCCGGCGGCAAGTCGCCTTGCAGGATATCCGTCTCGCCGCGTACCAGCTTGAGCACGCGCACGGTCGGGTCGCGGATTTCCTCAAACACGAAGCGCTTCCGGTCTGACCGGCGCTCCAGCTTGAGGGAGCGCTGCCAGGAGACAAACTTGAACGGGCCACTGCCGACAGGCTCGTTCGAAAAGTCGTGCTGCCGCGCGATCAGTTCGGCAGGGAGGATTCCCAGGATCAGGCGCGAGGGGAAATTGCTGTCCGCGTCATTGAGGAAGAAATCCAGGGTATTCTCGTCGCGCACCTCTATCTTGCTGATATTGGCGAACTCGGCAGCATGCGGGGAATCCGCAAGCTCCAGGATGGACTGGTAAGTCGCGGCGACGTCTTCCGCCGTCAGGTAGCGCCCATCGTGGAAATGGCGGCCATGCTGCCCCAGGGTGAAGCGGAACAGGCGCGGCGATAGCACGCGCCAGCTTGCCAGCGATGAAGTCGGGCGGGCATGGGCGTCGAAATCGACCAGGGAGCGGTATAACAGGCGGTTGACGCGCGCGGAAGCGGCATCGGTGGCATAGCGCGGGTCCAGCGTTTGCGGCAACTGGCTGACCGCGCTGCGGATTTGCACCGGGGCGGTGTCACGGCTGCAGGCATCCAGCAATAGCAGCGATGCCACCATCATGGTGACCAGGCTGCCGAGCCGCCATACCTGCCGCCACATCACGGGCCTGCCTTCTCGAACAACGCGATGGACTCCACGTGCGATGTATGGGGGAACATATTGATCACGCCGCTGGCCAGCAAGCGGTATCCCTTGGTATGCACCAATATCCCCGCGTCGCGCGCCAACGTCGCCGGGTTGCACGACACATACACGATGCGTTGCGGCACGTGCGACGTATCGGCATCCGCATCATCGATATCGGGCAATGCCTTCACCAGCTCGATCGCGCCGTCGCGCGGCGGGTCGATCAACCATTTGTCGAAACGGCCCAGGGACTGCAACAGCTCCGGCGTCATCTTGAACAAATCCGCCTCCTGGAACTCCACCTGCCCGTCCAGCCCGTTGAGGGCCGCGCTTTCATTGGCACGCGCCACCAGCGCGGCCGAGCCTTCCATGCCGAACACCGAGGCGCCGCTGCGCGCAATCGGCAAGGTGAAATTGCCCAGGCCGCAGAAAAAATCGGCAATACGCTCGCCCGGCTGCGGCTGCAGCAATTGCATCGCGCGACGCAGCATCACGCGGTTGATGTGCGGGTTGACCTGGGTGAACTCGGTGGGCTTGAACGGGTAGGTCAGGTTGAATTCGGGCAGGGAATAGCTTAGCCCCGGGCCTTGCTGCGGGTAGAACGGCTGCACGGTATCCGGCCCCTTGCTCTGCGTCCAGACCTCCACGCCGTAGCGGTCGGCAAACGCCTTGATGGGCGCGGCATCCTGCGGCTGCAAGGGCTCGAGTATGCGCAACACCAACACCGTGGTCAGCTCCCCTACCGCCACCTCGATCTGCGGCAGGCGGTCGCGTATGCTGAGCTGGCCCACCAGCTCCTTCATCGGTACGATAAGGGCGGAAACATGGGGCGGCAGCACCTTGCAGCTATCCATGTCTGCGACAAAGCTGCTGGATTTTTCATTGAAGCCGACCAGCACGCCACCCTTCTTCGCCACATGGCGCACCCGCAAGCGCGCCTTGTGGCGGTATCCCCAGGCGGGGCCGTAGATCGGCGACAGCATGCGTTCGGAACGTGTCTTGCCGATATGCCAGAGATTGCCCTCGAGCATGCGCTGCTTGGCTGCCACCTGCCCTGAAAACTCCAGGTGCTGGATGGCGCAGCCGCCGCAGACGCCGAAATGCTCGCAAGCGGGCTGGGTGCGCAAATTCGAAGCCTGCAAGACGTCCACCACGTCGGCGACCTCATACCTGTCCTTGCGGCGGCGGGTCTTGTAGGTGACATGCTCCCCGGGCAGGGCGCCGTCGATGAAGATGGTCTTGCCCTCGACGTGGGCCACGCCGCGGCCTTCGTGATCCAGGGATTCGACTAATGCAATAGGAGTAGTGCTCATGGGTTGTTTCAAGTCATGCCTGACAACGATGTCATTGCTGCCAGTGATTTAAGAATTCCTGCCAATGCCGGCCTTGGTATCCGGCCAGGGTGTCGCGCACCAATGCGACTTCGCGCTCGTAGGCGGCCTGGTCCAGCACGCCGCGCATCAATTGGAAGCGCAGATACACGAGATAAGTATTCGCCACGTCGGTTTCGCAATAATCGCGAATCGCGTTGATCTCGCCGTTCGCGAAGGCTTCCCATACCTTGCTGCCGTCCATGCCCAGCTTGCCGGGGAAGCCGCATAATTGCGCGATCTCGTCCAGCGGCGCATTGGCCCTGCCGTTGTATAGCGCCAGCAGGTCCATCAGGTCCAGGTGGCGGGTATGGTAGCGGCTGATGTAATTGTTCCACTTGAACTCGCGGTCGTCCTCGCCCATGTCCCAGTAGCGCGGCGCGACGATGCCGTTCACGAGCCCACGGTAATGCAGTACCGGCAAGTCGAACCCGCCGCCATTCCAGGAAACCAGGTTGGGAGTGTATTTCTCGATGCCGTCGTAAAAGCGCTGGATGATTTCCTGTTCCGGCGCATCGGGGCTGCCCAGCGTCCAGACGCGAAACCCATCGCCCTCGCGCAGCGCACAGGAAATCGCCACTACCCTGTGCTGGTGCAAAGGCAGGAATTCGCTTCCATTCTGCTGGCGGCGCTTGTGGAATGCCACGCGCGCCACGTCCTCGTCCGTGGTGCCTGGCGGCAGGCTGTACAGCTTGCGCAGGCCATCGGTATCCGGGACGGTCTCTATGTCGAATATCAGCGTTGGCGTCATGTCGCGGCCTTGCTCGTTTTCATGCCTATTTCTTCACCCATCCGCTGCCGTCCTGGTAGTACCAGCCGCCCTGGGCCTTCTGGATCCAGCGTTGGGCGAAGGTACTGCGCACTTCTGCCTCCCATTCGGGATGGCTGTTGGCATTGGCGATTTCCTTGTAGAGCGCATTGCGGTCGTTGTTTTCCGCCGCCACCAGCGCGTTGAGGTTCTGGCGCTGCGCCAACGGCACGGCATTAGCGTCCCGCACCGCCACCAGGCCATCGCGCGTGAAGCCGACCGCCCCGCTGGCATAGAAGCCGGACAATTGCCCATGCCTGGCCTGCATGCTGTTTTTGATGGAAGAAATAGCCGGGGTGTTGATCTCCAGGTCCGCGGCTGCATGCGCCAGTACGGAGGTCAACAATCCGCCCAGCAACAGGCATGTGGTGATGCAACGCTTCATTTATCTTTCTCCTCTGCTGGGGTGGACGGCGCGGCCTTTTCCTTCAATTGCCAGACATCGTCAATGATCCGGTCTGCCGCCTTTTCCGCCGCAGCCGCCGGGAAGTAGATATTGATGGTGACGCAGGCCGGCAGCGCCAGCACCAACAGCCAGGGCGCCACCCATTTCCAGGTAATTTGCATCGCATGTTTCCTCTTGCATTGGCAGCCGGTTCGCCGCCGTTTATCACTCGGGATTGTACCTCAGCCAGCCCTTTGTCTGTATGCAAAGCTCGAGATAACGGTCATTGGATCACCGGGCTGGCATTGCCTTCCGTGACGCGCTTGAGGCGTGTGAGCAGATCGCTCCATCCCACGTTGTGGTTGTAGCCCATCACCGTGATCGCCGGGATGCCGCTGCCCTTGACGATCACATAGCCCTGCGGGGTATATTCCACGCCGCTCATCTGGCAAACGTCGTTGCGCAACTGGCAATTCCAGCCGATCTGCTTGTAGTTGAACTCGCTGAAGAAGCGCAGCACGCTGCGCTGTATCGCCGCAGCAGCCCCTGCCCCGCCCAGCGCGGTAATATTCTCCACCGCGCGTTGGGAGATCTTCTTGCGATAGCTGCCCGGGCTGCTGTAGAAGCGCGCATCGAAGCTCACGGGCTGCCAGTTGGACAGCTCCAGGTTGCGCACATCGCCATCCAGCTTGCCCTCGATCGCCCCGAACGAGAAGGTACGCGTGATGTCGCCCAGGTCCAGCCTGCGCAACTCCAGGTCGGCATGCAGCCTGGAAGCCGCCTCCAGCGGGGTCTGCATGCCGAGGTTACGCACGGCGATACTGCCGTTGAACATCTGGAACAGCATGTCGCCATTGGCCGTAAGCTGGCCGCGGCTATAAGTGACCATCGGGATCGCCGCAGCCACCTTCCCTTCCATGCGCGGCCAGCCCAGCGCCTGGCTCAGCGCCGGCATGGAGATCGGTACGAGATTGGCGCGCAGGTGCCAATGCCACTCCCCCGCGGCACGGGTGGCCGAGACATCCGTCAGGCTGAGCGCGCCGTCAAGGATAGGCAGGTATAGCTGCGACATGGTCAATGAATAGCGGTTGACCTCAGCCAGCACGCTGGCCTCTCCCAGGGGAATCTTGAGGAAATGGCCGCCGGCATAGGCGAGCTGGACCACGTGCGGCTCATCATACGACCACGGGATATGGCTATTGAGCTTGTATAGCGCAAAGCGGCCTTCCTTGTCCTCCATATCCACATCCTTGAACGCTAGCAACGCAGAAACCGGCTCGCCGTCGCGCAGCTCGAACTTCACGCTGGCCTGGCCGGCGATATCCAGCTTATTCAAGGCGCTATCAGCCAGCAAAGGCTGCAGCAGCAATGAATAGAGCACCGATAGTTCCAGGCGGTCTGCGTCCAGGGACAGATCCTGCAGGTTCCCCGCCTTCCAGCGCGCGCGCAGCGCAGCCTTGCCCACCTTGGCGAGCGTGATATCGGCCGCCTCCACCGCCAGCTCATCCCCGGCATAATGCCCATTGGCAACCAGACGGTGCCCGCCCTCGGCGAAATACCAGGGATGCCAGTAAAGCTCGCCATCGCGCCAATGCACCGACGCCTGCCATTGCCAACCGCCGGCCTGCTTGCGCACATCCAGCGATAGATCGGCATTGAGCTTTTCTGCCGCCTGCGTACCGGCCTGGTTGTTGAACGAGGCATTGTTAAGCGACAGGGCGAGCTGGTAATGCTGACCCTGGGCCGCAGCTTGCTTGACGGTCAGGCTGAATGGCACGTGCACGCCGGTGGTACCGAACTCGCCGCGCTCGCAACGCCACTCCCGCGCGACGGGTTGCGCCGCCTGCGCGCAATCCAGGCGCAAGGGCTGCCAGGAAGCACCCTCCTCCTGCTTGAGCTCCGCCTGCAGGCTTACATTGCCGTCCAGCCCCAGTTCTCCGCGCACCTTGCGCAGGTTGGCCGAGGGCGTTTCAACACTATCAGCCTCTATGCTGATGCTGGTAATGGCCTGCGCCGGCAGCGGAAACACGAGCCAGCAATAAAAGAATACACAGAGAAAAAAAGGAAAGGCGGCAAGATGACGCAGGGCTTGCCGCCCGGTAAAGCAAGGATTGTTGTGCGACCTACGCAGGAAATACTCCGGTGGATAAGTAACGGTCGCCGCGGTCGCAGACGATGGACACGATCACGGCATTCTCCACGCGCTTGGAGAGCTGCAATGCCGCATATAAGGCGCCGCCGGAGGAAATGCCGGCAAAGATGCCTTCTTCCTCCGCCAGCCTGCGCGTGATTTTTTCCGCATTTTCCTGGTTGACGTACATCAGCTCGTCGACGCGCTTGGCGTCATAAATTGTGGGCAGGTATTCCTCAGGCCATTTACGGATGCCGGGAATCTGCGCGCCTTCGTCAGGCTGCACGCCGACGATGCGGATATCAGGGTTCTGTTCCTTGAGATAGCGCGAAGTGCCCATGATGGTGCCGGTCGTGCCCATGCTGGAGACGAAATGCGTGATCTTGCCTGCCGTATCGCGCCAGATTTCAGGCCCGGTGCCTTCGTAATGCGCCAACGGGTTATCCTGGTTGGCGAACTGGTCGAGCACGATGCCCTCGCCCTCCGCCTGCAGCTTGGTCGCCACGTCGCGCGCCAGCTCCATGCCGCCGTCGCGCGGCGTCAGCACCAGCTCGGCGCCGTAGGCCTTCATGCTCTGGCGCCGTTCCACGCTCTGGTTGTCCGGCATCACCAGCACCATCTTGTAGCCTCGCATCGCCGCCACCATGGCAAGCGCAATGCCGGTATTGCCGGAAGTCGCCTCGATCAGGGTATCGCCCGGCTTGATGTCGCCGCGCGCCTCTGCCCGCTTGATCATGGAAAGCGCCGGCCGGTCCTTCACCGAGCCCGCAGGGTTGTTGCCTTCGAGCTTGAGCAATATGGTGTTGCTGGTCTTGCCCGCCATGCGCTGCAGCTTGACCAGGGGGGTGTTGCCTACGAAATCATCCAGGGTTTTATACATGTAGTTTCAATCAGTTGCTGGGCATGCCTGGCTGGCCTGCCCGGAATTCCAAATCAGGCTTTCTTGTGGAAGGCCAACAAGACGGCGAACAGCCCCAGGCCGGCAAACGCGACCAGGGAAAGCTGCGGAATGGTTAGGCCGAACAAGGTCCAGTCTATCGCCGAGCATTCGCCGGTGCCCTTGAAGATCAAGTCCAATGCCTTTTTCAGCGGAAAGGTTTCCATGATGTAGTCAAACCCCGCGCCGCATTCGGCCATCACTTTGTCCGGGTTGGCCTGGATCCAGATATGGCGTGCCGCGATGCCGATGCCGGTCACCGCGGCAATGACGTGCAACAGGCCGTACACCTTGCGGCCCAGGCTGCCGGGATTATGCAGCGCGGCAACCAGGAACAATACCCCCAGCGCCATGAATGCAATCCGCTGGGAGATGCACAATGGACAGGGCTCCAGGTTGTATTTCTGCTGCAGGAACAAGGCCAGGCCCACCAGCCCGAAACTGGCGACGAAACCGAGGAAATACCCGCGTCGCCCAGCAAACAGCTTATTGCACATAAATAAAGCCCCAGCACTTATAATGGAAGTCCCGCAATTGTAACGGATACAGCCCGGTTAGCACCAATCCATGCTGCGACACCCGGGCACGGTCGGCAGACAACCTTAATAGACAAACCTAATATATAAACCCGATATGGCAGACCCTCAGCGCATCCTCAGTGTCAGCGAACTCAACCGCATGGCGCGCGAGCTACTGGAAACCAGCTTCCCCTTGTTCTGGATCAGCGGCGAAATCTCCAACCTGACCCGTGCGGCCTCGGGGCATTGGTATTTCTCGCTCAAGGACCAGGGCGCCCAGGTACGCTGCGTGATGTTCCGCGGCCGCAACGCCTACCTGGACTGGGCGCCGCGCGAAGGCGACAAGGTCGAGGCGCGTGCCGTAGTCACGCTTTACGAGGCACGCGGCGATTTCCAGCTTACCATCGAGTTCCTGCAGCGCGCAGGACTGGGCAACCTGTTCGAAGCCTACGAGAAGCTCAAGAACCAGCTCGCCGCCGAAGGCCTGTTTGCCGCGGAGCACAAGATTGCAATTCCCGCGCACCCGCGCCAGATCGGCATCATTACCTCGCCCGACGCTGCCGCCTTGCGCGACGTGCTCACCACGCTGCGCCGCCGCATGCCTTCGGTCAATGTCGTCATCTACCCCACGCCGGTGCAGGGCAAGGGCGCGGCCAAGCTGATTGCCGCCGCCATCCGCGCCGCCGACCAGCGCGCGGAATGCGACGTGCTCATCGTGTGCCGGGGCGGCGGCAGTATCGAGGATTTGTGGCAGTTCAACGAGGAAGTCGTCGCGCGCGCCATCCATGCCTGCGCATTGCCGGTGATCAGCGCCGTCGGCCATGAGACCGACTTCACGATCGCGGACTTCGTCGCCGACGTGCGCGCGCCCACCCCCACCGCTGCCGCGGAACTGACCACGCCTGACCGCGGCAGCCTGCTGCGCAACCTGCAGCAACACCGCAACCGCCTGGCGCGCAGCATGCAAAGCCTGCTCCAGCAGCGCAGCCAGCACCTCGACTATCTCAGCCGCAGGCTGTTGTCCCCCATGCAGCAGGCCGAGCACAAGCGGCAGCACCTGTCCCAATTGCATCTGCGCCTGACCCAGGCCATGGCCAGGCAGCTGCAGAGGCAGCGCCAGCACTTGCAGGCAGTGCAGCAAAGCCTGACGTATCTGAACCCGAGCGCGGTATTGCAGCGCGGCTACGCACTGGTGGAGAAGCTGAATGGCGAGCTGGTGCAGGACAGCAGCCAGCTCGCTCCCGGCGACCAGGTCAAGCTCACCCTGGGCAAGGGCAGCGCCCAGGCTGAAATCCGCGACAAAAGCACCTAGAATGGCCAACAAAAGTCTCCTGGCGTTGTTGCCCTGCCTTGCCGTACGACTTGTACTGCCTGCGGCAGAACGCCTAGCCAGGACCGCTGCGCTGAGTTTCGTTAGTCACTCTTATGCTCCCAAGCATCCGGCGGCATGAACGAACTCATCAGCCACCTGGAAGAATTGCTGCACGGTTTCGGCCCCATCCATGCCAAGCGCATGTTCGGCGGCTATGGCATTTACCACGACGGCCTGATGTTCGCGTTGATCGCGGACGACACGCTCTACCTCAAGGCCGATGCGGAAAACCGCAAGGAGTTCGAGACACTCGGCCTGCCCGCCTTTCGTTACGCCAAGCAGGGAAAAGAGGTCACCATGTCCTATTGCCAAGCACCAGCCGACATGCTCGAAGAGCCGGAACAAGCCGCCTACTGGGCACGCCTCGCCTATGCCGCCGCATTACGCGCCGCACGCGGGCGGAAACGCTGATCTCGCACAATTTCCCGCCAAACCAGCATGGTTGCATACGCTATCTAAGCATTTACAAGGGGCGTAGAATGGCGACAATTTTTCACTGAGGCTGCCATATGCAACCCTCTGGCACCACCAAGCCAGCCCTCCCGCTCCTGGCCCTTGCCGCACTGGGCGTCGTATTCGGCGACATCGGCACCAGCCCGCTCTACACCATGAAGGAAGTATTTGCCGTGAGCCCGCACCCGGTGCCGCTCACGCACGACAACGTCTTCGGCATCCTCGCCTTGATCCTCTGGTCCTTCATCATGGTGGTTTCGGTGAAATACACCGTGTTCGTCATGCGCGCGGACAACAACGGCGAAGGCGGCATCATGGCGCTGCTTGCGCTGGCAAGCCGCAATATCAAGGGCGAGCGCAAACGCCTGGTGATGTATGCCGGCATCGTCGGTGCCTGTATGTTCTATGCGGACGGCATGATCACGCCAGCGATCTCGGTGCTGTCAGCGGTGGAAGGCGTGGAGGTGGCCGCACCGGCACTGGACCAATTCATCGTGCCCGTTACGCTGGCGGTGCTGTTCGCCCTGTTCTGGCTGCAAAGCAAGGGCACGGCTGTGGCAGGCGCGCTGTTCGGGCCGGTGATGCTGCTGTGGTTCGGCACCCTGGCCGCGCTTGGCATCATCAACATCCTGCACGAGCCCAGGGTGCTGGAAGCGCTGAATCCGCTCTACGCCATCCAGTTCTTCATCAACGCGCCCTGGATCGCCTTCGTTGCGCTGGGTTCCGTGGTGCTCGCCGTCACCGGGGTGGAAGCGCTCTATGCCGACATGGGACATTTCGGCCCCAGGCCGATCCGCTACGCATGGTTCGGCTTTGTTCTGCCCGCCTTGATATTGAACTACTTTGGTCAGGGAGCCCTGGTGCTGCACGATGCGGAAGCGATCAAGAACCCCTTTTACCTCATGGCCCCGCAATGGATGCTGTACCCGCTGATCGGCCTGGCGACGCTCGCCACCGTGATCGCCTCGCAAGCAGTGATCTCGGGCGCATTCTCGATCTCGGCCCAGGCATTGCAGCTTGGCTACCTGCCGCGCATGCGCATCCTGCACACCTCGGAGCGGCAAAAAGGCCAGATCTACATGCCCTACATCAACTGGAGCCTGATGGTAGCCGTCATGGCGCTGGTCGTCGGCTTCGGCTCGTCGGGCGACCTGGCCGCGGCCTATGGCATCGCCGTCACCGGCAACATGCTGTTCACCACCCTGCTGGCCGGCATCGTGTTCCACGGCATCTGGCACTGGAGCTGGCCGCGCACCCTGGCGTTGGTCGGCCTGTTCCTCGTCATCGATCTCGCATTCTTCAGCGCCAATATCCTCAAGATTCCCGACGGCGGCTGGGTGCCCATCCTGATCGGCATCGTCATCTTCACGCTGATGACCACCTGGAAGCGCGGGCGTAGCCTGCTGCTCGAACGCCTGCGCGACGAGTCCATGCTGCTGGAACCCTTCATCGACGCCATCGGCGCCCATCCGCCGCAGCGTGTGCAAGGCACCGGCATCTTCATGACGCCCAACCCGCACGGCGTCCCGCATGCCATGCTGCACAACCTCAAGCACAACAAGATACTGCATGAGCGCAATATCCTGCTGACGGTCAACTTTGCCGACGTCCCCTACGTTGCAGAGCGCAGCCGGCTGGGGCTGGAGGAATTGCCGCACGGCTTCTACCGCATCACGGTGAACTACGGCTTCAAGGACGACCCGGACCTGCCGCGCGACCTCGAGCTGACCAAACAGCTGGGCCTGGAGCTAGACACCATGGATACCTCGTTCTTCATCGGCAAGGAAACCCTGTTTGCCAGCCGTTCCGCGGGCATAGCGTATTGGCGGAACAAGCTGTTCGTCGGCATGTTCCGCAATGCGGACAGCGTCACCAACCAATTCAAGCTGCCGCCAAACCGTGTGATCGAACTAGGTGCGCAAGTGACAATCTAATAGCCTGTTCCATACCTTTTTATCGGCACGCACGGCTCCAAGACGTGTCTGATCAAGGCGCAGTCCGCAGGTAATGCTTATTGCCTTGCCAAGGACTACAACGCGGAGCAGGCGCGTCTTGGAGCCGTGCCCTCCGGGTTGCCCTGGCAGCGCAGCCTCTGCTGCGTTGCAAATCCTCGCCGGGCAATAGGCACGTCTGCGGTTTGCGCCTTGTATCGCCTACCCTGCCAGGACAGCGTGGTCGCTAAAAAGGTATGGAACAGGCTCTAAGGATTGTCGGCCCAGCTCGGCACGGTCTAGAATAGATATCGATTGACGTCATCAAGTCGCTTAATAAGGTTGTAAACATGAATTCCATCAGACTGATATTGATTGCGCTGGCACTAGCCCAGCTTACGAGCTGCACCACCGTCAGCACTACCAGCAGCGGCAATGTGGGCGTCGACCGCAAGCAATACGTCGGGCTCGTTACCGAGCAGGAGGCGGTGGAGCAGTCCGCCCTCGCCTACCAGCAAACCGTCAAGGACGCGCAATCCAAGAAACTCCTGAATACGGACAGCGCCGAGACCAAGCGCGTCCGCAATATCGCCGACAAGCTGATTGCGCATGTCGGCGTATTCCGCCCGGATGCCCCGAACTGGAAATGGGAAGTCAACGTGCAGGAAAGCAAGGAGATCAACGCCTATTGCATGGCGGGCGGCAAGATCATGGTCTACACCGGGCTGATCGACCAGATCAAGCCCACGGATGACGAGCTCGCCGCCGTGATGGGCCACGAAATTGCCCACGCCCTGCGTGAGCACGTGCGCGAACGCATGTCCCGCGCCAAGGCGCAGCAATACGGCCTGCTGGGCTTGGCCGCCGTGGTCGGCATCGGCACCAAGAATGCCGACAACGCAGTCCAGGCCCTCGCGGTTGGCGGCACCGTCGCCGCGGTCGCCCTGACACTGCCCAACAGCCGCACTGCGGAGCACGAAGCCGATCAAATCGGCCTCGAGCTTGCCGCACGCGCGGGCTACAACCCGAATGCCGCCTTGAGCCTCTGGCAGAAAATGAGCGCGGTAGGCGGCGAGAAACCGCCGGAAATCCTCAGCACCCACCCTTCGGACGAGTCACGCATGGCGGACATCAAGCGCCTCATCCCTTCCGTGATGCCGCTGTACGAACAAGCAAAGAAGCAAGGCAAATAAGGCGATTCAAGCACCTGCCGGTGCTTATCCCGGCTCTAGCCTAACCATGGGGCCGTTTTCAGGTAAAATGGCGGTTTTATCTGAAGCGATCCCTAGGAATCTTAGATGAGCAATTTGCAAACCATTATCGAAGACGCGTTCGAGCGTCGTGCCGAGATTACCCCGTCCACTGCCAGCGCAGAAATCAAGGATGCCGTGTTCAGCGTGCTTGCCGACCTCGATAGCGGCAAGCTGCGCGTGGCAGAGCGCACCGACGGCCAGAACTGGGTAACCCACCAATGGATCAAGAAAGCCGTATTGCTCTCCTTCCGCCTCGAAGACAATGTCCTGCTCGATGACGGCGTCACTAAGTATTTCGACAAGGTTCCGCCCAAGTTCGCCAACTATACTGAAGCAGACTTCAAGGCCGGCGGCTTCCGCGTCGTGCCCAACGCCATCGTGCGCCGCGGTTCCTTCATTGCCAAGAACGCAGTGCTGATGCCTTCCTATGTCAACATTGGCGCTTATGTCGGCGAAGGCACCATGGTGGACACCTGGGCCACTGTCGGCTCCTGCGCCCAGATCGGCAAGAACGTGCACCTTTCCGGCGGCGTAGGCATTGGCGGTGTGCTTGAGCCCGTACAGGCAGGCCCCACCATCATCGGCGACAACTGCTTCATCGGCGCGCGCTCCGAAGTGGTCGAAGGCGTCATCGTCGAAGACAACTGCGTGATTTCCATGGGCGTCTACATCGGTCAGAGCACCAAGATCTACGACCGCGAAACCGGCGAAGTGACCTATGGCCGCGTGCCGTCAGGCTCCGTCGTGGTATCGGGCAACCTGCCTTCCAAGGATGGCAGCTATAGCCTCTACTGCGCCGTCATCGTCAAGAAAGTCGATGAAAAGACCTTGGGTAAAGTGGGCATAAACGAACTATTGCGTGGTATTTAACGGTATTTAACAAAGAGAAATTGAGTCTGCGTTCCCAAGGTCTTTCGGTGTAGGCTAACCCGGGCATTGCCCGGGTTAAGGCAAAGCCGGGCCGTAGCCAAAAAACGCTTGGCAAGGTTGGTATCAACGAGTTGCTACGCGGCATTTAAGCACTGTAAAAACGATCGCAGTACCAAGCGTTTTCGGTGAAGGCTAACTTGGGCATCTGCCCAAGTTAAGGCGCGAGCCGTGCCGGAGCCAAAAGTTTCGGTATTAAAGTAGGCATCAACGAACTACTGCGTGGCATCTAAACCAAACCATCTAGCCAAGCTGTCAATATTCTGACACTGGCGTCGAAGCTCCAACAAAAACCTGCCGGCGGCAGGTTTTTTATTGCCTATCGCCAGCCCTCATACCATTCACAAACAAACAAATAAGCGCCTGTTTTATATAATAAAAAAATCCCCATCCACCTTGTTTTCTCCCGACGGCATAAAAGTTGCCATATGGATATCAAATCCACATTTTTTTGCAGGATATAAGGATAACCATGACAGGCGATTACGATTACAAACTGGTGCTGCTTTCAATTGCGATTGCATTCATCTCATCGATGGCTGCATTCATGTTCACCAATCGTGTTGTCCGCAATCAAGGCCGATCTGCCAAGGCGTGGATGGGTCTAGGCGCCGTCGCCATGGGCTCGGGCATCTGGGCCATGCACTTCATCAGCATACTTGCCTGGTCGCTGCCTACTCCGATGGAATCCATGATTGACGAAACCATATTGTCCTGGCTGATTGCCGTCAGCGTCTCATGGCTGGCGCTGGATATCGCCAGCAGGCCCGGCCTCAACCTGCAGGTACTGATTGTTGCCGGGGTAGTGATGGGGCTGGGCATCAGCGGCATGCATTACACCGGCATGCATGCCATGCAGATGTACCCCGAAATCACCTACAACAAGACATTGCTGGCATTATCCGTCAGCATTGCCATCGCCATCTCGATCCTTGCCCTGGCTTGCATGTTCCATGCCGACCGCCAATCCATGAACACCCGCCTCAGCTCACGGCTCTACGCTTCCACCATGATGGCTGGCGGCATTGCCTGCACCCACTTTACGGCAATGGCCGCAATCGAGATTCCGCCCCATTTCGTTTTCACCGCGGCATCCGCATCACAGCCCGGCTTGTTCTCGGTGATTATCGCCCTGGGCATCTGTACCCTGATCCTGCTTGCCGCCATCCTGACCATCGTGGATTCGCGCCACCGCGACAGGGACAATTGGCTGCACGCCGACACGCAGGACAAGCTCAGCCGCATGAGCATGCTCGACGACCTCACCCAGCTGCCGAACCACCGTTATTTCCAGCATCACCTCAACATCGGCATCCGCCGTACCGCACGCCTCGGCAGTGCGCTGGCTGTTGCCATCATCAAACTCGACAACTTGAAGCTGATCAAACAGGAGCTGGGCCAGCACATCAGCGACGAGGTCCTGCGCTCTGCTGCAAAACGCATCCAGGACACCATTCGCGGTTGCGACATGGCGGCCTACAACGGATCTGAAGAATTTCTCGTGCTTTTCGAGGACATCAAGCACGAGCATGACATCGTGCCGGTCATGGAAAGAATCATGCAGTCGCTGAACACCACATTCCGCATCGACCGCCATGACATTACGCTCGAAGCCAGGGCCGGGTTGTCCTTGTACCCCAAGCACGGCGATGCCGATCGGCTGCTGACTTATGCCGAAGCTGCCATGCACCGCGTGCAGCCCAGCGACAACCATGGTTTCCGCCTGTTCGACGACCGGCTGGAACCCTCTTCCTTCGACCTGCTGGAAACCCGGCAGGAGCTGCGCCACGCGATCGAAAACGGGGAAATGGTGCTCTACTTCGAGCCGCGCATGGACATCATCGGCAACACCATCACCGGGCTGGAAATACAACCCCGCTGGCTGCACCCGACCAAAGGCGCCATCCCTGCCGCCACCTTCGCTCCCATGGCGGAAAACATCGGCTTGATCGATGACATCAATGCCTGGGTGCTGGAACAGAGCTACCGCGTCGTAAATACATTGCGCCAGCAGCGCATTCATGTACCGGTCTACCTGCCGCTCACTTCCATGCAATTGCGTTTTCCCGATATTCAGCGACAGGTCGCGGCCAAGCTGAGCCACTTCAGGCTGCCGGCCGACGCGTTGATCCTGGAAGTGGCTGAGTCGGATTTCATGCAGCAGCCGGAGCATTACACCGACCTGCTCAAACAGCTGCCGGCCATCAGCCTCAAGATCAGTCTGGAGAATTTCGGCACGCGCTTTTCGAGCCTGCCCTACATACAGCACCTGGGCCTGAAATTGCTCAAGCTGGACCGCAGCTTCACCCAGGACCTTATCAGCAACCAGAAAACCCGTGCGATTGCCGGCGCGATCATTGAATTGGCGCACACCCAGAACCTCAAGGTGGCGGCGGAACAGGTAAGCAACGAGGACGAGCGCAATGCGCTGCTGTCCCTGGAATGCAACGAAATCCAAGGCTTTTTCTGTGCCAACCCCGTGCATCAGGCCCAATTGGCCGAGTTCCTGATGTCCAGCAAGTTCGCATCTCCGCAGGAAAAAGCCCAATCTGAAGAAATCGCATGGTCTACATACCCCGCGATGACGACCGAGGGCCTCACGCCAGCGCGCTAGTGTAAAATGCAGGGATCCATAGTCATCAAGATGCATATACATGAAGCTCTACGGTATCCCCAACTGCAATACAGTGAAGAAAGCGCGTACCTGGCTGGATGAGCACGGCGTTGCTTACGAATTCCATGATTTCAAGAAATCCGGCATCAGTGAAGAAACGCTCAAGCAATGGCTCAGCCAGGTGGAATGGGAAAAGTTGGTAAACCGGGCAGGCATGACCTGGCGCGGGCTGAGCGAGGCAGAAAAGGCAGCGGTCACCGACAATACTTCCGCTATCAAGCTCATGCAGGACAAGACTTCCGTCATCAAGCGCCCGGTGCTGGTGAAGGATGGCCAGCTCATTAGCCTGGGCTTCACCGAAGCAGCTTATGCCAAGCTGGTCACTGCATGAGCAGGACGCTGGAACTGGCCAAGGACCTGATTGCACGGCAATCCGTCACTCCCAACGACGAAGGCTGCCAGGCGCTGCTGATCTCGCGCCTGGAGCCGTTGGGCTTCACCATTGAGCGCCTGCGTTTCGGCGATGTGGACAACTTCTACGCCCGGCGCGGCAATGCTGGTCCGCTGCTGGTGTTTGCCGGGCATACGGATGTCGTCCCTACCGGCCCGGTAGAGCAATGGCATACCCCGCCGTTCGAGCCCACCGTCAAGGACGGCATGCTCTATGGACGCGGCGCTGCCGACATGAAGACCTCGCTGGCGGCCTTCATCACTGCAATCGAAGACTTCGTGACAGACCATCCCGACCACCCCGGCTCGATCGGCCTCATCATCACTGCGGATGAAGAAGGCGTGGCAGTCAACGGCACCGTCAAAGTGGTCGAAACCCTCAAGGCGCGCAACGAGCTGATCGATTACTGTATCGTCGGCGAGCCGACCTCCAGCAAGGTCGGCGGCGACATGATCAAGAACGGACGCCGCGGCTCGCTCTCGGGCAGACTGACCGTCAAGGGGATACAAGGCCATATCGCCTATCCCCACCTGGTGAAGAACCCGATCCACATGGCTGCGCCCGCGATCAAGGAACTGGCCGACGCCGTATGGGACGAAGGCAACGAATATTTCCCGCCTACTTCCTGGCAGATATCCAATATCCATGGCGGCACCGGCGCCACCAATGTCGTGCCTGGCGAAGTCGAGATCCTGTTCAACTTCAGGTTTTCCACCGCCAGCACTGCCGAAAGCCTCAAGCAGCGCGTCCACGCCATCCTCGACAGCCACCAGCTGGACTACGACCTGGCCTGGGAACTTTCCGGCAAGCCGTTCCTGACACCGAAAGGCTCCCTGGTCATTGCCATTTCGGCCGCGATTGAACAGGCTTTCGGCGTCACGCCCGAGCTTTCCACCAGCGGCGGCACCTCCGACGGCCGCTTCATTGCCGACATTGCCGCCCAAATCGTCGAATTCGGCCCGCTCAACGCGACCATCCACAAACTCAACGAGTGCGTTGCCATCGCGGACATAGAACCCCTGCAGCATGCATACAAGCTCACCCTGGAAGCGCTATTGAAATGATGAGATTCCCCGGCATTACTGAAGAACTCCACACCATCCGTGACTGGCTGCGTTTCGCCGTCAGCCGCTTCGAAGAATCCAGCATCTTTTTCGGCCACGGCACCGACAATGCCTATGACGAAGCCGTATGGCTGATCCTGTCGTCCCTGCACCTGCCGCACGACACCCTGGACAACTTCCTGGATGCGCGCCTGCTGCCGCCGGAACGTACACGCCTGAAAGAGCTGATCCGCCGCCGCATCACCGACCGTACCCCGACCGCCTATCTGGTCAACGAGGCATGGCTCAAGGGCTTCAAGTTCTACGTGGACGAACGCGTCATCGTGCCGCGCTCCTTCATTGCCGAACTGCTTGAGGACAGCCTCAACCCCTGGATCGAATACCCGGAAATGGTGGAAAGCGCCGCTGACATCTGTACCGGCAGCGGCTGTCTTGGCGTGTTGCTGGCAAATGCCTTCCCCAACGCGCAGATCGACGTCGTGGACATCTCTCCCGACGCGCTGGCGGTGGCGAACATCAATATCCGCAACTACGGCCTGGAAGACCAGATCAGCGCCGTGGAGTCCGATATGTTCAGCAACCTGCAAGGCAAGACTTACGACCTCATCATCAGCAATCCGCCCTATGTGGACGCGCCTTCCATGGAACTGTTGCCGCAGGAATACCGCAACGAGCCGCAGATCGCGCTGGGCAGCGGCGCCGCGGGACTGGACCACACCCAAACCCTGCTGCATGAAGCCAAGAAGCACTTGAACGACAACGGCCTGCTGGTAGTGGAAATCGGCCACAATCGCGACGCGCTGCTGGAAGCGTATCCGCACTTGCCGTTTACCTGGCTGGAAGTGGATTCGGGCAACGAATTCGTCTTCCTGCTGACCAAAGAACAATTGCCTTAAACAGGGGAATCCGTGTCAGACCCAAGAGTATTCTTCGCTGCCGAACGCACCCTGCTGGCATGGCTGCGTTCCGGCCTGACGCTCATGGCGCTGGGGTTCGTCGTGGCGCGCTTCGGCCTGTTCCTCACCCTGCTCGCGCCCGGTGCTGTCGAGCACCTGATGCAACATCGTTGGCTGTCTGATTTATTGGGCGTCGCCCTGGTGCTCACCGGCGCCGCTATCATCCTCTGCGCGCAATACAATCATCACCGCTATGTCCAGAGCCTGCCCCCAGAAGACGTCCCTCAGCTACCCGTGCCTTGGCTAACAACTGTGCTGGCCTGTGCCATATCCTTTGCAGGCATTGTGCTTGCCGTGGATTTGATGTTGTTTTAGCAGGTTGTCACCAGCCACTACGCTACTGATATTGGATGCCTATTATCAGCAACCTTCCATAACCCCAGCAAAGTCCTGCATGAAGATTTGCGATTCAGACAAACATAATTTAATTTAAGCTCGCAAAACATCATGCAAATTCAAAGGCCGTGATATCCTCGGTCATTCTTTCCAAACTCCTGACGGTAAGGGCAAAAACCATGATCCGCTGCCATCTCGCCCGCATGATGGGTGAGCACAAAATGCGTATATCAGATGTTGCCAGAGAGACTGGACTGAGCCGTGCCACAGTCACCTTGCTCTACAAAGAAACTGCGCAGAAAGTAGATCTGGCAGCGCTCGACAAGCTATGTACATTATTCGACTGCAGTATCGGTGAGCTAATGGAGCGCATAGAGCCTTCAACGATTCATCAGCATTCAGCAAGCACCAATCGAGGCAACTGAAGCATGGTCAACCAGAATCCCGAACAACGTGCCCGCGATCAGATAGATACTCTGCTGCAACAGGCAGGCTGGGTCATACAAGACAATAAAAAAATCGACTTTGCTGCCGCGCAAGGCATCGCCGTGCGCGAGTACCAGACCGATATCGGCCCGGCGGATTATGTGTTGTTCGTCGATCGGCAGGCCGTAGGCGTCATCGAGGCCAAGCCGGAAAGCTGGGGCGAGAAAATCACCACTGTGGAAGAACAGTCCGGCGGCTACGCACAGGCCAAGCTGAAATGGGTCAACAATCAATCGCTGCGTTTCATCTATGAGAGCACGGGCACAGTCACCCGCTTTACGGATAGCCTTGACCCCCACCCGCGCTCACGCGAAATATTCAACTTTCACCGCCCAGAAACACTGGCCCGCTGGATGCAGGAAGGCAAAAGCCTGCGTGGCCGCCTGCAAGACCTGCCGCCGCTGAACACCGATGGCCTGCGCGCCTGCCAGATTACAGCCATCACTAATCTGGAAGACTCTCTCAAAAAGGACAAGCCCCGTGCATTGGTACAAATGGCAACTGGCGCCGGCAAAACCTTCACTGCCATCACAGCCAGTTACCGTCTGCTCAAAGAGCCAGTCAGCGTCAATCGCATTCTGTTTCTGGTGGATACCAAGAACCTCGGTGAACAGGCCGAGCAGGAGTTTCTGAGCTTCCTGCCTAACGACGACAACCGCAAGTTCAGCGAGCTGTACACCGTGCAGCGGCTCAAAAGCCAGCACGTCGCCACGGATACCCAGATTACCATTAGCACCATCCAGCGCATGTACTCCATCCTCAAGGACGAACCGCTGGATGAGGCGTTGGAAGAGCAGAGTCTGGCCGAGCAATACACCAAGCCCAACACACCATTGCCAGTAGTCTACAACCCCAAGCTGCCACCGGAGTTTTTCGACGTCATCATCATCGACGAGTGTCACCGCTCCATCTACAACCTCTGGCGACAGGTGCTGGAATACTTCGACGCCTACTTGATCGGCCTCACCGCCACGCCAGACAACCGTACCTACGGCTTCTTCCGCAAGAACGTGGTGAGCGAATACAACCACGAAAAAGCCGTGGCCGATGGTGTCAACGTGGGCAACGAAGTTTTTCTCATCGAAACCGAAAAATCCACCCAAGGCGGCACCATCACCGCCGAGCAACTGGTGGAAAAACGCGAGCGGCAAACCCGCCGCAAGCGTTGGGAAACGCAAGATGAAGACGAGGTCTACACAGCCAAACAGCTTGATCGCAACATCGTCAACCCGGATCAGATTCTCACCGTCATCGACACTTTCCGCAAAAAATTGCCGGTGATTTTTACGGGACGCAAGGAAGTACCGAAAACCCTGATCTTTGCCAAAACCGACAGCCACGCCGACGACATCATCCAGACCGTGCGCGAGGTATTTGGCGAAGGCAACCAGTTTTGCAAGAAAATCACCCACAACGCAGAAGACCCCAAGTCCGTGCTTGCCCAGTTCCGTAACGACTACTACCCGCGCATCGCCGTCACCGTGGACATGATCGCCACCGGCACCGACGTGCGCCCGCTCGAATGCCTGCTGTTCATGCGCGACGTGAAAAGCCGCAGCTACTTTGAGCAAATGAAAGGACGCGGCACCCGCACGCTGGACAAGGACAGTCTGCAAAAAGTCACGCCCTCGGCCACCAGCGGCAAGACCCACTATGTGATTGTCGATGCCATTGGCGTCACCAAATCACTGAAAACGGCCAGCACCTCACTGATTACCAAGCCCGGCGTGCCGCTCAAAGATTTAGCGATGGGTGTGATGATGGGCGCCAGCGACAGCGATACGGTTTCCTCTCTGGCTGGCCGGCTGGCGCGGCTCGACAAGCAACTGGATGACGAAGAACGCGCCCGCATTGCCGAAAAGGCAGGCGGCATGCCGCTGCTCGTCATTGTAGGCGAGCTGTTCAACGCCATTGACGGCGACCGCGTGGAGCAGCGGGCGCTGGAAATCACCAGCCTGCCGGCAGGCTCAGACCCCGGCGACAGCGCCCGCGATCAGGCCCAACAACAACTGGTCGCCGAGGTAGCCAAGGTCTTCAATGGCGAATTGATTGAGTTGATAGACACCATCCGCCGCGACAAAGAACAAACCGTGGTCCACGAAGACCTGGACGAGCTGATAAAAGCCGAATGGGCAGGTGAAACCCAAGCCAATGCCGAGGCGCTGACGCAGGAATTTGCTGATTACCTGCATGAGCACCAAAACGAAATCGACGCCCTCAGCGTCTACTTCCACACCCCTGCGCGGCGCAGCCATATCACCTACCCACAGCTCAAGGCGTTGCTGGACAAACTCAAGCAGGAACGCCCCAAACTCGCCCCGCTGCGCGTCTGGCAGGCGTATGAACATCTGGACAATACTCGTAACACTCAAAATGCTCGTCATTCTCGCGAAAGCGGGAATCCAGTCTCGGAACTGACCACTCTCGTCGCTCTCATCCGCCGTGTCTGCGGACTGGACGCCACCATCACCCCCTTTGACGCCACCGTGCGCAAGAACTTTCAACAGTGGATGATGAAATATCACGCAGGCGGCAGCGACAAATTCAACGAACAACAAATGGCCTGGCTCCACCTCATCCGCGATCACATCATCCACTCCTGCCACTTCGAGCACGATGACCTCGACATGTCTCCCTTCGACGCGCAAGGCGGGCTGGGCAAGATGTATCAACTGTTTGGCGACAGGATGGATTGGGTGATTGAGGAGATGAATCGGGAGTTGGTGGCGTGAGCAGCATTTCACTTGGAAAAATAGCCGAAAGAACGGAGAAAGTGGAGCCGAAAGCACATGCTGGCGTGCCGTTCATTGGTCTTGACGATATAGAAGCACACACGATGCGACTTATGGGCTGCAAAGATTCAGCTGACCTAAAAAGTTCGGCTAAGAGATTTTATAAAGGGGATGTCTTGTACTCTCGCCTGCGTCCATATCTCAATAAAGTTTGGGTGGCTGATCGGGATGGCCTTTGTTCGTCCGAGTTCATTATTTTTCACCAACCAGACCTTATTAATGCAAAATTTTTGGCATACAGGCTCAATAGTAGTGATTTTGTTGCATTTGCTAACTCGCTGGATTCTGGAGACAGGCCAAGAGTCAACTACAAGCAAATATCAAAATTTGAACTTCCATTTTTTGATTTGGAAGATCAAAAACGCATTGTTGCCAAAATCGAAGAACTTTTCTCCGAACTGGACAACGGCATCCAATCCCTGAAAACAGCCCGCGAACAACTCAAAACCTACCGTCAATCACTCCTCAAGCACGCCTTTGAAGGCAAACTCACCGAACAATGGCGCAAGGAAAACGCCGACAAACTAGAAACTCCTGAACAACTCCTCTCCCGCATCCAGCAAGAACGCCAATCCTGCTACCAGCAACAGCTGGTCAAATGGAAGCTGTCGGAGAAAAAGTGGGAATCTAACGGCAAAAAAGGAAAACGGCCAACAAAGCCTAGGGAACCGAAATCTGTCACTGAATTAGCTTTCGATATAAAAGCTAATTTACCCAATATTCCGACTAAGTGGACATGGGAAAAATTAGGTTGGATTCTATTTACAGGAATGAGCAGCCAGCAGTCTTTGCAGGGTATCTAATTCGCATTAACCAGATTGCTTCAATCGTGGAGGCTAAATACCTTAATTTATTCCTTAATTCACATATTGCAAAACAGTATGGAAGCACTGTAAAAACTGACGGCGTTAATCAATCAAACATTAACGGCGAAAAGCTACAGAGCTATCCATTTCCTTATTGCTCATCAGATGAACAACGTGAAATCATCCAGCTCTTGGAAGGAAAGTTATCGCTCACCGATAACTTTATATGTGAAATTGATTTGGAGCTAAATAAATCCGAATCTCTCCGCCAATCCATCTTGAGAAAAGCCTTCTATGGGCAGCTTATCGATCAGACTGGAAAGATGGTAATCGCAGATTCATCACTCTCTGTAGCATCAATAGAGTAGGGACTTTTCTTATGCGCCTCTTGCTTGACACGAATATTCTTATTCCTCTACAGGATTCATATATTGTCTTGAATGACAATCTCAAGAATTTCATTCGTTTGGCAGGTAAGGGGGGGCATCAGCTTCTTTATCACCCTGCTTCGCTAGTAGATATTGAAAGAGATAGTGATGCGAATCGACGGAATAGAACACTATCACGGTTAGATCAGTATGAAAAACTAGAAGCGGTTTCTGGTTGTCCATGGAGCACCGATAGTAGTTCACCGAATAACGTATGCGATAATGAAATTCTCTATGCTCTTCAATGTAATGCAGCTCATGCACTAATCACAGAGGATAGAGGTCTCCATGCTAGAGCCAGAGAACATGGGCTAAGTGACCGAGTTTATAATATTCAGACGGCTGAAGATTGGCTGCGTCGTTTACATGAGCCAGCAGAAGTTCATCTTCCCAATATTGAAGATGTGCCGCTGCATTTTCTTTCACCAGAATTGGAGAGCGAGTTTTTTAATAGTCTTAGAGGTGACTATCAAGGATTCAATGATTGGTTTGGGAGAAAAGCCCAAGAAGGAAGGAGAGCATGGATATGTAGAAATGACCAAGGAAATCTTGGTGGCCTCTGTATATACGCTGAACAGGTAAATGAGAAAATAACCGACTCAGGTGAAGCTCTCACGGGAAAAGCACTTAAACTCTGTACTTTTAAAGTTGGCGAGTCTGTGCGAGGTAGAAAAATAGGAGAGCTATTTCTGAAAGCAGCTTTTCGTTATGCCACTGAAAATGAATGTCTCAATATTTTTATTCATGGTAATGCAGGTAAGCAGCATTATCTGGCCTTGTTATTGGAAGATTTCGGTTTCATCGGGCATTCAGAGAATTATGAAGGGGATACTGTTTGGGTGAAGAAACACCCTGTATCTGCCCCCGATGATTTAATTGACGCGAAAGACTTTGTTCGGCTTTATTATCCGCATTATCGTCAAGATAGTGGAGTCTCAAAATATCTTGTTCCAATTGTTCCTGAATATCATGACATTCTATTTCCTGATTATTTGAGTCCTAGCAGCATGCAACTAGGACTTTTTGAAAGCCCTAATCGACATGTTGGAAATGCCATTAAATTGGCTTATTTATGTCATGCACAAACAAAAAGTATTGTTCCTGGAGATATTGTGCTTTTTTATAGATCTCATGACGAAAAAATGTTGACTACAATAGGTGTAGTAGACGACTTCACCATATCGAGTGATTCGGCAGAAATTTCGGCACAGGTCAGTAGGCGTACAGTCTATTCATTTGAGCAAATTTCTGATATGGCAAAAAAGAGGGAAGTGAAAATCATCCTTTTCAGAGTGGTAAAACATCTTCAGCCACCTATTTCATACAAGGAGTTAAAGGCACGTGGAATTTTGTCGGGTCATCCTCAGTCTATCGTTAAGCTCGATGAATCAAGATACAGGGGTTTTTTAAATGCAGCGGGAAACTAGGGCCGTATTGATCTCCATTCATCCAAAATATGTAGAAAGGATACTGGATGGCTCTAAAAAAGTAGAGTTCCGTCGTGTATGGACAGCTGAGAAAATAACCCACCTGATTATCTATTCAACTTCGCCAGAAATGAGAGTTTCTGCCATAGCAGAAATAGATAATGTGCTTTCAGCAGGTAAAGAAGGGTTATGGGATATGGCCAAAATTTATGGTGGTGGTATTACTCGGCAAAATTTGAGGAATTATTTTCATGGTATTTCAAAAGGGTATGCTTTATTGATAAAAAACGTAAGGCGCCTTGAAACCCCATTACCTCTTTCCGAAGCCATTCCTGGCATGCGTGCTCCTCAGTCTTATGTTTATCTAACGGCTGAGCAATTTGATGCTGTACAGTCTATGTCTTTCTTAGAAGGCTAAAAGATGGTTATTTTTCTGGCAGGAGTGCATGGTGTCGGCAAGACTTTCCTCGGCCGCCCTGTTGCAGAATTTTTAGGCTTATCATACGCAACGGCAAGTTCACTTATCCGCGAGGAACGAGGTGGAAGAGTAAGTTGGGATAAAGGTAAAAAGACCACGGATGTTGATGAAAATCAAGAGCTACTGGTGACTGCTGTTACCAGAATTCTTGAAAAGAATGGTGCTCCATTGGTTCTTGATGGTCATTTTGTTCTAAGAAATGAAAAAGGAGATATTGCTCCTATTTCAGCCAGCGTTTTTCGGAGGCTCCGGGTTTCCTCGGTTGTTTTATTAGAGGCACCTTTATCTGTTGTGGCAGAGCGATTGGTTTTGAGAGGAAGTCCTCAATCACTTGAAGATATTTCGGAACTTGTGGAGGCAGAGAGAAAGAGCGCAGAAGATATCTGTAAAGAAATAGGAGTTCCAATAGAAAGGATTTTTTCACCATCAAGTGAACAATTATCTGCCGCATTTAAAAGAGCCATCTTGTGAAACAACCAAAACTCCCCATCAACCTCGATAACCTCCTCCACCAGCGCACAGTGGAAGGCGAGCGCGTTGAATACAAGGCAGGTTGGAACCCGGAGTCCATCCTGCACAGCCTTTGCGCCTTTGCCAATGACTTTCACAACCTGGGTGGCGGTTATGTGCTGGTGGGAATTGCGGAACAAGGCGGTCGCCCGGTACTGCCGCCTGTTGGCTTGCAAGCGGAGCAGATCGACGCCATTCAGAAGGAGTTGCTGAACCTGGGTAACTCGGCCATCCAGCCACCATATCATCCGCTCACCGCTGTTTACGAAGTGCAGGGCCGGTTGATTTTGGTGTTGTGGGCGCCAGGCGGTGAAACCCGTCCTTACAAGGCACGGGTGAGTCTGGGCGACAAGAAGACGGATTGGGCATTTTACCTGCGCAAGCACAGCAGCACGGTACGCGCCAGGGGAAATGATGAGCGGGAGTTGTTGTCGCTGGCGGCAACAATGCCTTTTGATGACCGTTACCAGCAGTCGGCCAGCCTGGATGATCTTTCACCGTATCTGATGCGCGAGTTCTTGCAGGAAGTGGGCAGTGATCTGGCGGCAGAGGCCAAGTCGCTGGACGTAGAAGCCTTGGGACGGCGCATGGGCGTGATCGGTGGGCCGGCGGAGCGGGCGTTTCCCAAGAATGTGGGCTTGCTGTTTTTCAACGAGCACCCGGAGCGCTTCTTCCCGGCCACGCAGATCGACGTGGTGTATTTCCCTGATGGGCCGGGTGGCGACCGCTTTGAGGAGAAGGAGTTTCGCGGCCCGCTGGGGCGCATCACTCGCGATGCGGTGGACTACATCGGGCGCAATTACCTGACCGAGATGGTGGTCAAGCACCCTGACCGCCCCGAAGCTGAACGCTTTTGGAATTTCCCGCTGGCCGCCATCGAAGAGGCGGTGGTGAATGCGGTATATCACCGTTCCTACGAAATCCGCGAGCCAGTGGAGGTGCGCATCACCTCGGAAGAATTGGTGGTCTTGAGCTTTCCCGGCCCGGATCGTTCCATCCGCCTGACGGATTTGCAGGCAGGCCGCGCCGTCAGCCGCCGCTATCGCAATCGCCGCATCGGTGAGTTTCTGAAAGAATTGGACCTGACCGAAGGCCGCTCCACCGGCATCCCCAAGATTCTGCGGGTGATGCAGGCCAACGGCTCACCGCTGCCCGTTTTCGAGACGGATGAAGACTACAGCTATTTTCTGATTCGCCTGCCGGTGCATGAGGCATTCGCTCCAATAGAAGAAAAGGCTCAAGCTCGTGATGAGGTGTACGGCCAAGTAACCGAACAAGTAACCGAACAAGTAACCGAACAAGTAACCGAACAAGTAACCGAACAAGTAACCGAACAAGTAACCGAACAAGTAACCGAACAAGTAACCGAACAAGTAACCCGCTTGTTGTCCACTTTGAGCACAAGGGCCATGGGCACCAAAGATTTGCTCAAGCAACTTGAGCTGAGCCATCGCCCAACGCTTATCCAGAATTACTTGCAGCCTGCTTTGGCACAGGGTCTGATCGAAATGACCCAGCCGGATTCGCCGCGCAGCCCCACACAAAAATACCGTTTAACCGAGCAAGGCAGGCAAGCGCTTGCCGACAAGGATCAGTACTGAATGAATGCGTCTTCCATTGTTTCCAGAGTCTGGAGTTTCTGCACCACCCTGCGTGATGACGGCGTGGGCTATGGCGACTATCTGGAGCAGCTCACTTACCTGATCTTTTTGAAGATGGCAGACGAATACGGCAAACCACCCTACAACCGCGATGTGGGCATTCCGGCACGCTATTCGTGGCAGGCGCTGAAAAACACCAAGGGTGCCGCGTTGGAAGTCTTGTATGTGGAAATGCTGCGCGAGTTGGGCAAGCAGCGCGGGATGTTGGGGCAAATTTTCACCAAGGCGCAGAACAAGATTCAAGACCCGGCCAAGCTGTACCGGCTGATCGACATGATCGACAGCACGGGCTGGCTGGTGATGGGCGCGGATGTGAAGGGCGACATCTACGAAGGTTTGCTGGAAAAGAACGCCGAGGACACCAAATCCGGCGCGGGGCAATATTTTACGCCCCGCGCCTTGATTCGGGCGATGGTGGAATGCGTGCGCCCGCAACCAGGAAAGACCATTGCCGACCCGGCCTGCGGTACGGGTGGTTTCTTCCTTGCTGCATATGACTTTCTTGCGGCGCAGCCGCTGGATAAGGAACAAAAAGCGTTCCTTAAGCACCACACCTTTTATGGTAACGAGATTGTCGCCAACACCCGCCGCCTGTGCTTGATGAACATGTTCCTGCACAACATCGGCGAGATGGACGGCGACAGCCTGATTTCTCCCAACGATGCGCTGATTTCCCCCAGCCCGGTGAGCGTGGATTATGTTCTGGCCAATCCGCCATTCGGCAAAAAAAGCGCCATGAGCTTCACCAACGAGGACGGTGAGCAGGAAAGCGACGACTTGACTTACAATCGTCAGGACTTTTGGGCTACCACATCCAACAAGCAACTTAACTTTGTGCAGCACATTCGCAGCATGTTAAAAACCACTGGCAAGGCTGCCGTGGTAGTACCGGACAACGTGTTATTTGAAGGCGGTGCAGGCGAGATCATCCGCCAAAAACTGTTGGACAACACCCGGCTGCATACCATCCTGCGTTTACCCACCGGCATTTTTTACGCACAAGGCGTCAAGGCCAATGTGCTGTTTCTCGACAACCAGCCCGCCAGCCCGGAGCCTTGGACGAAAGAAGTCTGGTACTACGACTACCGCACCAACATTCACCACACATTGAAGAAAAAACCGCTGCGCTTCGAGGATTTAGCAGAGTTCATTCAGTGCTACAACCCGCAAAACCCTGCCGATCGCGTCGAGACTTGGCACGCAGAGAACAACCCCGAAGGGCGCTGGCGCAAGTACAGCTATGAAGACTTGATCGCCCGCGACAAGACCAGTCTTGATCTGTTCTGGCTAAAAGACAAAAGCCTTACCGATTTGGACAACCTGCCGGAGCCGGATGAGTTGGCAGAAGCCATTATCGAGAATCTAGAGGCTGGCTTGAACAGCTTTCGGAAAGTACTCAGCGGGCTTGCTGCACAATAGCGCCAACTCACTTGATACATACTTGCACGTGAGTAAAAAGCGGCTACAAAGGCCGCTTTTTAGTGTGTACACAGGTTGATGCCTATCTACTTCTTCGCTTGGGCGCGGCAGGGATATCCGACGTCTGGCGTACGCGGCGGCGTTGAGGCGACTTTGTTGCCCTTGGATTTGCAGGTTTGGCGGCCCCTTCGTGCCTAGTCCTGCTTTCGCTGGCTTGCCTGCCTTCCCCGCGCCGACTTCTGTTGTTCTGGCGGCCTTCCGGCGCTTGCTGGGCGAATTCCTCGCGCATGGCTTCTTCCCGTGTCTTGGTCACGCGGTGCGGACCGCGGGCCTCCAGCCTGGCTTCAGAATCGAAGCGGGATTTTCTGGCCTTGGGCGTGAAGGTTTTGCCAAGACTTTCCTTTTCTCTGGGAGAAAGTTGCCGTGGCGGACCTTTCGGCAATTCCAATTCAGCCCACTCCATCAAACCAGTCACCTCCTTGACACCAAGATGCAGCATCTGCCCGCGCTTGAGGCGCGGCGGCAGGTTGACCGGGCCGAAGCGTACGCGGATCAGGCGGCTCACGGGCTTCTGGAACGCCTCGAACAGGCGGCGCACTTCACGGTTGCGGCCTTCGCGCAAAATGACTTCATACCAGTGGTTGGCACTCTCGCCGCCTTGCGGACGTATGCTGTCGAAATTGGCCGGGCCGTCATCGAGCTCGATGCCATAGGTAAGTTGCGCCATCTCGCCTTCGGTCAGTTCGCCGAAAATGCGTACGGCATACTCGCGCTCGACTTCGTAGCGCGGATGCATGAAGCGGTTGGCCAGCTCGCCCGAGGTGGTGAAGATCAGCAGCCCCGACGTGTTCATGTCCAAGCGGCCGATCGCGATCCACTTGCCGTTGCGGATACGTGGCAATTTGTCGAACACGGTAGCCCGATTTTCCGGGTCGTCCTGGCTCACGATCTCGCCCTCCGGCTTGTGGTACAGCAGCACTTGCGGCAACTCCGGCTCGAACGGCAGGTGCAGCGGGCGACTGTCCATGCGCACCACGTCGCTGGACACCACGCTAGCGCCGACTTCCGCAGTCTTGCCATTGATGGTGATGCGGCCGCTCGCAATCAGGGTTTCCATCTCGCGGCGCGAGCCGAATCCCGCCAGCGCCAGGAGCTTGTGCAGCCTTTGCGGCAAGGCATTGGGATCTGCCGCGGCGGGCTTGGCAGGAGAAGTATTGCGGGGATTGCGTTGTTGCTTGAACGGACGGGCCATGGAATCAACCTTGAGAATATTGCGCGTATTATAAGCCAGGCGCACCGATTCCGCCGTACGGGTTCCGATTATCCGATATCGAGCGGAATTTCCTGCTGGGTGAAATGCTGGATGGGCGGCAATTCGGACAGGGAACGCAATCCGAGATCGTCGAGAAAGGTCTTGGTGGTCGCGTAGAGCGAAGGCCGCCCCGGCACGTCGCGCTGACCGACGACATCGATCCAGTTGCGCTCGAGGAATTGGCGCATGATGTTGGGGTTGACCGCCACGCCGCGGATTTCCTCGATGTCGCCGCGCGTCACCGGCTGGCGGTATGCAATGATCGCCAGGGTCTCCAATGCGGCACGCGAATAGCGCGTCGGCCGCTCCGGATTGAGGCGGGCGATAAAGGGGGCAAGGTCAGCGCGCGCCTGGAAACGCCAGCCGCTCGCCACTTGCACCAGCTCCATGCTGCGGCCCTGCCACTCTAGCCTTAGCTCGTCGAGCAGCATGCGCAGGGTAGCGCGCTCCATGCGGCCTTCGAACGGGCGCAACAACATGTCCAGCGACAGGGGCTCGCCCGCCGTCAGCAACACGGCCTCGAGCACCTGCTTCATTTCATTGATGTTTTGCGCTGCGCTCATGGCCTAGTTGACGCTCGCCAGCGGCATGTCCGCGGCCTGCAGGTAAATCGGGCTGAAGGGTTCCTGCTGGGTGATGCGCACCAGGCCCTCGCGCGCCAGCTCGAGGATGGCAAGGAAATACACCACCAGCTTCGGCAGCCCCTCGTGCACCACGTCGAACAAGGCAGTGAACTCCACCAGCGACTCCTGCTGCAGGCGGCGCAATACCAGGCTCATATGCTCGCGTACCGAGAGTTCGGCACGTCCGACCTTGTGATGCTGGAAATGGCTTGCACGCTTGAGCACCGACTGCCAGGCGGCCATCAGTTCATCGAAACCGACCTCGGGCCAGCTCGTCTCGGCAATATGTTCGTAATAGGCGCGCGCCACCTGGATTTCCTGGCCGGCCACCGGCAAGGCGTCCAGACGCTCCGCCGCCAGCTTGATCGCCTCGTATTCCATGAGCCGGCGCACCAGCTCGGCGCGCGGGTCTTCTTCCTGTTCTATGCTTTCCGGCTTGGGCAGCAGCATGCGCGACTTGATCTCGATCAGCATTGCCGACATGAGTAAATATTCCGCCGCCAGCTCGAGTTTGCTCTCGCGCATTTTCTCGACATATTCCATGTATTGGCGGGTCAGTTGCGCCATGGGGATATCGAGGATATCGAGATTGTGCTTGCGGATCAGGTACAGCAGCAGGTCCAGCGGGCCCTCGAAAGCCTCCAGGTAGACTTCGAGCGCGTCAGGCGGGATATAGAGATCCTGCGGGATGGCGTCCAGCTGTTCGCCATAGATGCGCACATCGAATGCAAGTTGCGTCGCCATTGCTCACACGGCCCTCAATGGGCAGCTCGCAGGCAAGCCGTGGAGTCAGGCCAGCACCAGAGCACAATCCGCATCGCCATACAGCCTCCTTGGTGATTCTTGGTGTGGTGATTGTTGATCTGCTGATTCTTGGTTCGATAGCTCAGCTGAAAATACCGGCGAACATCGCCAGCAAGAGCATGATGAAAGGCATCATGATCTTGGACAGCACGCCAGTGAACATCAATACCAGCAGAATGATAAAGCCGTAGCGCTCGACCTGGGCAAATTTGTACGCCATCTGGTTGGGCATCAGGCTGACCGCGATCCTGCCGCCGTCCAACGGCGGCAATGGCAGCAGATTGAGCACCATCAGTACCACGTTGACCAGGATGCCGGCCTGCCCCATCAAGCTGAGCGGCACGGCGAAGTCGCCCGAGATGGTGGTGGCAAACTTGTAGACCATCGCCCAGAAAATCGCCATGAGGAAATTGGACGCAGGGCCTGCAGCCGCCACCCAGCGCATGTCGTGCTTGGGGTTGCGCAGGCGCGCATAATCGACAGGCACCGGCTTGGCCCAGCCGAACAGGAAGCCGGTACCGGAAAACACCAACAATGCCGGTACCAGGATAGTGCCGACCAGATCGATATGCTTGATCGGGTTGAGCGTGATGCGGCCCATGCTTTCCGCAGTGGTGTCGCCGAAATAGCGGGCGATGTAGCCATGCGCCGCCTCATGCACGGTAATCGCGAAAATCACCGGCAAGGCATAGATGGCGATTTTCTGGATCAGGGTGAGCTCCATCATGCCTCCAATCCGAATGGCGCCGGGTCGCCCGCCCCCAGGCGAATCAGGCTGGGGCTCTCCGCCGTGAGGTCGATCACCGTGGTCGGATCAATCGAGCATGCGCCGGCATCGATCACCAGTTCCACCTGGTGCTCCAGCCGGTCGCGGATTTCCCAGGCTTCGTTGAGGGGCGCGTCATCTCCGGGCAATTGCAGCGTCATGCTCAACATCGGCTCATTCAACTCTTCCAGCAATGCCAGGGTGACAGCATGCTGCGGCACGCGCAGGCCCACGGTGCTGCGCTTCGGATGCTGCAGGCGGCGCGGCACCTCGCGCGTGGCCTTGAGGATAAAGGTATATTGCCCAGGCGTATTGGCTTTCAGCAGTCGGAACTGGCTGTTGTCCACCTGGGCATAGGTGGAAAGCTCGGCCAGGTTGCGGCAGACCAGCGTGAAATGATGGCTGTCGTCCACGCCGCGGATGGCGCGAATGCGGTCCTGCGCCTCCTTGTTGCCCAAAATGCAGCCCAGCGCATAGCTGGAATCGGTGGGATAGGCGATCACGCCGCCATCGCGCAGGATGGCGACCGCCTGGTTGATCAGTCGCGTCTGCGGGTTTTCAGGATGAATAACAAAATATTGCGCCAACTTGACTCTACCTTAACTGTTAAGCGATCGGGTTTCCGGCCAATCCTGCCAGACCGGGATGCAGCCGCGCGGCAAATCCGGCAGCCGGCCCATTTCAATATAGCCATGGCCCGGGCCGTGATAATCGGACCCCATGGAAGACTTGAGGCCGTACATGTGCGCGAGCTTCGCATACTCTTGAAACTGGTCTGCGGTATGGCTGCCGGTGACGACCTCGATCGCCGCACCGCCCAGGTTGCGGAACTCTTCCAACAATAACAGCATATTGCTGCGCCCGATATCGTAGCGGCCGGGATGGGCAAGCACCGCCACGCCGCCGCTGCCGTTGATCCAGGAGATGACTTCTTCCAGCGTGGCCCAGTGGTGCTCGAAATAGCCGGGCTTGCCCTTGACCAGGTAGCGCTTGAATATGCTCTTCATATTGGAGGCATATCCCTGCTCGATCAGGTAACGCGCGAAATGCGCGCGGCTGATGATGCCCTGGCTGGCATGGGCGTAGGCGCCTTCCAGGCTGCCCTTGATGCCGAACTTCTCCAGGCTGGCGGCGATGCCTTCCGCTCGTAGATGGCGTCCTGCGCGGATTTTTTCAAGCCCGTCGCGCAGCGGGACGTAATCCGGATCCACCCGCAAGCCCACGACATGAATGGTGCGCCTGCGCCAGGTCACGGAAATTTCCACGCCGTTGATGAACTGCATGCCGTACCCGGCCGCTGCGCTGGCGGCCGTGGCCAGGCCCGCCGTATCGTCATGATCCGTCAGGGATAATACCTTTACGCCCTGCTCGGCGGCATGCGCTACCAGCGCCTCCGGCGCAAGCAGTCCATCAGAAACCGTGGAGTGACTATGCAAGTCGATAAGGGATGGCATGGAGGCGGGTTGGCAGTACAGCTTGTTAGTCTTGCCGAATCATAGCAAAATACCGCATCAACTTAAAACCTAATCCCGATGCACTCTAGCGCACGGCCAGCGGACGACACATGAAGTTTCTTTACGATCTATTCCCGGTTATTCTTTTTTTCATCGTTTACAAGCTGTTCGGCATTTACGAAGCCACTGCCGCTGCGATTGTCGCCACCATCGCCCAGATCGTTTGGGCCAAACTCAAGACCGGCAAGGTGGACAACGCGCTTATCATGAGCGGCGTGATCATCGTGGTGTTTGGCGGCGCCACCCTGTGGCTGCACGATGAAAGCTTCATCAAGTGGAAGCCCACCATCCTGTACTGGGTATTCACCGTCGGCCTGCTGGGCAGCGAATGGCTGTTCAAGCGCAACCTGATCCGCAGCTTCATGGAAAAGCAGATTGCCATGCCGGACCCGATCTGGAGCCGCCTCAACCTGGCCTGGGCGATGTTCTTCCTGCTGCTGGGCTTCCTCAACCTGTATGTCGCCTTCAACTACTCCACCGACCTCTGGGTGGATTTCAAGCTGTTTGGCACCATGGGCCTGATGTTCGTGTTCGTGATCGTCCAGACCTTGCTGCTCAACAAGCACATCACCGAACAGGATAAAAAATAATGTGGTATGCCATCATCGCGGAAGACGTCCCCAACAGCCTGGAAAAGCGCCTAGCCGCCCGCCCTCCCCACCTTGAGCGCCTGAAGGCCTTGCAGGATGCGGGCCGACTCTTGCTGGCCGGCCCCTTCCCCGCGATCGACAGCAATGATCCCGGCCCGGCCGGCTTCACCGGCAGCCTGATCGTGGCGGAGTTCGACAGCCTGGAGGCGGCGCAGGAATGGGCCAATGACGACCCGTTCGTGAACGCAGGCGTTTATTCGGCTGTCACAGTCAAACCTTTCCGCAAGACATTGCCAGCATGACCCTGACAGAAGAAATCCGCAGCAGACTCTCGATACTGGAACCCACCGCGCTGGAGATCCGTGACGACAGCGCCCTGCACAGGGGCCACGCCGGCAACAACGGCGGCGGGCATTTCTTCCTGACCATTGCCAGCGCGCAATTCTCCGGCAAGTCCCAGGTCATGCGGCATCGCCAGGTTTATGCAATACTGGGCGACCTGATTCCACAGAAAATACATGCACTCAGCATCCAGGCAATTGCGGCAGATGAACCTCCTGTTGTCACAATTGACTGATACGTTAGCACGCTCAATTTTATGACATCCATTTTAACCAGCCAAGGAATTCTCATGAAACTCACTACCAGCGCCCTGATTGCCACGGTTGCCTTTGGTATCCTGCAACCCGCTTTTGCTGCTGGCGCCAACGGCAGCGTTGCCACCGTCAACGGCAAGCCGATCAAGCAATCCCTGTACGATTACATTGCCAAGGAAGCCTCTTCCCGCGGCCAGAATGTGGACGACAACGTCAAGAACGTCATCATCAACAAGCTGATCGGCAGTGAACTGATCTACCAGGAAGCACAGCGCACTGGCCTGGACAAGCAGCCTGACTACCTTGCCAAGGAAGAACTGACCCGCCGCGAACTGCTGGTCAACACCTTCCTGCAGGACTACATCAAGAAGCATCCCGTGAGCGAGGCCGACACCAAGCTGGCATACGAGAAATACAAGCAGGAGCTGGGAGACAAGGAATACAACGCGCGTCACATCCTGGTGCCGACCGAAGCCGAAGCCAAGGACATCATCGCCCAGCTCGGCAAGGGCGGTGATTTCACCAAGCTGGCCAAGGAAAAATCCAAGGACCCCGGTTCACAGGAAAAAGGCGGCGACCTGGGCTGGTTCGCACCGGCCGGCATGGTGAAGCCGTTCAGCGATGCTGTCGCCAAGCTACAAAAGGGCAAATACACCACGACGCCGGTACAGACCCAGTTCGGCTGGCACGTCATCAAGCTGGAAGATACCCGCACCACGCAACCACCGTCCTATGACGACGTGAAGGATGGCCTGCAGAAGCAATTGCAGCAGCGCAACCTGGAAAAGCTGCTGACCGACCTGCGCAGCAAGGCCAAGATCGAGGCTCCCGCCGGCGCCACTGTTGCCAAGTAATCCTTAAGCGATCCTTGCTTGACCTGAAAAGCCCGCCCGGCGGCGGGCTTTTTTCATACTGATACTGACCTGATAGAGCCGACCGTCAATGAAGCCACACAATATCCACTATGACGTGCGTTTCGATACGCCGCAAAGCCATTTGTTCGAGCTGGAATGCCGCATCGCCAACCCGGCTGCCGAAGGACAGCGCCTGTCGTTGCCGGCCTGGCTGCCCGGCAGCTACCTGGTCAGGGATTTCGCGCGCCACATCGTCAGTATCAGCGCCAGCAGCGATGGGCAAGAAGTCGAGCTGCGCAAGGTCGACAAAAGCACCTGGGTCGCGGCGCCCTGCAAGCGTCCGCTCGTCGTCAGCTACCAAGTGTACGCCTACGACCTCTCTGTGCGCACCGCCTACCTCGACCACACCCGCGCCTACTTCAACGGCAGCAGCCTGTTCCTGCAAGTAGCAGGCCAGGAGCAGGAGCGCTGCAGCGTCGAGATCCACCACCCAGGCAAGGCCTATGCAGGCTGGACCATCGCCACCACGCTGCCGGCCCGCAAAACCAGCTCGAACGGCTTTGGCCGCTACGAGGCGAGCGACTACCAGGCCTTGATCGACTACCCGGTCGAGATCGGCACCTTGGCCATTGCAGAGTTCAAGGCCATGGGCGTGCCGCACCGCCTGGTCGTCTCGGGCAGGCACGAAGCGGACCTCAAAACCATCAGCCGCGACCTGAAGAAAATTTGCGAGCACCATATCCGCTTTTTCGGCGAAGCCCCGTTCAAGCGCTACGACTTCCTGCTTTATGCCGCGGCCGACAACCAGTACGGCGGGCTCGAACACAGCGACTCCACCAGCCTGATCTGCCCGCGCAGCTGGCTGCCGGTGAAGCATGAACAGCACGACCAGCTGCAATACCAGGACTTTCTCGGCCTGTGCAGCCATGAGTATTTCCATGCCTGGCACGTCAAGCGTATCCGCCCCAGCGCCTTTGCCAGCCTGGACCTGAGCCGCGAGGCCTACACGCGCCTGCTATGGGTGTTCGAGGGTTTCACCGCCTATTACGACACCCTGGCGCTGGTGCGTAGCGGCCTCATGAGCGAGCAGGAATACCTTGCCGCGTTGAGCAAGGATCTCACGCGCTACCTGCGCACGCCGGGGCGCCAAGTGCAAGCGCTGGAGGAGTCCAGCTTCGACACCTGGATCAAGCTCTACAAGCCGGATGAAAACACGCCCAACAGCCAGATCAGCTATTACCTCAAGGGCTCGCTGGTCGCCTTGGCGATAGACCTCAGCCTGCGGCTCAAAGGGCGCTCGCTCGACGACGTCATACTGGCGCTATGGGACAACTACAAGCGCGGCGTACTCGTGGATGAAGGCAGCATGCAGGACTTGGTCAGGGAAACCTGCGGCGACAGGCTCGCCTCGCTGTTCCGCGATTGCGTGCAAGGCTGCGGGGACCCGCCGCTGGAAAAGCTGTTGTCGAAATTCGGCATCCGCTTCATCGCGCCCAAAGCCAGCGACGCTGACCTGGCACGCCAATGGCTGGGCCTGCAGCTCGCGAACGACGACACCCGCATCAGCCATGTCTTCAGCGGCAGCGCGGCTGAACAGGCAGGCCTGGCGGCAGGCGACGTGCTCGTCGCGCAAGACAACCTGAAGGCCAGCGCCAAAGGGCTCAAGCAGCAGCTCAAGCGCGGGCGCAACCAAATCGGCCTGCATTTCTTCCGCCGCGACGAACTCATGACGACCGTCATCAAGCCGCGCGACCATGCGCTGGCCGACGCTACGCTCGCACTGGACGACAAACGCAAACCGGCACAGGACCAATTGCGGCAGGACTGGCTTGCCATAAGTTGATAAAATACTAGATTCCCCGCACTTGCATTACACAAGGTTAGAACCCATGACATCCATTGCCCTGTCCCGCCTGCTGCCCTCCTTGCCTGCGCTTGTGATCGGCGGCTTGATCTGGCTGGCTGGCCAGCATCCTGCCTTCGCCGTCACCAACGAAGAAAAAGCGCAGACTGCGGTGCATATGCTGGATTACGTCAGCGTGGACTACCCCGAGTTCGTGCAGGGCGGAGAAGTGCTCAATCCCGAGGAATATGAAGAGCAGCTCGAGTTCGCCACCCAGTCCGCCAACCTGATCGCGGAACTGCCTGCCGTTACCCAGCAGGCGGAATTGCTCAAGCAGGCGGCAAAGCTGCGCGAGCAGATCCTGGCAAAAGCGGAAGGCGAAGCCGTATCTGCAACCGCCAACAACCTGCGTCTTGCCGTGATCCAGGCGTACAAGATCACCGTCGCGCCCAAGGACATTCCCGACCTCAACCGCGGCGCGCAATTGTTCGGTGAAACCTGCGCCTCCTGCCACGGCGCCACCGGCCACGGGGATGGCCCGCTGGCAAAGGGGCTGGAACCGGAGCCCAGCAATTTCCACGACCAGGACCGCATGCGCATGCGCAGCATCTACGGCCTGTACAACACCATCACCCTGGGCGTGAACGGCACCCCGATGCAATCCTATGCACAATTGCCCGAGGCCGACCGCTGGAGCCTGGCGTTCTATGTGAGCACCTTGCGCGCCACCGACGAGCAGAAGGCCGCTGGCGAGCAATCATGGCAACAGGGTCGCGGCAAGGCGGAACTGGGCAGCCTGAAGCAATTGGTGATGCAGGCCCCTGCCGAGCTTGAGCAGGCCGGCCTCAGCGACGTGCAAACCTACCTCGCCGCACAGCCTTCCGCATTGCAGGCGGTTGCCGGCAACCCGCTCAATATTTCACGCAGCAAGCTGGAGGCCGCGCTGGCAGCTTACCGAGAAAAGGACTATGCCAATGCGCGCCAGCATGCCATCAGCGCCTACCTCGAAGGTTTCGAGTTGGTGGAAAACAGCCTGGACAACATCGACAAGCCGCTCCGCCTTGAGATCGAGCGCCACATGATGGACCTGCGCAGCGCCATTGCGCGCAATGCCAGCGCTGATGAAGTCGAAGCGCAAATCGACCAGATCAACGACCTGCTGGACGAAGCCGATGAAAGGCTGGGATCAGGCAGCCTGACCGGCGTGACCGCATTCGTCAGTTCGCTATTGATCCTGTTGCGCGAAGGGTTGGAAGTCATCCTCATTCTCGCCGCATTGAGCGCCTTCATCAGCAAGACCGGCAGGCGTGATGCCCTGCCCTACTTCCACCTCGGCTGGATCTTCGCAGTCGTGCTGGGAGGCGTCACCTGGTTCGTCGCCAGCTACCTGCTCACCATTTCCGGCGCGGGTCGCGAGATGACAGAGGGCGTCACCGCCCTGGTTGCCGCCGCCATGCTGCTGTACGTGGGCTACTGGCTGCACAGCAAGTCGCACGCCCACGCCTGGCAGCAATTCATCAGCCACCACGTAACCGCCGCACTCAACAAGCGCACCTGGTGGGCCATTGCCGGGGTTTCGTTCCTCGCGGTGTATCGTGAACTGTTCGAGGTTATCCTGTTCTACCAGGCGCTGTGGGCGCAGGCAGGAGCGGAAGGCCAGGGCGCAGTGGTCGGCGGCATCGTAGCGGCCGCCGTCCTGCTGGCGATCATCTCATGGGCGATCCTCAAATTCAGCGTCCGCCTGCCGCTGGGCAAGTTCTTTGCCGCCACGGCAGGCCTGCTGGCCTTGCTGGCCGTCGTGTTTGCAGGCAATGGCATCGCAGCGTTGCAGGAGGCGGGCGTCATTGCCGCAGACCGCATCCACTTCTTCAGCCTGCCGCTGCTGGGCATACATCCCACCATCCAGACGCTTACCGCGCAAGGCATAGTGCTGGCGCTCATCGTCGCCGGCACGCTGCTCAGCCGGCAGCAGGAAAAACATTAAACGCAAAAAAAAGCCTGGCATCGTGCCAGGCTTTTTTGTCTGCTTGACAGGATCAGCCAGTTGCTCCCGGACTGATCGACGCAATGAACAGCGCGATCAATCCATCTTCACGGCGGAGAACTCGAGCGCATTGCCGTCAGGGTCGCGGCAGAACAAGGCCGCCCGCCCGGACATGCTCATGGAATACTCCACGCCGGCCTCGTCCAATGCCTGCTTGATCTCCATCACGTCGTCCACGGCAAAGGCCACGTGATAGTCCCGTCCTCCGTGGGCGGGAAGCTCGGCATCTGCATAGGGGTCGGGCACGACCATCAGGTGCAGCTGGTTGATGCCGATATCGTACCAAGCGCCGTCAAAGCTCAATGGCGGGCGCTTGTCGCTCGGCACCAAGCCGAGCAAGCCCTCGTAGAAAGCGCGCGAACGCTCCATGTCGGACACGATGATGCCGGTATGCAGCATCTGCTTGATCTTGATCACAGCTCACCCTCCATTCAAGGCAAACATTTGGGTAAAACGAACGCGTAGGCTAATTAGATGGCAGCCTCGTCAGTCTCGCCGGTACGGATACGGATGATCTGCTCCACGGGCGTGACAAAAATCTTGCCGTCGCCGATCTTACCGGTACGCGCGGCCTTGATGATGGACTCCACAGCCGCATCGACGATATCATCGGTCACTACCAGCTCGACCTTGATCTTGGGCAGGAAATCCACCACGTATTCTGCGCCGCGGTAAAGCTCGGTATGGCCTTTCTGCCGGCCAAACCCCTTCACTTCGGTCACGGTCAGCCCGTTCGCCCCGATCTCGGACAGCGCCTCGCGCACCTCGTCTAGCTTGAATGGCTTGATCACTGCTTCAATTTTCTTCATCTCTTATCCCTTCTCCTGTTTGCTTTCCGCTTGAAGCTATCCATTGAACGCAAACTTGTTGGTCAATGGGTAGCGCCTGTCCTTGCCAAACCCGCGTTTCGTCACACGAACTCCAATAGGAGCTTGACGCCGCTTGTACTCGTTACGGTCGATCAACCGGGTGACCCGGAGCACATCCTGCTCACGGTAACCCAGGGCCAATATCTCTTCCCAGCTATAGTCGTGCTCGACGTAAGCCTCCATGATACCGTCCAGCACGGCATAATCCGGCAAGCTGTCCTGATCGGTCTGCCCATGGCGCAATTCCGCTGACGGCGGCCTCACGATGATACGCTCGGGAATCACCGGGCTGATCATATTCCGGTATTTGGCCAGCTGGTAGACCAAGGTCTTGGAAACGTCCTTGAGCAAGGCAAAACCGCCCGCCATATCCCCATACAATGTCGAATATCCTACCGCAGTCTCGCTCTTGTTGCCGGTGGTCACGACGATGCTGCCGAACTTATTGGAAATCGCCATCAGCAAGGTGCCACGAATGCGCGCCTGCAGGTTTTCCTCCGCAGTATCGAACGGCTTGTCGGCAAACTCCGGCGCCAAGGCAGCACAGAACGATTCGAATACGGGGCCGATCGCAATCTCGCTATAGCGCACGCCGAGCCCTCCCGCCATCGCACGGGCATCCTCCATGCTGATGGAAGCCGTGAACTCCGAAGGCATCATCACCGCCTGCACCTTGTCGGCACCCAGCACATCCACGGCAATCGCCAGCGTCAGCGCGGAATCGATGCCTCCCGACAAGCCAAGCAGCACGCCGGGAAAATTGTTCTTGACGACGTAATCCCGGAACCCCAGGCTCAGCGCCTGGTAAACCGCCGGTTCCAGCTCGGGCACAGGGTGAACCTCCGCCAGCTCGGGCGCCCCATCGCTGAAGGACACGATGCCCAATGCCTCCTCAAATGACGGCAGTTGCTGCGTCAATGTGCCTTCATCGTTCATCACGAACGACGCGCCGTCGAATACCAGCTCATCCTGGCCGCCGACCAGGTTGACATAGACCACGGGCAACCCGGTTTCCTTGATGCGGTCGCGCACCACGGCATGGCGTTCCTGTTGCTTGCCGATATGATACGGCGAGGCATTCAGCACCAGCAGCAAGTCCGCACCCGCATCTCGCGCGCGTCGGGCGGGCTCAGGCGCCCAGACATCGGCACAGATCACGATGCCGAGCTTGTGGCCCAGGTGGTCGATCACCAGGGCTTCGCTGCCTTCGCTGAAATAGCGCACCTCGTCGAACACGCTGTCGTTGGGCAGCAGCTCCTTATGATAGGTAAGGCGGACCTTGCCGCCCTCCAGCACCGAGGCAGCGTTATAGCGATTGCCAAGATGCTTGCGCGGATGCCCGACCACCACGGTCAATGCAACGGGCAACTCCTGCGCCAAGGCATGCAGCGCACGCTCGCATGCCTGGTTGAAGTCGTCCCGCAATAACAGGTCCTCAGGAGAATAGCCCGACAACGCCAATTCGGGACAGAGCAGCAAAGTCGCCCCGGCCGCTTCGGCACGCCGGGCCTGTTCGACGATCTTGGCGGCGTTGCCAGCCAAGTCGCCGGCCGTGGCGTTGAGTTGCGCAATCGCGATCTTCATGTCACGCCTGCGACTTGCGAGAGGCGGCATCCGCGATATTGCTGCATCTGACATAGCGCTGCACTTTAGTAGCTACCACCTGCATCCTTGATCAACTGCACGATTTCGGGTTTCTTGCCCTTCAGGGCATAGACCAGCGCGGTCAGGCCGTACTGGTCCTTGGCCTTCACGTCGGCGCCGCTGGCCAGCAGCAGCTTGACCAGCTCGACATTGCCTTCGCTCACTGCATATTGGAGGATGGGCGTGCCTTCGGAATCCCTGTGGTTGACGTTGGCACCCTTCTCGATCAGCACCTTGGCCGTTGCCTCCTGAGACTTCTTGACAGCCCAGCCCAGCGCGGTCCACTTGGTCTTGTCCTGGGCATCCACCTTGGCGCCCTTGTCGAGCAGCAATGTAGTCGCCTCTGCATTCCCCTCGCGCGCGGCATACATGAGCGCGGTGAGGCCGAAACGGTCGCGTGCGGCAATGTCGGCGCCTTGGGCCAGCAAGGTCTTGATGGTGTCGATATCGCCGTTTCTTGCGGCATACATGAGAATGCTCTTGCCGTCGTCGCTCTTGCTGCTAGGGTCGATGCCGCGTTCCACCAACAGGCCCACCATTTCGCTGTAGCCGGAAGTCGCCGCCATGCCCAATGCGCTCCAGCCGGATTCGTCGCGCACCTTGGCATCCGCGCCGTGCTCGAGCAATACCTTGGCGGTGGCGACAAAATTCTTCTTGGCCGCGAACATCAGCGCCGTCCAGCCGCCCGCATCCTTGGCGTTCACGTCCGCCCCCTTTTCCAGCAAGGCGCGCGCGACATCCGCCTTGTCCTTGCGCGCCGCGTACATCAGGGCGGTGATGCCTTCCGCATCCTTGGTGTTGGGGTTGACCCCGCTGTTCAGCAATGACTTGACAGTGGCGAGATCGCCCTTGGACGACACGGTCAGGAGGTAAGGCACCTGGTCCTGCGCAACGGCGGGCGCTGCCGCCCCCAGCAACATGCTGCAGAGCACCACTGCAGTTAAACGACGCAACATAGAGATTTCCATGGCTGATAAATTGAACCCAAATTGCCTACCCGATAGCTTATTGCTTGGCCTTGATCGCAGCCTGGACCGCTTCGCCCAGCCCCGCCGGCGAACTAGCCACCACGACCCCCGCTTGCTCCAATGCCCTGATCTTGTCCTCGGCCTTGCCGCTGCCGCCGGAAATGATCGCGCCGGCATGCCCCATGCGCTTGCCCGCTGGCGCCGTCTGGCCGGCGATGTAGCCCGCCACCGGCTTGCTCACGTATTGCTTGATGTATTCCGCCGCGGCCTCTTCATCGCTGCCCCCGATCTCGCCCACCATGATAATGGCCTCGGTTTCCGGATCGGCCTCGAACAGCTCGAGGCAGTCGACGAAGTCCATGCCGCGGATCGGGTCGCCGCCGATGCCGACGCAAGTGGATTGCCCCAGGCCCAGCGCCGTCGTCTGGTGCACGGCTTCATAGGTCAAGGTGCCGGAGCGCGACACGATGCCGACCTTGCCGCGCAGGTGGATGCTGCCGGGCATGATGCCGATCTTGCATTCGTCCGGCGTGATCACGCCAGGACAGTTGGGGCCGACCAGCCTGGCGCCGTTGGCCTGGAGTGCCGCCTTGACGTTGAGCATGTCCAACACCGGGATACCCTCGGTAATGCAGACGATCAGCTCGATGCCCGCATCGCAGGCCTCGAGGATGGAATCCGCGGCGAATGCGGGAGGTACGTAGATCACCGAGGCATTGGCCCCCGTCTCGCCCACTGCGGCGCGCATGGTATTGAAAACGGGCAGATCGAGATGGCGTTGACCGCCCTTACCGGGGGTGACGCCGCCCACCATCTGGGTGCCGTAGGCCAGCGCCTGCTCGGAATGGAATGTGCCCTGCTTGCCGGTAAAGCCCTGGCAGAGGACCTTGGTATGCTTGTTGACCAGTATTGCCATCGTTACACCTTCACTGCTGCTACTGCCTGCTGCGCGGCATCGGTGAGACCTGCGGCAGAAATTATGGATAAGCCGCTCTCGCTCAGCATCTTGCGGCCGAGCTCGACATTGGTGCCTTCCAGGCGGACCACCACGGGAATCTCGATGCCCACTTCCTTGACTGCGGTGATGATGCCTTCGGCAATGATGTCGCAACGCATGATACCGCCGAAAATATTGACGAGAATGGCCTTGACGTTGGGGTCGGCAAGAATGATCTTAAACGCTCGCGCCACCGTGGTCGCGGTAGCGCCGCCGCCGACGTCAAGGAAGTTGGCGGGCGCGCCGCCGTGCAGCTTGATCAGGTCCATGGTCGCCATGGCCAGGCCGGCGCCGTTCACCATACAGCCGATATTGCCGTTCAATGCAATATAGTTGAGCCCGGCGTTATGCGCCTCGGCCTCCTTGGCGTCGTCCTGGCTCCAGTCGCGCTGCTCCGCGAGTTCGCGGCGGCGGTAGAGCGCATTGTCATCGACGCTCATCTTGCAATCCAGCGCCACTAGGGCGCCTTCCGCGGTAACGATCAGCGGGTTGATCTCGAGCAAGGCTAGGTCGTTTTCCTTGAATAGGCGGTACAGCCCCTTGGCCAGCCGCGTGAACGCCGCAATCTGGTCGCCGGCCAGACCCAGGGCAAAGGCGATATTGCGCGCCTGGTAATCCACCAGCCCGTTCAGCGGGTCGCAGACCTCCTGCAGGATTTTTTCCGGGCTGTCCTTGGCGATTTCCTCGATTTCCATACCGCCCGCAGCCGAAGCCACCAGCACGACACGCTCCAGCGAACGGTCCACGAGCATGGATACATAAAGCTCACGGGCGATCGGCAGGGTTTCCTCGACCAGCACCTTTTCCACGGGCTGGCCATCCGGAGCGTTCTGGTAGGTGACCAAGCGCTTGCCAAGCAGGCTGACGGCGATATCCTGCACCTCGTCCAGATTGCGCACCAGCTTGACGCCGCCGGCCTTGCCGCGGCCGCCGGCATGCACCTGGGCCTTGACCACCCAGGCGTCGCCTTCCAGGGCTCGTGCGGCTTCCACCGCTGCCTGTGCCGTTTCCGCCACCTGGCTGCGCGGCACGTTCACGCCGTAACGCTGCAGCAGCGCCTTGGCCTGATACTCATGCAAATTCATGTTTTTACTTTTGTGATGGACTAATAGCGTATTTTCGCGCAAATCCCCGTATTGCGCCAGCATGGCGGCAATGGCGGGCAATGACGGTATGCGCCGCCACCTGCGCACAATCGGCATATGCCGGGCGGACTCCCTGTTTAATGTCCGGTAGGTAATTTCATGTCAGCACCAATGACAAGGTCGTAAGGAAAGCGGCAAATAAAAAGCCCTGCCATATGGCAGGGCCTGCAATCGACCGCAGTAAGATTTAGACTAAGCCAGTTTTCCGGCGGCGTGCGACCGCACCCACCACCAACAGGCCGGCCAGCAGCATGCCATAGGTTTCTGGCTCGGGCACTGCCGGCGGATTGGCCACCGCGACATTGGCATTCAGGATGTCGAATGCCCAGTGCGAGTCGCGCTGGTCTCCGCTGACGTCGTAGAAGCCGTTGCGGAAGTCGGCATATCCGGCGCCGTCGTAACGGAAGCCATCGGCAATATTATTGCCCGCCGCAAAGTTGTCGTATTGCTGGATGGAGACGATGTACTCGCCCGGCGTCAGCTCGGCACTGAGGTAGGTGTCCCAAGCGTTGCCGGTAACCGCGTCGTTCGCCACAAGGCTGGAGCCGCCGTCGTCATTGGTGTTGACCAACTGGCCGGTTGCGGCATCGAACAGCGCCAGGATGGGATCGAAGCCGCCTCGGGCAATGGTTTGCCCGGCAGCATTGACGCCGCCGGCATAAGACCAGGTACGCAAGGTGACGAATGACGCCTCGGTAATGGTGAAATTGAAGGTTTGCACTTCGTTATCGGCAGAGAAATTGCCGGTGAATGAAAAATCTTCCGCGTTCGCATTGAAAGCCGAAAAAGCGAGCGCTGAAATTGTCATGGCGGTAGCAGCACGTTTCAACTGTTGCAGCATGATCATCCTTTCTTTTAATTAGTTTGCCAGGGGGGATCACTTCCATATTTTTCATGTGCATATAGAAGTAGGTTGTTAGCTTAAGAATATCTATCCAGCTTGTCCATGATCCGAATTGGCTAATGGCGGCTTATATGTCTGCCGTCGGCGGCATGCCGGCAGGCTATTCAACATACAGCTGCAACACGCTTGCCGCTATGTATAATAATGGCTTAATTTGACTAACCCCAAGCGGTTCATACACATGCGTCTCGTCATCCAGGGCCCTGCAGTCAGCTTCCAGCAACTCGCCCATATCCACCAGCTTACCAGCGCCAGCCAGCACCAGCAGTTCATCCAGACCGGCGAGCATGCCTATAGCCTGCCCAACCAACACGCCATTCCGCAGGAATTGCGCGCGTTCTGCCTGGAGCAGGCGCTCGACCTTGCCCTGGTGGACGACAGGCACACGCTGAACAACCTGGGCCTGGCAGTGATGGACATGGACTCCACCCTGATCACCATAGAATGCATAGACGAGATTGCCGACATGCAGGGCCTCAAGCCCCAAGTCGCGGCGATTACGGAGAGCGCGATGCGCGGCGAGATCGAGTTTGCCGAAAGCCTGCGCCGCCGCGTGGCGCTGTTGCAGGGGCTGGACGCCTCGGCTTTGCAGCGCGTGATCGACGAGCGCCTGCAATTGACGCCGGGCGCGCAAGCCTGGATCGCGGCGTGCAAGCAGCACGGCATCAAGACCATGCTGGTGTCGGGCGGCTTCGATTTCTTTGCCGACCGGGTCAAAGCCATGCTGGATCTGGACGTCGCCAAGGCCAACTCGCTGGAGATCGTCGATGGCAAGATGACCGGCCGCTTGCTCGGCCATATTGTCGACGCCCAGGCCAAAGCCGACTATCTGGAGCGCTTCCGCCAGGAGCTAGGCCTGCGGCCCGACCAGGTGGTCGCCATCGGCGACGGCGCCAATGACCTCAAGATGATGTCTGCCGCCGGATGCGGCGTGGCCTATCATGCAAAACCCGTTGTGCAGCAGCAAGCCACCTACGCGCTCAACCACGTCGACCTGGAAGGCCTGGTGTATTTGTTTGCCCCGCTGTCCGTATCTTCAGCCCCAACCTGTCATTGAGGAAATTGTTCTATGCTGTCCAAACTCCTGCATTTGCCAACACTCCTAGCCCTGCTATTGGGAACCATGCCGGCCATGGCCGAGCCGCTTGCCGAAATCCAGACCAGCGAGGGCCTGATCGTCGTCGACCTCAATAGCGAAAAAGCCCCCAACACCGTGGCCAACTTTATCCGCTATGCCAAGGAAGGCCATTACGCAGGCACGATATTCCACCGCGTGATCGCAGGCTTCATGATCCAGGGCGGCGGGCTGGATGCCAATTTCGAGCCCAAGCCTACGCATCCGCCGATCAGGAACGAGGCGGACAACGGCCTGACCAATGCCACCGGCACGATCGCCATGGCGCGCACCGGGGATCCCCACTCGGCTTCCGACCAGTTCTTCATCAACGTAGCCAGCAACGCCTCGCTCAATTTCAGTGAACGCTCCGAGACGGGATGGGGCTATACCGTGTTCGGCCGCGTGATCAAGGGAATGGATGTGGTGCAGCGTATCGCAATCATGCCCACGGACGGCGGCGACGCGCCATTCCAGAACATCGTGATCCAGTCCGTCACGATCAAGGAGTAAAGCTTGTCAGAGCCGGACCGGTATAGCAGCCAGGCGGCTTTGCATTACCTTCCGCCTGCATTGTTGGCCGTATTAGGTTCATCCAGCCTACTCATCAGGCTTCCCAATATCCTGAACGCCCGCTCGATCTCCGCATCCACCGGCTTGCTGTAATTGATGCGGATGCAATTGCAGCATTGACGCCGGGCAGAGAAGATCGGGCCGGGCGCAATGCTCACCCCCTGCTCCAGCGCACGCTGGAACAATAGCAAGGCGTCCACTTCATCCGGCAAGGCCACCCAGAGGAAATACCCGCCATGGGGGCGCGTCACCTGCGCCTCAGCGGGGAAGTGCTGTGCGATCAAGTGCAAATACTGGTATTGCTGCAACTCGAACTTGGTACGCAGCTTGCGCAAGTGACGGTCATAACCGCCATGCTGCAGGAAATCCGCTATCGCCGCCTGGGCGATCGTGCTGGTGGATAAGGAAGTGATCACCTTGAGCCGCTCCACTTCGCGCTCGAAGCGGCTTGGCAGCAACGCCCAGCCAATGCGATAGCCGGGCGCCAGCGTCTTGGAGAACGAGCTGCAATGCATGACATAGCCTTCCTTGTCATACGCCTTGGCGGGCCTGTGCTCCTGCATGCCGAAATAGAGCTCGCCGTATACGTCGTCCTCGATCAAGGGAATGCGGTGCCGCGTCAACAGCTCGACCAGCGCCTGCTTGCGCTCCGCAGGCATGGAAACCCCCATGGGGTTCTGGAAGCTGGTCATGCTCCAGCAAGCGCGTATCGGGCACTTTTCCAGCATTTTTTCCAGGTACTCGAGGTCCATGCCCAATACCGGGTCTACCGGGATTTCCACCGCTTTCAACTGCAGGCGCTCCAATGCCTGCAAGCAGCCGTAAAAAGCCGGCGACTCGATGGCGACGAGGTCGCCGGGCTTGGTGACAGCCTCGAGGCACAGATTCAATGCCTCGAAGGCGCCATTGGTGATCAGGATGCTATCGACATCCGCCTCTATGCCCTGCATGAGATAGCGGCGCGCAATCTGCCGGCGCAGGTCGCGGTTGCCGGGCGGCAATGACTCGACGATGGCGGCCGGGCCCATGTCGCGCGTGGCATACGCCAATGAGCGGGACAGGCGCTCCAGCGGGAACAATCCCGGCCAGGGGAAAGCCGACCCGAGCGGCACCGTGTCTGGGTCCTTGATCGAGCTAAGGATGGAAAACACCATGTCGGAAATGCTGACAGCGGTACTTTCATGCTCGGGCGCGGGTATGGTCTTGGAAGCCAGCTGCTTGATGGCATGGTTGCTGACGTAATAGCCCGATTTGGGTTGGGCGCGGATCAGACCCAGGTTTTCCAGCTCGTAATAGGCGCGGAAGACGGTGGCCGGGCTCAGCTTGTGATTGAGGCAGGCCTGGCGTACAGAAGGCAGCTTCTCGCCTGGAGCGAGCACGCCGGAGCGAATGGCGGTCGCGATGTCGTGCACCAGCTTCTCATAGCGTTTCATACCTACAGCCCTTGATACAAACCCCAGACTCCAACATGACAACGGGGCCATCGGCCCCGTTCAATCAGATCAAGCAAGCTGCCTGCGCGAAAACGTCAGGGTGGCATTGGTACCGCCGAAACCGAAGCTGTTCGACACCGCGGTCTGGATATTGGCGTTGTCGATGCGCTCGCGCACGATGTTCAGCCCTTCGGCTGCCGGGTCGAGATGGTCGATATTGGCCGACGCCGCAATGAAGTTATTCTCCATCATCAGCAGGGTGTAGATCGCCTCATTGACGCCCGCAGCGCCAAGCGCATGGCCGGACAGCGACTTGGTGGAAGCAATCGCGACATCGCTGCCGCCGAACACGGCGCGGATCGCTTCCAGTTCCTTCACGTCGCCCACCGGCGTACTGGTGCCGTGGGTATTGATGTAATCCACCGGGCCTTCGACGCCTTGCAAGGCCAGGCGCATGCAACGCTCGGCGCCCTCGCCGCTCGGCGCCACCATGTCGTAGCCATCGGAAGTCGCGCCGTAACCGACGATTTCTGCATAGATCTTCGCGCCGCGCGCCTTGGCATGCTCGTAGTCCTCGACCACCACGATGCCGCCACCGCCGGAAATCACGAAGCCGTCGCGGTCGACGTCATACGTGCGAGATGCTTTCTCCGGCGTCGCGTTGTACTTGCTGGACAATGCGCCCATGGCATCGAACATGAAGGACAGCGTCCAGTGCTCCTCCTCGCCTCCGCCGGCAAACACGATATCCTGCTTGCCGAGCTGGATCTGCTCCACGGCTGCGCCGATACAGTGGGCGCTGGTCGCACAGGCGGAACTGATGCCATAGTTGATGCCCTTGATCTCGGCACCCGTCGCTAGGCATGCGGACACCCCGCTCGCCATGGCCTTGGTCACCATGTAAGGGCCGACGCGGCGCACGCCCTTGGCACGCAAGGTATCCACGCCGGACAGGATGTTCTCGTGCGAGGCGCCGCCCTGGCCCACGATCAGGCCGGTGCGGATATTGGACACCAGTTCGGGCGGCAGGCCGGCATCGGCAATCGCTTCCTGCATGGCCAGCCAGGCATAGGCATGCCCCTTGCCCATGAAGCGCATGAGCTTGCGGTCGATCAAGGCTTCCAGCTCGAGGTTCTCGATCGAGCCGGCGACGTGCGAGCGCAGCCCCTGATCAACATATTCCTGTTGAAAACGGATACCGGAACGGCCTGCCTTCAGGCTGTCCAGGACTTCAGATTTGTTGTTACCGAGACTGGAAATGATGCCCATCCCGGTGACGACGACACGACGCATTGCGTGTTCTCCCACATTAATTCAATCAATAGCGATAGGCTGTTTCAGCAGAATGTATCTGCTAGAAATTGTCGGTGCGTGTGAACAGGCCGACTCGCAAGTCGTTGGCTGCATAAATCTCGCGACCGTCAATTTCCATGTGGGCATCGGCGATGCCCATGACCAGCTTGCGCATAATCACGCGCTTGAGGTCAATACGATAAGTAATCAGTTTACCAGTAGGCAGCACCTGGCCGGTAAACTTCACTTCGCCCGCGCCCAGTGCGCGGCCGCGGCCCTTGCCACCCATCCAGCCGAGGTAGAAACCTACCAATTGCCACATGGCATCCAGGCCCAGACAGCCCGGCATCACCGGGTCGCCCTCGAAATGGCAGTTGAAGAACCAGAGGTCGGGCCTGACATCCAGCTCCGCGATAATCTGCCCGTTACCATATTGACCGCCATCCTCAGTAATGGAGACGATCCGGTCAAACATCAACATCGGCGGCAATGGCAATTGCGCATTGCCTTCCCCGAACATTTCGCCACGACCACAGGAAAGCAATTCTTCAAAGGTGAAACTATTCTGTTTTTGCATTTAATTATTCTGTACTGATAATCCCGTTATTTTCGCCTGAAATGCTTTTTAACAAAAGCCCTAAGCTGTGAAAGTATTAATAAATCTCCGCAAATCCAGTCTAGATTCCACCGGCTTGCCGTGTATGACGGCACAAAACGGCAAGCCCGCGCCAAAACTATACCGATCTGTTTACACCATGAATTAAAAACCCTACCATACGGGAAATTTTCCCCATTAACCATTCAACCTAGTACTGGAATCCACCACATGAGTGACCGTCAATTGGCCGACTGGCGTGCGCAGGCATTGCAATTGGAAAACAACGTCAATCAGGTCGTGGTCGGCCAGGCCAATGCGATACGCCTGATCACCACCGCCATCTTTGCCCGCGGCCACGTACTGCTCGAGGGCGATGTCGGCGTCGGCAAGACGACATTGCTGCGCGCCTTCACGCGAGGCATCGGCGGCGGCTACCAGCGTATCGAGGGCACCATAGACTTGATGCCCAACGACCTGGTGTACCACACTTACCTCGGCGATGACGGGCGCCCGCACGTGAGCCCGGGCCCGCTGCTGTCGCACGGCACCAACCTGTCGGTGTTTTTCTTCAACGAAATCAACCGCGCCCGCCCGCAGGTGCACTCGCTGCTGTTGCGCGTAATGGCGGAACGCACATTGTCCGCCTTCAACCGCGAGCACCATTTCCCCCACATGCTGGTGTTCGCCGACCGCAACCAGGTGGAAAAAGAAGAGACGTTCGAGATCCCCTCCGCCGCGCGCGACCGCTTCATGATGGAAATCCCCATTACCGTCCCGGCCGACATCGACATCATGGAGGCATTGATTTTCGAGACGCGCTTCCACGACGTCGATGCCCTGGTAGACCAGGTGAATCCGGACATCCTGCAGTTCGACGGGCTCAACCAGATCGCATCGCTGATCCAGTCCAGCGTGCAGGCCAGCCCGGCCCTGCGCCGCTATACGCTCGATTTATGGCTGGCGACCCGCAGCCCGACCGATTACGGCCTCCAGGTGGAAGGCGTGGACATCAAGCGCCTGGTGGTGGCCGGCGCCAGTCCGCGCGGGATTGCCATGATGATGCGCGCTGCGCGCGTCAACGCCTGGCTCAATGGCCGCGAGGCGGTATTGCCCGAAGACATTCATGCCGTGTTCCACGAAACCATCGCGCACCGCCTGGTCTTCAACCCGATTTATGAAATGCGCCGCACCGAGATTGCACGCGAACTGCTCAGCCAGGCCATTCACACCATCAGCGCCACCTGAACGCCATGAACGAGCTAGCCAAGGAGTTCAGCTACCAGATCGGCTGGCGTTCCCGCGGCCGCCATCCTGGCCGCCATGCCAGCGCGCAACGCGGACTGGGCATGGACTTCGTCGGGCATGCGCCCCTGATCTCCTATCCAGACCCGCGCCGTATCGATTTGCGCCTCAGCCTGCGCGACCCGATGGAGCAGGTCTATGTGCGCATCTACAACCAGCGCAGCGCGGTACCCGTGTTCGTCGCCTGCGACCTGTCCGGCTCCATGGGGTTTTCCGGCCATTTCAACAAGCTCAGGATTGCCGCGGAAATCACCGCCTCCGCCGCACAGTCGGCCTCGCGCGTCAACGACCCGTTCGGCTTCATCGGCTTCGACGAGGAGGTCAACGACGCCTGGGTGATCCCTGCCAGCACGCGGGTACAGGCGGCCTACTTGCTGGCTGAGTCCTTGAAAGACTACCGTCCTCCCCATGTCGGCGGCGCAGGTATCCTGCACGTCAGCCGCTACCTGCCGCGCGAACGCGCGCTGGTCCTGCTGGTCTCGGACTTCCACATGCCGCTGGAAGCGCTCGAGGAGGCGCTGGTTTCCATGCAGCGGCACCATATCGTGCCGATCGTACTGTGGGATGCCGCCGAATACAGCGCCATCCCCGAATTCGGGCTGACGCATGTCACCGACAGCGAGACCGGCGAGAAGCGCACGCTGATGTTGCGCAAATCCACCCACGCCCGCATCCAAGCGGCATTTGCAGAACGCCATGCCGCACTCAACGCATTGTTCATGCGCTTTGACGTCCCGCCCTTCTTTATCGAGCAAGGCTTCGACGCAGACGCCTTGACGGAATACTTCTACCAGTTTGTGACGGCATGAACATGATCGCACTCCACAGATTCAACACCTTCCTCTTGCTGGCCGTCATGCTGGCAATCATCCCGGCCCAAGCAGCTGAGGCTCCAGCGGCTGAAACTACTGCCGCAAAGGCCGACGACCCGCCTGTCGAGATCATCGACAAAAACCCGGTACGCGAAGTGGGATACCACGTGGGCGACGTCCTCAGTCGCACCATCACGCTCAAGGTCAACGACCAGTACAAGCTGCTGCCGACCTCGCTGCCCATTCCCGGCAACCAGAAACGCTACCGCAACAAGGAACAAGGCATCGAGCTCTACGCCAGCAAGCTCAGCGAGTCGCATGAGAACGGCCAGAACATCTACACGCTGGAACTCAGCTACCAGGTATTCACCTCCAGCATCGTCGCCAAGCCGGCGGCGCTGCCGCCCGAGTTCGTGAAGTTCACCGGCAACGGCAAGCTGTTCCAGGTGCGCATCCCAAGCTGGAATTTCCGCATTTCGCCATTGGCCGTCTATGGCTCGGTCAATATCAGTAAGGACATGAGCCCGCTGCGCGGCCCGTTGCTGATCAGCGATCATAGGCAACGGCAGGTTCTTTACGGCGCATTCGTCATCTTCGGCCTGAGCCTGCTCGGGCTGTTGTACATCCTGGGCAACCACGCCTGGCTGCCTCGCATGGGCGGTCCGTTCGCCAAGGCTTATCGCAAACTGAGGCAAACCAGCCATGACGCGAATGGGCTGGAGGCGGCCGTCAACCACCTGCACCAGGCGTTCAAGCAGAGTTGCAGGCAAAGCGTCTTCAGTGCCGAGGAAATCACCCGGATCAAGCCCGACTTCATCCCGCTTACGGACGATATTGCGCGCTTCTTCTTGTTGTCACGCGCGATATTCTTCGACAGCTCCGAGCAGAACGTCCCGGCCGACCCGCATGCATGGCTGCGCCAGTTCGCCCGCCGTTGCCGCGACATCGAGCGGGGGATGAAGTAAGTGAACTTCAACCATGCCTGGCTGCTCATGCTGCTGCCGCTCAGCCTGGTGCCCTTGTTGCTGGACCGCCAGCATAGCCGCAGCTACTCCTGGCTGAGCCTGCTGCCGCGCGACCGCCTCTCGGATTTGCTGGGCATATTGCTGAAAATACTTGCCGCGCTGGCGCTGTGCTTCATGTTGCTGGGCGCCGCCGGGCCGGCGACCGATGCGCAATATATCGAGCGCATTGGCCAGGGCGCGCAACTGGTGCTGGTGATCGACCGCAGCGCGAGCATGGACGAAGCCTTCTCCGGTGCGGAAACCAGCGGCGTCGCCGGGGAATCCAAGGCCGCGGCGGCCGAACGCCTCATTACGCATTTCGTCAATGAGCGCAGCAACGACATGTTCGGCATGGTCACCTTCAGCAACTCCGCGATGCACGCCTTGCCGCTCACGGACAACCGCGAGGCCATATTGGCGGCGATTCGTGCTGCCGGTGGCGCAGCCCTGTTCCAGACCAATATCGGCAGCGGCCTCACCACCGGCCTCGCCCAGTTCGACAAGACCCCCGACTCGGGTTCGCGCGCCATTATCCTGCTCTCAGACGGCGGCGGCCGCATGGGCGCCAACACCCAGCAGAAAATCCGCGACTGGCTGGAGCGCATGAACGTGACGCTGTACTGGATCGTGCTGCGCCAACCGGGCGCCACCAGCATCTTCGATACCAGCTACGTCCCGCCGGAAGACAAGCCGTTGCCGCCCGCGCTCGAGCTCAACGACTTCTTCAAGACCCTGCGCACCGGCTACCAGGCCTACGAGGCCGAAGACCCGAAATCGCTAGCCGCCGCGATCGAGGACATCAACCGCAAGGAAAAGAAACCCATCCGCTACCAGGAAGAAATTCCCGGCCGCGATTTCGCTCCCTATTGCTACCTGCTGGCAGCCGTGCTGTTGTCGTTGCTGCTGCTGGCCAAATTCATCGAGGTCAGAACATGGCACTAAGCGCCAGAAAACTTACCTGGGGATTCGCCCTACTCGCCATCGGCTCTCTCGGCCTGGCCGGATGGCAGGCCTACCAGATCCAGGAAATCCGCGCCTTCAACCAGGCCATCCAGCAAGGCAAATCCCCCAGTACGCGCCAGGACAGCTATGAGGCCAAGTTCGCGGTGGCCTACTGGCAGGCCCGCAACGGGCGCTACCAGGAAGCCACGCAACTGTTCGGGCAACTGCTGGAAAAAGGCGACAGCACGCAAAAATCCGCAGTGCAGTTCAACACCGGCAATATCTTCTTCCTGCGCGGCCTGGCGGTGAACGGGCGGGACATCACGGTGCGAGACGAGACGGAATACCTGCTCAACCAGGCACGCACGGCCTACGAGCAATCCCTGCGTCTCGACCACAGCTTCTGGGATGCGCGCCATAACCTCGACCGCGTGCTCAGCATGCTGCCCTCGACCCCCACGCCGGGATCGGGCGAATCAGACTCGCCCGGCCTCATCATGGGCAACATCCCGGTAGGACTGCCGTAACAAGACCATGCTGCCCGCCCGCCTCAAGCCTTATATGCACCGCGAGACCCTGCTGCCGATGCTGGCGCTGCTGCTGCTATTGACGGCCGCATTCAAGCCCACCATCCCGGTGCCTCACAACATCTACAGCACCATGCTGGTGATCGACATCAGCCAGAGCATGAACACCAAGGGCATGACCTGGCGCGGCGAGGATATTTCACGCCTGGAATACACCAAGCATGTTGCGCACGACCTGGTCGCCAGCATGCCGTGCGGCAGCCGCGTCAGCCTGGCGCTTTTCTCCGGCCTTAGCGTCGCCGCGCTTTACACGCCGATCGAAGTCTGCGAGAACTACGCCGCCATCCAGGACACCATCGCCCGCATAGAATGGCGCCAAGCCTGGTCCGGCAACACCCGCCTGCGCGAAGGCATCGATTCACTGGCGCGCCTGCTGCGCACCATGCCCGAACCCACCCAGGCGATCTTCTTCACCGACGGCGAAGAAGCTCCGCGCCTGCATGCCTTCAACACCCGCGACCTCAGCAACTTCCAGAAAGACGGCGACTGGCTGCTGGTCGGCATAGGCAGCAAGGAGCCGCAACCCATCCCCAAATTCGATGAAAACAACAAGCTTCTGGGTTACTGGTCGGCAGAAAACTTCGTCCTGCAACCCGGCGTCGCACAGATTTCGCAGCAAAACCTGGGCACGCGCGACAAGGGCACGGCTGTCTCCGAGAATGACCGCTACCAGTCCACCCTGGATGAGGAATACTTGATCAAACTCAGCGAGGAAATCGGCGCTGCCTACGTCAACGGCGACCATGTCGAGGATGTCAAAACCGCGGTGCACCGGCTCAAGCCCAGCAGACGCGACTTTGCGCCTATGCATATCGATTGGCTGCTTGCGATTGTCGCTGGGGGATTGGTACTTGCCTCGTATACGCCGCAACGGTTGAGGAGGCTGCTCAAGCGTCTATTGCATCGCAAGGCAGCAAATTAGACGCTAACTCCTCCAGCTGCTTCATACGCCGGATTCATTACGCTGGCAGCAATTGGCTCAGTGCGGGCGCACGATACTACATAGGTGCGGCACCGGGTCAGGCAGCTCCAGCCAATCCGCTCGCCCACTACCTACGTCCATCCCTCGACAAAGATATGCTCGGCCAGTATGCTGCTTTCAACAGCGAAACAACCTTACAGCAAACGAGCACGCAGTCCCGAGACTAGAAAACCATCCACCGCAGCGCACTGAGGCAAGTTTATTTATGGAATTCAAGGACTATTACCAGATTCTCGGCGTGGACAAATCAGCCAGCGCCGACGACATCAAGAAAGCCTACCGTAAGCTGGCGCGCAAATACCACCCCGACGTGAGCAAGGAACCCGATGCCACGGAGCGCATGGCCGAGGTGAACGAGGCCAACACCGTACTATCCGACCCCGAGAAGCGTGCGGCCTATGACACCGTGGGTGCGCAGAACTGGGCTGCAGGCGCCCGCTCGGGTGACGATATCCGGCCGCCCCCAGGCTGGAACGAGGGCTTCGAGTTCTCCGGCGGCGATGGAAATGCCGGGGCTTTCCGCCATGCCTTCCACAGCCAGTTTGGTGAAGACGGCGAGCATAGCGACTTCTTCGAGCAGTTGTTTGGCCGCGCGGGTCGCGCGCGCACCGGCGGCCGCCAAGGCCGAGGCTCTGCCCAGATGCGCGGCGAGGACCGCCATGCCCGCATCGAGCTGGAATTGATTGATGCCTACAGGGGCGCCGAGCGCGGCATCACGCTACGCGGCGTGCAGCTGGACGAGCAAGGCCAGCCTGTACCGGAGGAACGCACCTTGCAAGTCAAGATTCCGAAGGGCGTGAAGGAAGGCCAGCTTATCCGCCTGGCGGGCCAAGGAAGCCCCGGCTTCGGCGGCGGCGCTGAGGGCGACCTGTTCCTGGAAGTGCATTTCCGTCCTGATACACGCTGGCGCATCGAGGGCCGCGACATCACGCAAAAGCTGTGGGTCACGCCCTGGGAGGCTGCACTGGGCGGCGGCGTGCAGGTCACCACGCCTGACGGCGCCACGGTCGAGGTCAATGTGCCCGCCGGCTCGGGCAGCGGACGCAAGCTGCGCCTGAAGGGACGCGGCATTCCTTCGGCCAGCGCCCCAGGCGATTTGTACCTAGAACTGGACATCGCCGTGCCCGGCGCCGTCACTGATGCGCAGAAGGCCGCCTGGAACGCCCTGGCCGCCGCCTACCCCGGCTTTGATCCGCGCTGAACCTTACCTGTGGAGCCATCCCATGACCACCAACACCCCTATCCTCGTACCCGCTGAACTGACAGAACTGCTGGAAGACGCAGCGCTGACGCTGGAACAACTGGCCCGCTGCGTGCGCCAGGCACCCGAATGGGTGCTCACCCATGTCGAAGCCGGCGTACTGCACCCCGCTCACGGCAACGCTGCCGCCGAATGGCGGTTTGCCAGCGCCACCCTGTTGCGTGCCCGCCGTATTGCCGACCTGGAGCACAGCTTCGATGCCGACCCGCAACTGGCCGCGCTCGCTGTCGACCTGATGGAAGAAGTAGCGGCATTGCGCCGGCAATTAGGGCAGTTTTAAATTTCCAATCCGCATAGGACGAAATCACAATAAGCATTGCGCCGCAATGATAGGAACATCTCGCCCAGGTTTATACCGTGCTCTCCAATATGGGATTGACCATTAGTCAATCTCAGCAATGTATTACAATCCAAAATCTTTGGATGCTCAGGAAGTTGTATGAAGTTGATTGCAATCGCCTTGTCTGCCTGGATATTGGTATTTCAATACCAAGCCCATGCAAGCCCGTATGCCGACAAAAAAACATTCGAAGAAGCTGCCAAGCAGGATATGCTGAATGGGCAATCCAACCGTGACAGTATTCAATTCCGCGGGCTGATCGTGACGGAATTCGACGACAGCCTAAATCTCTGTGGCGAGGTGAACCGGCCAGATGAACCCGAATGGGCGCGCTTCATCAAGATTTTCGACAAGGAAGCCGGGCGTTTTGAGTCAGTGTGGATAGAGCCTGCTGATTCTGCATACGAGGTTGAAGAGTTCAAGAAAAACCAGTTCGAGACCTATTGGGATCGCCGATGCTCCGGCATCAGGTAATCACCCATGGAAGGCGGCTTGCTACAAATGGAGCTTTTTCCCAATCATATGTTTACGATCAAACTTTAGAAACTAAACCCCAACGTAGTCGCCAGCACGTGGTTGTCACGATCGAGGGCTTGGGTATGGATAAATTGATTCAGATAGCCCGCCTCGATACTTGAGGACTGGTTGAATTTCCAGTTCAACCCCACAAACAACCGATTCTGATCAAACCCGCGCTCGCTGCTCCATTCGGTTTGATTGAGATTGATAAATAGTTCATCAGAAGCGACCAGGGAAAGATGGGGGACGCTCATGACCGGAGCGCTGGCCTTGACCATCTGCCGCAAGCGATATCCCAGACCATGAAAACCTTCGCGACGGCGTTGCTCGATGCGGGTTCGGTTGGTGAATGTAACAGCGGAGACCGGGTCGAATTGATATTGGAATTGCTGCCACAAGCGGTATTCATGGGCGGGCGACTTGCCAGCGGAGTGTCTGATGATGTTGTCATGCCCTAGCCAGATACTGGTTTTGGAATTGAATTTGTAGAATACGGAAGGCCGTAGATACAGCTGATCCAAATGACTACCTTCATCGCGCCAGCGGGGGTTCGTATCCATGCTCCAGTTAAAGTGCTTTACAGGCAAGGCTCCCTGCATATGGACGTTGAACCAATATGCGCCATCCTCTTCCACTCCCGCATTTGCGACCTGTATCATTATCAGCGGCAAAAACACCGCCAGCCACTCACAGCGTGATAGCGCCATGTTCATCATGCCCATATCCTGACTTCTTCAAAACTGACCTAAAAACATCCTGATGTGATCATCATAAATTGACTTGGTTCATTCGTCGTTGAATCCAGCACCATAAGCATTATCGTACCGCCAACGCAGCCACACGCGCAAACGCCTGAATGCTTCGGCATCCACGGCGTCCGGCAAGATGACGCATGCAACCCGCCCATGTTCCAGCTTGAGGTTGAGCACGGTCAGGCCCGCCATCACCAACGTACTGCCCTGCACTTGGGCGGGATAACGCATGCCGTTGCGCGTGGCGAGCCAGAACTTGCCTGTATGATCCAGCTCGATCATCACGGGCGAGGCCGGGTGCCTGCGCCAGGCGTCGCGCCAGATCTGCCGGGCAAGCGCGGCAGTGATAGCGGCGATGAGGATGGCTTTCAGCCACCATGCCCACGGCAGCAGGATGATGGAAACACCGGCGATGGCACCCATCGACAGGAACAGGAAAGCAAGCCAGCGCGACGGCCCAAGGATCAGGGTCACCGGCTTCACGCTATAATGGTGCGGTGTTTTCTGCAGTTTATTCATTCAGAGGATGATTCATGACTTCATGGCAGCAATTCCTGTCCGAACAAGGCGCGACAGTGCAGGACGGCATCATTCAATTTCCCGGCCAGGCCAAGGCTGACGACAGCATCATCGCCGACTTGTCGCATTATGGCCTGTTGTCGCTGGAGGGTGAAGACGCGGTCACGTTCCTGCAGGGCCAAGTGACCAATGACGTCAAGAAGCTGGATGGCGGCAGCAGCCATTACAGCGGCTATTGCTCGCCCAAGGGACGCTTGCTGGCGCTGTTCCTCGCCTTTGCCCAGGATGGAAAATTGTACCTGCAATTCGATCGCGGCCTACTCGAACCCATCGCCAAGCGGCTGCGCATGTACATATTGCGCTCCAAGGTGGTGGTTGCGGACCGCAGCGACGAAACCGTGCGCATCGGCATTGCGGGCAATGCGGCGGAAGCGGCATTGAAAACCCGTTTCTGCCATATCCCTGAAACCGAATATGCCCAGTTGAGCCAGGACGGCATCACTGTCATCCGTCTGCCCGGCGCGTTGTCGCGTTATGAGCTGGTCAGCCCGGCCGCGCAGGCTGCCGAACTCTGGACCGCATTTAGCCAGCACCTTGTCCCGGCGAACAAGGCCGATTGGGACTGGCGCGAAATCCAGGCAGGCATTCCCGAGATCGTGGCGGCTACCCAAGAAGCGTTCGTGCCGCAGATGGTCAACCTCGACCTGCTGAACGGCATCAACTTCAAGAAAGGCTGCTACACCGGCCAGGAGATCGTCGCGCGCACCCACTACTTGGGCAAGGTCAAGCGCCGCACGCATCTTGCCCATATCGCCGGTGACGCCCAGCCTGCGGCAGGCGAGGAAATCGTTGACGCCAATGGCATTGCCGCAGGCCAAATCGTGCGCAGCGCACGCAACCCCGCTAACGGGCAGGATGTCCTTGCCGAATTACGGCTCGAGAGCGTGGAAGCTGGCGGCTTGAGCTGGCAGGGGCAGGAGCTAGCCCTATTATCCCTGCCTTATGCCTTGGAAAAATAATCCGCTTTCAGGAGCGTGCCAAAGCCATTTCGTCAAAAAGGGATTGCATCAACAAACGATAATAATTATCATTTTCATAAATTATCGCTTATTCAAGGGATGCATATGACACCCACTAAACTTTTTGCCGCATGGCTAGCCTCATTCTGCCTGGGATTACTGCCCCTATCCAGCCCGCGCGCCGAAGAGGACACCTCCCAGATACAGCTCCCGCCGATCACCATCAAGAGCCGCACCAACCAGGGTTCGACCAGGCCCGGCGCGCTGCGCGACGACATCGTCAAGACCGAGTCCATCAGCGAGCGCCGCATCGAGCAATCCGGCGCGGTCAACCTGACGGAGGCGCTGGAGAAGCAGCCGGGCATTGCCGTGCAGGTGGAATGCTCGATCTGCAACGTGCGTAACGTGTTGCTCAACAACCTGCCCGGCCGCTATACCACATTGCTGATCGACGGCATCCCCATCTACTCGTCCGTCTCCTCGGCCTATGGCCTCGACAGCGTCAGCGTCTGGGGCATAGAACGCATCGATATCGCACGCGGCGCGGGCGCCAGCCTGATCGCGCCGGAAGCGCTCGCGGGCTCGGTCAATATCGTCAGCAAGCGTCCGCAGCAGGATAGCGCCAAGCTGCGCATTCAAGGCGGCAGCTTCGGCTCGCGGCTGTATGAGGGCTACCTGGCAAAAACATTGGAAAGCGGCGCGTTGACCGCGACGTTCAGCCAGAACCGCCATGATGCGGTGGATGCCAGCGGCGAAGGCGTTTCCGAATATACCGGTTACGACCGCAAGATGCTGGGCATAGGCTGGTTCGCCGACGACCTGGGCGGATTCACCGTACGCGGCCGCCTGGACATCGTGGACGAAAAACGCAACGGCGGCGCGCTCGGCAAACACTACAGCGCCATCAAGGCGGACCAGTCGGGCAATCCTTTCGACTTCAGCCGCGGACGGCATGGCTCGCCTGTGAGCAACGGCTGGTTCGCACCGGACGGCAGCGGATTCCTGCCCTGGGATCTGGGCCGGGCGGGACTGTCGGAAATCATCTTCACCGACCGGGTGCAGCTCACCACTTCGGCGGAAAAACAAATCGGCGACGGCAAGCTGCGCCTTGCTGTCGGGGCCGCCCAGCACAAGCAGGACAGCTTTTACGAAATCACCACCTACAAGGCCAAGCAGCAGCAATATTACCTGGAGGCATCCTACCAGTTCCCGCTGGCGGACTGGCTGCTGACCGCCGGGCTGAACTACCGTTACGAGGACCTGCGCAGCCACGGCTATTCCGCAGCGCAGGATGACTTCGTGCGGGGCGTGGACAATTACCGCTACCGCACCCCGGCCATGTTCCTGCAGGCCTACCGCACCTTCCTTGAGGAAAAGCTGGAACTCAATGCCTCGGTGCGCGCGGACGACCACAATGTGTTCGGCACCATCACCTCGCCGCGGCTCAACCTGCTCTACCACCACACGGACAAAATCGCGAGCCGCCTGAGCGTGGGGCGCGGCTTCCGCGCGCCGACCAGCTTCTTCGAACAGGACCACGGCATCCTCGACGACATCCGCATCATCCGGCTGCTGAGCAAGCCGGAGAAATCCGACAACCTCAGCTATGCCTTGAGTTATGCCGACGAGAGGCTGGCAGTGGTCGGCTCCTACAACTATAACCGCATCCACGACATGGCGATCCTGACGCCGGGCGTGGCGGACCCCGCCGGCGGCACCGGCACGGTGACGCTGTTCGAGAACTCGCCCGACAAGGTCGTGGTGCAAGGCGTGGACATCAATCTCTCCTACCAGCTCACGCCCAGCACCGTGGTCAGCATCGGCGGCGAACGCTTCCATTACCAGTTCACGCCTGGGACGCTGATATTCTCCCGTCCCAAGGCGCGCGCCTTCTTCACCGTGGATTACGAGCAAGGCCCCTGGACCGCCTACCTGCGCGTCAACTGGACCGGGCCGCACGACCTCGCCAAGTTCTACGACTATGCCAACAACCCGCGCTACAACTTCGACGGCAGCCGCAAGCGCGGCCATAGCCCTTCCTACGCCACCACCGACGTGCGCGCGGAATACCAGGTCAACAAGACCGTGGCGCTCTATGCCGGTGCCGACAACCTGTTCGACTACCAGCAGGTCAACAAGGAAAACTTTCTCTGGATCGACGGCGCGGGCAACGTGGACTTCACGCATTTATGGGGGCCAGGACGCGGCCGCTATCTCTATGCCGGGCTCAAGCTGAATTTCTGACGGAATCTCCTACCAGATGCGCGCACCGCTTTTCATCCTGCTATTGCTATTGGGCAGCCATGCCGCAGCGGAACCGGCCTTGGATTTCAAATTGCCGACGCTGGACGGCACGCGCTTTGTCGAATTGCGCCAGGTCGCCAAGCCGGTGCTGGTCAATTTCTGGGGTGTGGATTGTCCGCCGTGCGTGGCCGAACTGCCAATGCTCGATCAATTCGCGGCCCAACGCCCGGATTGGAGCGTTTTGCTAGTCAATACGGATAGCGCCGCCATGGCGCAGCGCTTCTTGGAGCAGCACCCAGTGAAATCCACCGTGCTGCGGCCGGGCATGAATGTCGCAGGCCTGATGCGCAAGGCCGGCAACAAGATCGGCGCGCTGCCCTTTACCGTAGTGCTAGATAGCAGACAAGCGATCTGTTTCCGTAAGACCGGGGCATTGAGCCCAGAGGATATGGCGCGGATTCCGGCATTATGCCGCTGATGCGGCAATACCCCAACCCGACCTAAATACTGCCTAAATGGACCTGGTTGCGCCCTGCCGTCTTGGCGGCGTACATGGCCTTGTCGGCACGCTCCAGCACCGGCTCCAGCTTCTCTCCAGCGCGTGCAACGGCGACGCCGAGGCTGGCCGTCATCGCGACTTGGCTGCCTTGGTAGGCGACAAGCTCGTCCTCGATGGCGCTGCGGATTTTCTCGGCCAGCAGCATGGCGTTGTGCTCGTCGCAATCCTTGATCACGATGAGGAACTCCTCCCCGCCCCAGCGGCACACGAAATCCGCGGCGCGGGTATTGGCCTTGATGGTACGCGCCACCACGTTCAGCACATGGTCGCCGCCCAGGTGCCCCAGCTTGTCGTTGATGGACTTGAAATGATCCACGTCCAGAACGATGAACGCCAAGGTGCTGCGCGCACGCTCGTTTTCATTGAGGAAGACATTGATCACCACGTCGAATGCGCGGCGGTTGGGCAAGCCGGTGAGGGTATCCGTCGTTGCCATGGTTTCCAGCTTGTCCTGGTAGCGCCGCAATGCCACATGGGTCAGCGCGACGACGATCGCGGTCACGACCAGGCATAGCAGCAGATTGATCTGCAGCGCCTGGCGGATATCGCTGGTTGCTTCCAGCTCATCCTGCCCGACGAACAAGTACCAGTGCAGCTCCGGGATGTAGCGGATATTGATGAGCTGCTTCGTCTCGGCGTCCTCGTACTGGAAACTGCCGCCGTGAGTGTCGTCTTTTGCCGTATCGAGCACTTGCTGGAAGATGCCGGCAAGCGCAGGCTGCTGGTTGATGTTCTGGCCGACCACCTGGTGCTTGCTGCCCGACAGGCGGATCAGGCCGGAGGCATCGACGAAATAGACGTCGCGCTTGAAGCGGCGCTGGTAATGGCTGATCAGCTTTTGCACCGAGTCCACGGTCAGGCCGACGCCTACCGCGCCCAGGTACTGGTTGTCATAATCCAGCACCCGGTAATTGATGAAGATGGTCAGGGCGTCGGCATGCGCCATATCCCGGTCCACATTGATCTCATAGGGATTGCGCATGTCGCGTACGCGGTAATACCAGGCATCCCGTTCTTCACCGGCTTGCACTTGCTTCAGCAAGCCCTTGCCGTAGTAGTAGTTGCTCGTGCGCTCCGACACCAGGAAACTGATGAATGCGCCGTATTGGCTCTGCACTTCCTGCAGGTAGCGGCTGACTCTGTCCACATCCTCTTCGCCGTCGAGAATCCAGTCGCGCAGGAAGGTATCCGAGGCCATCATGGACGACACGAAAATCGGCCGGATGAGGTCCTTCTGGATTTCGGAATAGATGTTGTCGGAGCTGAGCGGCAGCGTGCTATCGACGATCGCGTTGTGGATGGACATCCGCGACACCTGGTAGCTCACCACCGAGGTGGCGATGAAACCGGTTGCCAGGATGGCGATAATGAGGAAAATTAGCTTATGTCTGCTCATGGAAGTCGGCTAGACAAAAGCTCATTGCGCGCCGGGAGGCGCCACAGGCTGGGGAGCCGGCTTGCTGGGAAGCTGGTCTATCACCTGATAGAACACTTCGTCCTGCTTGATCATGCCCAGTTCGCTACGCGCACGCTCCTCGATCGCGGTATTGCCCTGCTTGAGGTCGCGCACTTCAGCGTCCAGGGTATCGTTGCGCAGCTTCAACTCGGCATTGCTGCTCTTCTGCGCAACGATCTTCTGGTTCAGGTCCCACACCCTCAGCCAGCTGCCCTTGCCCAGCCACAGCGGATACTGCAGCAAGGCAATCAAGGCGACGAAGATGAGGGTGAGGAATTTCACTTCAGGTTATAGAACGCTTCTTTGCCTGCATAGCTGGTGGCATCGCCGAGCTCTTCCTCGATACGCAGCAGCTGGTTGTACTTGGCGATGCGCTCGGAACGCGACAAGGAACCGGTCTTGATCTGCAATGCATTGGTTGCCACGGAGATATCCGCAATCGTGGTGTCCTCGGTCTCGCCGGAACGGTGCGAGATCACGGCGGTGTAGCCGGCGCGCTTGGCCGTTTCGATGGTAGTGAAAGTCTCGGTCAGTGTACCGATTTGATTAACCTTGATCAGCACGGAGTTGCCCACGCCCTTCTGGATGCCTTCGCGCAGAATCTTGGCGTTGGTCACGAACAGGTCGTCGCCCACCAGCTGCACCTTCTTGCCGATGCGGTCGGTCAGCAGCTTCCAGCCGTCCCAGTCATGCTCGGACATGCCGTCCTCGATGCTGACGATGGGGTACTTGTCGACCCAGGTCGCCAGGTAGTCGGTGAACTGCTCCGACGTCAGTTGCAGGCCTTCGGATTCCAGGTGGTAGAGACCGTCCTTGTAGAACTCGGAGCTGGCGCAATCCAGACCCAGCAGGATGTCGCGTCCCGGCTCGTAGCCGGCGGCAGTGATCGCCTGCAGGATGTACTGGATCGCGGCTTCGTTGGACGGCAGGTCGGGCGCAAAGCCACCTTCGTCACCCACGGTGGTCGCCAAGCCTTCGTTGTGCAGGATTTTCTTCAAGGCATGGAACACTTCGGCGCCAGCACGCAGGGCTTCGCGGAATGTCGGCAAGCCGGCGGGGATGATCATGAATTCCTGCATGTCCACGCTGTTTTCGGCATGCGCGCCGCCGTTGATGATGTTCATCATCGGGGTAGGCAGTTGCATGAAGCCGGAACCGCCGAGGTAGCGGTAGAGCGGCAGGCCGGACTCTTCAGCCGCGGCACGGGCGCAGGCCATGGAGACCGCGAGGATCGCATTCGCGCCCAGGCGGCTCTTGTTCTCGGTGCCGTCGAGGTCGATCAGGGTCTGGTCGATGAAGCTCTGCTCTTCCACGTCGAGGCCGATGATAGCTTCGGTGATTTCGGTATTGACGTTCTCGACCGCCTGCAACACTCCCTTGCCGAGGTAACGCGCGGCGTCGCCGTCGCGCAACTCAACCGCTTCCTTGGTACCAGTGGAGGCGCCGGAAGGCACGGCCGCACGGCCGATCACGCCGGACTCGAGCAGGACATCTACCTCGACTGTGGGGTTACCGCGGGAATCGATGATCTCGCGGGCAATAATATCAACAATTGCACTCATGCTTTATTTCCTCAATTTAGATTTGGATTTTTTGTTCCGGCTTACACCGTATGTTCGATGAAGCCAGCTTTTTTCACCACACGGTCGAGGTCGACCAACACTTCCAGCAACGCCTTCATCTTGGACAAAGGCCAGGCGTTCGGTCCGTCGGACAAGGCCTTGGCAGGATCTGGATGGGTTTCCATGAACACCCCTGCCACGCCGCTGGCGACTGCGGCGCGCGCCAGCACAGGCACGAACTCGCGCTGGCCGCCGCTCTTGTCCCCTTGGCCGCCAGGCTGCTGGACTGAATGCGTGGCATCGAACACCACCGGGCAATTCGTCTCGCGCATAATGGCGAGTCCACGCATGTCAGAGACTAAAGTATTGTAGCCAAAAGAAGCGCCGCGCTCGCACACCATGATGGTATCCGCGCCGCCGTTGGCTTCTTTTGCCTTCTGCACCACCTGCTTCATGTCGCCAGGCGCCAGGAACTGGCCCTTCTTGATATTCACCGGCTTGCCGGACTTGGCGCAGGCCGTGATGAAATCGGTCTGGCGGCAGAGGAAGGCCGGCGTCTGCAAGACGTCCACCACCGCGGCCACATGCGGCACCTGTTCTTCGGTATGCACGTCGGTGAGGATGGGCACGCCGAGCTGACGGCGCACTTCGTCGAGAATCTTCAAGCCCTCGTCCATGCCGAAACCGCGGAAGGTCTTGTTAGAACTGCGGTTGGCCTTGTCGTAGGAGGATTTGTAGATGAAGTTGATGCCCAGCGCAGTGGTGATTTCCTTGAGCTGGCCTGCCGTCTCGATCGCCATTTCCTGCGATTCGATCACGCATGGGCCGGCAATCAGGAACAAGGGCTGGTCTATGCCAACCTCAAAACCGCAAAGCTGCATGTTGGTTACGCCTTTCTGTTGGCCAGGGCCGCTGCAATATAGGCATTGAACAAGGGATGCCCGCTGCGTGGATTGGAGGTGAATTCAGGGTGGAATTGGCAGGCAACGAACCAGGGATGCACGCCGCTTGGCAGCTCGACCATTTCACAGAGCTGCTCGGTCGGCGTACGCGCCGACACCACCAGGCCGGCCTTTTCCAGCTTCTCCACATAGTTGTTGTTGACTTCGTAGCGGTGGCGGTGGCGCTCGTTGACTTCGGCGCCGTAAATGGCAAACGCCTTGGTATCCGGCACGATGGGGCACTTCTGCGCGCCCAGGCGCATAGTGCCGCCGAGGTCGGAATCCTCGCTGCGCTGCTCCACCTTGCCGTCGGCGTTCTTCCACTCGGTGATGAGGCCCACCAGCGGATGCGGAGTCTTGGGGTCGAACTCGGTGCTGTTGGCATTCTCGAGCTTGGCGACATTGCGCGCAAACTCGATCACAGCCAGCTGCATGCCCAGGCAAATGCCTAAATATGGCGTCTTGCTTTCGCGCGCATAGCGGATCGCGGCGATCTTGCCTTCCGTCCCGCGCTTGCCGAAACCGCCCGGCACCAGGATGGCGTCCATCTTTTCGAGTTCGCCAGTGCCCTGCTTTTCCACGTCCTCGGAATCGATATAGTGGATATTGACCTTGGATTCGTTATGGATGCCGGCATGGATCAAGGCTTCGGTCAGCGACTTGTAGGATTCGGTCAGGTCTACATACTTGCCGACGAAGGCGATATTGACCTCATGCTTGGGGTTCTTGAGCGTATGTACGATGCGGTTCCAGCTCGACAGGTCCGCCGCGCGCGCAAGCAGGTTGAGCTTATGACAGACGATCTCGTCCAGCATCTGCTCGTGCAGCATGCGAGGAATGCTGTAAATACTGTCGGCGTCCATCACCGAGATCACCGCCTCATGCGGCACATTGGTGAACAAGGCAATCTTGCGCTTTTCATCCTCGGGGATGGCGCGGTCCGCACGGCAGAGCAGAATGTCGGGCTGGATACCGATCTCGCGCAGTTCCTTCACGGAATGCTGGGTAGGCTTGGTCTTGAGCTCGCCCGCGGTGGGAATCCACGGCAGCAGCGTCAGGTGCATGAAACAGGTATTGGTGCGGCCTTCCTCGATGCCCATCTGGCGGATCGCCTCGAGGAAAGGCAGGGACTCGATGTCGCCCACCGTGCCGCCGACTTCGACAATCGCCACGTCGGCGCCTTCGGCGCCACGCTTCACGTGCGCCTTGATCTCGTCGGTGATATGCGGAATCACCTGCACGGTCTTGCCCAGGTATTCGCCGCGGCGCTCCTTCTTGATCACGGTTTCGTAGATCTGGCCGGTAGTGAAGTTGTTGCGCTTGCCCATGCGCGCGCTGATGAAGCGCTCATAATGGCCGAGGTCGAGATCGGTCTCGGCGCCGTCGTCGGTGACGAACACCTCGCCGTGCTGGAACGGGCTCATGGTGCCCGGGTCGACGTTGATGTAGGGGTCAAGCTTGAGCATGGTCACCTTGATGCCACGCGACTCTAGAATTGCGCCTAAGCTGGCAGCTGCAATGCCTTTACCTAATGAGGAAACAACCCCGCCGGTAACGAATACGAATTTGGTCATGGAATAAAAACTTTGGGACATTGCGGACGGGGTTAGATTTTACTGCAAACGCCTATTGCCGACAAATGGGAAAATCCGCCTACACGGCGCTTGGCAAGCCGTTATGATTAATATTCAATCGGTAAGGTTCAATAGTTGAATGATCGCTTCAGGAGCTGTTTTGACCATGCCTGCGGCATGGCATCAAGCCTTGCCGTATACCCAGCCATTGAGCAGTTCCCTTGCAGCCAATGCCACTTCGCCGGCAGTGAGCCCGACCGGGCCGATACCGCGCAGAACCAAGGCATCTGCGGCAGCACCGTGCAGGTAAACCCCGAGTAGCACCGCCTGCTCCATGGCCATGCGCTGCGCAAGCAAGGCAGCTATGATGCCGCACAAGGTATCGCCCATGCCGGCGCTTGCCATGCCGGGATTGCCGCTCCGGTTGACGAACCAGCGCCCGTCCGGCAAGGCGATGATGCTGCCGCAGCCTTTGAGCACGACGACAGCCTGGTATGCATGGGCAAGCCTCAACGCGTTGGCAATACGGTCGGCCTGCACTTCGTCATTGCTGCATCCGAGCAGGCGGGCGGCCTCGCCGGGATGCGGGGTCAGTACCGTGCTGCCTGCGGCACGCCATTTTAATTTCTGCTGAAGTTCGGGGTGTTCCGCCACCAGGTTCAGCGCATCCGCATCCAGCACCAGGGGTTGAGTCTGTGCCAGCACCTCGTGCAGTACCGCCATCGCCGCGCTCGAGACCCCCATGCCGGGCCCGACTGCCAATACGTTGGACAACGTCGGTACGCTGGCGGTATCACGCAGCATCAGTTCCGCCTGTACCGTATCCAGCACAAAAGGCTGTTTTGCGAGCAGACCGCAATACACCCGCCCCGCCCCCAGCAGCAGCGCTGCCCTGGAAGCGAGGATGGCGGCCCCTGCCATATGCTCAGCGCCGCCGATCACGCCAACGCTGCCATGGCTGCCTTTGTGGCTGTTCAGCTTTCTCGGCAAGGGCAAGGCCGGAGGTTGGTCGACCAACGATCCAGCGGCACTTGAATCCTCGATCTCCAGTCCCAGTGCCTCAAGGTGAATTTCGCCCGCATGATCAGGGCCGTCCAGGGTAAACAAGCCGGGCTTGAGGCCGATGAAGCTCAACGTATGTTTTGCTTTGATGGCGGCGCCGAGCACGCGCCCTGTCGCTGTGCACAAGCCGCTGGGAACATCCAGCGCCAGCACCGGCAAGCCAAGCGCGTTCACTTGAGCAATCAGCCCGCTGTAATGGGCATCCAGCTCGCGGGACAAACCGATCCCGAATAGGCCGTCGATCACCAATTGCCAACGCCCGTGTGGCGGGATTTCAGTACGCAACTCGCCGCCTGCGGCAACCCATGCATCGTAGGCTGCGGCGGCATCGGCAGGCAGCCTGGCCCTGTCGCCGGTAAACACCACGGTCACCTGGTGCCAAGCCGCCTTCAGATGGCGTGCGGCAACCAGTGCGTCGCCGCCGTTGTTTCCCGGCCCTGCCAGTACCAGCACGCTGTATTCATGTTCGCACAGCAGCTTGCGCGCCATATCGGCAGCCGCTAGGCCGGCTTTTTCCATCAAACCATCGGCAGCATGCTGCTGCTCGATTTCCCGCAGTTGAGCTAGATCATATAAAGGATTCATGGGCTGGCTTAATGATTGCTGGTTATTGGATTGATTGTTGCGTCGACAATCTGCAGGATATCGCCTAGACGGCCTGGTGCATAGCAACCATGCTCGGTAATGATGGAAGTCACCAGCCGCGCGGGCGTCACGTCGAACGCGGGATTTGCGGCCGCGCTGCCTTCCGGCGTCACGCGCACGCTGGCCGTGCATCCGTTTTCCGCCCGCCCGACCACCATGTGGATTTCATCGGCGTCCCGCTCTTCGATCGGGATATCCTTCGCATCGGCAATCTGCCAGTCTATTGTCGGCGTCGGCACTGCAGCGTAGAACGGCACCTCGTTGTCCGCCGCAGCCAGCGCCTTGAGATAGGTGCCGATCTTGTTGCAGACATCGCCGGTGCGCGTAACGCGATCCGCTCCCACGATCACGCAATCCACCTTGCCTTGCTGCATCAGGTGCCCACCTGCATTGTCGCACACCACGGTATAGGGCACGCCGTGCTGCTGCAGCTCCCAGGCCGTCAGGCTGGCGCCCTGGTTGCGCGGCCGGGTTTCATCCACCCATACATGGATATCCATGCCAGCATCAAAGGCAGCATAGACAGGAGCCAGCGCCGTTCCCCAATCCACGGTCGCCAACCAGCCGGCATTGCAGTGCGTAAGGATATTAAGCCGGCCCGACTTGGCTACCGCCAATGCTTGCAGCAAGGCCAGCCCATGCTGTCCGATCGCCTGGTTGGTGCGGACATCCTCGTCGGCGATTTGCGCAGCTTCCCGCCAGGCGTATTCGCAGCGCCGGGCTTCAGCTACCGCCATCAATTTCAGCATCATGCGCTCCACCGCCCAACGCAAATTCACCGCCGTTGGCCGGCTTGCCAGCAAGCTCGCGGCCGCCGCCTGCAAGTTTCCGTCGCTGGCGGAATGCTGGCTTGCCAATGCCATTCCATAGGCAGCGGCGGCTCCGATCAATGGAGCGCCGCGCACCTGCATCCGGCGGATGGCATCCGCCACCTGCTGCACCGAATCGAGCGTAACGATACGCCATTCATGCGGCAGCGCCGTCTGGTCGATAATGCCCACGCGATACGAAGCATCTCCGCCTTCTGCAACAAGCGGCCAGATGGTGCGAAATTGTTGTTGACCTATTTTCATTTTTCTATTTGGAAACAAGAAATATTACTATCCACAAAATCTGTGGATAATTTTGTGGATAGGGGTGACTTGAAATTGTAACTATTGTAATTAAAAGGAATTTTTCAATTTGCCCACTTTTTGCACTAAATAATAAGTTATTGATTTTTAATAAAATTTAGTATGTCTTTGGATTCATTAAGGTTCTTGCAAAAAGCTGAAGTAATACTTGAGCTTGTGTGCACAACTGACCATAAATTGATCGACAAGAACTATGGCAATAGATCAATCCAGCAAAAGTGAAATTAAATCTGCCGTAAAAATGCAACTTTAATTTCATCTTTTTGTAATCCCGATTTTGGACTCATCAATGCAGGTCGTGCATTCTCCACTTTTAGCCAACCGTGTTGCTTCAAATTGCGCCTGCTGGCTATCTGCTGAGCTATCCACAAATTCTGTGGATAATTTTGTGGATAGCTGTGACTTAAAAGTGTAACTTCCCAATCCATAATGGTTTTTTTTAATCGCCCAAAAAATGAACTTATTTATTAACTATTTAAAATCAATGGTTTATTGTAAGCCATTGGATTGTTAACATTTTTTAACAGGCTTTAAAGTATCACTTGAGGTGGTGTGTATAAATTCGCCAGCCCGGGCAAAATGTCAAGTGCATTTTGAGTGGTTTTTTTCATGATCGATTCGACATCTTCGCGCCTGATTTCCGCGAGCACCTGGGCAATCCGCACAAGCTGATCCGGCTGGTTGCGTCCATGATGACCCAGCCATGAAGGAGGAATGTCAGGCGCATCGGTTTCCAGCACGATGTTTTCCAGCGGCAACGCCTGCGCCAAGTGGCGTATCTTGAGCGCGCGGTCATAGGTCATGGCGCCACCGAACCCCAGCTTGAAGCCCAGCTTGATGAATTCCTGCGCCTGCTGCAAGCTGCCGTTGAACGCATGGGCAATGCCCCGCACCTTGAACCGCCGCACCTGCTTCAATACCTGGTCCACAGAGCGCCTGACATGCAGCAGCACCGGCAGGTCGTATTCCCGCGCCAGCTTGAGCTGCTCGACGAAGTAAAACTCCTGGCGCTCGCGATCGTAATGCTCGATGAAGAAATCCAGGCCGATTTCTCCCACGGCTACCACATGGTCGCGGTTGCTCGCGATTTCCCCTGCCAGGATTTCCAGGTCTTGCGGTTGCGACTGGTCGACGAATAAAGGATGTATGCCCAGTGCCATGGCACAGCCCGGGTAACGCGCTGCAAGCTCCTGCACCGCAACGAAATTGCTGCGCACGACCGCGGGAACCACGATGATGCCGACTCCCGCCTGCAAAGCAGCCTGCACCATCTCTGCACGGTCATGGTCGAACTCGGGCGCATCCAGGTGACAGTGGGTATCGATCAGCATGAGCCCCGCCGTCACTTCACAGGCTTGGCGCGCACGAACCAGTCTGCACCCACCTGGCGCGAATCCAGCATCTGCAATTGAATTTTCTGCTGCATGTCCTGCAGCGCAGGCATGGCGAACATATCGCGCGCCTCCGCGCCCAGCAGCACCGGCGCGTAATACAGCAGCAACTCGTCAATCAGCCCGGCATGCAGCAGGCCGCCATTCAACACCGCGCCCGCCTCCACCATCACTTCGTTGATCTGCCGCTGGGCCAAGGCTTGCAGCAGGCCCTCGAGGTCTACCCGCCCTGCCTGGCCAGGTAGAGCTACCAATTCGGCACCGGCATCACGCAAGTCCTTTTCCTGCGCGGGCAGGCTTGTCGCATGGGCGACCAGCACCCGGCCGGCCGACAGCGTTGCAGCAGAGGGCGGGGTGCGCAATTGGCTATCGACGATCACGCGCCAGGGCTGGACGCCATGCCGCGCCTGCAGAAGCCCTTCATCCCGCACGGTTAGCAGCGGATCGTCGGCAAGCACGGTGCCGACGCCAGTGAGTATCGCGCAGGATTGCGCCCGCCATTGCTGTACATGCTGGCGGGCCGAAGGCCCGGTGATCCATTTGCTCTGCCCGTTGCTCAGGCCGGTCTTGCCATCCAGGCTGGCGGCGATCTTGCTGCGCACCCAGGGGCGTTGCCTGGTCATGCGCGAAATGAACCCGGCATTCAATGCCCTGGCTTCATGTTCGAGCAAGCCGGAAGCAACCTCGATGCCATGTTCGGCCAAGCGCCTCAGCCCGTTGCCCGACACCACCGGATTAGGATCCTGCATGGCGGCGACTACGCGCCTGACGCCCGCCTTGACCAAGGCATCGGCACATGGCGGCGTACGCCCAAAATGACTGCACGGCTCCAAGGTAACGTAGGCGTCGGCGCCTGCCGCCTGCTCCCCGGCCATCCTCAAGGCATGCACTTCCGCATGCGGCTCGCCCGCCCTGAGATGCGCGCCATGTCCGACCACCCTGCCATCCTTGACGATCACGCAGCCAACGCGCGGGTTGGGGCTGGTGCCGTACAAACCACGCTCCGCCTCGCGCAAGGCAAGATTCATATACTGATGGTCGCTGGCGGAAAATTCCGGGGAAATAAAGGCGTTCATGCTGTCATGATAAGTGCTGGCAAGGGCGGGAGACAAGCAGAGAACAGCAGTGTTTAGTCCTTAATAGCCAGCGTGCCTGCCCGCCACAAACCCAAGGGCGAGCGTAGCGATGCCAAGTCGCTGTTGCTTTTGACCTTGGGTTTGGATTCCCCGTCTGGCTGCGCCGAGTAGCGCAAATCTGTCTGGAAAAAGCGCTTGCGTCTGTTTGAGCGTAGCGAGTTCAGCAAGCGCCCAGACAGATTGAGCAACGCAGGGGACCGGGAGCTTGCTCCCGGCGCAGACTCCGGGGTCGCCTTTTGTTTGGTTCCTTTATTTTGGCGAAGCAAAATAAAGGGACTCGCTGACAAGCGAAAGGCAATGGTTCAATCACCTGCGATAGTGGTCAAGACCATGGTTGCTTAATTCACTATCCAAGCCCCAATCTTCAACCCCATCAAACTCAACGGTTTTTAGTCTGCATCCATATTGTGATTAGCGAGAGGATGGGTTTCGCCTCGCCGGGCGAGTATCTTTCTTTTGCTTCGCCAAAAGAAAGATACGAAAGAAAACGAAGTTTCGGCGGAGCCAAAAGGCGACCCGATTGTCTGCGACCCGGAACGTTGTTCCGGGCAACCTGTGTTGCTCGCTTTTAATGGGGACTGGCTGAACTCGCTGCGCTCAGACAGACGCCAGTCCTGTTTCCATTAAAAGCTGCGCTACTCGGCGCAGCCAGACGGGAGGAAAGTCAACGGCGACTTGGCTTCGCTGCGCTCGCCCTTAATAAAGAAAAGGAGCTCACCCGGCCAAGCGAAATGCATTCTCCCGCCATTAATAATCAAGGATGCACCCACCCCAACTATCACCAGTCAATACCAAATAAAAAAGCACCGCCCCAGATCACTGGTAGCGGTGCTTTTCACTCAGGCTGCTGGCTTGTCGCCAGCCCTGCAATCAATCCAGGTCGCGAATCACATCGCTGAAATCATCAACATCCTGAAAGCTGCGGTAAACCGACGCGAAACGGATATAAGCCACCTTGTCGATAGCCTTCAATTCCTGCATGACGATTTCGCCAAGATCGCGCGCAATGATCTCGCGTTCGCCCTTGGCGAGAATTTTCTGCACGATATGCTCGAGCGCCCTGTCCACGTATTCGGTCGGCACCGGGCGCTTGTGCAAGGCGCGTGTGAAAGACAAGCGCAGTTTATCCCGGTTGAATTCCTCGCGGTTGCCGTTCTGCTTCACCACCTGCGGCAAATGCAGTTCCGCCGTTTCATAGGTGGTGAAACGCTTGTCGCAGGCATTGCACCGCCGGCGGCGGCGAATGGAATCCCCTTCCTCGTTGACACGGGAATCGATCACTTGCGTATCGTCGGCACCGCAAAACGGACATTTCATCGAGTAATTCTGCCCCGCAATTCTTACAATTTAAAGAAGAAAGCCTTCACCTACGGCAAGGCACGTTCTGTATGAGTGATGTACAAGCCCGTTAACAGAACGCAACGTAGCGCTCCTGGCTAGGCGCTCTGCCGCAGACAGTACAAGTCGTACGACAGGCACCACAACAACGCCAGGAGAGTTTTGTTAGTCGCGCTAAGCGCCGTATACCGGGAAGCGCGAAGTCAAGGCATGCACCTTGGCCTTGGTCGCGGCGATCACCGACTCGTCAGTTGGGTTATCCAGGATATCGGCAATCAGGTTGGCCACTTCGGCGGCTTCCACTTCCTTGAAACCGCGCGTGGTGATCGCTGGCGAACCAATGCGTATGCCGGAAGTGACGAACGGACTTTCCGGGTCGTTCGGGATTGCGTTCTTGTTCACGGTGATATGCGCCTGGCCGAGGTAGGCATCGGCGGCCTTGCCGGTCAAGCCCTTAGGACGCAGGTCGACCAGGAACACGTGAGACTGCGTGCCGCCGGAGATGATGCGCAAGCCGCGCGAAGCCAGGGTCTTGGCCATGGTGTCGGCGTTCTTCAACACCTGCTCCTGGTAAGCCTTGAATTCTGGCTGCGCCGCTTCGAGGAAGGCGACCGCCTTGCCCGCGATCACATGCATGAGCGGACCGCCCTGCAGGCTTGGGAACACGCTGGAATTGAGCGACTTCTCGAACTCGGCCTTGGCCATGATCAGACCGCCGCGCGGGCCGCGCAAGGTCTTGTGCGTTGTGGAGGTAACGAAGTCAGCATGCGGAACCGGGTTGGGATAGACGCCAGCCGCGATCAAGCCGGCATAGTGCGCCATATCCACCATGAAATAGGCGCCGACCTTCTTGGCAATTTCGGCCATGCGCGCCCAGTCGAAACGCAGCGCGTAAGCGGAAGCGCCGCCGATCAGCAGCTTTGGCTTGCACTCCAGTGCAATGCGCTCCATTTCGTCGTAGTCGATCTCTTCCTTGTCATTGAGACCGTAAGGCACGATATTGAACAGCTTGCCGGACAGGTTGGCCGGGGAGCCGTGCGTCAAGTGGCCGCCGTGGCCCAGGTTCATGCCCATGACGGTGTCGCCGGGCTTGAGGATGGAGAAATACACGGCCTGGTTGGCCTGGGAGCCGGAATGCGGCTGCACGTTGGCGTATTCTGCGCCGAACAGCTTCTTCAGGCGGTCGATCGCCAATTGCTCGACGCCGTCAACGAACTCACAGCCGCCATAGAAACGCTTGCCCGGATAACCCTCTGCATACTTGTTGGTCAGTTGCGAACCCTGCGCCTGCATGACGGCAGGGCTGGTGTAGTTCTCGGAGGCGATCAGTTCGATGTGTTCGTCCTGGCGGTGACGCTCGGCTTCTACATATTTCCACAGATCGGGATCAACAACGCTCAGGTTTTTGGCCGTGCTAAACATGTTCTATATCTCGGGGATGAAAATGAATAGGCGGGATTTTAACATGTTCATTGCACAACAGCTTTGAAACAGATTCACAGCCAATGAAAATGATTCATTGCCTGCCTGCAGCCAACTTGCAACCACCACTTGCACCAATACAGCCGGACCGCTCAGCAATAAAATATTTAACCAATTGAAATATAAATAAATTAACAATTGGCACATCGATTGCTACGATCATCCTGAGATGTATTCCCATCTCATCACACTCTCTCTCCGCCGGCAGCCTCTTCGTCTGATGTTGCTGGCGGCCTTTTCCCCCCGGTCAGGTATAATCTCTACCTAATATTCATATCGAATTCCGCATCATGGCCTTCATCCGCCAAGAAGACTTCATCGACAGCATCCACCAGGCGTTGCAATACATTGCCTGCTACCATTCGCCGGACTTTCTCGCGGCCATGCACGATGCATGGCAACGCGAGCCTTCCCCGGCAGCGCGCGATGCCATGGCGCAGATTCTCATCAACTCCTACCTCTGCGCACAGGGGCAACGCCCGCTGTGCCAGGATACCGGCATCGTCGTGGCCTTTGTTTCCATCGGCATGAACGTGCAATGGCAGGCCAGCATGAGCTTGCAGGAAATGGTGGACGAAGGCGTACGCCGCGCCTATCTTGACCCGGATAACCGCCTGCGTGCCTCCATCGTGCGCGACCCGGCGGGCAAACGCCTCAATACCCGCGACAACACGCCGTCTGTCGTGCATGTCGAGATGGTGCCCGGCGACACGGTCGACATCCATATCGCCGCCAAGGGCGGCGGTTCGGAAAACAAATCCAAGCTCGCCATGCTGGAACCTTCCGACGACATCGTGGAATGGGTGCTCAAGACCGTGCCGGACATGGGTGCCGGCTGGTGCCCGCCCGGTGTACTCGGCATCGGCATCGGCGGCACGGCGGAAAAAGCTGTGCTGCTCGCCAAGCAATCCCTGTTCGCCTCCATCGACATCCAGGCATTAAAGGCGCGCGGGCCGCAGACGCGCGCGGAGGAACTGCGCCTCGAAATCTACGAGAAGGTCAACCGACTCGGCATCGGCGCCCAAGGCCTCGGCGGCCTCACCACCGTACTGGACGTGAAGATACTCGAGGCCCCGACCCACGCGACTTCATTGCCGGTCGCCATCATTCCCAATTGCGCGGCCACCCGCCATGTGCACTTTACGCTGGATGGCAGCGGCCCGGCCCGGCTGCCTGTGCCCAAGCTCGAAGACTGGCCGCAGATTGCGCTGGATGCCAGCACGCCCATGCGCCGCGTCAACCTGGATACGCTGACGCCTGACGACATCACGCAATGGCAGCCGGGCGAGAAACTGCTGCTCTCGGGCAAGTTGCTCACCGGCCGCGATGCCGCCCACAAGCGCATCGTCGACCTAATCGCGCGCGGCGAACCCATGCCGGAAGGCCTGGATTTCACCAACCGCTTCATCTACTACGTCGGCCCGGTCGACCCGGTGGGGGACGAGATCATCGGCCCGGCGGGCCCCACCACCGCGACGCGCATGGACCGCTTCACGGAAACCATGCTGACCAAGACCGGCTTGCTCGGCATGATAGGCAAGGCCGAACGCGGCGAAGCCACCGTGCAGGCGATCAAGCGGCACAAATCGGTCTACCTGATTGCCATTGGCGGCGCGGCCTACTTGATCTCGCAGGCCATCAAGGCATCGCGCGTCGTCGCTTTTGCCGACCTGGGCATGGAAGCCATCTACGAATTCACGGTGGAAGACATGCCAGTGACCGTGGCCGTGGACAGCCAGGGGCACTCCGTGCATGACTCCGGCCCTGCCGAATGGCGCCCCCGGATTGCCGACATCCCCATTTTCAGCACATAGGCAGGATTCACGCATGGCCAAACTATTTACCCCAATCCGTTTCCGCGAGACTGAAATCAAGAACCGTATTTTCGTCTCGCCCATGTGCCAGTACTCCGCCGAAGATGGCATTGCCAACCATTGGCACCTGGTTCACCTTGGCGGCCTGGCCGTAGGCGGCGCGGGCCTGGTCATCGCCGAGGCGACAGCGGTTGCACCCGAAGGCCGCATCACCCCTTCCTGCCTCGGGTTGTGGTCCGATGCGCATACCCAGGCGTTCAAGCCCATCGTGGAATTCATCAAGCAGCAAGGCGCCGTTCCCGCGATCCAGATCGCCCATGCCGGACGCAAGGCATCATGCGACGTGCCCTGGCGCGATGGCAAATTCCTCAGCCCGGAACAAGGCGGCTGGCAGACCGTGGCGCCCTCCGCGCTTCCCGTCACGTCTGAGCATGGCACGCCCCGCGCCCTCAGCCGTGAGGAAATCCAGCAGATCGCAGCACAATTCCATGCAGCAGCCGAACGCGCGCTGGAAGCAGGCTTTGAAGTATTAGAGTTGCATTGTGCCCACGGCTATCTGTTGCACGAGTTTCTTTCTCCTTTGTCGAACCGTCGTGAGGACGAATACGGCGGCAGCCTGGAAAACCGCTGCCGCCTAGCGCTCAATATCGCGCGCGACTTGCGCGGATTATGGCCGCAGGACAAGCCTGTCTTCGTGCGTATTTCCGCGACCGACTGGGTGGAGGGTGGGTGGGACATCGAGCAATCGATACAGTTTGCCAAATGGTTCAAGGACATCGGCATCGACCTGATAGACTGCTCCAGCGGCGGCCTGGTCCTGGATGCCAAGATTCCCGCCGGGCCCGGCTACCAGACCGAGTTCGCACAACGTATCCGCCACGAGGCAGGCATTGCCACTGGCGCGGTGGGCCTGATTACATCAGCATTGCAAGCCGAGCATACCCTGGTCACAGGCCAGGCCGACGTCGTCATGCTCGCGCGCAAACTGCTGAGCGACCCGCATTGGCCGCTGCATGCGGCCAAGGAATTGCGCACCGATGTTGTATGGCCGGAGCAATATGTGCGTGCCAAGCATATTTAACGATTGCAGGTGCCAGCTTGGACTGGCATAGCTAAGAAAGGAAACATGATGAAATGGACTGACAGCCAGCGAATCGCTGAAGAGCTATACGACAAATATCCTGACGTGGATCCAAAAACGCTAAGATTCACCGACCTCTACGACTGGATACTTGATCTGGATGATTTCGACGACGAACCGGAAAAATGCGGCGAGCGCATTCTGGAAGCCATCCAGATGGCATGGATAGAAGAAGCGGAATAACCCACAATTCAAGCATCTTTACCACTCATCAAAAGCACTCCATGACAGCACCAAAAGAAATCTTCAAGGCTTACGATATCCGCGGCATCGTCGGCAAAACCCTGACCCCGGACATTGTAGAATCCATCGGCCATGCGATCGGCAGCGAAGCCGCGTTGCGCGAGCAGAAAACCATCTGCATTGGCTACGACGGCCGCCTTTCCGGCCCCGAGCTTGCCGCAGCGCTTTCGCGCGGCATCCGCAAGAGCGGCCTCAATGTGATCAACCTAGGGCTGGTAGCCACCCCCATGGTGTATTTCGCCGCCTACCACCTGGATACCGGTTCCGGCGTCATGGTCACCGGCAGCCACAACCCGCCCGAATACAACGGCCTGAAAATGGTCGTGGCGGGCGAGACCTTGTCCGGCGACACCATTCAAAAGCTGCGCGCACGCATCGACAACAACGACTTCACGCATGGCAACGGTACGGAAAGCAGCTACGACATCGCCCCTGAATATATCGACCGCATCGCCTCCGACATCAAGCTCAAGCGCCCGCTCAAACTCACCGTGGATTGCGGCAACGGCGTGCCCGGCGCATTTGCAGGCAAGCTTTACCGCGCGCTCGGTTGCGAAGTGGAAGAGCTGTTCTGCGAAGTGGACGGGCATTTCCCCAATCACCATCCCGACCCGTCCGTGCCGGAAAACCTCAAGGACTTGATTGAGAACCTGCTGACAGGCCAATCCGAAATCGGCTTCGCTTTCGATGGCGACGGCGACCGTCTCGGCGTGGTCACCAAGGATGGCAGCATCATCTACCCGGATCGCCAGTTGTTGTTATTTGCCGAGGATGTGCTCAAGCGCAATCCCCAGGCCACCATCATTTACGACGTCAAATCCACCCGCAACCTGGCTCCCTGGATCAAGCAGCGCGGCGGCGAGCCGCTGATGTGGAAAACCGGGCACTCGCTGGTCAAGGCCAAGATGAAAGAAACCGGTGCCGCGCTGGCTGGCGAAATGAGCGGCCACGTGTTCTTCAAGGAGCGCTGGTACGGCTTCGACGACGGCTTGTATTCCGGCGCGCGCCTGCTGGAAATCCTCAGCCAGTTCGATGATCCATCCGCCGTGCTCAATGCGTTGCCGGACAGCGTCAGCACGCCGGAACAGCATATCAACATGAAGGAAGGCGAGCCGCACCAGCTCATCAGCCAGTTGCAGGCCAGCGCCAAGTTCGAAGGCGCCGAGGAAGTCATCACCATCGACGGGCTGCGCGTGGAATACAGCGACGGTTTCGGCCTCATGCGCCCTTCCAACACCACGCCGGTGATCGTGCTGCGCTTCGAGGCTGACAACGCGGAAGCGCTCAAGCGCATCCAGGAGCAATTCCGCAGCGTCATCCTTGCTGCCGCACCTGACGCCAGGCTGCCCTTCTAAGCATGAGCAACTCGCGGCTGCTATGGTGGATCGTCTGGCTGGCATTGGCGGGCGGCGTCTACCACCTGGCAGACCGCGCCATCAACCCGAACCGCGTCGGCATCCTGGGTGACGCGCCCAGCGTCACCCTGCAGCGTGGGATGGATGGACATTACCGTGCCGAGGCGCTCATCAACGGCGTCGTGGTCAATGTGCTGGTGGACACCGGCGCCACCGGCGTTGCCATCTCGCAACGCATTGCCGAACGCCTGCAGTTGCAAAGCAACCAGGCGATCCGCACCTCCACCGCCAATGGCGACACCGTGGCCTATATGACCCGGCTGCAATCCGTACAGCTGGGCGGCGTCAAGGCGCAGAATGTCGCTGCGGTGATTGCCCCTGGATTGGATGGCGACGTGCTGCTAGGGATGTCGTTCCTGGCGCGCATGGACGTACGCCTGTTCCAGGGCAAGATGACGATTACGCAGGTTGAGGAATAGCAGGCGCGCCTTGCGCCTGCCGCCATTGCTGAAGCCTCAGGCGGTATAACAGATGAGGCCTTAACCTCGGAATATCGGCAACGGCGGGATGATCAAAGCTTCCTGCGATATCCTGCTGCATGGAGAGGCGCTCCATCAACGCGATGGAGCGGCGATTTCCCGCAGTGGCAAATGCCACGATCTCCTCCAGCCCCAATTCTACAAACCCGATACTCAAGGCAGCCTGCGCAGCCTCGAAGGCGTACCCTTGTCCCCAATACGTCCGCGCCAAGCGCCAACCGATTTCGACACAAGGTTGGAAAGGTAAATCATGGGCCGGGATATGCAAGCCCACAAAACCGATGAAACTATGGCTGAGCTTCTCCTCCACTGCCCATAGGCCCCAGCCGCGTTCTTCGATCAAACTGGCGCAACGCCTTGCCATGGCGTCGCTCTGCTGACTATCCAGAGTGCCAGGAAAATACGCCATGACTTCAGGGTCGGCATTAAGTAAAGCAAATGGCGCAAGATCCGCCTCACGCCATTGCCTCAACATCAATCTGTCGGTCGGGACCGCAAGATACGGCATTAGGTAATGACGGTAGGTTGTTCTCGCCCTGTGCGCTGCTTCAGCTCGGAGATTTGCTCGGCAATCGCGATCAGCTCCGCCAGGGCATCCTGCGCATCCTGATCATGCTTGGAGGCATCCGGCTCGAAAGACTCAAGATAGATACGCAGCGTTGCGCCAGCGGTGCCTGTGCCCGAGAGGCGAAACACAATACGCGAACCGTCCTCGAACAAGATGCGTATGCCCTGCTTTTCACTCACACTGCCATCGACGGAATCGGTATAGCTGAAGTCGTCGCATGTCTTCACGGTATAGCGGCCCAGGGTTTTCCCGGGTAACGACGCAAACTGGGCGCGGATATGCTCGATCAAGCCGTTGGCGGCATCGCTGGGCAGCTCCTCGTAGTCATGGCGCGAATAGACATTGCGGCCAAACCTCGCCCAGTGGCGCTTGACGATGGTTTCCACCGACTGGCGCTTGATCGCGAGGATATTGAGCCAGAACAGTACTGCCCACAGGCCGTCCTTCTCGCGCACATGGTCCGACCCGGTGCCGAAGCTTTCCTCGCCGCACAATGTCACCTTGCCCGCATCCATCAGGTTACCGAAGAATTTCCAGCCGGTCGGCGTCTCGAAACAGGGGATATCCAGCTCCTGCGCCACGCGGTCCACCGCTGCGCTGGTCGGCATGGAACGTGCGACGCCGGCAATTCCTTGCGCATATCCCGGCACCAGCCGCGCATCGGCGGCAATCAAGGCCAGGCTGTCTGAAGGCGTCACGAAGAAACGCTTGCCCAGGATCATGTTGCGGTCCCCGTCGCCATCCGACGCCGCACCGAAATCCGGCGCGTCATCGCCATACATGATCTCGACCAGGTCATGCGCATAGGTCAAGTTAGGGTCGGGATGGCCGCCGCCAAAATCAGGCAACGGCTCGGCATTCATCACAGCATCCGGTGGAGCGCCGAGCCGGTCGACCAGAATGGCACGCGCATAAGGCCCAGTCACGGCATGCATGGCATCAAAACGCAAACGGAAGCCGCTAGCCAGCAACTTGCGAATGGCATCGAAGTCGAACAATGTCGCCATCAAGTCGACATAATCGCTGACGGAATCGATGACCTCGACCTTCATCCCGGCCAGCTCGGTTTCCCCCACGACGTCCAGCGCCACGTCCGGCGCATCCACGATCTTGTACTGCACTAATTCCTTGCTGCGCGCAAAAATCGCTTCCGTCACTTTTTCCGGCGCAGGCCCGCCATTGGCCGAGTTGAACTTGATGCCGAAATCGCCCTGCGGCCCCCCGGGATTATGGCTTGCCGACAAGATGATGCCGCCGAACGTCTTATATTTGCGGATTACACAGGAAGCTGCCGGCGTGGACAAGATGCCGTTCCTGCCGACCAATACGCGCCCGATGCCATTGGCAGCGGCCATCTTGAGGATAATCTGTATCGCCTCGACGTTATAGAAACGCCCGTCCCCTCCAACAACCAATGACGCGCCGACAGGCGCCTTGACCGCGTCGAACACGCTTTGTACGAAATTTTCAAGGTAATGCGGCTGCTGAAAAACCGTGACCCGTTTGCGCAAGCCTGAGGTTCCCGGCCGTTGGTCGCTGAACGGTTGAGTGGTAATGATATGAATTGCCATGCAATATACTTTCGGGGGTGGTTAAGGTTTAATGCAAGCAGCTAACTTACTCGATTAACTACTCACTTTCAAGTTGACATCGGCTCGAAACCCACGCATAATCTCGCTTCTCGATTGGGGCATTAGCTCAGTTGGTAGAGCAGCGGACTCTTAATCCGTTTGTCGTAGGTTCGACCCCTACATGCCCCACCAATCATACCAAGGCTTGCATATTTGCAAGCCTTTTGTTTTTCTGCCTCTCCTGTTGCTCTCCGCAACACTGCCAAAATTGGCGGGCTCTCCTTAAAAACAATAATTTAATCAAATTAGTCTCGAGCTTGACCCCGGTTGCAAGCAACGATCATCGACTCGAACCCAACGTTTTCCCTCAGGGCAACTGTGATTGGTCTTTTGAATTGGCAAATCTATTGCCAATATGCTGCCGGTCTTTCAACCTGAAAATAGTGATGCATATCTCGGGAACAGCCATGACAAACACCACGCCGCATGACGTGGCTTTGAAATACCTGCCCTTGAAGCCGTTTAGCATCAATGCAATATCGCGCACCCTGGCGAATTCACGTATTTGGCGCTTGACCTTGCTTTTCTTGCCCAGCACTTTAGCTTCCAAATAAAGAGAAAATATATCTACACCCTTGAAATTCTTCTCGATGACATACTTGGCATTATGGGTTAAGACGAATTCATCGCCATTGGACATGCCAGCCTTTCCTCCCGTATCGACTTATCGCACACAATCCATTTTTACTATTAATGCATATTATTTACTATATAAAATGTTAATTTATTTGACAAATTTATTTTAATGTAATGGCGAGAAGATACGGCCATAGGGCTTGGATGGATCGATTTGCCGGAATCGCCTGGTAGAAATGCCTGATGACATAGTGTGAATACCTGCTTTTGCTATGCAGGCTTGAGTCAAAATTGATTCTTGCGCCACCGCGTAAAACTGCCAATTTAACTGGCAAGCGAATCTTGAGAATAGCGTCCAGGATTGATGACGCTATTCATGGGTGAAGGTGAAGATTTACTATTTTTGCTAGGCGAAAAAAATCCCGCATAGCGGGATTTCGATGGCTTTATTCTTCGACGCGCTTTTCAACGCCAGCGGCCTAGTCCTTACATTGACATTGCCCGGTCAGACCAGCTCGCCCAAAGTTTTCGGCAGGAATCTGTCGGAGGTTTCGCGGAACCTCGCCGTGAGCAATTGCAGCAACCTTACCAGCACCTTGTTACCCAGCTTTGGCATATTGGCCAACAACTGATAGAGCGCTTCCCTGGTCAACACCGCAAAGTCCGTGGGCAAGCTGGCGACGCAGCTGGCTGAACGCGGCATGCCGTCGATCATGGACATTTCGCCGATAATCGCGCCGGCGCCAACCTGGGCTATGGTCTGGATGCCTTTATTCGGAATGTCCTTGATGACATTGACTTCGCCCGTGAGGATCAGGAGCAGGTAATCGCCCGGATCGCCTTCGGTCAGCAATTGACAGTCCCTGGGCGCAGCATAGCATTGCATGTAAGAGCACAAATAACGCACTTCTTCATCGGTGAAATCGCCAAACAGCTTGATCGTATTGACGATTTCAAGGATTTCTTCTACGTATTTATCGGCCCCGCCCAGATGCACCAAATCAGGATACATGTAATTTTTGTCCTTAGATTTAAAGGAATTTATTAATTAACCGTAAAATATTTATGGAAATTAATAGATAAATGCTCTCAAAAACTCTCATACTCAAGCTATTTGCGTCATAATAATGCAAGAGTATATATATGACACAAAAAATTAGACCTGAATTGCTTAGTAAATTATAACCGAGCGCATGTCCTTAAATAAAAACTTAAACGATATCGAGAAAAGCCAGTTAATTGAGCTAATGCACGAATCTTTGAGAATTCGCTCGCACTTCGAGCTTTTTCTCTGGATGCAGGGGAAACTGCAGATTTTCCTTCCGCATGAGATCATGATCACGGCTTGGGGAGATTTTTCACTTGGAGTCATATACTTCAATGTTGTCTCGCCCCTGCCTGGCATCCGCTCCGACAAGATTGCCAGCCACGAAATCAATAAGTTCCTGCAGAACTTGTTCAACTATTGGCTGAACCATGCCAAGGCCCCCTTTACGCTTGCCGCAGCCGACAATATCTTGCACGACTGCGAGTTCTCGAACGTAGAATCAAGCTATTACTTAAAAAACATGAAATCGGCGTTGGTGCATGCCATCAAGGATCACCGTGGCCGGCACGATTGCCTTTATGTGTTGCTCAGCTCCAACTTGAGTTTTCCTCCGGCCTCGCGCCCCATGCTGGAAGCGCTACTGCCTTACATCGACAGTGCGTTGCGGCAGATCGAGCATTTGCCTGAACAGCAGCCGACACCCGTCAAGGTCGAACCCGAGCCCAAGGATGAAAGCCTGAACATTCTTTCCGGCCGCGAGCTGGAAATCATGGACTGGGTCACCAAAGGCAAGACCAATCAGGAAATCGGCATGATCCTCGACATCAGCGCCTTCACTGTCAAAAACCATTTGCAACGCATCTTCAAAAAACTCAATGTGCTGAATCGCGCACAGGCCGTCGCCAAGTTCCGCAAATAGCAGTGCCTTCAATCACGGCACGTACTAAAAAGGCCGTGATCTCCACAGCCTCCCCACCTCTCGATTGTCATTTACCATTAGGTTAAGCGCAACTTGTCGCTTCTATGCGTATAACGCGGAAGCTCCCCTGGAAAATGTGATGTACTGCGTGCTTTTTTGCACATTTTATTTTGTACTGCTCTTGGGTACGCATGGTCGCTCATCCTTAATTGGCGGACAATAGGCCAATCGGACTAGCCGTCCATCGCCATCGGATGCCAGCGGCTCAAAAACCGAGGCTGTCGAGCAAATCATCCACCTGCTCCTGGTTCGCGACCACGTCGATGGCGGTATCAGGATTGATCTGCGGGCCGTTCATGAGGCTGTTGTCTTCCTTTTTCCCCCCTGTGCCTGGGGAGAAGTCGATGAGCACCTGCACCAGTTGCTGTTCTATTTCCTGCGCAAGCTCAGTGATTTTCTTGATCACTTGCCCAGTCAGGTCCTGGAAATCCTGCGCCATCATGATGTCGAGCAATTGCGCCTTGGTCGCATCGGTATGGCTTACCGTCTTGGTGAGGAACGCCACCGTCTCGTCGGCCACCTGGTCATAATCCTTCTTGAGCGAAGGCACGGCCAGGATGCTTTTCCAACGCTCTTCCAGACTGACGGCCTGCTGGTTCAACTCATCCTGCAACGGCGTCGCAATGTCGGTCGCATTCAATACGCGCTCCGCCGCCTGCTCGGTCATGCGCGCTACGTAATTGAGCCTATCCCTGGCATCAGGTATTCCGTGCGCCGCCTGCTCGAGCAGCTTGTCGAAGCCGAGTCCGCGCAGGCTTTCATGCAGGTTCCTGGTCATCAGGCCGATGCGGTGCAGCATTTCATCATGCTGGGATTGCATATTCTCGGCTTCGCCTTGGACGGGTTCTACGTTTTGAAGTGGGTTACTCATTATCAGCCCCCTGATTTTTCAAGCTTCTCAAAAATTTTACTGAGCTTCTCATCCAATGTCGCAGCGGTGAACGGCTTCACCACGTAGCCATTGGCGCCTGCCTGGGCAGCCGCAATGATGTTTTCCTTTTTCGCTTCGGCGGTCACCATCAATACCGGCAGCGATGACAGCGCCGGGTCGGCGCGTATCTGCTGCAACATGGTCAACCCGTCCATATTGGGCATGTTCCAGTCGGATACCACGAAGTCGAAGTTTCCGCTCCTCAACTTGGCCAGGGCCATGACGCCATCCTCAGCCTCATCGACATTGTTGTAACCCAGCTCCTTGAGCAGGTTACGCACAATACGCCGCATGGTCGAAAAGTCATCGACCACCAGAAATTTGGTATTGGGATTTGCCATTTGTTACTCCATTTCAACTTTTATTTGTATTGCCGGAAATGCCGGTCGATCATGCTGCGGCACTTCCATATTAAACACGCAATGCCCGCGCGCTGTTGGCTGCAAGGTATTGCAGCACTTTGCCAGGCATATCATACAATGAGCTCACCTCGTCCACCCCGCCCATGGCAATTGCTTCCTTGGGCATGCCGAAGACGACGCAGCTCGCCTCGTCCTGCGCAAAATTGTAGGCCCCGGCCTGCTTCATCTTCAGCATGCCGTCGGCACCATCCTTGCCCATGCCCGTGAGAATAACACCAATCGCATTCTTGCCCGCATTGCTAGCGGCAGAACTGAACAAGACATCCACTGAAGGACGGTGCCGGCTCACTGGCGGGCCGTCATCCAGCTGCGTCACGTAATTGGCGCCGCTACGCGCCAGCAATAGGTGCGAATGCCCAGGGGCGATATACGCATGGCCAGGCAGGACGCGCTCGCCGCCCTTCGCCTCCTGCACCGAGATTTTGCACAAGGTATTCAGGCGATTGGCAAAGGATTGCGTAAAGCCTGCGGGCATGTGCTGCGTGATCAGGATGCCGGGACAGTCGGACGGCATCTGCATCAGGAAGGACTTGATCGCCTCCGTGCCGCCCGTGGAGGCACCGACGATGATGAGCTTCTCGCTGCTGATGAGAGGGTTGCCGACCGAAGGCAAGCCGGCGCCGTCTGCCGCCGGCGTGAGCGGTTTCCTGGCAATCAGGCGCGCCCTGGAAGCGGCGCGTATCTTGTCCGCAATCATCTCGCTGTATTCATGCATGCCGCTGGCAATCGACATTTTCGGCTTGGTAATGAAATCCACCGCGCCCAGCTCCATCGCGCGCATGGTGATTTCTGAGCCGCGCTCGGTCAGCGAGGAAATCATCACCACCGGCGTCGGGCGCAGCCGCATGAGGCGCTCGAGAAAATCCAGCCCGTCCATTTTGGGCATTTCCACATCCAGCGTCAGCACGTCAGGATTCTTTTGCTTGATCATTTCCCGCGCGATCAACGGGTCGGGAGCCGCACCCACCACTTCGAGATCCGGCTGTTGGTTGATGATCTCCGTCAATAGGCTGCGGATCAGCGCTGAATCGTCGATGATAAGAACTTTTATGGTCATGACATTGCCTTTTTATTTAACTATCACTTGGCATCTGGTCTCCTCCCAGCCACCACCTTGGAGCCTGAACTCAAAACAATTCCACATCGCCCGCCACCTTGTTCGTGTTGAGCTTCTTGGCGTAGCTCTCTTCACGCGTGATCAAGGTATTGTTATGCATCTGCTTCAGCTTCTTCACCAATACGCGCCCGGTTTTGGGGAAGAAATACACTTTGCGGGGATAGACGTCGTTCAGGTCCTCGCCGACCACGCGGATATTTTCGTCGCGCAGATATTTGCGTACAAATGCCGCATTCTTCTCGCCGATATTGATGGCGGTGAAGCCGCTCAACACGTTGCCTCCGCCAAAAATCTTGGCTTCCAGGTTCTCCCGGCGCGCGCCGTTCTTTAATAGCTGGTTGATCAACACTTCCATGGCGTAAGTACCGTACCGGGCCGACTCCGACACCGGGTTATTGGCATCCGCGGGGCTGCTCTCCGGCAACATGAAATGATTCATGCCGCCTATGCCGGAGACCCTGTCGCGGATACATGCGGATACGCATGAACCCAGCACCGTCACGATCACGATGTCCTGGTTGGTCGTGTAATACTCCCCAGGCAAAATCTTGGCCGCCTCGCAATTGAAGGTCTTGTCGAAATACAGGTTGGTGGCCAACTGCTCTTCTATCGGGCTGGCCATGTTCAGCCTCCACGCTGGTCGAGGGTGTATACCGTCTTGCCCAATAGCTTGAATGCGTCAGTGGCATAAAGAAAATTTTCCGAATGCCCGGCGAACAATAGCCCGTCGCGCTTCATCAACGGGGCAAAGCGCTTGAGAATCGTCGCTTGTGTCGGCTTGTCGAAATAGATCATGACATTGCGGCAGAAGATCGCATCGAACGGCCCGCTGACAGGCCAGCTGTTGCTCAGCAGGTTCAAGGGCCTGAAGCTGATCAGCTTGCGCAAATCATCGCGCACCCGAACCAAGCCCTGCTGCTTGCCGGTTCCGCGCAAGAAGAATTTCTTCTTCTGCTCTATGGGCAATTTCTCGATGCGGTCATAGGTATATATGCCGGCGGCAGCTGTTGCCAGCACGTTGGTGTCAATATCGGTGGCAATGATCTCGACTGGGGGGCGCAGCGTGCCGAAGGCTTCGCAAGCGGTAATCGCGAGGCTGTACGGCTCCTCGCCGGTGGAACTCGCGCAGCACCAGATGGAAATAGGCTGCGCCGCCTTGCGGAGATGTTCCGCGAGGATGGGGAAATGGTGGTGTTCGCGAAAGAATGATGTCAGGTTGGTAGTGAGCGCATTGGTAAAGGCTTCCCACTCATCAGAGCCGGAACCGCTTTCCAGCACGTCCAGGTAATGCTGGAAGCTGGATATGCCGGTCGCGCGCAAGCGCCTTGCAAGACGGCTGTAGACCATCTCGTGCTTGGAGTCCGACAGCGAAATGCCAGCCGCCTGATAGATCAGCTTGCGTACGCGGGCAAAATCCGCTTCTGTAAAATCAAACTCCTTGCCCGCACTTGATTTGCTCACTGTGCTTGAATTCAATTACACATTCCTCTGCGTATGCGCTTGCGCGATCAGAACTCTTCCCATTCGTCGCTGGAAAGATCCGGCCCAATCACTTTCTTAGGTATTGCGGATTTGGGCGCAGGCGCTGCTTGTGCCGCAACGCCTTTGGTTTTTGTTTTTGCATCATGTGCTGCGGCAGCCGCTTTTGGCTTTACGGGAGCGCTTGGCGCAAGCTCGGCCTTGGGCCTGGCAGGTGCCGGCGCGGATGCTTTAGCCTGAACCGCGGGCTGTTGCTCCAGCACCGTATCCCTGCCGTTGCCCAGCTTGAATACGCTGGCGGCACGCTCCAGCTGCAATACATCCCGCTTCAACGCCTCCGCCGCAGCGGCAGACTCTTCGACCAGCGCGGCATTGCGCTGGGTGACCTCGTCCATGTCGTTGACCGCGTGGTTCACTTGGTCGATGCCTGAACTCTGCTCGGTAGAGGCTGCCGATATTTCCCCCATGATATCGGTGACGCTGCGCACCGAAGCCACGATTTCCGTCATCGTCGTGCCGGCCTGGTCGACAAACACCACGCCCGCCTCGACCCGCTCGACCGAGTCGGAAATCAACCCCTTGATTTCCTTGGCTGCCGCCGCGGAACGGTGGGCCAGGTTGCGCACCTCCGCAGCGACCACGGCAAACCCGCGCCCCTGCTCGCCGGCACGGGCCGCCTCGACCGCGGCATTCAATGCCAGGATATTGGTTTGGAAGGCGATGCCGTCGATCACGCCGATGATGTCTGAAATCTTGTTGGCAGACTCGCTGATCAGGCGCATCCTGTCCCTGGCCTCGCCAATCACCTCGCCGCCGCGGGCAGCGACGCTGGAGGCGGATATCACCAGTTGGTTGGCCTGGCGCGCATTGTCGGCATTCTGCTTCACGGTGGAAGCCAGCTCTTCCATGGAACTGGCGGTTTCCTCCAGCGAGCTGGCCTGGGATTCGGTACGCGCAGAGAGATCGTTGTTGCCCTTGGCGATCTCGCTCACCCCTATATTGATGCGCTGCATATTGGTACGGATGTCGGAGATCATGGCGACGATGTTGACATTCATCTGGTTGAGCGCCCGCAACAGCATGCCGGTCTCGTCCGTCTTGCTGCTGCTGAACTTATGCGAAAGATCGCCGCTCGCGAGCGAATTGGCGATGTCGGTCGCTTCGCGCAGCGGCTTGATCACCGAGGCGGAAAGCGACATGGCAAGCCCCACGGTCGCCACGATGGCAACCAAGGCACCACCGATCACGAAGCCGACACCCAGCCCGCCGAGCGCCGCCGCTATGACGACAATCATCGCCAGAATGATGGCGATTGTTGTCACGGTCACTCTTGTTTTCAATGTCATTTGCATTGCTCTTCTTACCCGCGAGATTAAATCTGTTTTCAGGACCTCGCCACGGTACAGCTTGAGGCCATGGCGCTTGTTTTCGCGCAGGCTGGCATAAATCCGCGAGGCCTGCTCGACTTGCTGGCGCGTGGGTTTGACGCGTACAGACATATATCCCACGACACTGCCGTTCTGGCGCATGGGCGTGGCATTCGCCAACACCCAGTAATAGTCACCATTTTTGCGCCGGTTCTTGACCATCCCCGTCCAGGGCAATCCGGCTTTCAGCGTCGCCCACATGTCGGCAAAAGCTTCGGAGGGCATGTCCGGATGACGCACCAGGTTGTGAGGCGCGCCAATCAGCTCTTCTTCCGTAAAGCCGCTTACCTCGATGAAATCCTGGTTTATATAAGTGATTTTTCCCTGCAGGTCGGTCGTCGACAGAATCGACTGGCCGTCCTGCAGCAAATACTCATTCGTTGTCACAGGCATGTTGATACGCATGTTACTTTTTCTCCTATTGTCAGGATGGCAATGCAACCACCCTGTTTGCGTTTTTCTGCCTTTTAATCAAAACAAGTATTTTATTTTTAGCTGATCTTGAATACGCTGACCGTGGAGGACAGTTTCTGCGCCTGTTCCTCAAGACTTTCTGCCGCTGCCGCCGCCTGCTCAACCAGGGCGGCATTCTGCTGAGTCATTTCGTCCATCTGCCCGATGGCAATGTTCACCTGCTCGATGCCGGAGCTTTGTTCCTGGCTGGCTGAGGTGATCTCGCCCATGATGTCGGCCACGCGTTGAACCGAGCTCACGATTTCGCTCATCGTGGTACCGGCTTGATCCACCAGCTTGTTGCCGATATCAACCTTCTCGACGGAGTCTCCGATCAGGCCCTTGATTTCCTTGGCCGCCGCCGCGGAACGCTGGGCAAGATTGCGCACCTCGCTCGCCACTACCGCGAACCCGCGTCCCTGCTCGCCTGCCCGTGCCGCTTCAACCGCGGCATTCAATGCGAGGATATTGGTCTGGAAGGCAATACCGTCGATGACGCCGATGATGTCGACAATCTTGCGCGAGCTTTCCTTGATCGAGCCCATGGTGTTGACGACCTGGTCGACCACTTGCCCGCCACGTACCGCGGATTCCGAAGCGGTGATCACCAGCTGGTTGGCCTGCCTTGCGTTGTCGGCATTCTGGCGTACGGTGGAAGTCAGTTCTTCCATGGAGCTGGCGGTTTCCTCCAGGCTGGAAGCCTGCGACTCGGTACGCGAGGAGAGGTCGGCATTGCCGGAGGAAATCTCGCTGGTCGCGACCAGCATCGTGTCTGTACTGCCGCGCACTTCCGTCACCAGCTTGCGCAGCTCCTGGATCATGAAGCGGATGCCAACCAGCAGCTTACCAGGCTCATCGGAAGCGTTTTCATTGATCATGTCGAGCAGGTCATTCTGGCGCGGCGCCAGATCACCCTTGGAAACACGGCCGATCACGCGGATGCCGTAATTGATCGGCTCGATGATGGATACCGTAATCACTCTCGCGAACACCACGCCCATCAGGATGGCCAACAAGCCCAGCACGATCACCAAGGTGCGACCCTGGATGCTGGCGCTCTTGTTGGCCGTCGCCAATTCCAACGCCCGGTCGCGCTCATACTGCAAAATCTCGTTCATCGCGCCCTGATAAGCGTCGCGGGCAGCCTGGAAATTGCCGTCGACACTCTCGTAATATGCCTTTTCATCGGCGGCCAGCTTATTGCTGACATTACGCTTTTCCTCCAGGCTCACCTGCTCGTTGGTCAGCCAGTTCTCGAGCGCGGCCGCACGCACGTTCAACGCGACCCGTATCTTGAAGGCTTCGCTGCGCACGTTGCGGTACTCCTCGCGCGCCTTGCTGATCTTCTGCAACAGGGGCTGGTACTCGTCGCCCTTCATTAGTTCGAGAGCCTGCGCCTGCAGCTTGTCCACCTCTTGAGAGTTTTCACTCATTCTCTCGAGGAAGTATGCTTCCTGGCTCTGGCTGCGGTTTTTGATATAAGCCGCAGCATTGATGATGTTCATGCTGGTATACAGCTTCCAGTCGTTCAGCAATGTCTGCTTGGTCGCCGATTCCGCGACAATCGCGTCCGTACGGTTATTCATGGATGTCATCAGCACAAAACTGAGGATAACAATCGCCGCCAGCAGCACCAGCAGGGATCCAAAACCGATCACGAGGCGCTTGGTGATCCTCTGACCATACATGTAATTCATCAATGGATTCAGTAGCTTCATTTCTAATCTCCGCCCTTCGAGTTCAATATGTCTGTTTTTATCGTTATCTGGTGGTTAAGCGTCGGCAACGATATGGTCGACCAAGCCCATTTCCGAACTGGTCATCAACTTATCGATATCGACCAGGATCAACATGCGGTCATCCAGCGTTCCCAGGCCAATCAGGTAGTCGGTGCTGAGAATGGAGCCCATTTCCGGCGCTGGCTTGATCTGCTGCGCGCTCAGCGTCGTGACGTCGGAAACGCTGTCCACCACGATCCCGGTCACGCGCCCGTTGATATTGAGGATGATGACGACCGTGAACTGGTCGTAGGTAGGCGTGCCCAGGTTGAACCTGATGCGCATGTCCACGATCGGGACAATGATGCCGCGCAGGTTGATCACGCCCTTGATGAATTCCGGCGCGTTGACGATCCGGGTCACGCTCTCGTAACCGCGAATCTCCTGCACCTTGAGGATATCGATCCCGTACTCCTCGCTGCCCAGCGTAAACGCGAGGAACTCGCTGCTTTCACCTTGCGCTGCCCCTGATGGAACCGGTTGCGACTGGCTCTCTGCTTTACTGCTTGTTGGTTCTAACATGACAACACCTCTTAATGAATGGAAGGTTCAGTGATCAACTGCCTGCTGGACCGCAGCAAATTGGCAACATCCAGAATCAGCGAGACACCGCCATCGCCGAGGATGGTGGCGCCGGAAATGCCCGCCACCTTGCGATAGTTGGATTCAAGATTCTTCACCACGACTTGCTGCTGCCCCACCAGTTCATCAACGAACAATGCGGCTTTCTTGCCGTCCGCCTGCAAGACCACGAGGATGCCGTCCTCGGGCTCGCGATAGAGTGGCTCGATACCGAACATCTGGTATAGCGGAATCAGCGGAAGGTAATCTTCACGGACCTTGACCAGGCGGCCCTGGCCGGTCACATCCTTGACGTCGCCCGCAGAGGGCTGCAGCGACTCCATGACAAAACTGAGCGGCAGGATGTAGACCTCATCCCCGACCCGCACGGACATGCCGTCGAGGATAGCCAGCGTCAACGGCAGTGAAATCGAAATAGTGGTGCCGTATCCGGCGGCGGAACGTATATCGACCACGCCGCCCATCGCGGTGATGTTACGCTTGACCACGTCCATGCCGACCCCGCGGCCCGACACGTCGGTCACCTGCTCGGCGGTAGAGAAACCTGGGGCGAAGATCAATTGCCATACGTCGCCGTCCGGCATGTTGTCGGAAACGCTCAGGCCCGAGGACTTGGCCTTGTTGAGGATGCGTTCACGGTTGAGGCCGCCGCCGTCGTCACTCACCTCAATGATGATGTTGCCGCCTTGGTGCCCAGCCGACAGCGATAAACGGCCGATCGGGTTCTTGCCTGCGGCGGCGCGCACTTCCGGCGATTCGATGCCATGGTCGATGCTGTTGCGCACTAGGTGGGTCAGCGGATCGACAATGCGTTCGATCAGGCCCTTGTCCAGCTCGGTGGCCGCACCGTTGGTGACGAACTCCACCTTCTTGCCGAGCTTGCTCGCAAGATCGCGCACCATGCGCGGGAAACGAGAGAAGACGTAATCCATCGGCATCATGCGGATCGACATGACGGCTTCCTGCAAGTCGCGGGTGTTCCGCGTCAGCTGGCCTACGCTGTTGAGCAAACGCTCATGCAGCATGGGGTCCAGCGTGCTGGTACGCTGCTCTATCATGGCCTGGGTAATGACAAGCTCGCCGACCAGGTTGATCAATTGGTCCACCTTCTCGATCCCGACACGGATGGAAGTGGTTTCCTGGCTTGCTGCCGCCTTGTCGGCTTCGCGGCGCGGCGCCACCCGCTTGTTTTCCAGCGGCTCGCCGCTCGCCTTGGCCGCTGCTGCGGGGGCAGGCTTTTCCTCAGGTGCCGGCTTGACGGCACCCGCATCGAACAGGCCGAAATCCCCCTCGTCCAGCGGCTTTTCCTTGGCCTGGGCCGGGGCTGCCTGGACGCTTTCTGTTAACGGAGCCTCGCCTCTGTCCGTCACCTTGATCTTGTCGATGTCGACGACAAAAGAGCTCACCGCGAGGATGCTGTCACGGTCCTCCTCGGTTTCCAGCCAGAGCGAATGCAAGTTGCCGACCACAGGCTGCACGACGACTTTGCCGAGCAATTCGAGCTCCGAAACCAATGTGCTCCAGTCCTTGTCCAGGATTTCCGGGATTTCGATCAAAAAGCCCTGGCTGCCGGCGACAGCTGGCTTCGCCGAGGATACATTGCGTGCGCCGGCATCAAGCTCGGTGATGACCAGATCGTCCGGGTCCAGAATAAAAGAACAGATCGCCACGATGTTATCCAGACTCTCGTCCGTGTCCAACTTAAGCACATGGCGGTTGCCGACCGCAGGCAATGCCTCCACCGCGCCCAGCAAGGCCAGCTCCTCGGTCAATGCCGTCACATCCTTTTCCGGCAATTCCGGCAACTGCACTTGGAATTGCTTCGTTGCACTGGCGGCTTGAACTGGCACATTGCCAGCCTTGGCGCTATTCGCCTCTACAGGCGCTTTTTCAGCCGGTGACAATGTTTGTGGTGGGGAAGAAATAGCTTGGCCGCCCTCCTGGGCCAGGCTATGCAATGTCGCCTTGATCTCCCTGACGGCGTCCTGGTCCACGGCGCTTCCATTGCGGTGGCCATCCAGCTGCATCTTGAGAATGTCTTTGGCGGAGAGGAACACGTCCACATGCTCCGCCTGCAGCTTCATCTCGTTCTTGCGGATGCGGTCCAGCAGGTTCTCAAGCACATGGGTGATCTCGGTCATGTCCGTCATGCCGAAAGTCGCGGCCCCGCCCTTGATGGAGTGTGCCGCACGAAAAATGGCATTGAGGTCTTCGGCGCTCGGGTTCTCGATATCAAGCTCGAGCAGCAAACGCTCAGCTTCCGCCAGCAGTTCGTCCGACTCGTCGAAGAACACCTGGTAAAACTGGCTCATGTCAATTGTCATTGTTCAACTCCACATTGATTCATGCTGTCCACGCTCACTGGGATAAGTCTTGTGCAATGCACGGCCTACCCGATGACGCGCTGAACAACATCTAGTAAACGCTTGGGATCAAATGGCTTGACCAACCATCCTGTCGCACCCGCTGCCTTGCCCAATGCCTTCATCTCGTCACTGGACTCTGTTGTTAGCATTAATATCGGCACTTTCTGGTAAGAACTGAGGCTGCGCAGTGATTTAATCAGCGTCAGCCCGTCCATTCTGGGCATGTTCTGGTCAGTCAGCACCAGGTCCACGACCTGGGTCTGCGCCTTGTTCAAGGCATCCTCGCCGTCCACGGCCTCGATCACCTGGTAGCCTGCGGCGTTCAGGCTGAATACCACCATCTGCCTCAACGACCCGGAGTCATCCACAGCCAGTATTGTTTTTCCCATATCTTTCAATCCCCGTTCTTGCGCGCCTGTGCGCTCCGGCACGTTCCTGACATTGTTAAAAGAGAAACCTAAAAAAGCTCGATATCGCCCGCCCCCATATGCTGCTGATTCACGGACGACTGTAAATCGCGATGCATGGAGGCACGTTTTTCGTTGAGAGATTCGCTCATCTTTTGCAAAATGACGGCGATATCTTGATGCGAATGTCCGGCAACCAGGGACTCATGCTGGTCCGCCATTGCCAGCAGCAATAGCTTGAGCCCGCCGACTCGGGCGAGCGCGCGCGTCAACAATTGGTTGGTCATATCCTCGAACTGCATGCCGGTGACGACGCGGTTTACCTCGCTCTCGATCTGGCGGCTGTACATCGCCACCTCGGCAATATGCTGTTGAGATAATTGCGTGCTGACGCTCAGGCTCAACAATATCTGCTGCTGCGCCTGCGCCGCCCGGTTGATGGACATGAAGCCATCCACCAGCATGCTGATCGCTTCGCGCAGCAGCGCATTGGCCTGGCCCAGGTCAGTCTCCACGTGCTCCAGGTGCTCTTCGCCCCAGCCGCCAAGGCTGACCAGCAACTCTTTTAATTCATCTATCGGTATAGTCTGACTTGCCATATACACTATCCTGTCCAGACCGTATTCAATCTGTAAAAAACAAGAGAAAAGTCCCGCTTGATCAATATCAAGACTTGTTGAAAGTCTCGGTCAGCGCAGGCACATCGTCGGCGGCTTCCACTTCCGCCGAACCATTGTCGTTAATCGTTTCTTCCTCCGCCTTCTTGTTCATGATGATGATGCTGATGCGGCGGTTGATGGGATTGAGCGGGTTGTCCTTATCGAACAGCACCGCAGAGGACAAGCCCACTACCCGCAACAGCTTTTCTTCCTTCATGCCGCCGGAAACGAGTTCACGGCGCGAGGCGTTGGCACGGTCCGACGATAGCTCCCAGTTGCTGTAATAACGCTCACCGCTCGGATAGGGGGCCGAGTCGGTATGGCCGGAAAGGCTGATCTTGTTCGGCACGTCATTGAGCAACTGGCCGATCTCGTGCAGGATCTGGCGCGCGTACGGCTGGAGTTCCGCCTTGGAGGAAGCGAACATCGGGCGGTTCTGCTCATCCACGATCTGGATACGCAAGCCCTCCGTGGTGATGTCCAGCAACAGCTGCTTCTTGAACTGGCGCAACGTCGTGCTGGCCTCGATGGCTTCCTCAATGCGCTTCTTCAGCTCTTTGAGCTTTTCCAGCTCCGCCTTGGCCACTTCTTCCTTGGCCGTCTTCAGGTCGGGCTTTTTCTTGGCCTCGATATCCTCGGCCTTCCTGATCTGCCCCTGCTTCTTGGTCATGTCGTTGCCGCCGCCCTTGAGCACACTATCGCTGGCACCGGCGCCTGAGCCGCCCTGCATCGCCACCTTGAGCGGCGTCTTGAAATATTCCGAAATCCCCTCCAAGTCGGCCTTGGTGGTAGAACCCAGCAACCACATGAGGAGGAAGAACGCCATCATCGCCGTCACGAAATCGGCATAGGCAATTTTCCAAGCGCCGCCATGGCGTCCGCCACCATGCCTGTTGACGCGCTTGACGACAATCCGGACGTTTTCCTGGGCCATCTCGTTCTCCGCCGTTTCCGTTCCCTAGCGGGCCTTGGCCTGCTTGACGTGAGCTTCCAGTTCGGCGAACTCGGGGCGCTCGGTCGAGTACAGCACCTTGCGGCCGAACTCCACCGCAATCGCCGGGGCGTAGCTGTTCAGGCTGGCGAGGAAGGTCACCTTGGCGCACTGGAACATCTTGGATGACTCGTCGGCCTTGCGCTCCAGCAGGCTCGCCAGCGGGCCGACAAAGCCATAGGCGAGCAAAATGCCGAGGAAGGTTCCCACCAGTGCATGGGCAATCAGCATGCCGAGCTCGTTCGGCGGCAGCCCAACGGACTCCATGGTGTGCACCACCCCCATCACCGCCGCCACGATGCCGAATGCCGGCATGCCGTCGCCCAGGCGGGCAATACAATGGGAAGGCACCATGCTTTCATGGTGATGAGTGTCGATTTCGTTATCCATGAGGTTTTCGATCTGGAACGCATCCATGTTGCCCGAGGTCATCAGGCGCAGGTAATCGCAGATGAAGTCCATCAGGTGGTGGTCGGAAAGGATGTCCGGATACTTGGAGAAAATCTGGCTGGATTCGGGATTGTCGATGTCGCTCTCGATCGCCATCATCCCTTCGCGGCGGATCTTGGTGAGGATTTCAAACAGTAGCGCCAATAGATCCATATAGCGCGACTTGGTGTATTTCGAACCTTTGAATACGCTGGGCAGGGCCTTCAGCGTCGCCTTGATCGCTTTGGCATCATTACCAACCAGGAAGGCGCCAATGGCGGCCCCGCCGATCATGAGCAACTCTATTGGCTGGAACAGGGCGGCCAGATGCCCGCCCGCCATGGCGAAACCGCCAAACACACTTCCCAGTACTACCAGATACCCCGCTATCACCAGCATATCAGCAAGCTCCGCTCAGGCTTCACAGACCCGATTTCTTAAGTTCTTTTTCAGCATAGCAATCAAGCTGATGTTCTGATCGCGGTAATTGAAGTGCAATAACCCTTTATATCTGAATCATCTTGGCTTGAATGCCTCCTAGAGCGCAATGTCCCGCGCTTACAATTCCCATACGAAAATACTCGGGGCATCTAGCCTATCCTGAATCTGCAACTTGGGAGCCACTCCCGGAATCTCAAACTCATAACTGATAAGCAAACTACCTGCCTGCATTTCCTTCTTAGCCTTGCGCCAAACATCAGGCATCGCCGCCGGGGAGAGGTACGCAAACACTACGTCGTACTCAGAAAGATTAACGGCCTGGTAGTCGCCATACTTGAATGATGCGGGAGATTTTTTTAAGAAGGCCGATAAGACGCTAATCAGCCATGGTAAAGGCGCTAGCTCAATTCCAGCGCACCTGGCATTCGGGCATTCGCGGGCCAGGTAGATAACAAGCCCGCCCATGCCGCTGCCGATATCGAGTACGCTGACCGACCTGTCCGCCGGGACCAGTTCCTTGACCCGGCGCCAAGTCGCGGGCAGGGACGGATAGAAAGGCACCTGGGTGCGATACGTGCTCCAGAACAAAGCGAGGGTGAAACAAAACGCCAGCAGGTACAGCCATGCGGGCAATTGCCATTGCAGCATGACCAGGATCGCCAACGGGAACAACAGGTGTATCCACCGCCACCAAGCGGCCATAGCCAGCATGATGGACAACAGGCAGGCCGCCACCCCTTGCAGCAGGAACAGAGCCCAAACCGGCAAATCCCAGCCGAAACGCCACAACAACTGGCTAATGCACCAGACTGCCGCAAGCGCCGCCAATTGGATAAAAAAAGCCAGGATAGCGGGGGGAAACCGCTTCCTGGCACCACTCAACTCCGGGTTTGGCTCCTGCTCAATCGGCATGGGCAGGCTCCATTAAAAACTGTTGAAGCGACATATTCACGATTACGCAATCAATGCTGCGGCCTGCTCCTTGGCTTTCTTGGTCTTGCCGGCGCGTGAAGGCACATGGCAAAGGTTGCACTGATAGCGTTCATGGAGATCGTAGGCGTTCACGACAAACTCGCCGCCACAGCAGCTGCAGCGTTGCATTTTCAGCATATTGCTGTCGAGAAAACGGATCAGGGTCCAGGCGCGCGTCAGAGACAACACCACCTCTTCATCGTCCGGCTCGCTTCCCACCTGCTGCAGGTACAGCCTATAAGCCTTCATGACCGCCGTGATTCCCGACACGCCGGCGTGCTGGATCAGGAAGTGATAAATATTCACGAAAATCGAGGAATGGATATTCGGTTGCCAAGTCAGGAACCAGTCGGTCGAGAAGGGCAGCATTCCCTTTGGCGGCGACATGCCTTTGATTTCCTTATATAGCTTGATCAGGCGCTCGCGAGACAAGGTGGTTTGGGATTCGAGCAATTGCAGCCTCGCGCCAAGATGGATCATCTGGATGGCCAGCTGGATCTGTTCCGCTTCGTTGATGACGCTCTTACTCATGTTACCCCCTTGATACCCAATGAACTGCCGATGTCTACGACTGCATGCTTTTTATATCAGGCGATTTCCTCAACGCCCTGGCCTGCCATCAAGATGGCGGCATGGGCTTGTGCCTGCATGCGATCCTTGGTGTAGCTGGTCAGCATGCCCAGGATCGCAGTGTCATCGAAGCGGAAACGCGTGAGCATCATATTGAAGCTGCTCAGCTTCAGCAGCTGCGCATTGCTCAGACCTTCCAACAAATCCGCAATTTCCTGGCTCAGCCCAAGGCGGAAAATCGCACTCGCCTTGTCCGCACGAATCATTTGCTGCGCCAGCATCAGATAACTGAGGTTAGCATCCTTGATTTCCGCCATGATTTCTTGCTCGTTCATTTTCTAGCTCCCTTGCTTAGAAGTCAGCGCTGCTATGTGCAGTGCAGGTGAGGCGTACTTTGAACTTTTTGAGATAGGGGAAAAACTGGTGTCTGTCGGTTTTTTACGTAAGACGAACGAACACAGCCGATACAGCGTTTGTCTTACAAACGCTGTATCGGCCTTGGGAGATAAGGCTTCCAGAGGAGGAGTACTGCTAATTTTCAGGTACTAACTCAATCTAACGATTTGCATCCCTCAAAATATTTTTTGCAACCATATCTGCTTAACGGCAGCGCTTGGTCAATCTTTAGGGCAAATTTAAAAAAATTTGCGAAAATTTTATAAGCCATTAATTAATATGGAAATTTATTTGAAAAAATTTTCCATACAGTACATCTATCGGCATGGTTTACCCAAACTTTAGGAATTTCTTTAAATAATTTTTAACTTTTTTATCAGGAATAACTGGTTTTCCCCCTTCTATTCTTCGATTTCATTGCTTTCTTCGTGACGAATAATGCAGCCATCGTGAAAGGCAACGTGTACAGGAAATACATATTGCCTGCATCAGAGGACGGACGAGCATGGCGCAAGATAGTGATTTGGAAAAAACGGAACAGCCCACGCCGCGGCGCATAGAAAAAGCCCGCGAAGATGGCGACGTGCCGCGTTCGCGCGAGTTTTCCACTTGCGTCGTGCTGATGGCGGGCGGCCTTGGCCTCATGATGCTGGGCGGCCGGCTCAACCAAGCCATGCTGAGCAATATGAACAGCAACCTGCGCATCAGCCGCGAGGCTGCCTTCGACTTCAGCCTGTTGCTCAGCAAGATTGCGAGCGGCATCCTGGAGTTGCTGATTGCGTTTGCGCCCCTGGTCCTGTTGCTGTTGGTCGTGATTGTAGGCGCCCCGGTACTGGTAGGCGGCTGGAACTTCAGCAACAAGGCCTTCACTCCCAAGTTCGGCAAGCTCAACCCGCTCAACGGCATCAAGAACCTGTTTTCGAAGAATTCGCTGGTGGAGCTGGTCAAAGCCATATTGAAGGCAACGCTGGTAGGCACTGTTTCCTACATGGTGATGGCGCACGACTTCGACACTCTGCTCTCGCTGTCTACACAATCCCTGGAAACCGGTATCGCCCAGGTGGACGGCATCCTGATCAAGGGATTCCTCTCCATCGTGTCGGCACTGGTGCTGATTGCGCTGATCGACGTGCCCTACCAGCGCTGGAGCTACAACAACAAGCTCAAGATGACCAAGGAAGAGGTCAAGCAGGAAGCCAAGGAGAGCGACGGCAACCCGCAGATCAAGGGACGTATCCGTCAGCAGCAACGTGAAATGGCGCGCCGCCGCATGATGGCCGAGATTCCCAAGGCAGACGTGGTGATCACCAACCCGACCCACTATGCCGTCGCCATCAAGTATGACGACCAATCCATGGCGGCGCCGCGCGTGATCGCCAAGGGCGCGGACGATATCGCACTCAAGATCAGGGAAATCGCCGGCGAGCATAAAGTCGCGATCCTTGAATCCCCCAAGCTGGCGCGGGCGCTTTTCGCCCATACCGAACTGGGCGATGAAATCCCGCAGGCGCTCTATGCCGCCGTCGCCGAAATTCTGGCTTATATTTTCCAGCTACGCAGCTACAAGACGCATGGCGGCTATTACCCCGACATGCCGACCGCATTGGACGTGCCGGACGCGATGGACCCCCATATGAAAGGAGCCAACTAAGTCATGAACGCTTTCAAACTCCCTTCGTGGCTGAACGGCGGAGCCTCGATGGCGGCTCCCATCATTATCATCATGCTGCTCGCCATGATGATCCTGCCATTGCCGGCGATCGCGCTGGATGCCTTGTTCAGTTTCAATATCGCGCTCTCCATCCTGGTGCTGCTGGTCGGCCTGCAAACCTCCAAGCCTCTGGATTTCATCGCCTTCCCGACCGTGTTGCTGGTCACCACCATGCTGCGCCTTTCGCTCAACGTGGCCTCCACCCGTGTCGTATTGACGGAAGGACACACCGGCCCGGATGCGGCCGGCAAGGTGATCGAAGCGTTCGGCCACTTCCTGATCGGCGGCAACTATACCGTGGGGATTGTGGTATTCATTATCCTGACCATCATCAACTTCGTCGTCGTCACCAAGGGTGCGGGCCGGATTGCGGAAGTCGGCGCGCGGTTCACGCTGGATGCGATGCCCGGCAAGCAAATGGCGATCGATGCGGACCTGAATGCCGGCCTGATCGGCGAAGAAGAGGCACGCAGTCGCCGCAAGGAAATTGGCCAGGAAGCCGAGTTCTACGGCGCCATGGATGGTGCCAGCAAGTATGTGCGCGGCGATGCGGTGGCGGGCATCCTGGTGATCGTGATCAATATCCTCGGGGGCTTGATCGTCGGCATGGTTCAGCACGACCTCAGCTTCGCCGACGCGGTCAAGAACTATACCCTGCTGGCGATCGGCGATGGCCTTGTGGCGCAGATTCCAGCCCTGATCATTTCGGTGGCCGCTGGCGTCGTCGTGTCCCGGGTTGCCGACGATCGCGACATCGGCAACCAGTTGACGGAACAGCTGTTTGCCAATCCCCGCGCCATCTATATCACCGCTGCCATCATTGCCGGCCTGGGCCTGATCCCAGGCATGCCCCATTTCGCCTTCCTGCTGCTTGCAGGCTTGCTCGCCGGCATCGCCTATACGGCCGAAAAGAAACAGCAAGTCAAGGAAGCCGAACCTGAAAAGGCGCCTGCGCCGGTCACCGATTCCCCGGAAGCCAGCTGGGACGACGTGATGCCTGTGGATGTCATCGGACTGGAAGTCGGCTACCGGCTGATTCCCCTCGTCGATGTCGCCCAGGGCGGCGACTTGTTGAAACGCATCAAGGGATTGCGCAAGAAATTCGCCCAGGAAGTCGGCTTCCTGCCCCCGCCCATCCATATCCGCGACAACCTGGAGCTGCGCCCTGCGGGCTACCGCATTACATTGAAAGGCGTCGAGATCGGCAATGGCGAATCCTTTCCCGGACAATACCTGGCGATCGACCCTGGCAACGTCACCGGCCCGCTCAGCGGCACGGCCACGACCGACCCCGCATTCGGGCTGCCAGCGGTATGGATCGAGGCCAACATCCGCGACCAGGCGCAAGCCATGGGTTATACCGTGGTCGACACCAGCACGGTGATCGCCACCCACCTCAACCATATGATCACTTCGCACGCGGCGGAATTGCTGGGCCGCCAGGAAGTGCAGCAATTGCTCGACCACGTGGGCAAGGAATCGCCCAAGCTGGTGGAAGACCTGGTGCCCAAGGCGCTCAGCCTGTCCAGCGTGCAGAAAGTGCTGCAGAACCTGCTAATGGAAGGCGTGCATATCCGCGACATGCGCACCATCATCGAGACCCTGTCCGAGCATGGCCCGCGCACCCAGGACACCGACGAGCTCACCTCGCTGGTACGCATCCAGCTCGGGCGCGCCATCGTGCAGCAGCTGTTCCCCACCGGCAACGAGGTGCCGGTCATGACGCTGGACCACAACCTGGAACGCTTGCTGATGCAGGCATTGCAAGCCAGCGCCAATGGCGGCGCGGCCATCGAGCCAGGGCTGGCGGAGACCCTCTCGACCCAGACCGCCAATGCGGCCAAGCAGCAGGAACAAATGGGCCTGGCCCCGGTATTGCTGGTTCCCGGCTCACTGCGTACCGCACTATCCAGATTCCTGCGCCGCGCGGCTCCGCGCCTGCGCGTGCTTTCGCATGAAGAACTTCCTGACACCAAAACCATACGCGTTACCAGCCTAATTGGAGGCCAAGCATGAACATCAAACGTTACTTCGGAAAAAACTCCCGCGAAGCCCTGAACATGGTGAAGCAAGAACTGGGAGCCAATGCCGTCATCCTCTCCAACCGTGCCGTCGAAGGCGGTAACGAAATCCTGGCGTTCCGCGAGGAGGATATGGCGACGCTGGTGGCGCGCGACAAGCCGAAGCCGGCCGCCGCCAAGGCGCAGGCTCCTGCGCCAGAGGTGGAAGAAACCCTGGTATCCATGCTGAGCCGCAACCAGCGCATCCTGAAAACGGCGGAACCGCTGAACCACCAGGCGCTGCAGCAACAGCGCGCGCAAGCCGCAAGCAAGCAGTCCGTACGCCCAGATATCCAGGCAGCCGCGCCCCAAGTCGCCAAGCCCCTGGTGAAGAACAACGCCCAGCCGGTAACCGAACAGACCGCTCAAGACCGCATGGCCCAGCGTGAAATGGCCAATATGATGCAGGAGCTGCGCTCGATGCGCGGCGCCATCGAGTCGCAGCTGACCGAAATCACCTGGACCAATATCCAGCAACGCGACCCGGTCAAATCCAATGTGCTCGGCAAGATGATCTCGGCGGGGTTCAGCGCCGGCCTCTCGCGCCAGATTGCCGAAAAAGTCCCTGCGGGCCACAGCGAGGCCGAAGCCATGAAATGGCTGCACAACGTGATCAGCAACAACATCAACACCATCACCGACGAACAGCAGATCCTCGACCAGGGCGGCATTTATGCGCTGGTCGGCCCGACCGGCGTCGGCAAGACCACCACCACCGCCAAACTTGCCGCTCGCTTCGTGATGAAGCACGGCCCCGGCAAGCTGGCCCTGATCACGACAGATTCCTACCGCATAGGCGGGCACGAGCAATTGCGCATCTACGGCAAAATCCTCGGCGTCATGGTGCATGCCGTCAAGGACGAAGCCGACCTGCGCATTGCCCTGAACGAGCTCAAGGGCAAGCACACCATCCTGATCGACACGGTCGGCGTCAGCCAACGTGACCGCATGGTGGCGGAACAAATTGCCATGCTGTCCAAGACCGGCCTGCCGATCAAGAAGATCCTGTGCATGAACGCCACCAGCTCCGGCGAAACCCTGGCCGACGTCATGGACGTCTACAAACGCTACGGCCTGGACGGCGGCATCATCACCAAGCTGGACGAGGCTGCCTCGATCGGCAGCGTGCTCGACATCATCATCCGCGAACGCCTCAAGCTGTATTACGTCGCCAACGGCCAGCGCGTGCCGGAAGACATCCATCTCGCCAACAATAATTTTCTTGCGCATCATGCATTCAAGATGACGCGCAAAAAGGCGGAGCAATTCCAGTTCCGTGATGCGGAAATGCCGTTCCTGATGGCCAACATCGCCAGCAGCGGCAAAATCGCAGGAGGCCTGGCATGAACCAGCAGCATAAAGACCAGGCGGCCGGCCTGCGCCGCCTCATGGCAGGCCCCAAGCCCAGGATCATCTCCCTGCTTTCCGCGGCTAGCAAGCCCGAGCATGCCAGGTTCATGACCAACCTTGCCGCCCCGCTTTACCGGCAAGGCAACAAGGTGCTGATCGTGGAGGCGACCAGCGCACTGATGCACGAGGTCGGCCATTACGGCATCAATGCAGAGCAGGGAACATTGCTGGAGGCCATCATGCGGCCGGAGCTGCACCAGCCGTTAATAAACAATGACAGCCAGGGCTATTCTGTTGCAAAATTGCTGTCAGGAAATTCCGCTGGCCGTTTTCTGCAAAACGACAACATCAAACAGCAGCTCGAGCGGGTATTCCTTGCCATGGCGAGCCAGCACGACATCGTTCTGGTAGATGCGGCGCTCAACGTTGAAGACGCCATGCCGCTGGACGTACTACATCATGGGGAGATACTGATACACATGACACGGGATGTCGGTTCCATTACCCAGGCTTACACCCTGATCAAGCAACTATGCGGCCAGATAGGCCGGCGCTCCTTCGACATCGTGGTGTCGCATGCCAGCGAGGCGCAGGCGCGTGTCGTCTTCAACAACATTGCAGAAGTGGCGCGCCGGCACCTTTATATCGAGCTCAACTTTGCCGGACTGATTCCGTCCGACGAACATTTGGGCATCGCCGCGAAACTCGGCCGCAGCGTCATCGAAGCCTTCCCCATGACCAAGGCTGCGGCAGCATTTAAGGCACTAGCGGGCAAAATAGACCATAATCATGGTTTATTGGAAACGTCGCTCAGCTAAGAGGACCCAAGTGATGTACACCTTGCATGGAAAAACCAGCCCGAAGGAAGATCTGCTGAAGCAGCATGCAAGCCTGGTCAAGAAAATTGCTTACCAGCTCAAGGCCAAGCTGCCCGCCAGCGTCGACATCGACGACCTGATACAGGCCGGCATGATGGGGCTGCTCGATGCCACCAACCGCTATGAAGACAACCATGGCGCGCAGTTCGAGACCTATGCCGCGCAGCGCATCCGCGGCTCCATGATCGACGAGTTGCGCCGTGCCGACTGGCTGCCGCGCAGCGTGCGCAAGAACATGCGCGATGTCGAGACGGCCGTGCACCAGCTGGAGCAGAAACTCGGCCGACCGCCCACCGAGGGCGAAGTTGCGCGCGAACTCAACCTTTCCATGGATGATTTCCATGAAATGCTGGACGACTGCAGCGGCCACCAGCTCATCTATTACGAAGACTTCAGCGAGCAGGACAGCGGCGACCACTTCCTGGACCGCTATCAATCCGATGACTCGGGAGACCCGCTGAGGGCCTTGCTTTCCACCGACTTCCGCGAAGCATTGATCGACGCCATTGACTCGCTGCCGGAACGCGAGAAAATCCTCATGGGCCTCTACTACGAACAAGAAATGAACCTCAAGGAAATCGGCGCCATCATGAGCGTATCCGAATCCCGGGTTTGCCAATTGCACACCCAGGCGGTTGCACGCCTGCGCGCCAACCTGAAAGAGAAGTTGTGGACTGGAGCAGCCTAGGCGGCATACTCCTCGCCCTCGCCGGCATCCTGCTTGGACAAGCGCTCGAAGGCGGCAGGTTCAGTTCGCTCATTCAGCCGGCCGCATTCATGATCGTGCTGTTCGGCACCATAGGCGCGGTGCTGTTGCAAACCCGCCCCGTGTTCTTCATCCAGGGGATACGTCTATTGAAATGGGTGGTGTTGCCCCCGGCGGACGACAGGGAAAAGCTGGCGCGCCGCATCAGTACCTGGAGTCAGATTGCGCGCAAGGACGGCATCCTGCTGCTGGAAAACCATATGTACTCGGAACCGGACCCCTTCGTGAAAACGGCATTGCGCCTGGTGATAGACGGCACTCCCCCCGAGAAGATCCGCGATATCTGCAACGTGGATATCAACCGCTATGAGGCAGCGCAACGCAATGCGGTCAGAATATGGGAAGCGGCCGGCGGCTACGCCCCGACCATCGGCATCCTGGGCGCAGTACTCGGCCTGATCCACGTCATGGAGAACCTTTCCGACCCAAGCAAGCTGGGCAGCGGCATCGCGATTGCCTTCGTTGCGACCATCTACGGCGTCGGCTTTGCCAACCTGCTCTTCCTGCCCGTCGCCAACAAGCTCAAGGCGCTTGTGCAATTGGAGACCACGCGCCGCGAAATGGTGGTCGAAGGCATGGTGGGAATCGCGAATGGCGAGAACCACAAGATTGTGGAAGAGCGCTTGAATGCGTACTTACGCTGATCTCAGGGCGATATGGGAAGAAGAAGAAAATTTGAGGACGAACCGGACAACCATGACCGTTGGCTAGTCTCGTATGCCGACTTCATTACCCTGCTGTTCGCCTTCTTCGTGGTCATGTATGGCATCTCGTCGGTCAACGACCAAAAATACAAGGAGCTCACCTCCGCGTTGGGCAGCGCATTCAGCGGCGCCCCGACAGACAAGGAGCCGAGCCCTCCGCCCGACACCCAGTCCCCGGCCAGCAAAAATATCCTCAAGACCCCGCCTACCAGCTCATTGATCAACGCCCTGCCGCTGGCACGTCTGCAAAAGGAAAAACAGCGCCAGGAACAGGAAAACATCAGCGCCATGATTGCCAGCCTGAACCGCACACTTGGCAGCCTGGCCACGAACGGCAAGATCAACATCAGCAAGACCAGCCGGGGCGTGCGCATCGACATTGCCGACGGCGTGCTGTTCCAGGCAGGCTCGGCCGCCATCAAGACGGAAGCAAATGCTCCCATCAATGAAATCACCCAGGTGCTGGCGGACCAGCAGTATGCCATCCAGGTGGAAGGCCACACCGACAACGCCCCGATCAGCAATGCCCAGTTTCCCTCAAACTGGGAGCTGTCTTCGATGCGTGCCACCAGCGTAGTACGCAAGATGATAGAAAACGGCATCGACGCAGAACGGCTCAGCGCGATCGGTTATAGCGACACGCAACCCGTCGCTGACAACGAGACCTCCGAGGGACGCGCGCAGAACCGCCGCGTCTCTATCATGGTGCTCTACCGCAAACCCGAGAAACTCCAGGCAGCGGCGGATATCCAGCAATAAAAAAGCCGGGAAATCTCCCGGCTTTTCGTTATCCTTGCGCTAGCGTTTCAGGCATGAGCATTGTAGAGACCTGACCCCGAACTGGCCTGGCCGTTCGGGCCGTAGAACTGTCCTGCGGAAGGCGGCCTGCCCAAGGTGTCGAGCACCTGCTGGTTGCGATGGAACTGTTTGTTGATCAGGACGCCATTCACGCGGTTGAGCTCTTTGGCCTGGTCTATCAGGCCCTGGAACCTGCCCCAGGATTCCTGGATGGCTGCATCCTGGACTGCGATCCAGGCGGCAAGGCCGCGCTCGTCCGTACCGAAACCCAAGGCAGCCACCGCTTGGTAACGGGCCTGGGTAGTGGCGTTGATGTCCTGCAAGACGCGGGACTTTTCATTGAGCAAGCCTTCCATGGCATCCACATCCACCTTGACCAGGCAAGCCTGCTCGCGCTTCAAAAGCTCCAGCAGGTTATCGGTCAATGCAATTTCATGCTCGAAGCTGGCTGTGGACATGTCAGGATACCCTTTCTTCCTGCGCAGCCTTAACGTTGGGCTGTCAACAGGTCTTTTACTGTGTTGATAAGGCCATCTGCGACCTTTTCAGAGTCAACCCTGAACTGGCCGCTGGAAATGGCAGATTTGATCGCGCTGACTTTGTCCGCGTCATATACTTGCTCATTGGCTCCGGCGGCTTCTATGGATTGCAATTGCGCAGCCAAGGGGGACAAGGTGACACTTTCGCCAGCAACAGGCGTCTTGGTCTCGCTGGTGCGAGGAGCATGCCTGTTCTCAGTCTTGTCATTGCTAAGCGCAACCGCTTTCTGAAGTGCGTCATCAATTTTCATGGCAATTCCTTAAGCTAGTTTCATCTACGGCAAAACCGCATACCGATATATTGCTCTTATCGGCGGCATTTTTGTTAACTTTAGTAAAAAAGTTTAAAGCCTTTTGCCAAAGTCACAAAGCCCGTATCGAAAACGCCTTGAGTATGCTATGCAAACTGCGCTAGAAAATGACCTCAATCAAGCCGCCCTGGCGCGCCAGTCCGCTGACTACCTGGCCGTTGCCCACCTTCACCTTCACACGCTGGCCTTCGCCCGCGTTGCTCAGCGCCGTGCCTTCCGCCGACACCCTGAAGCCTTCGCCTATGGTGTTGAGCACTACTTTCTGCCCCTGCTGCACGACCGGCAATATGCGCAGCATCTCCTGCCGCAGCACCGTGCCTGCGCTCAGCGGCACGTATACCGCCCGCCCGACTGCCTGGCTCGCATCCGTGAACACGCCGGGCGGCAGCTTGGCGAGATCCCCCTGGCTCTTGGCCAGGTCCTGCTCGGTAATAATATGCCCTTGCGCGAGCGGGCCTGCGGCAATCAGGTATTCCGCCATGACCTGCACATTGGCCTGTACATAGATGGTCCAGACTTGCGGCGCATTGCAGCGCACGCCCACGCTGGTCCGTCCCCAGATCTTGCTGCCGGGGGGCAATGACATCTGCAGGTTGTCGCAACTTGCCAGCTTGAGGCGCGAGTCCACGGCGACTGCCGATACCGACACCTTGCCGGGCAAACCCGCGCTCTGGCTCAACAAGAACTGCTCCACCTGGACCCGCAGCTGCGTCAAATCCTGGTGATTGGCCGCTGCATGCACCGGCATCCCGCACAGGCAAGCAATCAGCAAGGCAGCGATACGCCCAGTGATATATACTCGCTTCATTGCACCCCTCCTCGGCTCCGGGTTGGCACTATTCATTCAGGATAGTGGTTGGAATTCAGATCAAGGTGCATTTTACTGAGGCATGCAAGTACATAAGCAGGAAACAAGAGGGGAATTTCCCCGTTGTTCATGCAATGGAATTTGCACGACAGGTTCTAGACTCGCAATCATCTGAAATAACGGCAGTCGCACGCATTTCTTGACCGCCGCCGTTAGCAAGGGAGGTTGTACGATGAACAAGCTGGATGCCGCACTCAATTTCCATGAAACCGCGCTACGCGTGCGCGGGCAACGCCAGGAACTGCTGGCGGCCAATATCGCCAATGCCGACACCCCGGGCTACAAGGCGCGCGACATCAATTTTGCTGACACTTTCAAGCAGGCCCTTGCCGGCGCCTCCGGCGGACTGAAAGCCGACACCACCAATCCCGGCCATATTCCCGCCACCGCCAGCCATCAGAACGGCGTGCTGTACCGCTCCATTATCCAGGGCAGCGTCGACGGCAATACGGTCGACATGGACGTGGAACGCAACCAGTTCGCCGACAACGCATTACGCTACGAAGCCAGCGCCACCATGATCAGCGGACAGATCAAGAAGCTGCTGTCCGCGATACAAGGCCAGTAATGGCGGCTGCCTAAATCTTGAAGGAGACGTGAATGTCACTTTTTAATGTATTCAATATTTCCGGGTCGGCCATGAGTGCGCAGGGCCAGCGCCTGAACGTCGTGGCAAGCAACCTGGCCAACGCCGATAGCGTGACCAGCTCCAACGGCCAGCCCTACCGCGCCAAGCATATTGTGTTTTCCGCCGTGCCGGTGAACCCCAACGGCGATGCGCAAGGCGTCAAGGTGCAGCAGGTCGTGGAAGACCAGGCGCCGCCGCAGCTCAAGTACGATCCCAAGCACCCCCTGGCTGACGCCAACGGCTATGTCGCCATGCCCAACGTCAACGTCACCGAAGAGATGGTCAACATGATCTCGGCATCCAGGTCGTACCAGAACAATGTTGAAACCATGAACGCGGCCAAATCCATGCTGCTCAAGACCCTGACCATCGGCCAATAAACCTCAAGAACCCTGAAAGCGAGTAACGATCATGGCAAGCACCTCAGGTATTTCCGACTCACTGCTCACCAGCATGAACGGCACTAGCTCCACCAGCAGTGCCAGCAGCATTTCCGAAACCCAGGACCGGTTCATGAAGCTGCTGATCGCGCAGATGAAGAACCAGGACCCGCTCAACCCGATGGACAACGCCGAGGTGACGAGCCAGATGGCGCAACTGTCCACCGTAACCGGGATCGAGAAGATGAACGCCACGCTGTCCACCTTCATCAGCAGCATGCAGGCGACACAGGCCCTGCAGGCTTCCAGCCTGATCGGCAACACTGTACTGGTGGAAGGCAACAGCACCTATCTCGCCCCTACCGAAACCGAGGGCGAGTCCGCTGCCTATTTCGGCGTCGAGCTGCCCGTCGGTGCGGACAAGCTCACCGTCAATATCAAGGACAGCTCGGGCGCGGTGGTGAAAACCATCACCGTGACCAACCAGCAAGCCGGCATCACGCCCCTGGGCTGGAATGGCTATGGCGACGACGGCTCGAAACTGACAGACGGCCGCTATACCATCGAAGCGACCGCCACCACGGGCAACAGCACCGTTGCGTCGACCACATTAAGTTACGAACAGGTGATGAGCGTGTCCACCGGCAGCGACGGCGTCAAGCTCAACCTGAGCAATTTGGCAGCAATTACCACAGACCAGATCAAGCAGATTTTCTAACCACAACCCAGGTATCTACCACCAGGAGAACAACATGGCTTTCCAACAGGGTTTGAGCGGGCTCAACGCCGCTTCCAAGAACATTGAAGTCATCGGCAACAACGTTGCCAATGCGAGCACCGTGGGCTTCAAGCAATCACGCACGGAGTTCGCTGACGTCTATGCCAACTCCCTGGGCGGCGGCAACGCGTCCAAGATCGGCATCGGCACCAAGATCGCCGCAATCACCCAGCAGTTCACGCAAGGCAACATTTCCAACTCGCAAAACCCGCTGGACGTGGCCATCAACGGCAACGGTTTCTTCCGCATGAGCGACAACGGCACCATCACTTACAGCCGCAACGGCCAGTTCCAGCTGGATAAGGACGGCTATATCCAAAATGCGTCCGGACAGCGCCTGACAGGATATGCCCTGGTCAACGGCCAAATCCAGACCGGCGCCCTGACTGAACTGCGCATTGATGCTTCCGACCTAGCCCCGCGCACCACCACATCCATTACCGGCCCTCTGAACCTGGATTCACGCGCGGACATCCTGGACCCAGACCTGTTCGACATCAACGACCCCAGCACTTACAGCCACTCGACCCCGATCGAGGTATTCGATTCGCTGGGCAATTCGCATGCGGTGCAGCTGTATTACCTCAAGACGGGTGTTGATACTGCTGCCACCCCTGCCACGACCACATGGAGCATCATGGCAAGCGCAGACGGCGTCCAGACGCCCGTAGGTACGCCTCCCGTCGCTGTCGGCACCATGGTGTTCACCGGCTCGGGTATCAATCCCACGATAACGCCAGCGACCCCGAACATCAGCATCCCGGTCGGAACCGGCGGTCTCACCCCCATGTCGGTCACGCTGAACCTGGCTGGCAGCACCCAGTTCGCAAACTCCTTCAGCGAAAGCGACCTCGGGCAGGATGGTTACAGCGCAGGCCGCCTGTCGAGCTTCAGCATAGGATCCGACGGCTCCATTCTCGGCCGCTACTCCAACGGTCAAAGCACGGTACTGGGCCAAGTCGCCCTCGCCAATTTTCGCAACCTCAACGGCCTCCAGCCATTGGGCGACAACCAGTGGGCTGAAACTTCCGAGTCCGGCCCTCCCATCGTCGGCGTCGCCAACTCCGGCGGGCTGGGCGTGCTGCAATCCTACCGTTTGGAGGATTCCAACGTCGACCTGACGGCTGAACTGGTCAATATGATCACGGCGCAGCGCGTCTACCAGGCCAATGCGCAAACCATCAAGACCGAGGACCAGATCATGCAGACCTTGGTCAACCTGCGTTGATTGATTGAACATGGTTTCGCCTTCAAGCGTATAACCGCCTTGGGCTGCCTTGCCGTGCGAAAAGCACTATCTGCGGCAGCCCATCTTCTACGTAAGAATGCAAAGCCATTCGAACCATTAGCCATTAAAAGCGGCTGACAAACTCAGCGAAGTAATCTGGCGCAGACAGTACAAGCGGTACAGCAAGACAACAACGCCAACAGAGTTTTATAGCCGCTATTTAAAAAGAAAGGAACCACCATGGACCGTCTGATCTATACCGCCATGACCGGCCTGAAACACATCATGGAGCAGCAATCGACCACGGCCAACAACCTGGCGAACTCCACGACGACCGGCTTCCGTGCCCAGATAGACAGTTTCCGTGCGGTTCCGGTATTGAGCGACGGCCTGCCTACCCGCGCATTCGTTGTCGATGCCACGGTAGGCACGAATTTCAACAGTGGCGTCATCAACACCACCGGCCGCGAGCTCGACGTCGCCATCCGCGACCGCGGCTGGTTCGCGGTGCAAAGGCCGGATGGCACCGAGGCTTACACCCGCAACGGCAATTTCAAGCTGAACGAGAACGGCGTCCTGCAAACCCAGGACGGCCTCACGGTCGTAGGCGACGGCGGCCCGATCACGATCCCGCCCGAGGCCAAGATTGCGATTGCCAATGACGGCACCGTCTCCGCCGTTGCCACCAATGTGGTGCCGCTGTTCACCAACCTCATAGGCCGGCTGAAGCTGGTCAACCCGAATGACGCGGACCTGGTGCGCGGAACGGACGGCCTGTTCGAAACCAAGAACCGCCAGCCCCTCAACGCCGACGCCACGGTGACGGTGGCAAGCGGCGCGCTGGAAGGCAGCAATGTGAACGTCGTGGAGGAAATGGTCAACATGATCTCCCAGGCGCGCCAGTTCGACCTGCAAACCAAGTTGATCCAGAACGCGGAGAATAACGCCACAAAAGCGGGTCAGATCTTCAGTTTAAGTTGAGCGGTGCTGGAGTAGCATAGTCTTAAATTCCAGAATCCCGGCAGCCCGATGCTGCCATTGCAAAGGAGCAGACCATGATACGTTCGCTATGGATCGCCAAGACCGGCCTTGATGCCCAGCAAACGCAGATGGACGTGATTGCCAACAACCTGGCCAACGTCAGCACCAACGGCTTCAAGAAAACCCGCGCCGTATTCGAGGACCTGCTCTACCAGAACATCCGCCAGCCCGGCGCGCAATCCTCCCAGCAGACCCAGCTGCCTTCGGGCCTGCAACTGGGTACCGGCGTACGTCCTGTGGCGACCGAGCGCATCCATATCCAGGGCAACCTGCAGCAGACCGGCAACAACAAGGACGTCGCCATCAGCGGCGAAGGTTTCTTCCAGGTATTGCTCCCTGACGGCTCCACAGCTTATACCCGCGATGGCGCTTTCCAGCTAGATAACCAAGGCCAGCTGGTCACGGCCAGCGGTTTCACCGTGCAGCCTGCCATTATCGTCCCCCCCAATGCGTTGAGCCTCACGGTAGCGCGCGACGGCACGGTGTCCGTGGTGTTGCCGGACAATCCGAACAATGCCGTGCAGATCGGCACCTTCCAGCTGGCGACCTTCATCAATCCGGCCGGCCTGCAGTCGCGCGGCGAGAACCTGTATATCGAAACCGCCGCTTCCGGGGCCGCCAACATCAACCAGCCCGGCATGAACGGCACCGGCTTGCTGATACACCAATACCTGGAAACGTCCAACGTCAACGTGGCGGAAGAGCTGGTCAGCATGATCCAGACCCAGCGCGCCTACGAGATCAACAGCAAGGCGATCTCCACTTCGGACCAGATGCTGCAACGCCTGTCGCAACTGTAATCCCGGCATGAACATGGGCGGCAAAGGACAATATATGCAATCGCTTATCTCTTCAAGGACCTGGCTGGCATTGGGCCTGTTGCTGCTCGGCAGCGGCTGCGCCGTCACCCCCAAGACCATTACGCAGGCCCCCAATACTGCGCGCCCGGTGGCGCCAGTTCAAACAGCCTACAATAGTGGCGGCATCTACAGCCCGGCGACCTACCGCCCTTTACTTGAAGACAAGCGCGCACGCCTGGTCGGAGACACCATCGTCATCAACATCACCGAGAACACTTCCGCCACCAAGTCAGGTACCAATTCCGCCAGCAAGTCGGGCGCGGTCAATGCCGGCATCACCGGCTTGTTCGGCCACAACGTGCCCAAGGCAAGCTTCAATGCCGCCTCGGACAACTCCTACGACGACGCCGCCGCATCCAATTCTCGCAACGTGTTTACCGGCACCATCAGCGCCACCGTGACGGAAGTCCTGCCCAACGGCCACTTGGTCGTCAGCGGCGAGAAACAGGTGGCGTTCGACCGCGGCACCGAATTCGTGCGGTTTTCAGGCGTGGTGGACCCGATGTATGTCGCAGCCGGCAATACAGTCGCCTCGAGCCGCGTTGCCGACGCACGCATTGAATACCGCACCAACAGCAATATGGACGCTGCCCAGGTGATGTCCATCCTCACCCGCTTCTTCCTGAGCTTTGTGCCTTTGTAAGGTTGACACCATGACACTTACACGCCCTCTCGCCCTGATCTCCGCACTCGCTGCCTTATTGCTGGCCCTGCCGGCCGATGCGGAGCGCATCAAGGACCTCACCACCATCCAGGGCGTGCGCTCCAACCAGCTCATCGGCTATGGCCTGGTCGTCGGCCTGGACGGCACGGGTGACCAAACCACGCAAACCCCGTTCACGGTGCAAAGCATCGTCAGCATGATGCAGCAGATGGGCATCAACCTGCCCAGCGGCACCAACCTGCAATTGCGCAACGTGGCCGCCGTGATGGTCACCGGCAACTTGCCGCCCTTCGCCCAGCCCGGCCAGAACATGGACGTCACGGTATCCTCAATGGGCAACGCGCGCAGCCTGCGCGGCGGCACCCTGCTCATGACCCCGCTCAAGGGCGCCGACAACCAAGTGTATGCCATGGCCCAGGGCAACCTCGTCATCGGCGGCGCTGGGGCCGGCGCCAGCGGCACCAGCACGCAGATCAACCACCTTGGTGCAGGACGCATTTCAGCCGGCGCCATCGTGGAACGCGCCGTGCCTAGCCAGCTGACCGAAACCAGTACCATCAGGCTCGAGCTCAAGGAAGCAGATTTCTCCACCGCCAGCATGGTGGTCGACGCCATCAACAAGCGCTTCGGCAATGGCACCGCCACGCCGCTCGATGGGCGCGTGATCCAGGTACAGCCTCCCATGGACACCAACAGGATTGCCTTCATCGGCAATCTGGAGAACCTCGACGTCAAGCCATCCCAGGGCCCGGCCAAGGTGATCCTCAACGCGCGCACCGGCTCCGTGGTAATGAACCAGGCCGTGACACTGGACGATTGCGCCATTTCCCATGGCAACCTCTCCGTGGTCATCAACACCGCGCCCGCCATCAGCCAGCCAGGCCCATTCTCTGGCGGGCAGACGGTGGCTACCCAGGTTTCCCAGGTGGAAATCAACAAGGAACCGGGCAAGGTCATCAAGCTGGACAAGGGCACCTCGCTTGCCGACGTGGTGAAGGCGCTGAATGCCATCGGCGCCACGCCGCAGGATCTGCTGGCCATCCTGCAGGCCATGAAGGCGGCGGGCTCGCTGCGTGCCGACCTGGAAATCATCTAGGAGCACGGCGACATGGCTGCCTACAATCTCAATTCGGATATCAACGGCAGGATGGCGGCCGATGCCAACAGCCTGAACAACCTGAAATACGCTGCGCGCGACAACAGCCCGGAATCGATCAAGGCCGCGGCAGTGCAGTTCGAAGCCTTGATGATCAACATGATGCTGAAAAGCATGCGCGACGCCACGCCCAAGGAAAGCATGTTCGACAGCGAGCAAAGCCGCACCTTTACTTCAATGCTAGATCAGCAGCTCAGCCAGCAGATAGCCAACCGCGGCACCGGCCTTGCGGACATGCTGGCCCGCCAGTTGCAAGGGAAGCTGACCAGCGTGCCACCGGAAGCGCTGGATTCCCTGGCCCCCACTCCGAGAAGCATGCCGCTCAATGCGAGCCAGCCGGCGGCCAGCGTCACTAGCACCAATCAAGCCCTGCCGCAGAATGCGCGTGAATTCGTGCAGCAGATGAGCCAGCATGCGGAGGCGGCCAGCCAGGACAGCGGCATCCCCGCCCACCTGATGCTGGGCCAGGCGGCCCTGGAAACCGGCTGGGGCAAGCGCCAGATTACAGGCGCCGACGGCACTGCCAGCAACAACCTGTTCGGCATCAAGGCCGGGCCGAACTGGAAAGGCAAGACGGTAGACGCGCTCACCACCGAATATATCAACGGCGTGCCGCAAAAGCGCATCGAGAAATTCCGCGCCTATGACTCCTATGCCGATTCGTTCCGCGACTTTGCCAACATGATGCGCAACAATCCGCGCTATGAGAATGTACTGGGCAATACCGACAGCCCCGCTGGCTACGCCCAGGCGATGCAGGACGCGGGCTATGCCACCGATCCCCAATATGCCAGCAAGTTGCGGCGGGTGATCGAAAACGTCACGGCCGCTTAAAGTTTACAAATTTTATGCCGTTCACCCACTTACGTAACCTTGATCGATACGCCCCATGTCCAATATATTCAACATCGGCAAAACTGCACTCAATGCCGCCCAGGTAGGCATCAGCGTCACAGGGCACAACATCGCCAATGCCAATACCGATGGCTATTCGCGCCAGGTGATCGTGCAGTCCACCGGCCAGGCGCAGAACTGGGGTTTCGGCTATCTGGGCAACGGAACGCAGGTCGACACGGTCAAGCGCATCTACAACGACTTGCTGTCGCGCCAGATCAACAACAGCCAGTCCATCGCCAGCTCGATCAATACCCAGCTTTCCAATATCAACCAGATCAACAACATGCTGGCCGACTCGGAAGCAGGCATTTCCCCCGCGATCCAGGATTTCTTCGACTCGATCAACGACCTGTCGTCAGCGCCCAACGACGCGGCGTCGCGCCAGGCCATGCTATCCAACGCGGAAGCCTTGGTGAGCCGCTTCAACAGCCTGGGAACCCGCTTGCAGGAAATGCAGAGTTCGGTGAATTCGCAGCTTACCGCCAGCGTCAATACGGTCAACCATTACGCCAAGGAAATCGCGCGGCTCAACGAAGCCATCGATCTGGCGGCGACCAGCACGGGCCAGCCGCCGAACGACCTGCTGGACCAGCGCGACCAATTGGTGCTCGCGCTGAACAAGGAAATCAAGGGTACCGTCGTGGTGCAGGACGGCAACAAATACAATATCTCCATCGGCAACGGCATCCCGCTGGTCAACGGACTGACCTCCTATTCACTCACCACGGTCAACTCGCCCACCAACCCGGGCAAGCTGGAAGTCGCCTACCAGGTGGGCTCGACCGTCTCCATCCTCGCCGAGCAGAGCCTGCAGGGCGGCGTGATCGGCGGCTTGATCGAATACCGCCGCGAATCCCTGGACAAGGCCCAGAATACATTGGGGCAGATTGCCGTCGCACTGGCGCAATCGTTCAATACCCAGCACCAGCAAGGCCTGACCAACAACAACGTGCAGGGCGGCAATTTCTTCAACATCCCCTCGCCGCAGGTGAATGCCAGCAGCCGCAATACCGGCAATGCCGATATTTCCAGCAGCATTACCGATGCCAACCTGTTGACGGCAAGCGACTACCGCCTGCGCTATGACGGGTCGAACTACATCGTCACCCGCCTCAGCGACAATACCGTGCAAACCTTCAGCAGCCTGCCGCAGACGATAGACGGCGTCAGCTTCATCCTGGCAGGCGGCGCCATGAACACGGGCGATGAATTCCTCATCAGGCCGACAGCCAATGCGGCGACCGATCTCTCCGTGGCAGTCAAGCAGATCGCAGACATCGCCGCCGGCGCACCCGTCATCGCGACTTCGGCTGCGAGCGGCAACACCGGCAGCGGCGCGATCAGCGGCGCCACAGTGAGCAACGGCTACGCCAGCGCCCCGCTCGCGAGCCCTTTCACCCTGAGCTACAACAGCGGCGACCTGAGCGGCTTCCCCGCCGGCGAGGCCATCACGGTCACCACCAGCGCGGGCGTCACCACGACCTACCCGGCAGGCAGCACAGTCCCGTACAGCGCCGGCGCCACTATCAGCGTGGCAGGCATCAGCTTCAGCCTGAGCGGCGCCCCTGCGGATGGCGACCAGTTCACGATTGCGGCCAATACCAGCAATGCCGCGGGCGATAACCGCAACGCGCTGCAGCTGGCTGCCTTGCAAACCGCGAAGACCATGCTCAGCGGCACCGCGTCTTACCAGGACACCTTCAATCAGTTGGTCAGCTATATCGGCAATCGCACTCGCGAGCTGCAAGTCACGGGCGCTGCCGAGGATGCGCTGCTGGCACAATCGATTACCGCGCAGCAAAGCGAATCCGGCGTCAACCTGGATGAAGAGGCAGTCAACCTGATCCGCTACCAGCAAGCCTACCAGGCGGCAGGCAAGGTGATGCAGATTGCCAGCACGCTGTTTGAAACAGTGCTATCGATTAGATAAACGAGGAACGTGTCATGCGTATCAGCACCAACACCCTATACCAGAATGGCCTGAACAGACTCTCGCAGCTGCAGGTTGAGCAAGACCGCCTCATGCAGCAGATTTCGAGCAAGAAGCGCATCCTGACCCCTGCCGATGACCCTGTAGGCGCCGCACGCGCGCTGGAATTGCAAAACGCGCAACGCGTCAACACGCAATTCGAGCGCAACCGCATGTTCGCCGAAAACGGCATGAACGCGATAGAAGGCAACCTGCAAAGTGTCACGGACCTGCTGATTGCAGCCAAGGCCAGGCTCACCGAGGCAGGCAACGCCTCCTATGACGACACCCAGCGCAGCTATATCGCCATTGACCTGAAAAACGATCTCGAAGCGCTGGTCGGCCTGGCCAACGCCCAGGACGGCAGCGGCAACTACCTGTATGCCGGCTACAGCACGGACACCGTGCCCTACACGCTCAATGCGGCAGGCGCCACCTACAACGGCGACAACCAGGTCCGCCAATTGCAGGTATCCAATACCCGCCAACTGCCGGTTGCCGACAACGGCCCCAATGTATTCCAGGCGAACGGCAACGACATATTTGCCGCATTGGCGACCATTACCGACTTGCTGCAGACCCCGGTAAGCAGCCCGGCCGACGCCCAGGCGTTGCAGGACGGGCTGGCGGCGGCCAGCAACGCCTTGCAAGGCACGCTGGACAATGTGCTCACCGTGCGGGCCCGCAATGGTTCTGCCCTCAAGGAAATCACGGCGCTCAATAGCGACGGCGACAGCCGCGAGCTGCAATATGCCAAGTCGCTATCGGAATTGCAGGATCTCGATTATGCCAAGGCATTGTCCGACCTGGCCAAGCAGCAGACTGTGCTCGAGGCCGCGCAGAAGGCTTTCGTTGCCACCACCAGCCTTTCCCTGTTCAACTTGATCTAGATGATCCCAAGCGCGGCCAACAACATTCTCATAGCGTTGTTGCCGTGCCTTGTCCTACTACTTGTACCGCCTGCGGCAGAGCGCCTAGCCAGAACCGCTTCGCTGGGTTTTGTTAGCCGCGCCAAGTCGAGCCGGGACTGACCAACGGCACCAGCCATTTTCAAACAAAAAGCCGGAGGAACACTCCGGATTTTTGTTTGCTCCGCAGACTAGAAGATGCTATACCCCCAGCGCCTCCACCCATGCCAGGGCCGCGATATGCGAGTCATTGACCTTGTTCGGGTCAAGCTGCAGACTTTCCGCCAGGGCAATGATGCGGCTGTTGTCCTGGTTCTCGCATGCCTCCGCCAGTTGCAGGAACGGCCCGTAGACGCCCTGTCGGCGCAGCAAGGCATCCTGGATGGCATCTGGCAGGTCTATCTTTTCCAGCACCTTTTCCATCGGCATTTCCAGCATCAGGTCGAGCATGGAGAACACGCCGGTCACAAACAGGTTGTCGCGCCCGGTCTTGTCGAAATAGCCCTCCCCGAGGAGTTCGGTCAGCCGGCCGCGCGTGATCGAGGTTTTCATCAGCGCCGGCGCGGCGGAGTTTTCTCCTGCCGTCACCATCAGCAAGGTCAGCCAGCGATACAACTGCTTGGTGCCGATAATCGTGAGCGCATGGCGCAGCGATTGTATTTCGCAGGACAAGCCGAACCCGACGGAGTTGATATAGCGCAGCAGCTTGAACGACAGTGCGGCATCACGCTTGAAGCCGTTCTCGATATCGGGCATGTCGGCATCGCGGCTGATCATGTTCAGCAGGTCCAGCACGGCGGAAAACGCAGGATTGATCACCTTGGCGGTGAAGGTCTCGGTATGGGCGAAATAGAAGCCCTGGATCAGGTGGAAGCCAATATGGTGGCAAGCCTCATACTGGTTGTGATGCTCGACCCTCTCCGCCACCACCGTGACGCCGAGAATCTGGTATTCCAGGAAGCGCCGCGCCACTTCGTCCATGGTATAGGCGAGGATATCGATCTTGACGTAATCGGCATAATCGATCAGCGCCGAGCCCACCAACGACTCGCCCTTGTCCTTGAGCGCGATCCGGTAGCCGCGCTGGCGCAGGAACTGGCAGCGCTCCAGCACTGCATTGCTCGGCGCCACCAATGACTCCAGCTCGAGCACGGCCTTTGCCGGAGGCAATAGCTCCAGGAGCTCACTGTGCAGCATTTCCTCGCTGATGTTGAGGAAGGCCAGCTTGTCGCCCAGCAGCCATTGGGTTCCCATGTCGTTGATGGTGTTCATCAGCACGCGGTTGCAGGCCTGCAGGCTGTTTTCGTATACCGCGGTCGTCGCCTCGGCGCTATGGCGGAAGAACAGCTCGTAAGCTACGATCTCCTGCGACGGGTTCATGATGGGTTGACGGCCGATATATGCCTGATCTTGTTCCATACAATCAAAATTTCCAGATGACGTTCTATTTAAAGCGGCCAATAAAGGCAAAACTTGATGGCGCGAAGCGATGAAATGTTCTGCGAGCCGCTTTGATTATTCCCGTGGCGCCTTGGCAACAGGACGCGCTATCTCCTGCATGAAGCTCATGCTCTCGTGCATCAGCTTCTGCACAGGCTGCATCATGTAGGGCAATGCCAGCATCAGCAACAGGAATCCCAACGATATTGTAATCGGGAAACCGATACCGAAGAGGTTGAGTTGCGGCGCGGCCCGCGTCAATACGCCGAGCGCCAGGTTCGCCAGCAGCAGTGCCGTGATGATGGGCAACGAGATCAACAGGCCGGCATTGAATATCTTGCCTCCCCACAGGGCGATTTTATAGGGATTGAGGCCGAAATTCGGCTCCGCGGTGATGGGAAAGCTGGAAAAACTCTCGGCCAGCGTGGAAATCACGACCAGGTGGCCGTTGATGCTCAGGAAGATCAGCATGGACAGCACCACTAGGAACTGCCCGATCGCGGTGCTCTGCCCCTGGGTCTGCGGATCGTAGAACATGGCGAACCCGAGCCCCATGGTCATCCCCGCGGCATGCCCTGCCAGCTCCACCGCCGAGAAAATAATGCGCAGGCTGAAGCCCATTGCCGCGCCAATGAGGACTTGCTGGAACAGGATCAGCAAACCGTTCATGGAAAACACCGATACCGGCGGGATATCGGGAATCGCGGGGATCACCGCCACTGTCAGTACCAAGCCGAATCCCAGCTTGATATTGTTCGGCAGCGCGCGGTGGTTGAACAGCGGAGCGATTGCGATAAAGGCGAGTATGCGCGTAAGCGGCCACATCAGGGTCGCCACCCACACCTGCAGGAACTCGCTGGGGATCGTCACCATGAGGAATCACTCACCCCGCCAGGGTGGGAATGCTCGTGAATACCGTCCTCAGGTAATCCGTAAACACCGACAGCATCCAGGGCCCGGCAATCAGCAAGGTGGCAAAGACGCCCAGCAGCTTCGGGATAAAGGTCAGCGTGGTTTCATTGATCTGGGTCGCGGCCTGGAAAATGCTCACCAGCAAGCCGATGGCCAATACCACCAGCAATATCGGGCCGGCCATCATCAGCAATATTTCCGCCGCCTGGCGCCCCATGGTCATGACTTGTTCGGGACTCATGCTCATTTCTCTGCCCTCTCAATAGAAACTCTGCGCCAGGGAACCCAGCAGCAACTGCCAGCCGTCCACCAGCACGAATAGCATTAGCTTGAACGGCAAGGCCACAATGGCCGGCGATACCATCATCATCCCCATCGACATCAGGATGCTGGCCACCACCATATCGATGATGAGGAACGGGATGAAGATCGCAAAGCCGATCTGGAAGGCGGTTTTCAACTCACTGGTCACAAAGGCCGGCACCAGCACGCGCAGGGGCACTTCCTCAGGGGTGGCCACGGCGTCGGTACGCGACATCTTGAAAAACAAGGCCAGGTCGGATTCGCGCGTTTGCTTGAGCATGAACTCCTTGAGCGGAATGGAACCGCGGACCATCGCTTCCTGCATGCTGATGCGCTCTTCGTCGAACGGCTGGTAGGCCTCGGTATAGATGCGCTCAAATACCGGCCCCATGACGAAAAAGGTGAGGAACAATGCCAGTCCCACCAGCACCTGGTTGGGCGGGGATGACTGCGTGCCCAATGCCTGGCGCAACAATGACAGCACGATGATGATGCGGGTGAACCCGGTCATCATAAGCAAGGCGGCGGGCAGGAACGACAGCGAGGTGAGCAGGATCAGGGTCTGGATGCTCAACGAGTAATTCTGTCCCCCGCCTGCCGCCGGCTGGCTATTGATCAGGCCCAGGCCGCCGGGCTCCGCGGCGTGACCCAGCAACGGCAGGCCAAGCAGCGCCAACGACAGTAAAACGTGGAGATAGCGTGATGGCATGGCGGTTCAGGGCTTTCTTTGCAGGGATTTGTTCAGCCAGGCTGAAAACGGCGTTGCCGCCTGGCTGGTTGCAGGGCCCGCCAGCGGAAGTTCCTCTCCCGGCTCGAGATCAGCGAGGCTGGTGACTTGCCCGGGCGCGACTCCCAGCACCAGCCAGCGCCCAGCAACCTCGACCACCACCACGCGCTCGCGGCTGCCGACGCTCACGCCGCCGACGATGCGCACCACGGATTGCTGCTTGAGCCCTGGCGTCATGCGCTTCATCAGCCAGGCAATGCCGACCATCACGCCCAGCACCAATGCCAGGCCCAATACCATGCGCAACAGGCTGCCGGTGGTGGAAACCTCTTCGGCGGCCGCCCATGTCACTGTCGGGCTGAGCAGCAAGGCTGAAAAGGCCAGCCTGTATGCCAGCAGGCGTTTTGTATTCTTCATGGAAACCGGTTCTGTTACTTGTTGATTTTACGAATGCGCTCAGCGGGCGTGATGATGTCGGTCAGCCGGATACCAAACTTGTCATTCACCACGACGACCTCGCCCTGGGCGATCAGGCAGCCGTTCACCAGCACGTCCATCGGCTCGCCTGCCAGCCCGTCCAACTCGACCACCGAGCCCTGGGCAAGCTGCAGCAGGTTCTTGATCGCGATCTTGGTGCGGCCGAGCTCCACGGTGAGCTGTACCGGGATATCCAGGATGAAGTCGATATCATTCTGGGTTTCGTGCAGTTTGTTCTTGGCGGAGAACTCGGTGAACACGGGCGCCTGCTCGGCCTTGCCGCCCTGCAGCACCGAGGCCTCGGCCTCTTCCGCCTGGCTTTGCTCCGCCATGGCGGCGCCCCAGTCGTCCATCAACTGCTCGTCATTGGGATCAATCGCCATCGGATACCTCTCCTTTTACATATTCACTGGAATTTGATCGCAGCAATTTCTCTACGCGTAATGCATATTGACCATTGAAGACACCATACTTGCATTGCATGACCGGCACGTTGTCCACCTTGGCCTCGACCGCTTCGGAAATCGACAGCGGGATCACGTCGCCCACTTTCATGTTGAGGATGTCCCCCAGCGTCATTTCCGCTTTCGCCAAGTCGGCGATGAGCATCACCTCCGCACTCTGTATCTGCTGCGTCATGAGGCGCACCCAGCGCTTGTCCACGCCCAGCGCCTCGCCCTGCAGGGGCGAAGTCAGCACGTCGCGGATCGGCTCGATCATCGAATAGGGGAAGCAGAAATGGATCTCGCCGCTGACAGAACCCAGCTCGATATTGAAAGTGGTGGAGACCACGACTTCGTTAGGCGTGGCAATATTGGCGAACTGGGTGTTCATTTCGGAACGGATATACTCGAATTCCAGCTTGTATACCGGCTCCCAGGACTTGGCATAGGTCTCGAACACGATCGCCAGCACGCGCTGGATGATGCGCTGTTCGGTCTGCGTGAAGTCCCGGCCCTCGACGCGCGTATGGAAGCGCCCGTCGCCGCCGAACAGGTTATCCACGATCAGGAACACCAGCGTCGGGTCGAACACCATCAGCGCCGTGCCGCGCAACGGCTTCATCTGCACCAGGTTGAGGTTGGTCGGCACCACCAGGTTGCGGATGAACTCGCTGTACTTGGAAATCTTGACCGGGCCTACCGACACCTCCGTGGTGCGGCGCAGGAAATTGAACAGGCCGATACGCAGCAGACGCGCAAACCGTTCATTGATGATTTCCAATGTCGGCATGCGCCCGCGGACAATGCGCTCCTGGGTCGCCAGGTTGTAGTTGCGCACGCCGGCCGGGTCAACGGCAGGCGTGTCATCTTCCTGCTCGTTGGTTACCCCCCTGAGCAGGGCGTCGACTTCTTCCTGGGAGAGAAAATTATCCGCCATGGTCGTCTGTGCTGATGATGATTACTGGATCACGAATGAAGTAAAGAACACATCATTCACCACCTGCGGCTTGCCCCCCGGTGAAAACGGCTGCGAAAGCTGGGTGATGATTTCGTTGGTCAGGGCCTTCTTGCCCTCAATGTTCAGCAGCTCAGAAGATTTCTTGCTGCTCAACAGGATCAGGATACGGTTGCGCACGCTGGGCATGTGCATCTTGATGATGTCCGCCTGCGCCTGGTCGCCCACCTGCACCGTCAAGTCGACTTGCAGGTATTGGTCGTCGGGGTCAGGCTGCAGGTTGACGGTGAATGTATCCAGCGTTACGAACACCGGCTCCTTCGTCACCACCTTTTCCTCCTTGGGCTTATCCTGGTGGTTGCCGGACTGTTGCTGGCTGAAATACCAGTAGGCGCCGCCTGCGCCGAGCGCCAGGATCAGAAAGCCCCCGACCAATGCCAGGATCAGGCCTTTTTTTGATTTTTTTGGCGGAGCCTCTTTCGCCGCCTCTTGTTTTGCCGCCTGTTGCGCCATCTGCAATCCTTCGCCGTTTACTATCCGTTAGGAAATATTATGAAAGAATTGCCAGAATAGCATGCGGGAAATAGAAGGAGGAAATCGCGCCAAATCCATGGATAGACGCCAGGATGACGGCTAAGGGGTTGTCTTCTAGGACAGTTGGTAAAGCTAAAACCGCTTCCGGGCGTTGCCATAGGCAGCACAGCGAGGCCGGAAGCGTATTGTCGGCGGTGCTCGCTTAGAACGCGGCTCATAAAACTCAGCGATCCTGGCTAGGCGCTCTGCCACAGACGGTACAAGCAGGCAAGGCAGCGCAACGACGCCAGGAGAGTTTTGTTAGATATTCTTATGCAAAAGTATCCACCAAGCCCATCACCGTCGCGGCCTTGGTCAATACCTGGCTGGTTTCATCGCCCTGGCTAGCGGCATTGCCGCGGGCCATGCTGGCTGCCTGTTGCTGGGCTTCCTGTTGCCCGGACCTCACATTGGCCTGCCCCAGCTGCAACCCGGATTCGCTCATCATCTGGCGCAGGTTGTCCATGCCGTCCTCCAGTGCCCGGCGCACATCCGCCTGGTCCGAGAGAAAGGTGGTATCTGCCTGGTTGTTGTGCACGTGGATCACCACCTGCAACGGCCCGAGATCCGGCGGATTCAACGTCAGGGAAGCTGTCTGCTCGCCGCCGGCCGCCATCCATACCACTTTTTGCCCGATGGCCTGGTTCCAGCCAGGCTGTCCAAAAGGCGTAGGCACCTGGTTGCTGCGCACATCCATCGTCGCAGCCGCCTGCTGTGCTTGCTGCGCCTGGGGCAAGGGTGCCGTCACGCCGGGCTGTGCCTGCTGCACCTGTTCCAAGGCATCAGCAAACGGTGCGGATTGTTCGTTACCGGCCGCCGCCTTGGCTGTCGATGCTGTCGTTGCCTGCATGGCAGCCTTGTCCCATTCGGGCTCGATATCATCCATCTTGCCCTTGCCAAGCCACTCCACGGGTTCACGCTTCAGATCCAGTGCATTGGGTTCTTCGGCAACTTCCATGGCAGGCCGGCGTTGCACGTCGGGGGTGACCGCGGCCAGCACCGGCTGAGCGTCAGTGGGCATAGGCGCTTCTTCCGCGTTAACTAATACCGTCGCATCTTTACCCTGCAATGCTTCTTCCTCAGTGACGGCGGATACCACCTCTTCGGGTGCAAGGTTTTGTCCAGCAATGAGTTCGGGCGCAAGCAGTTCGGGATTTTCAAGGTTCACGGCTTGCTGCCCTTCGTTCCCCAGTCTGAGCTGCAACTGCAGGCGCTGGCGCAGCAATGCTTGCTCCGTGCTTGCTGCCTGCCTGGTTTCGTTTTGCACCTGCTTGGCAAGCACCTCCTTGAACGCCGGGCCGTCATTGGCGGCATTCGCCTGCTTTGCCGACTTGGCGGCGGCAGCGCTGGCCGCGCTATTGTTGAGAATCGCCGCCTGGTTGGGCACGGGAATATTCTGCATGGTCAAGCTCCTGCTTATTGCCTTGTCTGGTTGCGGCTCACACGCGTTGCGTGTTCATCCATCATTTTCTGGTCCCGCTTGAGCTCAATCGCGTTTGCACGCTTGTCGGCACGGTCGATCAGCACGTCGTAGGACATTTTCTTCTTCTGGCACTCCTGCCACTCCTGCTTGCGCAGGTGATGCACCTGGCGCAAGCGCTCGACATTCTCGGTCTGGCTGACAATGGCTTGCGACAGCTTGCCGAGAAAGCTCTGGTAGTTCTGGTAGATTTCCGCCGTCATGCCGTTCGCCATGGCATGGTCGCGCTGGCTGACATAATCGGCACGGTATTGCATCAGCAGGTTCAAGCTTTTTTCCGCCTCGGCCAATTGCCGGTTGGCTTCGCCCAGGCGGTCTGTGGCAACATCCACATCCTTCTCCGCCAACCCCTGCAACGTATTCAATACCACCTTTTTCTGGCTAGACATGCCGTTTCCCCTCTGGCTTGTTCATTAATGCACTCCCGCTGTTCCGACCAGGCCGGCCAACGCATCGACGCTATCGGTCCAGCTTGCGGACTCCTTGATGTCCTGCTGCAGAAACGCCTCGATCGCCTCATGCCGCATGATGGCCTCGTCCAGTACCGGGTCGCTCCCGCTTTCATAGGCGCCGACATTGATCAGGTCCTGGTTGCGGGTGTAGCGGGAATTGAGCTGCTTGAGCTTGCGTGCGTTTTTCTGGTGTTCAGGCGAGGTGATGTTATGCATCGCGCGGCTGATCGACTGCTCTATATCGATGGCAGGATAATGTCCGCTCTCGGCCAGGCTGCGGCTCAATACAATATGTCCATCGAGGATCGCGCGCGCGGAATCGGCAATCGGGTCCTGCTGGTCGTCGCCCTCGGTCAGCACGGTATAAAACGCCGTGATCGAGCCCTCTCCCGGCCTGCCGTTGCCCGCACGCTCCACCAACGCAGGCAGCTTGGCAAATACCGAAGGCGGATAACCCTTGGTTGCAGGCGGCTCGCCGATCGCCAGGGCGATCTCGCGTTGCGCCATCGCATAGCGCGTCAGGGAATCCATGATCAGCAATACGTCTTTGCCCTGGTTGCGGAAATATTCGGCAATCGCCGTGGCGTAACTCGCGCCCTGCAATCTCATGAGCGCCGGTACATCCGCGGGTGCGGCCACCACGACGGAACGTGCCAACCCTTCAGCGCCAAGAATCTGCTCAATGAACTCCTTCACCTCGCGGCCACGTTCGCCGATCAAGCCGACGACAATGACTTCCGCCGTGGTATAGCGCGCCATCATGCCGAGCAGTACGCTCTTGCCCACACCTGAACCGGCGAACAAACCCATGCGTTGGCCCCGGCCCACGGTCAGCATGCTGTTGATCGCGCGCACGCCGACATCCAGCACGTCCTCGATCGGCGCACGCGACAAGGGATTGAGGGGGCGTGTGTTGAGCGGTACGCTGTTTTCACTGTTGAGCGGCCCCAATTCGTCCAAGGGGCGTCCCGCAGCGTCGACAACGCGGCCGAGCAAGGCCTCGCCTACCGGCAGATGCCGTGCTCGGTCAATCGCGCGGCGGCGCGGGTGCTTGGCCTGGTTGGGCTTGGGCAATGCCTCCGCCACTTCCAGTGCAAAGACCTTGGCGCCCGGGGTCACGCCCTCGACGCCGCTCTGCGGCATCAGCAACATGCGTCCGCCATCGAAGCCGACAACCTCGGCCTCGACACGGCGGCCTTCCGCAAGGGGCACGTAGCATGCGCTGCCGATCGGCAGCTTGATGCCGACCGCCTCCATCACAAGGCCCGTCAACTTGGTGATGCGGCCGGAGACTTCCAACGACTCGACGATCTCCAGTATCTCGCTGCAATCATTGAGATACTCCTTCCAGCCTTGCTGATGGGCCAGCGCGCTACTCATTCGGCTCTACCCAGTTGTTATGTTGCGCAAGAGCGTCGCAGATGCGCTTCCAACGCGTGCCGTTGCTGGCATCGATCTGGTTGTCGCCCGTTTCCACCATGCAGCCGCCGCGCTCCAGGCTGCTGTCTTCATGGATATGCCAGTTGCTGTCGGCCATATCCTCTTGCAGGTATTTTTTCACGACCAGCGCATCGTCCGGGTGCACAATCAGCCTTGCCGGCTTCTGCACTGTAGGCAAGTAATGGATAGATTCCTGCACAATAGGCAAAATCACGGTAGGGTCCACCCTCAACCTGTCCTTGACCATCGCCTTGGCGATATCCAGCGCCAAGGCAAGCAGTTGTTCCGAAATCGCCTCATCCGCCGTCTTGAGCGCTTCCTCCATGCTGCCGAGCACGGTCAGCAGACGCTCGCGGTCCTGCTGCACCTGCGCTGCGGCATCGGCAATACCGGTATCGAAGCCCTGCTGCAAGCCGATCTTGTAGCCTTCGCGCCTTGCCTGCTCCAGCTCGGCCTCCAGGCGCGCGTTCTTCTCTTCCTCGTTTTCCTGGACAACTTGTGCCGCCACAGGCGCTGCAGCGATTGTTTTCTCCGCTGGCTCTTCGGCAAAAGAAGCCATCTCCCAGCGCTGATACGCCGTCTGCTTCTCTTTGGGAATCACCACGTTAGACATAAGCATCCTCACCCTTGCCGCCCAGGACGATCTGGCCTTCGTCGGCCAGCCTGCGGACTATCTGCAGGATCTGTTTCTGTTGGGTTTCCACCTCGGACAGCCTGACCGGGCCCTTGCTTTCCAGGTCTTCCTTCATCATTTCAGCGGCACGGCTGGACATATTGCGGAATATCTTGTCCCGCAACTCGTCGGTCGTGCCCTTCAACGCCACGATCAATGTTTCGGACTGCACCTCGCGCAGCATGATCTGGATGCCCTTGTCGTCAATATCGATGATGTTGTCGAACACGAACATTTCGTCCATGATGCGCTGCGCCATTTCGCCATCGTAACTCTTGAACCCGTCCATCAGGCTGGTTTCATTTTCACTATTCATGTAGTTCATGATTTCGGCTGCTGCCTTCACGCCGCCGATCTGCTGCTTCTTGATGCTTTCGTTGCCGCTCAGCAGCTTGGTCAGCACATCGTTCAGCTCGCGCAGCGCCGTCGGCTTGATGCCGTCAAGGGTCGCGATCCGCAGCATGGCGTCCTGACGCAGGCGCTCGGTGAAATAGCCGAGGATTTCCGCAGCCTGGTCCGGTTCCAGATGCACCAGGATAGTGGCAATGATCTGCGGGTGCTCGTTCTTGATGAACTCGGCCACCGTCTGCGCATCCATCCATTTCAGGCTTTCGATGCCGCTGGAGTCGCGCGTCTGCAGGATGCGGTTCAACAGGCCCGAAGCTTTGTCATCCCCCAACGCCTTGGTGAGCACCGAGCGAATGTATTCGTCGGAATCCAGGCCGATCGCCGTATTCTTTTCCGCCTCGTCCATGAAAGAGGTCAACACCGCCTCCACCTGGTCGTGCCCGATAGACTTCATCGACGCCATGGCGGTGCCCAGCTTCTGCACTTCGCGCGGCCCGAGGTACTTCATCACCTCGGCGGCCTCGTCCTCACCCAGGGCGAGCATCAATACCGCGCTCTTGACTACGCCATTATCACTCATTGCCGTTCACCCAGTTCGTCACAATGCTGGCTACTACCTTGGGGTTTTCCTTTGCGAGCTTCCGCGCAGTTTCCAGGTTCTTCTTATAGGTCCGTTCCGCCGGGCTTCTAGCTTCCCCTTCTTCGAAGCCCGCGCCCGTTATGCCGCCTTCGCCGTCGGATAGGCTGACGATTGCATCCTGATCCTCTTCATCCAGTTTGGCAAGCTCATCCTTCTTTTCCTCTTCGGGCGAAAGCTTGCGCAGCAAAGGACGCAGGAAGCGGCGGTACAGCATGTATAGCACCAGCAGCACCAGGCCGTTCTTCAGCCACTCCTTGGCCATGTCGATATTTTCCGGATCCTTCCACAATGGTACTTCAGGGAACACCTCGGCAATATCCGGCATGAAGGAGCTGTTGACCACGCTCAGCGAGTCGCCGCGCTCTTGATTGAAGCCCATGGCCTGCTTGGCAAGGTCGCTGATCTGGGTCTTCTCGTCGTCGGTCAGCGGCCGCGTGGTCACTTTGCCTTGCGCATCCACGACCGACTTATGGTTCACCACCACCGCCACGGTCAGGCGCTTGATGCCGCCCATGGGCTGCTGCTGGTAGCGGACGGTCTTGTCTACTTCATAATTGGTCGTGGTGTTGCGCTCCGAGTTCATGATCGGGGTGGTCACCGTCGTACCAGGCGGCGTGGTCGTCGTGGTCGTCACCACATTGGCATTGGTCGTGGTGGTGGGCTCGTTGCCGGGAGCGACAATCGGCGCGGTGGCGGGTGCGGGCGGCTGGTTGGTCAACGCGCCGGGCACGCCGCCGACCCCTTGGCCTGGTAATGTTTGCGCCTCATTGCTCTGGCTGCTGCGGATGGCTGCACTGTCTGGGGTCTGGTTAGGCTTGTAGATTTCGGCAGCCTGCTCCACCACGGAAAAATCCACTTCGGCGCTGGCTTCCGCATGCACGTTCTTGGCGCCGACCAACGGAGCAATAATGGACTCGACGCGGCGCACAATGTTTTGCTGCAGCTCATCCACGTACTTCAACTGGGTAGGGTCAAGCTGGTTATTTGCGCCGGCATCCTTGCCGTTGTCCGAGAGCAGGTTGCCATTCTGGTCGACCACGGTCACGTTGGAGGTCGGCAGCTCGGGAACGCTGCTGGCCACCAGGTGCACGATAGCGCTTACCTGGCGCTGGTCCAGGGCGCGGCCGGGATGCAGGTTCAGCATGACGGAAGCCGTGGGCTTCTGCTGGTCGCGCGTGAATACGGTAGGTTTCGGCATGGCCAGGTGAATGCGTGCCGCCTGTACCGCGCCGATCGACTGGATGGTGCGCTCAAGCTCGCCTTCTAGGCCGCGCTGGAAATTCACTTGCTCGACAAACTGGGAAACGCCGAACTTCTGGTTCTCCAGCAATTCAAAGCCGATATTGCCGCCCTTGGGCAGGCCTTGCGAAGCCAATTTGAGCCTGATGTCATGCACATTGTTCGCAGGCACCAGAATAGCGCTGCCGCCTTCGGCGATCTTGTACGGCACGTTCATCTGCTCCAGCGCCGCGACAATCGCGCCGCCGTCCTTGTCGGAATAGCTGGAGAACAACACGCGGTATTCCGGCTTCTGGCTCCAGAGCCAGAACACCACCATCAATGCGATCACGGCAGCAGCGCCCAAGGCCAGCAGCAGCTTGTTCTCCAAGAGCGACTTGAAGTTGAACGAGCCAGGTGCTGGTGCTTCGGTCGTGGTGTCCGCGGCCAGGGCCGCTTCATTGGCTGCTGCCATATTACTTCTCCCATGAGATGGCAAGATAACTGGTTCTTAGAGCCGCTCACAAACCTCTTCTGGCGTTGTTACTCTGCCTTGCCGTACCAGTTTGTTTGTACTGTCTGCGGCAGAGCGCCTAGCCAGAAATCGCTTCGCTGAGTTTGTGAGCGGCTCTTATCACTGCGTTGCCATTATCACGAGTGGCTTGCAAATTTAATCAGGAAAATAAGCCAGGTTTTACCACCCTATTCCCATCAAAGAAGCATGTTGGCGAGTGATAAGCTGCTGCCATGTTGAAATAAGTCCGCAAGGACCGTAGCGACCAGGAGAACTCCATGAAAACTTCAGCGATAGACTCGGGCAGGATAGAAGCCATGCTGGCGCAGCTCAAGGCGGCTGCTCAAAAACCGAGTACTGAGGCGTCGGTACAGGGCGTTACCGGTAGCGGCATTGCCCAGAAGCCGCAAGCGACCAACCGCGTTGACTTTGCGGAGGTGCTGAAATCCTCGATCAACCAGGTCAACCAGGCACAAGTAAAGGCGGAGGATTTAGGCAAAAGCTTTGCGATGGGCGATGACAGGGTCAGCTTGTCTGACGTCATGATTGCCGGGCAAAAAGCCAATATCTCGCTGCAAGCCACCATTCAGGTACGCAACCGGCTGGTATCCGCTTATCAGGACATCATGAACATGCAGGTGTAAGCGCCTGTTCAATGCCTCACTTCATACCAGCTAATGCAGCCAATTAGCTGATTTCAGATGGAATCAAGGGCTTGGGCGGCGGTGCATCCTCGCCATGCTCCAGGCGATACAGCCAGGCCAGTATCTCAGCAATCGCCTGATACAAGGCTGGCGGGATATGGTCATCCAGGTCGACCTGCATCAGCAACGCCAGCAGCTCCCTGGATTCATGGACGAATACGTCATGTTCCTTGGCCTTGGCAATGATCTGCTCGGCAATGATGCCCTTGCCCTTGGCGACCACGCGCGGCGCGAAGTCGCCGGACTCGTAAGCAAGCGCGATCGCCTGCTGTTGCAATACGGGATCATTCATCGCGCACCACCGTCAAGGCATCCAATGCTTGCCCGCGACTGGTCAATGCTGTGGCCAGTGCCGGCAGCTCGGCCTGCAGGCGCTTGATGGAGGCCTGGTCCGCCGCGGCGATACGCACGCGCAAGCGCCCTGCATGCAAGGTGATGTTCGCAGCGATGGCCCCCAGGCTCGGCAGCTCCAGCCGTACATTGCTTGATACCGGCCTATCCTCGGGATCAGCGTTCTCGCCATGCTCGTCGGGGTTGACCGTCGCTTCATGCAGCTGCACCTGCCAATCCATTTTTTGTCCGGACCAGACTTCTCCCTGCCAATGAATGCGTTGGTTCTCCAGCACGGCGATCTGCTTGTTGATCATCGATTCGGCGGCCGCATGCGGCTGGTTCTGCGGTTCTTGCAACAGTTGAGCCAAGGGCAGCTTGCCCGCGGTGAATTTTTCAAGGTGTGATTCGTAGAACAGGCCGGAGGTGGCCAATGCCCTTTGCATGTCCTGCGCCATCACGCGCGGGTTTTGCGGCGCATGGGTCAGGACTTGCTGGCTGGTCAAGGTCTTGGAAGTTTCGCCGCTGGCCGCCTGCGCCAACTGCTGGCTCAGGATACGCGCCCCATTGCTGAGCGCGGCCGACACGCCGTGATCGGCGGCTGGCGTCGCCAACGGCATTGCGGAGAGCAAGGTGCCTGACAGTTTTGCGGTTTCGAGCTGCCCTGCCTGCTGGCCCAGCAAGCGGAAAGTGGGAACGGGACTGTCGCCAACGAAGCGCAGCAGCATCTGCTGGCCCACGGCAGCCTGCTGGCCAAGCTCCATCTTGAAGGTGTTGCCTTGCACGTTGACCTGGAAGACGCCTGGTTGCAGGCGGCTCATCACTTGGCCGAAGTAATTCTGACCCTTGGTCAGCTGGGCAATGCGGAAATTAAGGTCCTGGACATTGCTGGCAATCTCCTCGACTGCCTGCGCCGGCGCGACCCTGGCAAGCGGGGCGACAGCGGCGGCAGGGTCGGGCGATTGCTTGATAATCATCTGCCGGGCCGTATCAACTGCTTGTAGGTATCGAACATCTGCCGGTTGGCGGCGTTGTTGGTGAGGATATCGGAAAGACGCACCATCCACGGGTCGATGATGTTGCGGATTTCACGGTCGGAATCCAGGATGCGCTTGAGATGGGAAAACTTGATTTTCTGCTCAGGCTCGCGCAGTGGCTCGTCGCATGTATCCTCGTCGGCACGCTTGATACGTGCGGCGCACTCGGCCTCGAGCACAGCCAGCTTCTCCCAGTCATGCTGCTTGGCGGCCGCCAGCATTTGGTCGGTAATGTCCGCCACGGCCGCATATAAAGACAAGGTTTGCTGAGTGCTCATGAATATGCCTTTTCCAACTGGTGCTGGTTTTGTTGTTGAATGTCCTGACGCGGCGCCGCATCCGGCGATTGGCCCGCCAGGGCAGACCAAGCCTCGTTCAGCTCGTTGAGCAATCTTACCACCTCTTCCACTGCCGCAATATCGCTTTGGCTATTGGCGAGATACAGGCGCTTGCTCATGTAGGCGTACAAGGAATCCAGACTGTTGGCGATCTCTCCGCCCGCCTTGCTGTCCAGGCTGGCACGCAAGCCGTTTTCTATGATCGAAATAGCCTTGGTCAGGTCGGCGCTCTTGCTCGCATAATCCTGCTCGCGGATATGTTTGATGGCAAGGTTGCACGCGGCAATGGCGCCTTCATACAACATGACGATCAAGCGGGTAGGGCTGGCAGCCACCACGCCAGTTTCTATCCCGACTTTTGCATAGGCATTGACACCTGCGTTGAACCCGAACATGAAAGCTCCTTAATTAACTGTTAGCACTAATCGCTGCTAGTTGCTGGGTGAGATAGGACTGGGTGGTCTGCATCTGGGTCATCAGCACGTCCAGCGCGACAAACTGGGCGCGGTAGCGCGCCTCCACTGCCGTCAGCCTGACCTGTATCGCCTCTTCCTGCTTGGTCACGCGCTTGATGGAGTCCTGCAGGCCGTCGGTCCTGCTGGCCAGCAGGCCGGTATCGCTGACGAATCCTTTTACCAGCTCGTTCAGTTGCGCGGCATAGCCCAGGCTCAAGGAAATACTGCCCCTGTCACCTGTTGCCGTGCCGCGTACCGAGACCACCAGGCCCTCTGCCGGATTGCCGACGGCAGTGCTCGTCAATACTTGCCCCTTGCCCGTTGCCTCAGCCCCATTGATGGTGCCGGCGACATCCAACCCCTCGACGGAGACCGGATCGCTGCCAAACAGGCTGCTTGCCGCCGTGCCGCCGGTGATTTCCACAGTTGAGCCGGTGCCGTATTCCGGTGAAATAATTTTCAGCATCCCGCCTTCGACAGCCACCTCAGCAGAGGACTTGGCATTGGCAAGCTGCGTCCGCAGCTGCTGAGCAAGCTCGTCCACCGATGCATAGCTGCCGGCGGCAAGCGTGAGGTTGTAGCTTGAACCGTTGATTTTGACCGCCAGCGTGTCGTTCACGCCGGCGACGATATTCAGGTCAGGCGCGGCACTTCCGGTCAATGCGCCGCGTGTGGCGGCCTGGGTGATGTTGATAGCGTAATTGCCAGGCTGGGTCTTGCTTCCCTGGGTCACGAACCGTGTCTCGACATCCGACGCGCTCCCCACGGCGGCGAACAGCTTGGCGACGTCGTCCAGGTTGGTTTCGATGGCTTTTTCCAGCTTGCTGGAATCCAGGGCCAAGGAGCCATCGCGCTGTATCGCGACGCCGATCTGGCTGAGCGAACTGAAGTTATCCGTACCGCCCACGGACTTGGTGAGCGCCATCTTGATCTGGGAGGAAATCGAGCGCGCTGTCGCGTCCCCGAGCAATGCGCCGTTTTTTCTATCGGCGGCCGTCGTCGTGCTGTCGTCGAACTTGGTCAGATTGCGCAGCGTGGTATTCACTGCATTGAACGCATTGACAAAGGCGGTGACCGAGTCCTTGATCGCGGTCACGTTCTTGGTCACGCTCAAGGAAACGGCCGTATCGGGGCTGGCCTTGAATAAATTCAGCGTAATGCCGCTCAAGACGCCGGTCACGACATTGCTGGCGCTTTCGACATCGATGCCGTCGATATTGAGCTTGGCGTTGCGTGCCTCCTGCAATTCAACCAGGTTCTTGCCGGTACCGGAAGCGGCCGCGGGATCGTAAGCAAGGCGGGACAGCCCGTCGCCGTCCGTATTGTCGCCATCGGCATCGGCAATACTCACCTTGATGCTGTTGACCTCGCCGGACTCCTTTGAAGTCAATACCAGGCGGCCACCGCCGCTCTGGCCGTCGTTGACAATGGTCGCCGTCACTCCCATGTCGCCCGCATTGATGGCATCCCGGATGCCCGCCAGGCTGTTGTTGGAAGCGGAGATGGTCACACTCTTTGCCGCCTTGTCCGGATTGGCGGTAAAGGTGTTGGTTGCCTCGTCGTATGTGCCCAGGGCGATCGTGATCGTGCCCGTGCCGACGGCGGCACTGGTGTTGGAAAAATTCGAAGTGGCAACTTTATGGGATTGCGCTAGCTGGCCGACCTTGATCGCATAATTGCTGACGGTTGCACTGCCGCTGGAGGTTGCGGTAAACACCGCGCTGTCGCCCGAAGTGGCAGACTGCACATTGAACTTGCTGCTGGTGGAAAGGTTGGCTAACGCCGTCTGGAAACTGGAAAGCGAGCTTTGCAAGGTCGCATAGGCAGATATCTTTGATTGGTAGGAAGTCTTCTGCTGGCTCAGCAATGTCAAAGGCTTTTGCTCGACCGCCATCAAGCTGCTGACGATCGAATCGATATCAAAATTGGTACTGGCAGAAATCCCGCTAGTGCTTGCCATGACAATACCTCGCTTCCCTGAATACTTGAAATTAAAAGTCAGGCCGTCTGCCTGATGATCAACCCTTGGAGCTTGTCCAGAGTTTTTGAAATCGCCAATACTTCTTCATTCGGGATTTGCCGCAATACTTTTTGCGTCTCGGAATCCACCACCTTGACCACTACCCGGCCAGAATCGGCATCTGTGGAAAACTGGATCGACTGCATGATAGGCGAGATAAACTCGTTGATCTGTTCCACCGCGGACTGGACATCGGCATCACTTGCCACAGACGCCTGTTGCTCCGCTTCTTTTGATCCAGCACCCGGCAAGGATACGGCAGGCCCCGCATTGCGTACTGTAGAAGCCAGGCTACCTGCCTGACTGTATGCTTCTATATTCGTGATCGCCATGTTGAGTTCCTCAAGCAAAACCCGCAGCTTCCTTATTCAAGAAGACTGCGGGACTTTCATACTAACCTGCCACCTGCTTAGCCACGTAACAGGGTCAGCACATTGTTAGGGACAGAGTTGGCTTGTGCCAGCATCGCAGTACCCGCCTGTTGCAGAATTTGCGCCCGGGTCAGGTTGGCCGTTTCCGCAGCGAAGTCAGCATCGAGGATACGGGACTTGGCAGCAGATTGGTTCTCGACCGACACTTGCAAGCTGCTGATCACGGACTCGAAGCGGTTTTGCACGGCACCCAAGGTGGCGCGGCTGGTATTGACCTGATCCAGAGCCGTATCAATTGCAGTAATTGCCGCAGTAGCGTTGTCAGCGGCCGAACCACTGATTGCAATACCGGTTGCAGCCGCAGTAGCCACACCAGCAGCATTAGAACTACCGGAAGTCAAATTAATCTCGTCTACAGTGATGGTATCTTGACTATCTGTACCGGCACCTACCTGGAATGTCAATGAACCAGCAGTACCAGCAAATAACGCCTTGTTATTGAACTTGGTACCGTCAGTCAGGCGGGTGATTTCATCTTGCAATTGCTTAAATTCAGCTTGCAGGTTGTCGCGGTCGCCGGACTCGTTGGTCGCATTGGCGGACTGCACAGCCAGTTCACGCATACGCTGCAAGGCATCGGTAATCTTGCCGAGTGCGCCTTCAGCAGTTTGCGCCAGCGAAATCGCATCGTTGGCGTTACGAATTGCCACTGTCTGGCCGCGTACTTGCGCATCCATACGAGTTGCAATGGAAAGGCCGGCAGCGTCGTCCTTGGCGCTGTTGACGCGCAGGCCGGAAGACAAGCGTTGCAGGGATGAATTCAGACTGGATTGCGAAGTCGTCAAGTTACGTTGCGCATTCAGCGAAGCCAGGTTGGTGTTGATAACTGCAGCCATGTTGGTTCTCCTTCGATTTAGTTAATTTCCATCAAACACTTTGTTGCGTTTGGTATCGCTTTACAGCCTTGAATCACATCACTGTTAAGACTGTTATCGGTCGCTTCAGGAGAAAATTTAGGAGCTTTACTGCACTTGTTTTTCTCTCGAGCAGCATCTGATTGCAATGCCATGCCCCTGATGTCGGATTGATTAAAAAAATCTTTAGAGCCCTCTCTTTCCTGCAATGTCCATCAAATAAAAAATATATTAAATTCAGCTAGTTAAATAAAAATATAAAAAAATTTTATTTTCAACCCTAAAGTTTTCAGGCACTTAATAACGAACACTTGCCTGAATAAAAAAACTGATACTTGAGCCATGACGACATCTTACCGGGCGGCAAGACAAGGCAATTGGGATAACAGGCGGGGTAAAAAGCGCCAGATCTGCGCTTGAAACTAGGAGCAGCCAGCAAAACTCAGCGAAGCGATCCTGGCTAGGCGCTCTGCCGCAGACAGTACAGTAAGTACGACAAGACAGGACAACGACGCCGGGAAAGTTTTTCAGCTACTCAATCAATCGATCAGGTTATTTTTGATCGCGTAGTGCGTGAGCTCTGCGTTATGGCGCAGGTTCAGCTTTTCCAGCAGCCGTGCCCGGTACATGCTGACGGTTTTGACGGAAAGCGAAAGATTGTCGGCAATTTCGCTCACGGACAAACCCGACGCGATCATGGTCAGCGTCTGGAACTCACGGTTGGAGAGCGTATCGTGGATAGGTTTATCCAGGCCGCCATCCACTTGGTCGGCCAAGGCCAATGCCACTTCCGCGCTGATGTATTTCTTGCCCTTGGCAACGGTGCGTATTGCCGTCACCAGCTGGTCGGATGCGCTTTGCTTGCTCAAGTACCCGGCAGCGCCTGCGCGCAGGGCCCGGATCGCATAGGCATCCTCCCGGTGCATGGACAGCATCAGGACGGCCACGCGGGAATATTCCTTCTTGATGATGTTGCATGCCTCGATACCGCTTCGATCGGGCAGCGAGATATCCAGCACCAGCACGTCCACGCCCTTGGTACCTGCAAGCTTGATGGCTTCAGCCGCGTTCTTCGCATCGGCGACCACTTCTATATCCTCGGTTTCAGCAAGAATCTGCTTCAAGCCCTCACGCAGGATCGCGTGATCATCAGCAATAATGACTTTGATGGTAGAAGTGGATGGCATCGGCGACGCAATGATTAAAATTAATTTTTATTATTCAACCGGCAGCCTCGATATTCACGGGTTGCAACGGCAAAGTAACAGTGACTATTGTACCCCCTTGCTTGCCGGCTTGCACCTTGCATTGTCCAGCTAGAGCCACGGCCCGTTCCGCCATGCCGCTAATGCCGAATGCATTGGCTTTCAGCCTGTCCACCGGGGCAATGCCCACGCCGTCATCGATGACCTGCATCACGATTTCCTCAGGAGAAGCTTCCAGCGTCACCTCGACATGATTGGCTTTCGCATATTTGGCGATGTTGGACATGGCCTCCTGGCAAATCCGGAACAAGGTGATCGCATGGTCGGTGGAAACATCGACTTCCGCATGATTGCAAACAAACTCGCATGGTATGCCGATTTTGTCCACGAACTGGGCAGCCTGCCACTCCAGGGCAGCCACGATGCCCAATTCAAGGACATTAGGCCGCAAGTCGCTCGCAATCCGGTGCGCGGCTTCAAATGTATCGTCGACGATAGCCTCAAGTTGCTTGGCCTTGGCAAGCAAGGCTTCCTGCTCGGGCCCCAGCCGCTTGATAATGGAAGAGAGGCCAAGCCGGATGGCCGTCAAATTGCCGCCCAGGTCGTCATGCACCTCCTGGGCGATTCTCAAACGCTCCTTCTCCTTGATCTGGGCCAGCTGCGCCGAAAGCCTGGCAAGTTTTTCATGCGATTGCCGTATCGCCTGCTGCTCGCGCCGGCTCTGCGTGATATTCGTCATGATGCCCTCCCACATGACGGTACCGTCAGGCATCTTGCGCGGGCTGGCCCGCAAATTGATCCACTTGGTATCTTGCCATGCCTTCATCCAGAAGCGTCCGGTCCAGTTCAACACGCTCAGATTATGGGCGGATTGGCTGACATTCTTCTCATATACCCCCCGGTCTTCCTCGTCGATCAGCGAGAGAAAAATACCGGGATCGGCAATCAACACCTCGGCATCTTCACCCAGCAATGGCTTGCAAGCATCACTGAGATAAAGAAACCCTGTGACGCCATCCTTGCTCATATGCGCCTGGTATACCACCCCGGGAGCGTTCGAAATCAGGGAACTCAAATTGGCGCCCTCGTTCAGCACGTGCAGGATATGCCGGCTGAAAGCCTGGCTGTCGCGCATCACCAACAGCACCCGCCCGCTGCCACGTCCCACCATGAGCAAGCGGAACTCGCCAAAATATCGGTTGATGGTATGCAACTCATGGCTGATATCCACCATCGCCAGCTCCATCGGCACCGCATCCAGAAGCTCCCTGACCTCCGCCTCACCCAATGCCTGCAGCAAATCGTCCAAGGGGTGATCGGCAATCTGCGCTTCCGCGCCATCCACCAGCACCCCCACCAACTGCAGGCTATGCGCATCGATCGCATAGATATCGTCCAGGGAACTCTGCGCAGCGGACTCAAGATACTTGCGGATTTCTGATAGCGGTGACACGGCAATACCTATTAAAAGTTTCAGGCAAGCCTACCAGAACAATTGATTAATTCAAGCTGCGCAAGGTTTCCCGCCAGGGCTTCTCCCCGAACCCTGTCATCTATGCATATGCATCTTCCAGATTCATCAAAATAATATTCGTTATATATTTACAAATATATTGAATTAATATTTAATCCCGCCTTTGTTTCAACTACTTAGCATCGGGGAGATCAATGTCCAATTACCTAAAACCGCTCAAGCTGGCAGTGATTGCCGCGCTGGCAGCCAATACTCAAGTCGCTTTGGCGGAAGTTGCGCCTTTTACCTTGGGTGAAATCAATGTCACCACTACCAAGCAGCCAGAAGATATCAGGCTCTCTGACGACACCATTACGCAAGAGGATATGCGCCTGTTCAACCGCGAAACAGTGGGCACGGCGCTCAACACTTTGCCTGGCGTCAGCATGACCCAAGGCGGCCAACGCAATGAACAACTGGTGCAATTGCGTGGGTTTGATTTACGCCAGGTGCCTGTGTTCGTAGACGGCATTCCGGTTTACGTCACCTACGATGGCTACGTCGATCTGGGCCGTTTCAATACTTTCGATCTATCCAAGATCCAATTGTCCAAGGGGTTCAGTTCCGTTCTGTACGGCCCCAACACATTAGGCGGTGCGATCAACCTAGTCAGCCGCAAGCCAACAAAAGAGTTTGAAGGCAGCATCACTGCAGGTATCAAGACTGACCGCAACCTTAAATTCAATGGATATGCTACCGATGTCAACATGGGTGGTAATTACGAAACATGGTACTGGCAAGCCAATACCTCATACGTAGACAATGAGCGCTCCCGTATGTCCAGCGATTACAAGCCCAATGCGTATGAGAACGGCGGAGACAGGGAGCGCGCTTATAACAGGGACGGAAAAATCAACCTGAAAATCGGCCTGACCCCGAGCGAAGGCAATGAATACAGTTTGAACTACATCAACCAGCAAGGCACGAAAGGCAGTCCTGTATACGCTGGCAGCGACAGTGGCCGCACTGCAAATTACTGGGACTGGCCCAAATGGGATAAGGAGAGCCTGTATTTCATTTCACGCACTACTTTTGGTGATAGCGCCTACCTGAAAGTCCGGGCTTTCTATGACAAGTTCAAGAATGTATTGGAAAGCTATGACGATGCCCGGTATGCCACGATGACCAGAAACAGTTCATTCACGAGTATCTATAATGATGACACCTATGGTGCCAGCGCCGAACTAGGTTTCGATATTGCCAAGACCAATACTCTGAAGCTCGCTGCCCACTACAAGCATGACAAGCACGAAGAACACAACAAGGGTAACCCGGTTCAAACTTTTGAAGACCGCACTATTTCATTGGGTATTGAAGATACCCATCACTTCACCGAAAAACTAAGCTTGGTGACGGGTGTCAGCTATGACAAGCGTGACACTATTAAGGCTGAAGGTTTAAACAATTCAAATCAGATTTACGATTTCCCGAATGGCGATGCTCATGCGTGGAATCCCCAGGCTGGTTTGTTCTATAAACCAACAGAGGATAGCGACATTCACTTCACAGTGGCCAGGAAAAGCCGCTTTGCAACCATGAAAGATCGTTTCTCTGGCCGTTTCGGTCGTGCGGTGCCCAATCCTGGCCTAGATACAGAAAGAGCAACCCATTATGAACTGGGTGCTGGTGCTTTTGTACTGCCAGAATTAAAACTGCAAGGAGCGGTATTTTTTATTGATACCAAAGACATGATCCAGTCTGTCAGCTTGCCAAATTCCGCTTGTTCCGCAGGCGGAGGCCAATGCTTCCAGTTCCGCAATATCGGCAAAGTAGAAAGCCAGGGGATCGAGTTGAGCGCAACCTGGTTTGCGAGTGATGATGTTGAATTGGGCGGTAACTACACCTTTATCAACCGTGACAACCTCAGCAATGACCAACGCTTGACCAATGTGCCTCGTCAGAAGCTGTTTGCATACGGTAAATGGAAAGTGAATAGCGCCTTGCAAGTGCTGGCAAGTGTCGAAGCGGCATCATCGCGTTACTCCCGCCAGGACTCCACAGTCACTGATTGGCTGTCAGCCAAAGGCTATGCGACTGGTAACATTAAGGCCATGTATGCAGTCAATGCCGATTGGTTTGCCGAGGCTGGTATCAACAACATACTAGACAAAAACTATGCATATACTGAAGGCTTCTACATGGAAGGCCGCAATATGTTTGTCAACGTAACACGCAAGTTTTAAATAGTTAACTAATAGATAGGAAACCCAATGGTCAGCGCTCTCACTATCAAGGCAGCATTGCGCTGGCCGACCCGAATTCTCGTTGTCTGGCTGCTGCTTATTAGCCAGATATCATTGGCCGAGACGGCCAAAGTGGTCGTCATGACCAGCTATCCGCAAGAAGTCGTTTCGCAGGTCGAAGCGGCTTTTGAAAAGCAGTATCCACAATACAAATTAGAAGTACTCTGGCGCCAATCGCGCGATGCGATGGCTTATTTCAAGGAATCCGGTCAAGCTGTCGATGTTTATTGGACGCCTGCCCAGCGCAATTTCGCCCAGCTGGAGAAAATGCAGGCGTTCCAGCCGTTGGATATCAACCTGGATGGACTGCCTGAAACCGTCAACGGCTTTCCCTTGCGCGAAGGCCACCATATTGCCACGGAGATTGCCGGATACGGCATCGTGAGCAACCCGCAGGCCCTGGCCGCCGCCGGACTGCCTGTTCCCCATGACTGGACAGACCTCAGCCAGCCGGGGTTCAAAGGCAAGGTAGCGCTGCCCATCCCTTCCAAGGTCGGCTATGCGCCGCCGCTCATTGATATCCTGTTGCAAGGTTACGGCTGGCAGGCGGGCTGGAACCTGTTGCAGGCCATCTCCGCCAATGCGGAGCTGGTGACTGCGGGCGCGACTTTCGTCACTGACGATGTTGCCAGCGGCCGCCTGTTCGCAGGGCTGACCATCGATTTCTTCACGGCATCCGCCATTGCCAACGGTGCGCCATTGCAGTTTGCCTACCCTAAATTGACTGGCTATTCCCCTGCTCACGTCGCCATCATGAAGCATGCGGTCAACCCCGAAGGCGCGAAGGCGTTCAGCGCATTCGTGCTCTCCGAACAAGGCCAGCGGCTATTGTTCCACCCCGATATCCGCAAGTTGCCGGTCAGGCCTTCGGTGTACGCAGACAAACCTGCCGGTTACTTCAATCCATTCGAGAACAATCCGGCCTTTGTGTACGACAACCGTCGCGGGCTAGCGCGCCAAGAGGCCACCAATGCGCTGTTCGATGCCATCATCACCCTCAACTTGGCGCCCCTGCAACAGGCAATCAGCGCCATCGAGAATGCAAGCGCCAAGCTGGGCGCCGATGCGCCGCAAGTGACCAAGGCCAGGGAGCTGCTGCAAAAGTTACCGATCGACGAAACCGCGGCAGAATCCCTGCAGCCTCCCCAGCAAGCGGACATCAGCCGGTGGCAGCAAGTCATGCACAAGCGCTACCAGGAAGCCGCCCGCATCGCGTCACAGCCGTAATCCTGGGGCTATGCGCAGCATCCTGTCCCTCGCTGTTTGCATTCTCACCCTGGCTCCAGCCGCTACCCACGGCGATGAACCGGTGCAGGTACTGACCCGCCTCTCGAGCCGCGAAGCCTATAACCAGCCCATACATCCGCTTTCCTCGCAAGAAAACCTGCAGTTCCAGCTAGGCCGCGGGCTGGTCCGGCAAAGCTGGATCATTTCCCCGGCGCAAGACCGCGATATTGCCGGGCTGGGGCCTTTGTATAACCGTAACTCCTGCATTGCCTGTCATGCCAAGAACGGGCGCGGCTTCGCGCCTGACGGCCCGGAAGAATCCATGCGCGCCATGCTGGTCCGCCTGAGCGTCCCTGGCAAGGCACCTAAAGGCGGCCCGCAGCCCCATCCATTATATGGCGACCAGTTACAGGAATTCGGCGCGCCTGGCGTCGAGGCCGAAGGCCGCGCCCATGTGCGTTACGAGGAAAGCGAAATATCATTGAACGGCGGAGAGCGCGTGCGCCTGCGCAAACCGACCATCACATTCAGCAACCTGGCCTATGGCCCGCTACCGGACGACCTGCAAACCTCGGCCCGCATCGCGCCCGCCATCTATGGCATGGGCCTGCTCGAAGCCATTGCGGACAGCACCCTGATGGCACTGGAATCGCAGCCCAAGCCCGGCAAGATCAATGGAAGGCTCAACCGCGTCTGGAGCATGGAGCAGCAACGACACGTGATCGGGCGCTTTGGCTGGAAGGCCAATGTGGCGACGCTGCGCGAGCAGACGGCAAGCGCTCTGGCCGGCGATATGGGCTTGTCCTCCTACTTGTTTCCCCATGGCAATTGCGCCGAAGGTCAAACAGCCTGCCAGCACGCCCCCGTATCGGGCACGCCAGAAATCACGGCGACCCAGCTCGCGCAAATGGAGCTCTACCAGTTGGCGCTTGCCGTGCCCTCGCCGCGCCATCAGGAAGATTCGCGGGTGCAACGGGGCGCCGCACTGTTCCGCCAGGCGCAATGCGCGGCCTGCCACCTGCCTGAAGTCAGGACAAACGAATTCCCCAGGCTGGCCGCACTGGGCAACCAAAGCATCGCCCCCTACACGGACCTGCTGTTGCACGACATGGGGCCGGAACTGGCGGACCACCGCCCGGACTTTTCCGCCACTGGCAGCGAGTGGCGCACCCCGCCGCTCTGGGGGATCGGCCTCGCGAAGCAGGTGGAGCCGAACGCAGGCTTCCTGCACGATGGCCGCGCCAGGACTATCCTGGAAGCCATCCTGTGGCACGGCGGCGAGGCGCAGGAGTCCCGCAACATGGTGCAGCAGATGTCTCCGCTGGACCGGCAATTGCTGCTGGATTTTGTCGAATCACTTTAAGAGCCGCGAACAAAACCCAGCGAAGCGATTCTGGCTAGACGCTCTGCTGCAGACAGTACAACTAGTACGGCAAGGCAGAGCAACAACGCCAGAAGGGTTTTGTTAGCGGCTCTAAGCCTCGGTAATCTTGCGGCGAAAAGGCTATGATATGCCTGTCGATTACATCCCTTGCCATGCCTTTACACCATGATCGCCATTCTTGAAGCCAAGCGTGCCGGCCTGCTCTCGCGCCGGTATTGGTCCCGCAACATCATGTCGGGGCTGATCGTCGGGGTCGTCGCCCTTCCTCTCGCCATGGCGTTCGCGATCGCCTCCGGCGCCAAGCCCGAGCAAGGCTTGTACACGGCGATTGTCGCCGGCACGCTGGCCTCCCTGTTCGGCGGCAGCCGCCTGCAGATTACCGGGCCGACAGGGGCGTTCATCGTCATCCTGTCCGGCATTACGGCAAAATACGGCATTGCAGGCCTGCAGATCGCCACTCTGATGGCGGGCATCATGCTGCTCGTCATGGGGCTGACGCGCATGGGCAGCGTGATCCGCTATATCCCGGAACCGGTGATCATCGGTTTCACCAGCGGGATCGCCGTCATCATCTTCGTCGGGCAATGGCAGGATTTTTTCGGCCTCACGCCCCAAGCCTCGCATCACTTCCACGAGAAACTCTGGCACCTGTTGGAAGCCCTGCCGCAGCTGCAATGGCAGACCGCATTGCTTGGCGTGTTCACGCTGGCAGTGCTGCTCCTGTCCAACCGCTATCTGAAAAAAATTCCCGGCCCCTTGGTCGCGATCGTGGCGGCCACTATCGTGCAGTCTGTCTTTCAACCTGAACAGGTTGCCACCATAGGCAGCGCGTTCGGCGGCATCCCGCAGGCTTTGCCGCATTTTGCCCTGCCCGAGGGCATCAGCCCTGCCGTCATGATAGAGCTGATCGGCCCAGCCTTCACCATTGCGCTGCTTGGCGCCATCGAGTCGTTGCTCTCGGCCGTCGTTGCCGACAATATGGCAGGCACGCGCCACCAATCCAACCAGGAACTGATCGGGCAGGGCATTGCCAACATCGCCTCGCCATTGTTCGGCGGGTTCGCCGCCACCGGCGCGCTGGCCCGCACCGCGACCAATATCCGCAACGGGGCCAACAGCCCGTTATCCGGCATCGTGCATGCGGTCACCTTGGTCTTGATCGTGGTCTTGCTGGCGCCATTGGCCGTGAATATCCCGCTGGCGGCGCTCGCGGCCATCCTGTTCGTGGTGGCCTACAACATGAGCGAGGCGCATCGCTTCCTGCACATGGCGAGGACAGCGCCGCGCGCGGATGTGGCGGTGCTGCTGATCACCTTCCTGCTCACCGTGTTCAGCGACCTGGTGATTGCCGTCAATATCGGCGTCGTGCTTGCCGCATTGTTGTTCATGAAGCGCATGGCGGACACGGTGAACGTGACGCAACTGAGTGACGATGACTTGCAGCAGGAATACGGCCAGCGCGAATGGCGCCTGCCATCGAGCACGCTGGTCTATCGCCTGGAAGGGCCGTTCTTCTTCGGTGCTGCCGAGCACTTGCAGCACCGCCTGCAAACCCTGCGCGAGGATACCGACACCATTGTGCTGAGAATGTCGCGCGTGCCGATCATGGACGCCACCGGCATGCAGGCATTGTGGAACCTGCTGGACACTTGCAGACAGCACCAGATCCGGCTGGTGATCGCCGAGGCCAGGCCCAACATCCTGGAAAAGCTGCGCCGCGCGGGGCTCACCAGCCAGATCGGCGAGCATAATGTGCTGCCGCACCTGCACTTGCTGTGGCCGGAAGCTCCTTCCCCCGCCTCTCTCCATTGAATGGCGTTGCACACTTTTCCGTACGACCCGATTGAGCACGCGTTAATTGGCTACATGCGTAGCATGCAACCCTGTTTGCAACGAAAATTGGCATTTTCCGCGCATTCTTTGTTAGTATACGACCCACGCTAGGGGTCCTGAAGAGCCGATCTTCGGGTGAGACATACCCTTGAACCTGACCTGGATAATGCCAGCGTAGGAAAGCGCAAAGCCACTCAAAGTCGATTCATTTCCCCCGAGGTAGGCCCTTTGTCCGTTCCTGCGCGTGCTTTTCCTCAACGCGAGTGAACACACAATGCCTGCTTTTACTTTCCGTCAAAAACTCAGCATGCTGGCCGTTGCCTGCGCTTATGCGCCTGCCGCGCTGGCACAGACCGCCGATAACAGCGATAACGCACTGCCGGAGGTCGTCGTCACCTCCGCATCGACTGATGGCGTGGCGCGCCGCGCCAGCATCGGCAGCTTCCCTGAAACATCGTTGCTGCAAACGCCAGCATCGGTCAACGTGATCACGCAGGAGCAGATGCAGGACCGCAGCGTACGCTCCGCGACCGACGCGGTGAAGTGGGATGCCAGCGTGCAAAACTCCTACAACGCGGTCGGCCTGGCCGACTGGTTCGCGATCCGCGGCTTCGTGCTCGACCAGGGCGCCAACTATCGCAAGGACGGCATGGTGATTCTTGCGCAGGCCAGGGTGCCGATGGAAAACAAGGAGCGCATCGAGATACTGAAAGGCCTCGCCGGCCTGCAGGCAGGGATCGCCGCGTCGGGCGGCATGCTCAACTACGTGACCAAGCGCCCTACCGACGCTCCGCTGCGTTCGGCAACGTTCGAGGTGCGTGAACGCGGCACGGTGTACGGCGCGGTAGACCTGGGCGGGCGCTCCGAGGACGGCGTCTTCGGTTACCGCATCAATGCCGCGGCGGAAGACATCAAGTCGTATGTCGACGGCTCGACAGGCAACCGCAACTTCATTTCGGGCGCGTTTGACTTCCGGCTGAGCGAACGCGCGCTGTTGCAGCTTGATCTCGACTACCAGCACAAGTCGCAACTGACCGTGCCCGGGTTCCAGTTGCTCGGGCCGGAGCAACGCATTCCGACCGGCATCCGCGCCAAGCAGATGCTCAATGACCAGTCCTGGAGCCGTCCCGTCGTCGATGACAGCTACAACCTCGGCGTGAAATTCGACTATGCGTTGAATGACGATTGGCGCACCATCCTGCAAGCCAACCAATCGACCTTGCATCGTGATGATGCGGTGACCTTGCCTTCCGGCTGCCAGGCGCAAGGGCTGATCGTCGGCTATTGCAGCGACGGCGGCTATTCGATGTACGACTTGCGCCGCAAGAACGACAAGCGCTCGATCACGACGACCCAGGCCCTGCTGCAGGGGAGCTTCACGACAGGCGGCGTGCGCCACGAGCTGACCACAGGCGTATCCACGCTGAACCGTCGCGACCACTTTGCCGATTACGTATTCAACTATGTCGGCGAAAGCAATATCTATAATCCGGTCTACTACGATAATTTCGCGCTCGCCGACGTCAATCCGGTGCATTTGCGCCGCAAGGATGAGGAGCGTGCAATATTCGTGCAGGATGTCATGGCGCTCACTGACCAACTCAGGTTGCACGCTGGCGTGCGCTACGTGCAGCTCAAGCGCGACCAGTTCAATGCCTCGGGCGAGACGACGCGGCGTACGGATGACGATTTTGTCTTGCCGAGCTTCGCCCTGCTCTACAACCTTCAGCCGTCACTGGCGGTTTACGGCTCGTATTCGCAAGGCCTGGAACCGGGCGGCACGGCGCCGACCGGCACCACCAACGCCGAAATCATCATGGACCCCAGCAGGTCCAGGCAGCTTGAACTCGGCGTGAAAGCTGACGTGACAAGCAATGTCAGCCTGTCTGCCGCCGTATTCCAGATCAAGCGCAACCACGAATACGTCGATGCCACGCCGACCTATGTCATCAACGGCACGCAGGTCAACCGTGGCTTGGAATTCGCCGCACAGGGGCGTGTCACGCGCGACTGGATGCTGGGCGCCAGCTTTACCGCGCTGCAGGCCAAGGCCGAAGGCACGGACGATGCGCGCATCGAGGGCAAGCAGGTCGGGAACGTGCCAAGGTTCAAGTCAGCGGTGTATAGCGAATATACTTGGCCAGGTTTGCCAGCCCTTAAACTGAACGCGACATGGCTCTACTCATCCAGCAAAAACTTCGCGCCGAACAACGAGATAGCGGCATTGAACAGGAAAGTGGAGGGCTACCACGTGCTGAACCTGGGCGCACGCTACACGGCCAAGCTCGGCAATACCGCAACCACCTTCCGCGCTGGCGTGGACAACGTGTTCAACAAGTTCTATTGGGGCGATGCATCCAGCGCTTTCGGGGGCTACCTGATCCCGGGCGCGCCGCGCGTATTCCGCGTGTCGGCGCAAATCGACTTCTGACCGATTCCTTAAATCAAAGAAAAGCCACCCAACTTTTGAAGTCATCGCATGGGAGCGTCATTTATTTGAGCTAGGGTGAAAACGCCGCTACGAGATTACTCTTAGCGGCGTTTTTCTTGGCTTGCTGCTGGCATTGAAGGTTGCCAACGCTCATGGCCACACTTCGATCACCCGCACTGCTCCACAGGTTCCAGATCCGCCAGCTCCTCGTCCGTGAACAAACGCGAACGGATGAGGAAATGCTTGCCGGTCGCCTGCTCCAGCGAGAACATGCCGCCATGCCCGCGAATCGCATCCAGCGTCAGGTGGGTATGCTCCCAATATTCGAACTGGGTCTTGTTCATGTAGAACGGCACGCCGTGCACCTCGCCCACTTTGACATCCGAGGTGCCGAGCAGAAACTCGCCCTCCTGCAGGCACATGGGCGCACTGCCCTCACAACACCCGCCTGACTGGTGAAACATGAGATTACCATGCCTGGCGCGCAGCTCATCAATCAAAGCTGCGGCCGATGGCGTGGCAGTAATCCGGCTGGCACTCATAAGTCCTCCTCATAACTTGGCATTTGCTTTTCTTGGCATTTGCTTTGCCACAAATAATAACGCCCAGGCTTGAACTCGCATACCTGGGCGTTGGACTAGTCATTCGACATTAAAGTTTAGAAGAAGCCTAGCGCATCAGGGCTGTAGCTCACCAGCAGGTTCTTGGTCTGCTGGTAATGATCCAGCATCATGCGATGGTTCTCACGGCCGATACCGGACTGCTTGTAGCCGCCGAATGCGGCATGCGCTGGATAGAGGTGGTAGCAATTGGTCCAGACACGCCCCGCCTGGATACCGCGGCCGACACGGTAGGCACGGCTGCCGTCACGGGTCCAGAGGCCTGCGCCCAGGCCGTACATAGTGTCATTGGCGATTTCCAGCGCCTCCTTCTCGTCCTTGAACGTCGTCACGGACAAGACCGGCCCGAAGATTTCCTCCTGGAAGATACGCATCTTGTTGTGGCCCTTGAACACCGTAGGCTCGATGTAATAGCCATCGCTCAAGTCGCCACCCAGCTTAGTCGCCTTGCCGCCTGTGAGCAGTTCCGCGCCTTCTTCCTGGCCGAGCTTGATGTAGGACATGATGATCTCGACCTGCTCGCTGGAAGCCTGCGCACCGATCATGGTCGACTTGTCCAGCGGGCTGCCCTGCTTGATCGCCTTCACACGCTTGATAGCACGCTCGATGAAGCGTTCGTAAATGGATTCCTGGATCAAGGCACGGCTCGGGCAGGTACAGACTTCCCCCTGGTTCAAGGCAAACAGCGCAAAGCCTTCCAGCGCCTTGTCGAAATAAGCATCATCCTTGTCTATCACATCCTCGAAGAAGATATTGGGCGACTTGCCACCCAGCTCCAGCGTCACCGGAATCAGGTTCTGGCTGGCATATTGCATGATCAGGCGACCAACGGAAGTGGAACCGGTAAATGCAATCTTGGCAATGCGCGGGCTGGTCGCCAATGCCTTGCCGGCTTCGACGCCATGCCCATTCACCACATTGAGCACGCCAGGCGGCAACAGGTGGCCGATGATTTCCAGCACCACCAGGATCGAGGCCGGTGTCTGCTCGGCAGGCTTCATGACAATGCAATTGCCTGCCGCCAATGCGGGCGCAAGCTTCCAGGCCGCCATCAGGATCGGGAAGTTCCATGGAATGATCTGCCCGACAACGCCCAACGGCTCATGGAAATGGTAAGCCACGGTTGTATGATCAATCTCGCTGATCCCACCTTCCTGGGCACGGATACAGCCTGCAAAATAACGGAAATGGTCGATCGCCAGCGGAATATCGGCGGCCATGGTCTCGCGGATGGGCTTGCCGTTGTCTATGGTTTCCGCAATCGCGATGGTTTCAAGATTGGCTTCCATCGCATCCGCGATCTTGAGCAGGACATTGGCGCGCTCGGTGCCTGAAGCCTTGCCCCAGGCATCCTTGGCAGCATGCGCCGCATCCAGCGCCAGGTTGATGTCCTTTTCGTTCGAACGCGGCACCTGGCAGAACACCTTGCCGGTCACCGGGCTGATATTGTCGAAATATTCGCCATCTACCGGTGCAACCCATTTTCCGCCAATGTAATTGTCATACTTATTTTTGTACGGAACCTTAATACCTAGACCCTTCAAACTATCAAGACTCATTACTACACTCCTCCAAGAGTTATTGACGACTGTGCAGAACTGCCACGATTTGATATTGGGATGATGCATCCCATGCCTACGTTTTCGTTAATATACTACCTAGTCTAATTTTTGTCTTACATTCAGGCTGGATTTTCAGAGGAAAAATACGAGGGCCATCGTGATGCATTATGGTTTCAGCACTCATATCTGACGAGCAATATTGAATGGGAGTGAGCTGAATTCCTGTGATTATCAAGAGAAGATTGTTGCCTATAAAAGCGAAAAGCCAGTTATTCAATTCAGAATAACTGGCTTTAATAGATTTTTTTTGGTCGGGACGGTGTGATTCGAACACACGACCCCTTGCACCCCATGCAAGTACGCTACCAGGCTGCGCTACGCCCCGAACCTACGCTTCCGACAGGGCCGGAAGCGAGAAAGAGATTATATCGAAAATACTGGATTTAGCACAGATAAAAACGGGGTTTTGTTAATGCTGGCTTAGTAAACTCAATACTTCACGCAGTTCCGAGCGCAACGCTATCAAATCGACAGCTGGCGCTACATCGACGGGAACTGTCGGTAACGACGCATTCAGAGCGAGCCCCTCACTGGACTCCACTTCGCGGCTCAATGCGTTGCCGCCGCTTTCATCCAGGCGATTGCGTGCTCCGCTGATGGTGAAGCCCTGCTCGTAGAGCAACTCGCGTATGCGCCTGATGAGCAGTACTTCATGGTGCTGGTAATACCTGCGGTTGCCACGACGCTTCACTGGCTTGAGCTGGGTGAACTCCTGCTCCCAGTACCGCAATACATGAGGCTTGACCCCGCACAACTCGCTGACTTCGCCAATGGTGAAATAGCGCTTGGCGGGAATCGGCGGGAGTTGAACCTTAGGCGCTTGCTCCGGCATATGCCTCCTCTACCTTGCTCTTGAGCTTCTGGCTGGCATGGAAAGTCACGACGCGGCGGGCGGTGATCGGGATTTCCTCGCCTGTCTTGGGATTGCGGCCTGGACGCTCGGACTTCTGGCGCAACTCGAAATTGCCGAAACCCGAGAGCTTGACGCTGTCGCCAGCTTCCAGTGCCGTACGGATTTCTTCGAAGAATGCTTCCACCATGTCTTTGGCTTCGCGCTTGTTCAACCCCACTTGTTCAAACAGTAAATCAGCCAAATCAGCTTTTGTTAATGTCATGCAAAACCCTTCCCTACTACTTTTTCTAATTTCTTAATGCTGCACCATGTCGCTGAGCCAACAAATCCAGCAACCCGGTCATTACTGCATCGGCTTCTGCATCGGTCAAAGTCTTTTGAGTATCTTGCATAAGCACAAGAAATGCAAGGCTTTTCTTCCCTTCAGCGATGCCTTTCCCCTGGTAGACATCAAACAACGCAATGTCGCTGATCAATGCATTTTTGCTGGATCGCATGGTATCCAGCAACGACTGGATTGGCGTAGCCTGGTCGACCACGACGGCAATGTCGCGGCGCACTGGAGGGAACTTGCCAACCTGGACATAGGATGCCACGCTGGACTGCAACAATGGCTCCACATCCAGCTCGAACAGGATCACACTGCGCGGCAATTGGTAATGTTGCTGCCACTTGGGATGCAATTTCCCTATCCAGCCGATGGGCTGCCCGTCCAGCAGGACCTGGGCCGTCTGGCCTGGATGCAATGCAGGATGCTGCGCGGCAACATACTGCACACGCCCTCCTGCCAGGCGGTCCACCTCGGCCTTCACGTCGAAGAAATCGACCTCGCGAGCAGCCGTAGCCCACTGTTCCGGCTCAGCACTGCCGTAGGCCAAACCGGAAATCCGCCCGACCTCGCGGTAGGCGGCCTCTTCGGCGAAATAAGCCGAGCCGATTTCAAACAGGCGCACACGCTCCTGCTTGCGGTTGAGATTGTAGATCAAGGTCTCTATCAGGCCTGCCCACAAGCCGGTACGCATCACGCTCAGATTGCTTGCGATTGGGTTCTTCAAGGCAATCGGGCTGGCATTGCCGAGAAAATCGCGCTCCCAGCTTTCATCGACAAAGCTGTAGCTGACGATTTCCTGGTAGCCGCTGGCAGCCAAGGTATCGCGCAGACGGTTGCGGTTCAGCCTAGCTTCGGGCGAAGGCAACATGCGCTGCTCGTCGTGCGGCGCCAATGCCGGAATATTGTCGTATCCGTGCAGGCGGGCGATTTCCTCGACCAGATCTTCCTCAATTTCGATATCGAAACGGTAACTGGGAGGGGTCACTTCAAAACCACCATCCACGGCAGCAAACTTGAAATTCAAGCGGCCAAGCAATGTACCGACCGCCTCCGCATCCAGGACAATCCCCAATACGGAATTCAGGCGCGCCAGGCGCAGACGCACCGGCTTGCGCTCAGGCAATTGGTGCAATACCTCGGTGACCGGCCCCGCCTGCCCGCCGCAGATTTCCAATACCAGTTGGCTCGCGCGTTCCAAGGCCTGCAGGGTATTGCCGAAATCAACGCCGCGCTCGAAACGGTAAGAAGAATCGGTAGAAAAATTCAAACGCCGCGCCTTGCCCACGATTACGGCTGGGGCGAAGAAAGCGCTTTCGAGGAAAATATTGCGGGTGGCGTCACCAACAGCGCTTGCTTCGCCGCCCATGATGCCAGCCAGGGCCAGAGGAGCCTTGTCATCGGCAATCACCAATATGTCATTGCTCAAGGTGACTTGCTGGCCATTGAGCAGCAGCAATTCCTCGCCATTGCGCGCATAACGCACTTGAATACCGCCCTGGAGCTTGTCGGCATCAAAGGCGTGCAGGGGTTGGCCTTGCTCAAGCAGCACGTAGTTGGTGATATCGACGATTGCACTAATGCTGCGGATACCGCTGCGCTCGAGTTTACGCACCATCCAGTCCGGCGTTGCGGCGGTGGCGTCGACACCCTGGATCAAGCGGCCCGCATAGCGTGGACAGGCCTCGGGCTCACGGACATCGACCGCCAGTTGTTGCGCATGGACAACCGAGACAGGAGCAATCTCTGGCAGATTCAATGGCGCGCCGGTCAATGCCGTCACGTCACGTGCGATGCCGGCGATGCTGAGACAATCGGTACGATTGGGTGTGAGCTTGAGGGTGAAAAGCTTGTCGTTGAGGTCGAACAGCTCACGGATATCCTGGCCGACCTGCGCATCTGCGGCCAGCTCCAATATGCCATCGCTCTCCTCGGCCAGACCCAGTTCCTTGGCGGAACACATCATGCCGGAGGATTCGACGCCGCGCACCTTGGCCTGCTTGATCTTGAAGCCAGGCAGTTCTGCCCCCACCAGCGCGCAGGGCGCCTTGAGCCCGGCACGGGCATTGGGCGCACCGCAGACGATTTGCAGCGGCTCACCGCTGCCGACATTGACCTTGCACACCTGCAGGCGGTCTGCATCCGGGTGCTTCTCGGCGCTGATGATTTCAGCCACCACCACCTTGGTGAATTCGGGAGCGACCGGCTCCAGCTCCTCCACTTCCAGCCCTGCCATGGTCAGGGCATGGCTCAGGCCCTGGCTGTCCAGGGCAGGATTTACATATTGGCGCAGCCAGTGTTCAGAGAATTGCATAGTATTGATCTGTCCAGAAGTAAGGGCTAGGCGAATTGCTTGAGGAAGCGCAAATCGTTTTCAAAGAACAGGCGCAAGTCATTGACGCCGTACCGCAGCATGGTCAGGCGCTCAACGCCGAGACCGAAGGCAAAACCGCGGTATTTTTCGCTATCGATGCCAACATGGCGGAACACCTCGGGATGCACCATGCCGCAGCCGCCGATCTCCAGCCAGCCGCCATTCCAGCTCATGTCCATTTCCGCAGAAGGCTCGGTGAATGGGAAGAAGGACGGGCGGAAACGTACCTGCAAGTCGTCACGCTCGAAGAAGCGCTGCAGGAAGTCCTGCACCACGCCCTTGAGGTTGGCGAAGCTGATGTGCTCATCCACCCACAAACCTTCCACTTGGTGGAACATGGGAGAATGCGTGGCATCGGAATCGACGCGATATACGCGGCCCGGCGCAATGATCTTGAGCGGCGGCGCCTTGTCCTGCATATAGTGCACCTGCACTGGCGAGGTATGGGTGCGCAGTACATGCTTGTCGTCGACATAGAACGTGTCATGCATCGCACGCGCAGGGTGGTCTTCCGGGATGTTGAGCGCGGTGAAATTGTAGAAATCGGATTCGATCTCGGGGCCTTCCGCCACTTCAAAGCCGATGGAGCGGAACAGTTCTTCCACGCGCCTCAAGGTCAACGATACCGGGTGCAGCCCGCCTGTACCGGCGCTCCGGCCTGGGAGCGTAACGTCGATCGTCTCGCTGGCAAGCTGGCGGTCCTGCTCCGCCTGCAAAATCGCGTCACGGCATTGCTTGAGTGCCGATTCGACTTGCTGCTTGACGACGTTGATGGCCGCGCCTGCTGCAGGACGCTCTTCTGTAGAAAGCTTGCCCAGGCCTTTCAAGGCCTCTGTCAGGCTGCCACTCTTGCCGAGGTAGCGCGCCTTGGCCTGCTCCAGGTCGGCAATGTTGGCACAGGCCGCGAAATCCTGCTGTGCCTCGCTGATGATGTGATCTAGATTTTGCATATTATGGTGTTGTCCTCACGGATGCTTTCATAAACGACCACTATGTTTAATGCCATACGCCATCATATCGACATGGCCGCTTGTGGAAAAACCCGGAAAAAAAAGGAGGCACGAGGCCTCCTTTTCTTATTGCTGTTGCTTAGGCAGCGGCGAGACCGGATTTAGCAAGTTCGGCAAACTTGGCAAATGCCTGCTTGTCGAACACTGCCAGATCGGCCAGCACCTTGCGGTCGACTTCAACCGCGGACTTCTTCAGGCCGTTGATGAAACGGCTGTAGGTCAAGCCATACTCACGGGCACCGGCATTGATACGTGCAATCCACAGTGCGCGGAATTGACGCTTTCTCTGACGGCGGTCACGGTAAGCATATTGACCAGCCTTCATCACCGCCTGTTTGGCGATGCGGTAGACATTCTTACGACGACCACGATAACCCTTGGCAGCGTTCAGAACCTTCTTGTGACGCGCACGGGCAATAACACCACGCTTTACTCTAGGCATCTCTTATCTCCTTATTGAGTTGGCATCATGGCGCGTACGCGCTTGACGTCAGTGGAGGAAATAATAGCCGTGCCGCGCAGGTTACGCTTCTGCTTGGTGGTCTTCTTGGTCAGGATATGACGCAGGTGGGAGTGGGTACGCTTCACCTTGCCATTTCCCAAGAACTTGAAGCGCTTCTTGGCGCTGCTCTTGGTCTTCATCTTTGGCATTTTGTTCTCCTATAAAGGGATATTGAAAAAAGAGCGATCGGGCATGCCTTTGGCCTCGTCGCCGCTTCCTTACTGCTTACTACTACTCACAAACCTTGCCGCCCGAGGGCCTCAAGGCTTTGCTTTCTTTTGCGGTGACAGCACCATCACCATCTGACGGCCTTCCATCTTCGGGAACTGTTCCACCACCGCGTGTTCGGTCAAATCCGCCTCGACCCGCTTCAACAATGCCAAGCCGAGTTCTTGGTGGGTGATTTCACGACCACGGAAACGCAAGGTCACCTTGGCCTTGTCGCCTTCCTGCAGGAAACGGATCAGATTGCGCAGTTTGACTTGGTAGTCGCCATCATCGGTACCAGGGCGGAACTTGACTTCCTTTACCTGCACCTGCTTTTGCTTGAGGCGTGCTTCGTGCTGACGCTTGCTCTCGGCATATTTGTATTTGCCGTAATCCATCAAGCGGCACACAGGCGGGCTTGCCTGCGGCGCGATCTCGACCAAGTCGGTATCCACCTCTTCTGCCTTGGCAAATGCTTCGTTCAGACTGACGATGCCTAACGGCTCGTTATCCACCCCAACCAGACGAACCTGTGGCGCAGTAATATCGCCATTGATCCGCAATTCCTTTTCCTGAGCTATCGCAAAATCTCCCGTTATTTAATATTGAAGGCCAAAATAATAGACCGCGCTACTCACGCGGGCATTCTAGACCTTGTCAGCAATGTCGCTCCGCAAGCGCTCAATGAAAGCGCTTACCGGCATTGAACCCAAGTCTTCGCCCTTGCGGGTACGCACGGCCACTTGACCAGTTTGCATTTCGCGCTCACCTGCAATCAGGAGGTAAGGCAGCTTCTGCAAGCTATGCTCGCGGATTTTATAGGTTATTTTCTCATTTCTCAAGTCCGAATCGACGCGGAAGCCATTTTTCCGCAACTCCTCGACCACGGAAGTGACATATTCAGCTTGCCCGTCGCTGATATTGAGCACCATGGCCTGCACCGGCGCAAGCCAAGCCGGCATGGCGCCTGCATGGTTCTCGATCAGGATGCCGAGGAAGCGCTCCATGGAACCGACGATCGCGCGATGCAGCATGACCGGATGCTTGCGGGAGTTGTCCTCGTCGACGTATTCCGCGCCCAGGCGCTCCGGCAAGTTGAAGTCGAGCTGGATGGTGCCGCATTGCCACAAGCGGCCCAGGCTGTCCTTCAGGGTGAACTCGATCTTGGGGCCATAGAAAGCGCCCTCGCCCGGCTGCAGCTCGAATTCGAGGTTGTTCTGCTTGAGGGCGACTGCCAGCGCCTCTTCGGCCTTGTCCCAGGCTTCGTCGGTGCCCACACGCTTAGCAGGCCGGGTGGATAGCTTGACCAGTACCTCGTTGAAACCGAAATCCTTGTAGGCCTTGTAGAGCATGACGATGAAATCGGCCACCTCGTCCTTGACCTGATCTTCGGTACAGAAGATATGCGCGTCATCCTGGGTAAAACCACGCACGCGCATCAAGCCGTGCAGGGCGCCCGACGGCTCGTTGCGGTGACAGGAGCCGAATTCGGCCAGGCGCAACGGCAGGTCGCGATAGCTATGCAGGGTGCTGTTGAATATCTGGATATGCCCGGGACAGTTCATCGGCTTGACCGCATAATCGCGGTTTTCCGAGGCGGTGGTGAACATATTGTCATGGTAGTTTTGCCAGTGCCCGGACTTTTCCCACATAACCCGGTCCATGATGGTCGGGGTGCGCACTTCCTGATAGCCGAACTCGCGGAACATGTTGCGCATGTACTGCTCAACTTCCTGCCAGATCACCCAGCCGCGCGGGTGCCAGAACACCATGCCTGGCGCCTCGTCCTGCATGTGGAAGAAATCCAGCTGGCGTCCCAGCTTGCGATGGTCGCGCTTCTCCGCCTCTTCCAGCATGTGCAGATAGGCATCCAGATCGTCTTTCTTGGCCCAGGCCGTGCCGTAGATGCGTTGCAGCATTTCGTTGTTGGAATCGCCGCGCCAGTAAGCCCCCGCCACCTTCATGAGCTTGAATGCCTTGAGCTTGCCTGTCGATGGCACATGAGTACCGCGGCACAGGTCGGTGAAATCGTCCTGGGTATAGAGTGAAATTTCCTGGTCGGCAGGGATAGAGCCGATGATTTCCGCCTTGTATTGCTCGCCGATGGATTTGAAGTAGGCTACCGCCTCGTCACGCTCCATCACGGTGCGCACGATAGGAATGTCGCGCTTGGCGAGCTCCTGCATGCGCGCTTCGATTTTTTCCAGATCTTCTGGCGTAAAAGGACGCTTATAGGAAAAATCATAGAAAAATCCATTTTCTATGACTGGCCCGATAGTAACCTGGGCATCGGGGAAAAGCTGCTTAACCGCTTGCGCCAGCAAGTGCGCGGTAGAGTGGCGGATAATAGCCAGGCCTTCAGCATCGCGGTCGGTAATGATCGCCAGATCCGCGTCGTCCGTGATTTGATACGAGGTATCCACGGCTTTGCCATTGACCTTGCCGCCCAATGCGGCACGTGCCAAACCGGCACCAATATTCATCGCAACCTCTGCGACAGTCACTGGCCCATCGAACTTGCGTTCGGAACCGTCTGGCAAACGAATAACTGGCATATATCCCTACCCAATAAACAGCAAAAGCCGTCCAGACGGCTTTTGCTTGCGCAATCAATTTAGTTGCCGATTATCTCATAGAGGCGGCAGACACCACAACTCGCACACGAACTAAGGATGGCTAACAAGCCTCAGCGATGCGATCCTGGCTAAGCGCTCTGCCGCAGGCAGTACAAGCAGCACGAAGGCAGAGCAACAACGACAGGAGAGGTTTGTTAGCCGCCCCTACCGCTTGTAAGGCGAGGCCAACGGTTCGCCGATAAACACCCCTTGCACCGGCCAGGCCACGCTTTTCCAATAAGCCTCGATGGCCGTGGCACCCAACAGGTAATGCTTGAGCAACACAGCCGGGTTGGGAAATTTCTGCCAATGATTGCAAGGCTCGGACACTGTACCATAGCTTGCCGTGGCACCCGCCTCCAGCCAGCGCAGGCTGCTCATCTGGCCATTGCCCAGCAAATCGCCGCCAGCAGAAGTCAGGTGGTCAGCCAGCGCGCCAGGGAAAAACTGTAGGGTCTCGAGAAAAGGCACTTTCACCAGCCCTGTCTGGTAGATCATGACGTCCTGCACGTCGCGGATGCTGTCAGCCTTGAGGTTCTTGATCTCAAGATAGCGCTGCGCTACCTTGCCCGAAGGCGGGAAAAACAAGGCGCGGCTACTGCGGTTCTTGTCCGATGTCGTCAAGTAATACGCGGTGGCCGCCGGTGCGCTATAGTCGCTGGCGAAACCGCGGTCGATCAAGGCCTTGGCATCCTCGAACGACTGTACCGGCAACAGCATGGACAAGCGGTACCCCATGTCATTGAAAGGCTTGAGCGAGCGCGAATTGAAATAACGGCTGGGATGCTTGGCAGGCGCGCAGGTATTGGCGCACTGTTCGGGATCGAAACCCATGGTGATGGCGGAAGTGATCGAGTTGCACTCCACGGCATAAGGAGCAGTCCACATCATGACGATGGCCTGGTGCCTGGGCTGCAATTGGGCGTCGATCTCCTGTTTGAGCTGGCCGAAATACTGCGCGCTGAGCTTCTTCGGGCTGCCGGGAATACTGACCTTGATGAGGTTGTCCGCCGGGATACGGCGTACCTTGAGGTAATATTCCCCGGCCTGCACGCTTTCCGGCTGATCGGTATTCACCACCACCGCCACATTCTCCGGCTGCAGATTGTAGCCGTCCCTATTGGGGGTGCGCAGGGAAATTGCCTCGCCCGCCAGCGCTCCCAGGCTTTGCAGCATCAAGCAGAACATCAGTAAATATCGCACGCCAGCCTTTATCCTGTACCTAATCCAGACCACATTAATAAAAATGGGAGCCGAAGCTCCCATGAATCTTACAATGACTGGATGTCGGACGCTATTACAGTTTGCGCCTGCGCCGTGAGCTAAAGGCAACCAGGCTCAACCCGGCCATCAACATGGCGGCCGTTTCCGGCTCAGGCACGGCAGTAATCGCCAGGTTGACAGGACCGATTCTACCCTGGGCAAACAACAGGGCGGTATATATGCCGGTGTTGGCAATGGAGAAGTTCAACACACCCTCGTCCACGCTGCCCAGCAAGTTCAAGGTGCCGAATTGCGTTGCGCCTTGCCCGATCGTCACACCCAGCCAGGAAAAGCTGCTGTCCACATCCTCGAGCGTCAGTGAATAATCGCCGGCCAGCAATGCCACATTGTATTTGTATATACCCGGGATCGTGGTCGCGGCATCCACCTCGAACACCGGTGCGGCCTGCGCCGCCATGCTGCCAGAAAAGGTCAATGCCACCAGCAGATATTTGACTGCATTCAATAATTTTTTCATGATCCGATCCTTATGCTTTATCAGAAATAGCAGGCGTTCTGCGGCGTGAGGTATACGCCACCAGCAAGCCTATCCCTACGCAAAGCAACGCCCAAGTGTCAGCCTCCGGCACCAATGAGACGGTAAAGCCGAAAGAGCCGACTCCAATGCCGTTGTTAGCGTCGCCAAACACACTGAACAGATAAGAACCACCGGTCAATTCAGGCAGGAGGAACGTGCCGGAACCATAGAATGTGCTGATAAGCGTGGCCCCGCTGAATACATTGATGCCGAAGCTTCCGTTCACAAATGCAACCGGAAACGCGTAATCCAGCAAGGACAACTCATAAACACCCGCATCTAGGCTATGAGAAAAGACAGCATCACTAGGCAAGCCGCCGTCAGCGTAAAGATAGCCGACCTCATCAACCTTGGTAGCTGCATTGGCCGCTGTCATCATGACCAGCATCAATGCACCCACCAACCACTTCATTACAAAGCGCTTCATCATTACATCTCCCATTAAGGTCAAGACAACATGGGAAAAGCAATAAGCAGGCCAGAAATTTGAATTGAAAAATTATACTTACAATCAAAATCTTATATCAATTCAGAATTTAAATTGACCAAACCTTGCACCATAAACACCATGCCAGCAAAAAAAATGCATTTTTACGCACAACATTAGCTCTTTTGGACAAGGTTTTGCTGCCAGCGCCAACTATCCACGCACATCTGCTCAATACCACGCGTCGCTTTCCAGTTCAACGCCTGTTCGGCATATGCGGGATCAGTATAACTCGCCGCCACGTCACCTGGGCGGCGTGCAACCAATTGATACGGAACAGCCCGGCCGCTAGCATCTTCAAAGGCCTTGACCATCTCCAGCACGCTATATCCCTGACCAGTGCCGAGATTGCATGTGAACACCCCCGCTTCCTTGTCCAGCCGTTCCAGAGCGCGCAAATGCCCGACCACCAGGTCGACCACATGGATATAGTCGCGAACGCCAGTGCCGTCCACCGTCGGGTAGTCGCTGCCAAACACCGAGAGATGTTCACGCTGCCCTTGCGCCACCTGGGTAATGTAAGGCATGAGGTTATTGGGAATGCCATTCGGATTTTCGCCGATCAGGCCGCTTTCATGCGCTCCAACAGGATTGAAGTAACGCAGGATGGCAATGCGCCACTCGGGGTCGGAAGCTGCCAAATCGCGCAGAATATCCTCCACCATCAGCTTACTCGCGCCGTAAGGGTTGGTCGCAGACAACGGGAAGCCCTCACGAATAGGCACGCTGGCGGGATCGCCATAGACAGTGGCGGAAGAACTGAAGACAAACTGCTTGACGCCGAATGCCTGCATCACTCGCAGCAACGTAACGCTGCCCGCGACATTGTTATCGTAATAGCGTAAAGGCTGCGCGACCGACTCGCCCACCGCCTTGAGTCCAGCAAAATGCATCACCGCTTTGAACGGATGCTTGGAAAACAGGTCACGCAACAACGCTTCATCGCGTACATCCCCTTCAACCAGCCAAGGCGCCCTACCCGTAATTTGCTTGATGCGGTCGACTATATGCGCCTGGCTGTTGCTGAAATTATCCAGCACAACCACCTCATAACCCGCGTTGATCAGCTCCACACATGCGTGGGAGCCTATATAGCCTGTACCGCCTGTTACTAAAATCATTTAAACCCAACCTTATATTAATAAAAACTAAACCATCAAAAAATACCATAATTTATTAACATTTCAATTTCAACCTCTCTATGTTCCTTTACAATTAGACACTTTAAAATACCATTTTGGGCTCCTTTTTAATAAGGTAGCCTTGATATAGATCATAAATGCAATTATCAAAGACAATACTTGTTACTGGCGGCGCTGGCTTTATCGGTAGCAACTTCGTATTAGAATGGGTTAAAGCAGGGCTGGGCACAGTCATCAATTTAGACAAACTGACTTATGCTGGCAACCTGGAAAACCTAGCAGCTATTGAAGGCAATCCAGAGCATGTATTTGTGTATGGGGACATTGGTGATAGAGAGCTGTTGGCCAAACTCCTGGCTGAGCACAAACCACGCGCAGTCATCAACTTCGCAGCTGAAAGCCATGTAGATCGCTCCATCCATGGGCCTGAGGATTTTATCCAGACCAATGTTGTTGGAACCTTTCACCTGCTGGAAGAAGTACGCGCATACTGGAACGCTCTGATTGTAGCCAACCCAGAGGAAAAAACCAACCCGCAATTCCGCTTCCTGCATGTATCAACAGATGAAGTCTATGGCACACTAGGCCCCAATGATCTGGCATTTACGGAAACCAGCCCCTACGCACCCAACAGCCCCTACTCTGCCTCCAAGGCGGCATCCGACCATTTGGTACGTGCATATCACCACACTTATGAACTGCCCGCACTTACAACAAATTGCTCCAATAACTACGGGCCTTACCATTTCCCGGAAAAACTGATCCCTCTGTGCTTGCTGAATGCCTTGAACGGCAAGCCCCTGCCTATCTACGGCGATGGGCAGCAAATTCGCGACTGGCTTTTCGTCAAAGACCACTGCAGCGCAATTCGTCGCGTGCTGGAAGCAGGCAAACTGGGGGAAACCTATAACATCGGTGGTTGGAATGAAAAAGCCAACCTTGAAGTTGTTCACATCCTCTGCAACATACTTAATGAGTTACAGCCGCGCGCTGACGGCAAGAAATATGAAGAACAAATTAGCTTTGTCCAAGACCGTCCGGGCCATGACAGACGTTACGCAATTGACGCCACCAAGCTGGAGCGCGAACTAGGCTGGAAACCCGCTGAAACCTTCGAAACTGGCATACGCAAAACCGTTGAGTGGTATCTGCAAAACCAGGGATGGGTAAACAATGTCACCAGTGGCGAATACCGCAATTGGATCAGCAAGCAATACACCGAGAGAGTAGCATGAGAAAGGGAATCATCCTGGCCGGCGGCTCCGGCACACGCCTGTACCCGGTCACGCAAGCAGTCTCCAAGCAATTGCTGCCTGTCTATGACAAACCAATGATCTACTATCCCATGTCCACGCTAATGTTGGCAGGAATACGCGACATTCTACTGATCTCGACCCCACAGGACACACCACGCTTCGAGCAGTTACTCGGTGATGGTAGCCAATGGGGCCTGAATCTGCAGTACGGTGTGCAACCCTCGCCAGATGGACTAGCCCAGGCCTTCATTATTGGCAAAGACTTTATAGGCAATAATCCCAGCGCCCTCGTCCTGGGGGACAATATATTTTATGGGCACGACCTCGCCAATGACCTGGTACAAGCCGACCAGCGCAAGGAAGGTGCCACGGTATTTGCCTATCCCGTGCATGACCCAGAACGTTATGGTGTTGTTGAATTCAACGATGCCGGACAGGCCATCAGCCTAGAAGAAAAACCGCAGCAACCCAAATCACGTTACGCAGTCACGGGCTTGTATTTCTATGACAACCAGGTAGTTGATATTGCCACCAACCTCAAGCCATCACCCCGCGGCGAATTCGAAATCACTGACGTCAATAAGACCTATCTTGAGCAGGGCACACTCAATGTGGAACTAATGGGGCGTGGTCATGCCTGGCTGGATACCGGCACTCACGAATCTTTGCTCGAGGCCTCTCTGTTCATCGAAACCATACAAAAGCGCCAGGGCTTGAAAATTGCCTGTCCAGAAGAAATTGCCTATCGCAAGGGCCATATTACCGCGAATCAGGTAGAGAAGATTGCCCAGCCTTATCTCAAGAACGACTACGGCCAGTATCTGTTACGCCTGTTGAAGGAAAAGGTATTTTAATGAACGTCAGTGAAACCGGCATTCCTGAGGTTCTCGTATTTGAACCCAAGGTATTTGGTGACGATCGCGGCTTTTTCTTTGAAAGTTTCAATCAAAAAGTCTTTGAACAGGCAACAGGCAAGCACTATGACTTTGTGCAGGATAATCACTCAAAATCCGGCAAAGGTATACTGCGTGGCTTGCATTATCAGATTAAGCAAACTCAAGGTAAATTGGTTCGTGTGATCAGTGGCCAAATTTTCGATGTCGCGGTAGATATTCGTCGCTCATCTCCGACTTTTGGGAAATGGGTTGGCGAGTATCTATCCGAAGAAAATAGAAAGCAGCTATGGATACCTGCGGGCTTTGCTCATGGCTTTGTTGTGACTTCAGAGTCGGCAGAAGTGCTCTACAAGACGACTGATTTATATGCCCCCGAGCATGAGCGTTGCATCATCTGGCATGATGCAGACATTGCCATTGATTGGCCATATACAGGAACCCTGCCCATATTGTCCCCAAAAGATCAGCAGGGATCTTTGCTACTCAATGCCGAGTTGTTTGAATAATGTCCCGCAATAAAACCATTTTATTGACCGGCATTACCGGTCAAGTAGGCCATACTTTGCGGTCAAGGCTAGCCGCTATCGGCAATGTAGTGGCAGTGAGCCGTGAGCAACTTGACCTTAGAAGCGCCGATGACATCCGTACTATGGTTAAAACCATACAACCCGACATCATCATCAACCCCGCCGCATACACTGCTGTCGATCTTGCCGAATCCAACCCATCCCTGGCTCATGCTATTAACGGCACTGCCCCGCGCATACTCGCGGAAGAGGCAGAGCGCTGCGGTGCTTTACTTATTCACTATTCGACTGATTACATTTTTGACGGCACCAGCACTGTGCCATATGTTGAAACCGACACGCCAAATCCACTTGGCGTATATGGGGAAAGCAAACTGGCAGGAGAATTCGCCATACAGGCAACGGATGCTCAGCACCTCATTTTGAGAACCAGCTGGGTATACGGCAATTACGGTAAAAACTTTATGTTGACCATGCTTAACCTAGCTGCAAACCGGGAAAGCTTACAAGTCGTGGCAGATCAATTTGGAGCACCGACATCCAGTGCATGCATTGCTGAAGCAACCGTTGAAATAATAAAGCTTTGGGATCCCCAAAAGGTCGGCACTTACCATTTGACGAATGCAGGCCAGACTAGCTGGCATGGCTTTTGTACCAAGATTCTAAGCCAATATGAGGCGCTCAGCTCAACACTAGCTTGGCCTATGCTCAAGATCAAGGCATCGCAAGTGCAGGCATTGGCTTCCAGCGATTACCCCACTATAGCTGCTCGTCCCCATTATTCAGTACTGAATAATCAAAAATTACAGACCTCATTTGGGATAGCGTTACCGGATTGGCAAATAGAACTGGAGAGAGTCCTCTCCACAAGAAATTCAGCCTAAGCGCCTTTTTCGATAACACTCAGCGTCAAGTTTCCAAGTATGCTTCTCCAACTCTCCGGCTTGCCAAACGAGCTTACAAGCAAGCAGTACACGCTGCGCATACTCAATTTCAGCCAACTATTTCGCTACGTTTGAGTAAACCTGCAATGTAGAAGCCGCAATTTTCTCCCAATCGTATTTCTCCAGCACCCATTGCCTAGTGGCATTTCTTTCATTAGTAGTAAGCTGATGTCGAGAAAACTCTTTCAATTTTCCAGCTAACACCTGAATGTCACCTAGCGGGAAATAGTGTTTTGGATCCAGCCCAACCTCCAGATTGGCCGGTATATCACTGGCTAGGACAGGCAATCCAAAACTCAGGGCTTCCAACATAGCAATAGGTAAACCCTCATGGGATGAAGGCAAAACAAATAATCCAGCTTGGCTGTATAGCTCGCGCAAACCATCACCACTTTGATAACCAGTCATCACGACATCGGGTGTATTGCTCACTAAATGCTGCAGCTCACGGAGATAATCATCCGGGTGATCTGAGGCCCCTACGATGGCCAGCTTCCAGCCTTGAAGCCCGGACTGGGAAAATGCTTTGACTAAATCAATATGTCGCTTCTCTGGCACCAACCTACTCACCAGCAAGATGTATTGACCTGGCACCAACCCAAAGTTCTCCAATTGCACTGTCGAGGTGAGCAAGCTTGGTAATTGCACACCATTGGGTATGAGATGGGAATCCAGTCCATACTTGGATTTTATTAGCTTACTGATGACGGTGGAGATCACGATACGTGCGTTGGAATATTGCATTCCCCAGCGCTCGCCCAGCTCGAGAACGAACTTGGCAAACCTGCCCCATTTTTGACGGTCATAATCAGGACCATGATGTGTCACAACGACACGTAGACCGAACACTCTTGCCAAAGGCACCATTAGGGAAGGGCCAACCGCATGAATATGCAAGATATCAGGGCGTTGCAAAGCTGCATAACACACCCCTAAAAACGTATGTACTATCGCCTCCAGGGATTTCTTTTGGGGGGCCCAAATACTAGTGAATTTCACACCTTGCCAGGTTTGGTCTGGTAAAACCGGCTGATAAGATGATCGGCCTATGACCTTGACCTCAACGCCCTGCTTCACCAATAACTGGCTTAACTCCTGAACGTGCTTTTCCACGCCACCCTGTACATCCGGGAAGCCTCGCAAACCCAACAGCATGACCTTCATGATTGAATCACTTGCAGCAAAGCTGGAGACAAGGCAGACCAATCATAATGGTCTCGCAAAACGATGCGGCCATTTTCGCCCATCATTTGCCTGGTCTCAGGCTCAGCGAGCAAGCTCAATGTCTGCTTAGCCATATTGGCATAATCATTAGGCTGAACAACATAGCCAGTGACGCCATGATTCACCAATCGCTCATAAAACTGAAAATCCCATACCACCGCGGGTAGCTTCATTGCCATGGCTTCCAAGCAAGTGCCAGGCAGCCCTTCATAGTAGGAAGTAGAAGCATAGACCTTGCTTCTATTGTAATAAGCCAGCATTTGGTCAAATTTAACCTTGCCAGTGAGCGTGATCGCAGGCGCCAATGGTCCCAATTCCTCTTGCACATACTGGTCATCATCACCATATCCGACTATGCAAATCTTGATATCCGGCTTGGCAGCTAACAGCTGTTTACAAACCTCCACCATAGGCCTGCTGCCTTTGCGCATTTCGATACGGCCACAGAAAAGGACGTCAATATCCTTTTCCACCTCAGCACTGGGTGTGAATTTCTTAAGGTCTACACCATTAGGTATAACCGTAATGGGTCCTTTGTACCCATAAGTAAGAACCTCTTGCCGACCTTGCTCAGTCAAACTTATCACGTGATGCGTCTTACTGAAAACCCTGGATTCCATCCACATTTTGATGGCCAGTGAATACTTATTCCATGGGCTATTGAAATGCTTGGTTTCATAGAACCTGCCAGACATACCTTGATAAGTGGTATGTGCAGTCAAAACAATAGGAATATATGAGGGTAGAAATAACCCAGGGATCAAGGGAGGAAAATGAAAATTCACAATGCGAATCTTGCCAGAGGCATACATCTCCCTCAGCAAGGACCTGACTCGCCAACTCCACTGCAACAGGGCCAACCTGCCCTTGCCGGCAGGCACATGGATAATTTCCAGCTGAGGATATTGCAGGTCAGTCTGCCCATCATCACTAGTAATTAAATAAACCTTTTCACTATTCGTCGGGAGGTTTTCAAAGAAAGAATCCAGATATCGCGCTATGCCACCAACACCATAAAACTGCGGATACACCACTGCAATCATGTCGCTTTTCCTAAAATCATATCCAACTCAGCGATCAACCTTCCCCAATTAAACTTCTCAAGGACAATTTCGCGCGCCCGTTTGGTCATTGTTTGTCTTTTCTCAGTATTGCCCAACACGTCCTGAATGGCGTTAGCCAGCGCGATGGGATTATTCACCTCAACCAACAGGCCATTCTCTTCATGCTGAATGATTTCGGCCACTGCCCCGACATCAGACGCCACCACACAAGTGCCAGCAGCCATCGATTCCAGAATGACCAAACCAAAAGGTTCATTCCAGATTGAAGGGAATGCAAGAACATCGGTTGCAGCATATAAATGCTTTAACTGATCATGCGGCAAGAAACCTGTGAATTGAATGCCATCCTTATAGGGAACGGCAAGATCAGCCAAATGCTGAACATAAGGTGTTTTCTCGGCATCGGCAAAAAAAGAAGTGCCTGCAATGATCAATTGCAGTGATGGGTCTTGTTTGTAAAGGTGTCCAAAAGCCTTGATTAAAACCTCCACCCCTTTCACTTCCGTCAGCCTGCCTACATATAAAATATGCTTAGCGCCTGGCTTGATATAGGGCATGGGTTGCGCATTGACTGCCAGTTGCGCTGCAGGCTGGAACAACTCTGGATCTGTCGCATTTAAAATAACAGAAAACTTATGCTTGAATTCTGGAAACGCCAAAACGGCCCTCTGCTTTATATACTCGCTGACGCAAATAACCTCATCAACCTTGGCCAACATTTTTCTGTAGATAGGCCGAAATAATCGAGATGATAAATGATCATTATGCATGTGCAGTACAAAGTACTGTCCAACCTTTTTCTGCATTAGCAGAAATAGATTTGGCTCATTATGCACATAGACAATATCAAAATTCTTTACCGAAGCAGCTACCCGATTTCCATAAGATATTACATTTTGAAATTTGGCAAAATATCGCAATGGATTTTTCCATGACATGCCATTTTTCCATTTCAAGACACGACTTTCCAGGGCTGTCCATGGAATTCCTTGAAACCGGATATTGGCATTGACACTTTCCAAACCAGAAGGCCGGGAAAATACCGTAATCTCGTATTTTTTATGATCTAACCGGTTTATGGCTTCTTCTACCCAGTGCTCCACAGCCCCGCCCTTAACTGCAGGAACGGGGAGGAGTTCAGGCACAATAACTGCTAGTGTTGGCATAGTGCAAAAATTATTATTTGATTAATCATCAATGCAAGACTCGTAAACCTTTGGACAAGCCGTTGGCAAGCCTCCAGACGGATTTTTGTTCCAGTTAATGGTTTTTAGATGATTGAGAACATCCTGGTAATAATTGGAACCGTTCCAGGTTTCAGCTGTACGTCGCATCCAGAAAATATAATTGGCTTTGAGGTAGTTTTGGTCAAAAGCATGAATAGAAGCTATCGATGGATTATTCACTGGCCCCTTCCCATTATCAAACTCGTAATTCAAGTATTGAACCGCCATCCCCACCGGAACCGTACCTGCCAGGTTGCGGATAAATTCATAGGAGTAACTCAATAAATTCACATCTTTTTCAGAGGAGTCAGGGCCACCAACACCGATACCGCTGCTACCCATCTCTCTAACGATTTTTGGCATATTCCAGTCTGCATAATTGATATATTGCAGCACCACTGTATTGGGGAATGCCTCTTTTGCTGCCTGGGCTACGCGAATCATGCCAGAGTAATAAGCAGTGGAATAAAGTGTTTTCCATTCTGCGTTGTTATTACTATGCGAAGTTTCCTCGAAATTAATCGCTTCAAGATTTGGGTGTGAATTAAACTGACGCCCAAGCTCCTTCATTAACGCAACCAATCTATCCTGCACTTTTACATTCCAATAATTGACGTTAATGCCTTTACCATTATTGAATGTATATACACCACCACCATATTCTGGAGTCAACAAGTAAGTAGGTGCATAATTTTTGCCGTCAATGAAACTTCTTTCTTGAAACGAGATGACAAGACGCTTATTGACCGCCCTTAATGCAGTCAGATCACGACGAATTTCCGAGAAGTCATATACACCTTTGCTGGGCTCTAGCTTGTTCCAGAAGTATTGTTTTTGTATGCCTTGCAAACCTGGTGTTTCCGCCACACCCTTGATAACCAAGTTGGTGTAATTGGCAAACGATGCGTCCGATTGAGTCCCTTGTGGGTAAACCAACAGGTAGTGTCCTGGATGCCATTTAACTTTGTTCTGACCAGTAAAGTTGATAGTTATTGTTTCCCCACCTGCTGTGGTGTTACCTGCTGTGGTGTTACCTGCTGTGGTGTTACCTGCTGTGGTGTTACCTGTCGTGGTGTTACCTGTCGTGGTGTTACCTGTCGTGGTGTTACCTGTCGTGGTGTTACCTGTCGTGGTGTTACCTGTCGTGGTGTTACCTGTCGTGGTGTTACCTGCAGTCGTATTGGCAGCAGCAGGAGCGGCAGTCTTGGCACCTGTTGTAGGAGCGGTAGTACCCGCTTTCGTGGTTGACCCGCCACTGCTGGATGAAGAACCACCAGAACCGGAACTACTGCCTCCACCTCCAGAACTTGAACCAGCTGTTGTACTTGATTTGGATGAGGATCTATTCGTGTTTTGACCAGATTGAGTCTGCGCTGGTGACGGGCTTATATTCACCGTAGAGGAACCAGCTTGTGGATCCGCTGTAGAGTTGGTACGCGCCTGTGCTGGGTTGGTAGTGACCCTGGGTGTTGAATTGGTAGTATTACCAGGTGAGGTTCTGATGATCTCAGAATTCGACTGTGTCGGTCTATCTGAGTAAGTAACATTACCCTTGCTATCTACATTTTTATAGACGTCTGCATAGGCTAAGGATGAGATGGAAAATACCATCAACATCAAAATAGAACTAGCTTTAACGCTCATGATTTATACCCTCGAAAAAATACAATTACTGTTTAACAATTTCAAAATAAGGTGTAGGCCCATGTGTCAGTACATTGGTATTCAAAACCACTTCAATGCCATTATCAGTTACCTTGACAGGTAGCTGATCCATGCGCTGACCTCTAAGATTTACGGAATAAACCTTGAGATCATTCTTATTAGTATTCTTTAAACGAAATTGTATTTCGATGGTGCGCATAGTTATTGGCTTTTTACCAATATCCAACACCATCGTTTCGGCCTTATCGGCAAACTTCATTTCAGAATTTCTAGCGTCAGTAGCTATGATCACTAACATACGCTTACTATCCTTTAATGAATTTTCATCTATTGAGGATACTGAAAATAAAGCTGGGCCATCTGCAGCGACAACTTCCAGATTACTAAGTTTTACTGGCTCAAAACTGTCAAATACAACAGCTTCAGTTTTTGAGGATATTAATTGCAACTTCTTTTTTACAGCATCCAGTGATAATTCACCGGTATCTGACTGATAAACACTTGCGCTTACATCAGTTGCGTTGTCAAAACCGACTAAACCCGCCAGCTTTAACTCTGCAAATCGAGACTGCCAAAGCTGATTTTTAGAAAAATCAGCTTTGGCAGCATTATGACCAATATGACCTGCCTTGTCTGCAATCGTTCGTATGGAAGAGCTTACAAAATCTGAACTTTTGTAAGTTTTACCATTATAAGTTATTCCCGGCTTTCCAAGCTCGAGCTTGGCATTACTGCCTTGGTAACTACCTTTAAAAAGATTCACTCCGGTCACTAAAGACAGGCGGGTAACATCCTCCGGCATGCCATACATTTGAGAAGTAGTCTGCAAGATTTCTGGGGTAATATTAACCACCACATTGTTTTTAGCAGGACTGACATCCCCTCTCAAATAAAGTAAAGCACCTAAAGTTTCAGTAATCCTACCTATAGGATCAACACCAATACCAAAAGGCTTTATTACATCCCACTTGGGATTTTTGCTGGCGTAACTCAGCTGAATAGGCCCCGAATGCTGGCAAATTGCATTCCAGCCCTGAAGCGCTGCGTAAGCCGGAACAGCTAAAGCAGACTCCCGGCGGTAAGGGTTCCAGAATACCTGGCCAAACTCACTGACGGTAAACGGCTTGCCCATATATCGGGTTATGGCCAATTCCCGGATGTATCCTGCATGTGTTCCTAACATGCTATTTTGCGTGACAACTGTTCTGTCTGGCAGATAGGCAGGATGTGCAAAATAATTATGCATATCCACCCACTCCAAGCCACCTCTTGCCAAATGCTCACCGGGTGAGTTCCAGTTGTTGTAAATAGTTAAGGAGCCTTGATATCCCATCTCCCTAAAGAAATCCCGCATCCATTTTTCAGTACGCAACTCTAGATCAAGATAAAATTCCTGAGTATCGCGCATCCGCTGACCAGGTTGATCATTAACTTTGGGGATATCTACTTGTAGTGCCCCATCACGCTTCCAAACATTGGGAATTGATTCATAAGATCCATATTTACTAGCCAGCCACTCTTTCATCAACGGTTTGAATTCTGGCAAGGGTGCTTTCCGCGTAAGAAAAGGTATACCACTTTCATTAACCATGATGATGCCCATTAAATTAGGATCATGAATGAGCGCAACACCTGTATACGGATTTAACGGCAGAAAAAGCCGTTTCATTAGGGCTTTCCAATGATTTTGTGATTCTTGACTATAATACAGGCCAATCGTGACATGCTTATTACTTAGCCAACGCTCCTTAATGTTGCCGTAGCCACCATTATCAGAACTTAAACCATTAAGTACATATTTAATGCCATGCTTATCAAGCTGGGCGAGCAAATAGTAAAATCTGTCTAGTTGTTCAGGATCGAAATCAAAATCATTTTTGCGGCCTTCCATTAGGATGGCTTCAGTAAAATCAAGCCTGACTGAATTATATCCGTGCTTAATCAGCTCCTGAATGTATAAATTGGTGATTGTGTGAGTAGGATATCCACCTTGACTAACACCAAACCCCAAATTGGCCATCAAGTATCTTGAGCTAGTATCTATGCCTCGCTGGACACCTTCTTTACCTAGATAAGTCGCACGTTCTCTTTGTGCCCGCGTAAGCTCAGAAAAGTCCAAGATACTACCTGGCTCTACCATTAAAGAAACATCAGATATTGGCATCCACGCAGCATGAACATCCAACGCACTTAGTAGAATCAAAACATTTAGTGACTTACTCAATCGACTCGGCAACATAATATTATCCAGCTAAAGTTGTGAGGAAAGTGATAATCACTTAATTGAAGAACCATTTATATAATTATTAAGCCGAGGCACCAGCCTATCTAATGCCACGACGAATAATATAGTTAATAAAAAAGTAGATACAAGATGAATAAAAGAATTGTAAAACTGGATTTTATTCAATGCCATTTTAGCAATTGGGAGAAAAAGTGGATGAAACAAATAAATACCAAGTGAATACTTTTCCCCAAGATCAGAAAGCAAATTTCTACTTAAAGTCACATTAGCGCAGCACAACAACAATACAATTGCAACAAAGGCAGAAAAAAGTGGGAATTGCCTTTCCATTCCATTGTATCCAGTGAAATATCGCAACAATGACATTTCACTAGCGATCATAGCAAAACCAAATACTAGTAGAGCCAAGGCTAGAGATAGCGAAAAACGGGGTTTAATTTTCGCCACATACCAACCGATATATACCAAAGGGAATGCAAGCAAAAATCTAAAATAGTAAAAGAACCCTTCTCCATGCCCCAAAAATGCAAGTACATCTGCTAACCAGGTTAATAAAATCATTAGTAATGACACAGTCAAGCCAGTTGAGATCTTGAAATTATCAATCACTAACCGGGTTAATAACATACCTGTAATCAATGATGGCAAAAACCATAGATGGAAGTAATTTCCATAAACCAAGCTATCAAGAGAAAATAGAGATGCTGCAATCTGCACAAACGAAACAGGGCCATGTTCCATTTTCTTCAGAATGGCATAAGGTATAAAAATAACAGATGCCACTATGAATATCCAAATGAGTTTATTAATTCTTTTAGAGTAATTATCTACATTCTTGATGCCAATAAAATAACCAGAGAGCAAAAAGAAGAAAGGCAAAGCCCATCTAGACAAAGCACGAAACATTTCACCAAACTGTTGTGAATAATCGTTGTAATAACCAACATGTACCGCGACAATAAAAAAACAGGCAAAAAATCTTGCTATATCGAATGATGAGTTTCTCATAGGAATTAAACCCAAATATAATTCAAGCTAGTATTTCAAACATATTGATATCAAAATGATCGAATTTAATATCCAATTACAAAACGACTCTTTTTCCCTAGCAACCTTTTTAGGAAACTTGCAACAAAAACACACGCAACAACAATTGCAAGCACAAGCAATGGATATACAAGCCATGGATATTCAAAAACTGAATCTCCCTTGATTTTACGAATCATAAAAAGAGGGATAGCATGTAAGAAAAATATTGCGAAACTAGTATCAGCAATCAAACCAAACCATTTCCACTCTTTCCCTTCCCAACGGTGCAACAAAACCATAAAGAAAAAACAAAGCACCAGCTTCTGGATTAGTTGAATATCAACACCATTAAACTGAAGAAAATCAGAATGATAATTTCCACCCTTGCCTAGAGCAGCTTGTATGTAAGCTAAAGTAATTACGATTAGCAATAACCACAACTCTTTACCAGCCAATGCAACCCATATTTTTTCTTTATGAATAGAGCAAAAAATACCGATTAAATATACCGGGGTAAAGAAAATTACAGATTGAAATACACTGAGATTATCAACTGGCCGTTGTATCAGAATAGCTGCCATTAGACTCAATGCAATCAATACAAGCTGCTGACGCGATAACAACCTAATAAAAGCAATATGCAAAGGCGAGATTAGAAAAGTGACGATGATAAATGGAATATACCAGTAACCATTTAACATTCTCCCAGTCCAGAGATACTGAAAATATGGCAAGATGTATTTAGAAAAAAAATCATCCCCACTTGGCAAAAAGTAGGCGCCGTAATGATCAGACTGAGCAACCACCAACATTAAAATTGGTGCGCAAGATAATACAAGATATGGTATTAATATATTTCTAAATTTGTTAATTATGAATTTCTGATAAACATATTTTTTATAAAAAATATGATGAAACAAAAATCCTGAAATGAATACAAAAAGCGTTGTACCCCCAGCAATAATATTGCCAACGGTTAATGAAAAAATACTGTTGTATTCAACATTTGCGGCTGCAACACTATGGCCAGCAACAATAAAAATAATTGCCAAAGCCCGAAAATAATTGAAGGAATTAAGATACATGCCGATTATCCTTTTGGAATATTTTTAGCAGGCACTCCTACAGCAATATGATTCGATGGAATGTCTTTAATCACGACTGCATTAGCGCCAATATCAACATTATCCCCGATTGAAACTTTTCCTAAAATTTTTGCACCTGCACCAATATTGACGTTATTGCCAATAACCGGCGCATCGAGCGGATGGCTAATATGACGATTTCCTATGGTTACACCCTGCCTAACCATACAATCATCACCAATCACCGTCTCACCATGTATGATGATTTGACCAAAGTGCTCGATAACAAATCTGCGACCTATTTTGGCATTCACTCCAATATATATACCAAAAAATATTTCACATAATTTTGATAAAATTAAATGAATAAATCCCCAAGGCCATCTTATTATTTTTGATTTATATTTAAACCTAGCATGCCCAAACCTGTAAACTTGCAACGCCCAAAAACCCTGAGCTAAAAACCCCTCTCTATGTGCTCTATAATCTTCTAAAAACATTCACAACCTCAACCCTAACGAATAAATCTATCTTGAAAATAATAAACGAGTGCAACTGGAATCAGCAAAAGGTTCAATAGATAAATATTTAGGCTAGAAAATGTTGATCTTTTCAAAAATGCAGCCTCACCCAAATGCAAACTATAACGTATATACAAAATTGCATATTTAATAAAGGGCTTAGGTGCATACTTAAAGTAATCAAAATCCCGATTTAGCAACTGCAAGAAATAATCTTTTACCAGTGCCTTACGTTTTGGATTTGCTCTTGTAACTTGATTACCAGAGTCTTGGTAATAAATCCTCAGAACTTGATTGATACACCTAATTTTATATTGACGAGCTATTGCATCCCAAACAATGTTCTCAGGGACAAATCTAACGTGTGCATTATCTTCGGGGAATGGGTACTGTTTAAGTACCTCTGTTCTGTGAAATCCCCACCGCTCCCCTGGGAGTCTATGTTTGTAATTCAGACTTAATGCATCTGTATCAAAGGGAGAGCTCGGAAAAGGATCACCGGAAATTTGTCCATTGTCATACTTTGCAAGCACAACAATACCAGTGTAACTAGATTTATCCTCGACTTCCTCCCAGGCCTCCAGCATTGTCTGCAAAGCATCCGCGGTGAAGCCATCATCCGAATCAATTACCAAAAAAAGGCTTCCCCTGGCAGCTTGAACCGCACGATTAAACGCTACATGCTTGCCACTATTTTTCTGATACAGATTAATGATAGGAAAGTCTGCTTCAGACTGCCATTTCTCTATTAAATTCTGCGTACCATCCGAGGAACCATCATCTACAATAATCCACTCAAAATTCCGATATGTCTGCAGTTTCAAGCTGTCATAAACTCGATGCAGAGTATGCTCTCGGTTGAATGTGGGTGTAAAAACTGTGTAAGTAAATTGTTGCGCTACGGTCATTATTCAGCTCGCAATACTGCTTTATATGTTTGTGCAACACGCATAGCGATGTGGTCATAACCACGATGTTGCTCTATGTATATCCTTCCTCGATCGCCCATTGCTTTTCCCGATTCGGGGTCATCCAAGATGCTCATAACTGCCTTGGCAAAATGCTGTGCATCCAGGGGAACACATAGGCCTCCCTGACTTTCTTTTAATATTTTTTTCTGATCAGGATTATCATTAGCCACCACTGGCAAGCCTATGGCCATATATTCCACGGCCTTGGTAGGCGAAGCACTATCGAGCAGAAAGCTTCTTGGAAATGGCGAGATGCCAATCTCGGCAGCAGCAACATAGCCCCATGCAATTTCTGCGGGTTGCCAGCCTGTCCACAGAACATCATCGCCTACCCCATACGATTGCGCTTGTTCCCTCAACCATGAGGCATGTGCTTTATCTTCCGTGTCTCCAGCCAGCACCAGCATGACATCTGGGTATTGCTGTTTGATGATTGCAAGCATTGCAAATAGCACTTCTATACTTCTTGCTCTGTCTTGCGTCCCTAGATAGACCAGAACTCTTTTATTCAGCAACTTAGCATCAGCTATTGGCAAAATCTTATTAGTTTGGGAAACCTCAAGATCCACGCCCATAGGTACAGGTGTCATTTTGTTTCTGGCTATACCATAAGCAGCAACATCCTCAACCATCTGATCGCTTTGTACAAAGATGTGTTCACATCTCGGAAAGATAAAGCGATAAAGCAAATGCTGGCCAATCTTGCCCTGTATCAATGGGAACCAATATTTTAAACCTGCTCGTGGCCCTCTAGCGCGAGCGCGAAATACTTGGCCTTCTGATTGTGGAAAAGACATCCAGTAAATAAAAGGAATGTTTCTCCATTTGGCTATTATTAATGCTACAGCTCCGATGACAGGCATATCCCTGACTTGAACAGCAGAATATTCTTCTAGTGGAGCTTTAATTAGTCCCCAAAGTGTGCAAATACTTTTGGAGAAGTAATACAAAATTTTATTTTTAGGAGCTTCGAATAAATATTCCGATCCCCCTTGCCAATCAGCCTTGCCCTCACCTCGCTCTGTCAATAGCGAGGCTTGGACATCATACCTTGGGAGATATTTACCAAAGAGCACAGCAACATCTGCACGAAACGTTGGCCAAGCTTCCGCCATAAGGAAGAGGATCTTAACCTTGGACTTCATACGGACCAGTCTGAAGTTTTGCAGCAGCTTGATGATGCTGTTTGTATAAATAGGCAAGATAGCCAAGCATGCATGAGTAGATTATTTCCAATCCAATCAAACTCAACATATCCTGAGAATAGTCGATCAACAGTACAAACAGTGCAATGCTAACTTGTATAGCAAGCAGGTCGGCTTTGACTTGAGTGTCATTCGTTAAGCGATATAGCTTATTGGCTAGTAACCACGCACAAGCAAAGATCGCGATATAAATAATCGCTCCAACAATCCCCAAATCCCAAAGCAAAGTTGAAAGTGCCGTCAGATTGATACCATAGCCGGGGAACATCAAGCCTATATGTCCAGAAATCTGGCCAAGATATGAGCTTCCTATACCGTTACCAAAAAAGAAAGCCAAAGGGTCAGATAGGCTTTGTTGGTTGTACCAGAAAGACAGCACTGTGGTTCGGTTAAGAAAGGACTCACCATATTTACCATCAGAAAAGTTATAGCTTATTGTTCCTTCAAGCACTTCGGAGATCGTGCTGTGCATGATGAGCTCTACATACACATACAACAGCATCAAGGTGACCAATGCACCTGCAGCAAGTACAGGTAAATACTTAACTGGTGATCTCATAGCATCGTGTCTGATCAAGATAAACCAGGCCATAGGCACCATCACTACCGCAATTTTGGTTTCACCCAAGCCCAACGGTAGCAATAATATAAAGCCCAAGCCCAGCATCCACTTGGTGTCAATCAAGCCATTTCGCCATCTAGAAAAAATAAAGGAAAAGATAATCAGCAAAAACACGACCATCACCACATTGGGGCTGCCCCCTTCCATGTTTGCGCCAAAGGTGCCCGCCACCACATCGGTTGCAAAACTGTTCAATTCCAAACCACCACGTTGTGGCACGAGGATAAGCAATTCATACAGCGCAAATGGCAGTTGCAGCATCGCTACACCCAATAAAACCTTTTGCCAAAGACTGATATCTTTCTTGGTGAGAGGCAAAAAGGCTAATGCCAGCAACAGGCCATACACTTGGAAATAGCGTTTGAATCCCCCCACAAACTCAGCAAAGCCACTCCAGTTCAAGAGGCTGCTGCCAACGGCATAAAGCATAAAAATGAATGCCAGCCAGATAAACCAGGGCACTTTTCGTTCACGTTTGTTGAACATCATCAAGAGCGCAGGAAGCAGCAATGACATACCCAGCAAGGCCATCGCCCAGGGCAACTTGCCCGACAAAGGCCCAATCATGGAAACCAGTACACCTGATACCAGCCCCAACGAGAACAGCAAGGTAATAGAAATCTTGGGTAATGCAATCAAGAAAATGCCGCCGACCACTCCTATGGTCAACACCACAATCATGGGATTAGCTGTCGTTGCAACCAATCCAAAGATCATTGCAAAGAAAGCAATCCCTATTAACAAACCTATCTGGCCCAATAAAGCCATCGGATTCATCCTCGCTTTCATATTTTCTCCACTCTTTTAACTGCCTGTAAGAACACAGGCTTGATCTGACTCCAGAGGTGTACCAATCCTGCTGCCTTGGCGCTCTCACTCATCACATCAATTTGTGATTTTGACTGGTACAGCGCGACAATGGCCTCTGCAAGAGCTGGAGCATGATATGCAAAAATGATGCCATTGCTGCCACTGACGACGTATCTCGTGTGCGTGCGGATATCGCTGGCGAGTATTGGTAATCCTGCGACAAAATATTCAAACAACTTGGTTGGTGGATTGAATCGCCACCATGGCCTATCTTCCCAAAGACAGATTCCTGCATCGGCATTTGCCAGCATTGCCGGTATGGCTGCCCCTGGCACTCGGCCATGAACCTCGAGATAGTCAGCTAAATGATGCGTATCAATATAGGATTGGCAGATCTGTAGTTGCTCTGCATCGGCTCCAACCATGCTCAACTTTACCGGTATGGATTGTTGAGCAACGATGTTCATTGCCTCCAGCATGACATCCCTGCCTCGTGGAATACTAATGCTGCCCACATATATAAGACATAATTTGTCACCAGTAGGTGACGATTTTTGTACCTGGGCAAAGCAGTCATCCACACCCATGTAGATCATGTTGACTCTGGATGGCTGGCAACCTCGTTTCAGCAACTCATCCCGGTGCTCTTCGCCTATAGGCATCACGATATCTGCATGGCGAGCACCCATAAATATAAGATGATGCAAAGCCACAGTTATCAGGTAACGCAGCGACTTGCTCTCAGGCAAGTGAATCAAATTGGTTGGATGCTCATTCCAATACAAGCAGGTTGGTATATTCCCCACCATCATGACGATAGGCGCAGCACTGGAATGCAGTAAAACGGCAACATCAGGCTGATTTTTCCTAATGATGCGCGCAGCAAGCCAGAGGTATTTCAGCCATCCCAGCTTTCCATGGAAACGACCGATGGCAATATATTCAGCACCGGCTATCTGAAGCTCGGTCTGCGTCAAGACATCCTGACTGATGATGGTCAGCTCGTATTGCTCTGCCAGGGCCTGGATACGATAGGAAAAGTCCAAAAACCCTGGCTGATGCTGGGAAAAGCAAGTGACAACCACACATTTCTTTTTACTAGTCATGTGCGTACAGCCTCACTTTTTTCAAAATATGCTTCAAACATTTTTATTTTTGGCAGCAAACAAAAGATATTGAATGCCTATCCAGACTTCCTTAGGCAAGAAATGCCATCCAAAGCATTTGGCAGACTTCATCCATTGAATAAAAGTCTTCGCTTTCCTTGGATAACTGACTAATATTTTTGTATAGAACGCCCCTCGTCCAGCTAGATATGAGGATTCAATCTTGATGCGATCGGCTTCTGTTCTTCTCCGATGATGATGGTAAACCACGATATCGGGACTGTATTTTCCAGCCTTGCCTACCTGCAGTGCCCGATAAACGGCGTCGCAATCCTCCGAAGGAAAAGGTGTACCTGATCCCATGCAGGGATCAAACCCATCCATCGCAATCAATATGTCCTTGCGAAAACTGAAATTGGCACCATGAAGACCGCCTGGACCGATAAAGGAATAAGCGGGATAAAACTGCGGTGTCTTATCTACCTTAATCGTGATGGGTAAATCTTGAGGATCAAACAGCTCAACACGCCCACCGACAAAGCCAATATTGTTGTCGGCAAACTCAGCCAGCACTTTGTCGATGAAGTTAGGCTCCGGGTAACAATCATCATCAGTGAAAGCTACTATTTCCCCCTGCGCCTGCCTCCATCCTGCATTTCTGGCTCGTCCCAAGCCAGGCAGAGATTCATAAACGACACGCACGGGGACACTGGCCCGGTTCGCATATTCTGCAAGCAACTCTGCCGTATTATCAGTACTGGCATTGTTGACCACGATAAGCTCCCAAGAAATCGTCGTCGATATCTTGTCCAGAGCTGAAAAAAACGGCTGTAAAAATGCGGCTCTATTGCGGGTACAAATCACGACTGAGATGACAGGCTGAGTATTCATCATGATAACGATCTCTGTGTGGTTAATTCATTCACAGCTTTGGATAAGGCTTCTACCATATTCGAATCAGAATCAATGATCCGAATGCTGGCCTGCCCATGCGTCCATTCCTTGTGAAAACCGCTCAGTTTTTTATTGTTGTTATCAAGAATAATATTGGGTTTTCCTAGCAAGATACTCAGAATATGTGCATGCAACCGGTCTGTGATGACTATGTCACCTTGTGATAATTTTTTAATGCCCCGCTTTTTTCTGGCATTCGCCAAGGCATTCCACAGGGGTAATAAAATTCTGTTGGCAGTGGGATGATGGCCTAAAAATTTTCGCAGCCTGTACTCAACTTTAATAATCCACTTTTCCAAAGCACTTTCATCCAACCAGTCTGTTTCCGCCAGTGCAACACCAGCGTTTTGACGTAATTGCTCCCCTATCCCGAGATGCAGCTTTTCTTTATCGGTACGAGATAAAAACACAGCACTACCCTTTATGGCCTGTGGTGAATCCAGTGATCCCATCATGAATGCCATGTCAGGGCAAAGGTGGACCGGGCTGGCCAGTGCAGATTTCATCAAGTCGTAACTGGCTCGGTCACGCACCAACAAGGTCACCTCGCCATGCTGTTGGATAATGTGCGCGGTCTTGGCGACATCCTCTTCCTGTGCGTAAAACACAGACTGAGGGAATTGCACAATCGGCAGGCTGGGAAAAGCCTGGATGATGCTTTCACGATTTGCCTGGAATTGCGGCCACACCGTACCAAAGTTGCCACCTCCGTGCAACAGGATGAAGTCGAGGTCAGCCTCTCTCTGCTTGATCAGTGCAATATCATTCATCCCCAATGTAGAGACGAGCTCGATCTTGCACTTTCTCTCTTCGAGATAGGCAACTTCACCAAGCCAGATCAGGCAGTCACCGACGTTGGTATGGTAGGGATAGTCCAGCAGGGCTACACGAGCGCCTTCAAAAATAATGGGGTCAAGAACCGCGCGAATTTTTTGCTGTAAATCATTAACCAGAGATGAATACATAATGGCCTATTGAATGTGTAGGGTTGCGCGTATGCGCTTGAAATATTGCTTATAGCCAAGCAGGGCAATCACCATGATGATCAGCATCACCAATCCTGTATTAACACTCATATAAACAAAGCGATTATCCAGAAGGCTGGAATCCAAGACGCCCATGAGCGCATTCACGCCAAAAGCCGCTACCAGCACAATCAGACCCAGCAGGAGACTAGGCAACAATCCCAGGAAGTAATCCTGCAGCCTGAAGCCTATGAGCCTGCGCGCCAGTAATAAGCTCAGCGGGAATACGGCCAATACTTTAAGCGGGAACATCCAGGCAACTGCTGACACACCAAACGGCGCAAGCAGGAATAAACTGAGCAGTGCAGCGGCTGCAGCATAGGTCATGAGTAGCATGAAGGCCTTGTTGCGGCCTTGCGCCAACAGACTGAAACCGCTAAGTCCACTGTATCCAACCAAAATACCGCTAATGCACATAATCTGGAAAATGGTGCTACTCGCCTGCCATTGCTCACCAAATACGACCGGTATCCACTCCCCGCCCAGTGCGAAAGCGAGCGCAAACACGGGAATGGTAATCAGGGCAGCAAACTGCACCGCGCTAAGGAAAAATGCCTTAAATTTTTCAGGATCAGTCTTCACTCGACCAAACGCTGTGGCTACCACGCTGGTAACAGGTTGCACTACCCCCTCATTCACCACCTGATAGACGCGTAGGGCAATAGAGTAGAACCCCAGCTCCTGCATACCAATAAAACTTCCAATAATGACGGCGTCTGCCTTTTGGGTGATGACATCCAGTATGCGGCTACCGACAATGCCCCATCCGCCCAGAAAGGCAAATTTGACTGCATGGAGATTAGGCCTGCTGGGCAGCCAGCGGCTGTAATAAAAAAACAGCACCAGGTCAAAGAATGCCTCAATGATCTGCTTGAACACCAGGCTCCAAATACCAAAGCCTTTATACGCAAGGGATACTGCGACAACCGCACCGAATAAAATGGATATCAGGGAGCGTATGGCCAGCTTCTTGAACTCCATGCGCCGACGCAGGATGGCCTCTGGAATTTTGATCGCTGCCATCAAGGGCAGCGTTGTGATGAGCGCGAGCATGGCCATCTGGGCATCTGGCTGCGTAGGATCAATCTCCCAGATGCCAAAAAATACCACAATAGCCAAGGTGAAAGACATGAGCAGGGTAATGCCCATTTGTAACCACCAAATGGAGGCATCGACTTCAGCGGCTGTGTCGTTATAGACAACGTATTCAGCCAAGCCTAAGTCGCCAACGATGCCAATCAGTGCCAGCCAGCCCAAGATGAACATGACGACACCGATTTCGGCAGGACTCAACAATCTTGCCAGCACCAGGAAGACGCCTAGTGTAGTGACTCTTACTCCCCAGCTTCTAAGGCTGGACCAGAAGACTCCAAGAATAACTGCAGATTTGGGGGGGGATGCCATAAATTTTTATTTCATTTGCAGTCATAGAAATCAGCTAAGGCCTAAGCAAAAGCTATTGAACTTTGCTGCCAATCAACAGTTGGCGTTTATCAGGCGCAATGCCAGAAATCATTTTTTTTGCAAACTCTTCCTGTAAGACGTAGGCATCCTTGGTCTGGGAAGTGATATTGGATATACGAATCAAGAAGCCATCCGGCACTTCATGACGCAAGGTATATTCAAATTTGACCTTCTTCATATCCCAGGCCGTACTGACTACCCGATCACCAATGATGACCCAGTAAGTGATGGGTTCGTTACGCAGGCCTTTAGTGGCAAGCAGTTTGGCTGCGGGAATATCGCCATAAGGGGTATTGAGAATCTGGAGTTCTTTTTTACCTACAGCAAAACCTTGTCCCTGATAGCACCCTTCCGGCAAATGGATTGCCAGGCTATCACTCTGATCTTGACCATAGGCGATGGACAGCATGATGCGCTCACCCGCAGCGTTGATATATGTGCGCGACAATGTCTGGGCATAAACCTTATCCAGAGCGGCTTGCACGTCAGGGCTGACCATGGGCATGGGAACAGGATCTTCCTGCCAGTCTTCGAATGACTTTGGAATCAAGTCCTCAAGGGAGATCACCGGCCCCTTGTGCTCGAGCTTACCTGAGGGCTTCAACTGATAGCTAACTAGAAACGCAAGCAGCATCGCGATAAAGATCGACAGATTTCTTAATATGATTTTATTCATACAGTTTTACGCAGCAGCTTTACGCGACCTAAATTTTTTCTCAATAAATTGCAAGATGGTATCAATCCAAATGATCAACATCAGGGCAACCACGAATAACAGCATCCCGGCAAAACCATGCATAAAGCCCTGGCCGGCAGCATCACCAAAATAGTAGGTGATCAGCGTCAAGGTAATCACCCGAATCACATTCGCAGTGAATGAGATAGGAATAATCAAGATCGCCAAAGTCACATTACGGAATATGGAACTGCTACGGATAATGTTGAGGTAGAGCAGACCCAACGCTTCCAAGGAGACCAAAGTGTGCAAGCCAGCGCAAGCATCTGCTACCAATAGTTGATACTGGCCAATTTGCAGCACCACCCCACTTCTTGCAATGGGGTAATTCAAGGCATACAACAAATACTCTGCTACATATGACACCGCAATTTTCATCGGCAGTGTAACGCTATCCACGATAAAACCAGGTAGGGGGATCATGAATACCAAGAAGAACAATGCAAACCAGAAAGTTCTAATAGCGATCCAACCGCGTGTAATCAGGAAAATGCCAGCTAACACCAGAATTTGCGAGCCTAATTCGAAAATCTGAATTTCGAATACACGTCCAACTATATACAGCAGCAATCCAAGAAGCAGCACTAGCCAGCCACTTAAAGGGGCAGGTTTTCCCCCAGAACTTTTCTGGAAGAAAAATGCTCTGTCTATCCAGAATAAATAAAGCACCACCATGACAATAATAGGACCATGGGCTTGATCCTGATCTCGCCAGGTTGTCTGTACCATCCCCTGATAGACCACTGCATACATCAACACCAGTCCCAGCAGGATTGGCAATGTCCTGACTAATACAGGCAGCCAACCCTCCGGCATTAACTTACTGGACAAAGTATTCATATTAGAAATCTACTAACACTGTTCCAACAATGCGCGAACCATTGGCCGCCAATTGCTCAGCTGCCACTTCAGTATCTGCCAACTTGGTGTAGTGCTTACGATTCACAATCACCGCACCGCCTATTACTGAAGCAATGGAGTACGCATCTGGACCGGATGTAAATGCAGGAACATCAAATAAAACAACGTCATACTCCAGCGTCAGATCCGCGATTAATCTACGGAATTGAGAGCGACTTACCAACTCATGAGGATTAGGCGGAATAGTACCGGCACCTAATACCGATAGGTTTTCGAAGGCGTTAATGGAAGCAATGACATCCTTATTGGCACGGCTAGCCAAGATGTCGGAAAGACCGCGCTTCTCCTGGATATCAAAAATTTCCTGCTGCCTTGGGCTTCTCAGGTTGGCATCAATCAACAAAGTGTTTTCGCCAAGCTGTGAGAAAGCCACTGCGAGGTTGGCCGCAAATACACTGCCACCATCACCACTGTTGACAGCAGCCAAGGCTAGGGCCTTTTTGTCTTTTCCAAACCAGTGCAGCATGAGTTGGCTACGAATGGCGCGATAGACCTCTGCCTTGGCACTAAATGGTTGATAGGCCATGACTAATTCAGCAGCAAAGCTATCTTGCTCAGGCATTAAATATGGGTAATCAAACTGCCTGGACAAAACCTCTTGAATATCAGCATCTGTTACAAGACCTAAATTCTTTGCAGCTTCACCAAAGCGGATACCATGATCCTTATGCAAGGCCATGATGCGTTCAGCATCTGCAGGAGTAATTTTCCCCATGCGTAACAGCAGGCTGCCAATACTAAATTCAGAGAACGCGTCCACTTTTAGTAAATCTGAGGGTTGTTGATTTTCTACTGAGTTACTCATAACGATTTCAACCTCAAGGTATTTGACTTTTTCGAGCTACGGCCAAGCAAACCAAAAATACGTTTCTTTCTGAGCAAAGCATCTTTAGGTAACACTCCCAGCACTGGCACATTAGGAATGAAGTTCAGATCTTCTGGCGAGCGAACTTTTCTATCAAGAAGCTCAGTCAGCAATGCAATACCCACACCTAAGATGGAACCCAAAATAATAGAAAGCAACACATTCAACAGCATCTTGGGACTGTTAGGCTGCCTACTAGGAACAGCCGCATTCAACACTGAAATATCCGACTGGTTGGATTGACCTTCCATATTGTTCTGAGTGAAGCGTTGTGTAGCCACGTCATAAGCACGTTGTGCATTTTCGATCTCACGGGTAAAGGATGCCAATGCATCACGGTTACGGTTGAGCTCAAGTACCTTAGCTCTCTGTGCCTCAAGAGCGGCCCTGATTTCTCCCTCGCGCTGTTGCAAGATTTTAGAGTTAGTCGCTACGCTGCCCGAAGCATTACTGATTTGCCTGGCAAGATCAGCCTTGATTTTTTCAATTTCGGCCTGTGCACCTTGGTAAGAAGGGTGGTTCTTGCTGAATTTCTGAGAAATATCGGCAAACTTTGATTCTGCGCGTGCCAGATCTGTTTTCAGAGCCTGCACCAAAGGATTAGCAATCACATCAGGCGATTCCAGTGCACCTTCACCTGTCGCATTTCTTTTCCTGGAAAGGGCTTCCATAGTCTGTGACTGGGCCATGACCAACTGCGTGGAAAGTTCGTTCAAGCGTGAGCGCTCTACATCCAGGCGCTCATCCACACTGATGATGCCTTTCTCCTGCTGATAGTCATAAAGCTTTTTTTGAGCAGCTTCAAGATCAGCTTTTAGAGTGGTGATTTGGCCAGTGAAATATTCAGCGGCTTTCTTAGAAGGATCGACCTTCAACTGAATATTGGTTTTGATATATGCATTAGCAAAAGCGTTAGCAATAGCCGCTGCAAACTGCGGGTTGGTACCGCTAAAACTGATATCAATAACGCTGCTGGTTTTTGATGGATTGACGTCCAGATTTTTCAGCAAAAGGTTGGAAAGCCAATCGTAGATATCACCTTCCCCTTGTGTTGCCTGTTGAAAACTCTGCTGCACAGATGGACTATCCACCAGCCCGAGATCTTCAATCACTTTCCTTGCGACATGCTTGCTAGAAATGATATCAGCCTGGGTCGCCATATAACCTGGCATAAGCTGGGCTGGCATCGCCAAACCCGTCACTGGGTCAGCACCCTTATAATTCACAATCACCGTCGTATTGGATTTATAGGTTTTGGCCAGCAGCATACTGACGATGACCGCTGTCGCAATCGTCACAAACAATACAAACAATATGATCTTGTAGCGCGCGCGGAGGATCAGCAAAAATTGGGAAATACTCATAATTGGAACCTTAACTGAAAAACTATCTGGATTAGAACAAGCTTTCCCTGACGTAAATCACGTCATCCGGTCTTACTAAGTCATCGTGTTTTGCATCGATAACTTCGATTGAACCTTCGGCATTCCTGCGCTTGATTTTTACGCCGCGCTCAGTACCTCGGGCAGAAAGACCACCACCGACAGACAAAGCCTGCAGTACTGTCATGTTTTTCTCAAGGCGATATTGACTGGCACGCTGCACTTCACCATAAATATAAAATTTCAAGTATTTCTCAACGTAGAGAATGTCACCTGCAACGATATTGACATTCTCGCTAAGATCACCCGAGATCAACATTTTGGGCAGATCAATCACTTGACGTGTCGTTGTGCCATCCTTGGTGCGGATCAAGGTGATCAAATCGCCGGCTTCAGGAGAAAGACCACCTGCTGTTGCAAGCAGATCAGCCAAGGTACGCTCACCTTCCAAAGGATATCTTCCAGGACGATAAACTTGACCAAGAACGGAAATCTGCTGACTTTGCAACTGGGTCACAATCACATTGACATGAGGATTACGTAAAAAACCGCCGGATTCGAGAAGGCCAGCAATTTTTCGTTCCGCAGCGGCAGCTGTATCACCACCTACCACCACTTCACCAATCAATGGATAAGTAATGGAGCCCGTCTCACTGACGCGCACTTCCAGTGACAAATCCGGCTGCTCAAATACGGATATTCTCAAGACATCACCAGGACCCAAGGGAATATCACTATTAGCGGCAAACGCAGTGAAAGTTATGAAAAATTGCAATGTAATTAGAATTTTAATAAAGTTATTCATGGCGACTCACTATCAAAAGATGTTAAATAAGTTACTTAAGCCCACTAATTCCACTACCAATATCATCATCTTTCTTAGATGAAGGTTTTACTGGCTTTTCTTCAGATTTAACTGTCGCTGACTCCGGTTGCACCGACTTTTCAAAGTATTCAATTTTTGCATTCGAACGTAAATCAGCTATTTCACGCTCACCAACTTCCTTGCGTTTTTTGTTCAACAGCAATTGCTCAATTTGAGGAGCAGCATCTGCCAATGACACACTGCTGTCTTTGATATTGTCCATCAAGACCAACATTGTTCTAGGACCCATACCGATAACAAACAATTGCCCCCGGCGAGCATCCTTAAGCCTTTCAGAAATCTGAGGAGGCAGTTCTGCAATACTGCGAGAGACTTCGCCACGATCATATTGAATACCCTTGGAATCAAGCCAAACAGCAACTTCCTGTAGGGTCTTGAAACCACCTATAGCAGACTTGAACTCGTCATTAATATGACGCGAGTCAATCAGCAACTGCTCCATCTCAACCAATTTTCGCTCGCTGTAAAGTTGCGGGTTTTGGTTATAGAAATTCTCAATTTCGGATTTTTCAGGTTTATTCACACCTGCCACCTTAGATTGCAAGTAGGCCTGGGCAATGATTTGTGATTTGGCACGTTCAATGGTTTGCATCACATTGGGGTCACGATCCACTTTGGCTTTTAACGCTGCCTGTTCAAGCAATTGACGATCAACTAGGGCATTGAGTATTTGCTTGGCTGCCGCATCTTTTTGAGCAGGCTGCACATTTGCACGACTCAGCTCTTCATTCAGTTGGTGAACTGTGATCTCCTTGCCGTTGACGTTGACAAGAGCCTGGGTTGCCTTGCTGTCGTGCTCCTTGTTACCACACCCTGACAATGCAGCAGCAACTACCAAGGCTAGCAATGCACTACTAGTAAGTTTTGACCATTTATTCATTGTGATTCCGTCCTGGGTATTCAAATTTAAATCTCCTCAAAATTCCGCAAAACCACCATTAATAGGCATTATCTTTTTTGAAAACTACTAACACGGTCCGAACGATTATCCAGAAATCGAATGCCAAGGACCAATGACGCAAGTAATCCAAATCGTATTCAATACGAGCTTCCATTTTATCCAGCGTCTCAGTCTCGCCGCGCAGACCATTCACCTGTGCCCAACCGGTGATTCCTGGCTTCACCTTATGCCTGAGCATATAGCCACGGATTAATTTACGGTATTGCTCATTATGTGCAATCGCATGAGGTCTCGGACCAACAATACTCATCTGCCCTTGAAGCACATTGATAAATTGCGGCAATTCATCCAGCGAATTCTTGCGTAGAAAACCACCAATCGGCGTTAATCGCTGATCTCGCTTCTGGGCCTGAACTACTTTATCCCCATCCTCCATGACGCTCATGGAACGAAACTTGTACACAATAATGGCTTCACCATTCAAACCATATCGGCGCTGCTTGAAGATCACTGGACCTTTGGAGGTCAATTTCACTGCCAACGCTATAGTCAACATGATAGGTGAAAGCATTAATAGGATAAGCGAGGCCAGAATAATGTCACTAGTCCGTTTGATTAAGCTGTTGAAGCCAGTGAAAGGGGTTTCGAGAATCGCCACGACCGGAACCCCAGCCACGTCATCAAATCGTGCTTGCACCAAATCGAATATATAAATGTCTGGGACAAAATAAATTGATGCCGTTGTATCTTGCAACTCCTCAAACAATTGCCGGATCCGCGGCTGAGCCGACATCGGCAAACTGATGAAAATGATCTGTGTGTTGTTTGCACGTACATAGGGAGCTATGTCAGCCATGGAACCAAGTAGCGGCACGTTACGCATGCCCTTTGGATGCCTTGCTACTTCCCTATCATCAAATAGACCTTTCACCTCCATGAAGAGATATGGATCTTCATTGATGCGATTCACCAATCGAACTCCAATGTCATTGGCTCCTACAATTACGACTGATCGCACCTCCCCATTCTTGTGCAAATCAGAAGCTATCTTACGCATTGCCAAATGTGCCACGATCAAAATCAACGGCACACTGACAAACCAGGCATAAATCATTGCATCAAGATATTGACTGGACAAATCAGCTGCATATCCAATGAATATGAGAACTGCAACCACGATCCCCCAGCCAAAGAGGATATCTCGCATATAACCCAACACCTTACCGCTACGCCATGTCCGGTAAAGATCTAGACGCTCATAAACATTTGATGAAACAAAATATGCCAGCAATGCAAGGATCAAGTAATAGCCATTGAATGGTTCACCGTAAAGCAAAGTAAACCCATACAGCGTTCCCAAAATGATTAAGGGATCAAGCAGTTGCTTGAAAAACGCGACTAAAGGAATGTCGTTAACTGTCATTATTTTTCATCAAAATTCGTACTGCGCTGTCAATCCCATTGCAGTTGATTCAAACTCAAATGCTGATTGGGAAGAATTCCTGACATTTCTACTCACATAAGAATTCAGTCGCAAAGCAAGTATTGGTCGATAGGACAAAGAGATCGTGGATACTTTTCTGGTATCTTCTCTATCATTGTTGACATTGAAGGCATCACCAACAAAATCAATCGTTTCGTAGCGATAACTTGCTTGGAGTGCAATTTTGCTAGTCGCATTCCAAACGCCACCCACATTTAACCCCTTATTAAGGGTGTAGCTTGAAGTAACAAAAGACTGCGCATTTGCTTCTCGCCACATCGAGGCATTCATGGAAGTTTTTGGGGTAATACTCCAATTGAAATTTGCTCGTCCATTCCAACCACGGAAATCTCGTTCGGAAAAATCATCATGCTTACGCTCTACCCAGCCAGTTAATACTTGCAATCGTGTTTGATCAGAGTAATTCCAATCCACATTCAATTTAAGGGAGTTCTCGTCGTAACTGTTATCAACATCTATCAAACCAACCCGCTGCCTCTGGGGCCGATCGCCTCGGGTGTGCCGGTAGACCAACCCAACCATGCTCTTGGTGGGACTCAAATAGTCCAGCTCAGCTTCCTGGGTATACTCGGTAAGGTTTGCGGCACGCTGTGAAATATCGCTGTACTCAGCCTCATTTCGCCTAACGGTTCCGCGCAATTGCCACCGTGGGTGCAAGCTTCTAATGACATCTAGCACTGTAGAGTCCTGTGTCAATAGATTGAGTGAGTTACCCCGAAAATCACCAAACGGGACCATGGACTCTTGATGAGACGCTTCCAGGCGACCCTTCCAATAATTGCCAATACGCCAATCCCATCGACCAAGGAATCTCTTTCCGTCGTTATCTAAAAAAGAATTTCTATCAAACTTGGTCTTGGTAACGCTGAGATCAGCATAAAGCGTCTGGCGGCTGATTTGCTTGTCTAGGATGATCCCGACGCCTGTTAGCAAAGAGGTATCGGCAGTGTTTCTACTGCCCGTTGCTAGCTCAGCCTGTCTTGCACTGCTGAATTTTCTGAGGTTGTCATCATAGGAGTAGATAGCCTTGACGTACGGCCTGACAACATCCCCCTCCAATGCCAGGACAGGGCTAGCAAAATAGGCTTGGCCCATCGACAGCACGCCAATAACAACAGCTTTTCGTAGATGTGTTGATTGAGATGATTGCAAAGAAGTACTTTCCCCAATTGCTACCAGTAACGCCAATTACCGGTATAGATGATCCAAACTCCCAATACACCGTTGGTCACCGCATGGGCGATGATCGGCATCCATATTTTTCCGCTACGAATATAAAGCAAGCCGTATGCCAAGCCAGCCAGCAAACCGGCAAGCCACTCGGTGTGCTCTATAGCAAACAATGCGGATGAAACAAGCAAGGCCAAGATGCTTAATTGCCGCGGGTCGACGTTGAGGAAGTGTTGATTATGAATCCAGCGCATCAAGAATGAACGCCAGAACAGCTCTTCCATCAGGGGCACAACCAGTGCAGCCCCCATCACTCTTGTCGCCATTAGCAGACAGGCATCTGGTCCGCTTTCTGGATTAAATCCTTCGGACTGGTCGCCAAGCAACATCCATGGTGCATCCAGATTGATCCAGGCGATAAATACTAGCACACCAATAGCAATTGCGCTCAACCACGACGTTGCGCTCAACAAGGATATGCCGCGTAGCTCGACGTAATGCTTACGTAAAACCCAGAGCAATATGGCCACGAGGCCTACCTTGATGCCATAGAGCCAACGCAGGTCAAAATCAGCAGGCGCGAACCGAGCAACCAGATCCACCGCTACCATGAATAGCATATATAGCGCAAATGGCGCTATACGACTCCAAATCGGCATATTCAACCGGGATAAAAACATATGCTAGAAAATCAACTTAATCAACCATGATACAAAATTTTGCCCACAAATGATATAAGTTCTCATTTGGATAGTCTGTTCGGACTAAAAAATAAGTCGGCATAAAGCCGACTTATTAGATGCTACTGAGCTACTGCGATAGATTTATGACAAATCCTTGCTTTTGCGACGACGTGCCACAACACCCATCAGGCCCAGGCCGATCAGCATCAATGCATATTCGGATGGCTCAGGTACAGCTGCCACACGGAAACCGCTCAACCAGATTTCTTGGAACTGACGTCCGCCTTCGTTGCTGGATGCGCCTTGGATGATACCAATAGCATTGCTACCAAATACATAGGTGTACTGGGATGCATCCACGCTCAAGAAATAAATACCGGAGTTAGGATTGTCTTCACCGATACTTACATCAGTACGAATCGCAACCTTGTCCAGATCGAGATAATCACCTGCAGCGGCATTGGCAGCATCGTAAGACGCTACATAGCCAGAGCGGGATGGATCACGCAGACGGTAGCCATCTTCAGCTCCACTATAAATGCCCTCAGCAAAATACCAAGCGGCAGACACCGTATCTACATCGGAAAAGCCAGTACGAACAATGGAGTTGATTTCGGAGATACCTCCGCCTCCATGGATATTACCTTGCGGGTAATTAGGCAACAGTTGGAAATAACTTCCGATAATCAACTGGTTAGTAGTTGCATCAATCCATACGGTATCGATGAAATTGCCAACCTGAATGCTGTTGTTCACAGGAGAGTATACGGCAGTAGTGACAGAAGCCTGCTGAGTCCAGCTGGATGGAATGCCACCAGTCAGGAAGAACGGGTCTGTCAATACATTGTTCACGCTGCCAGGAGTGCGCTCGCCTGTGTTCAGGACATCGACAAAACCACCGGCATAGACGCTGCTGACACTAACGAGCGCCAGTGCAGCACTGGCAATAGCTTGCTTGAATACTTGTTGCATTTTTTTAAATCCCCTCTTAAGTGAGTCATTACCTTATGAGCAGGCAATGACTCCGTTCTTGATAAACTGCTATCTCCATAGTGCTTAGCGTCGTGAGATGCCAAGCCCTGGCTTTTAAGCCAGATTTTGCTTTTTGCGGCGTGCAGCCACAAAACCTACTACTCCCAAACCAAGCATCATCAAAGCATATTCTGATGGCTCAGGTACTGCAGCGACAGTTGGCACGAAACCACCAATAAAGCCACCAACGATAGCTTGGCCTTCTTCACCAGCTTGGTAGTAGCCAATTGCCTTATCGCCCCAGACATACTCTGTAGCATCGGTCTTTACGAGGAACAGGCCGCTGTATGGGTTGCCCTCGCTTACACTGATGTCAGACTTCTGACGCACAGCGTCCGCGTCAAATGCAACGGAGGAATTATAGGAAAAGTCGTCAGTACGGCCGGTTTCATATAGACGCAGGTCGTAATCGGATAGGAATAGCCATGCAGAGGCAGCGTCATATCCATCAAAACCATAGCGATAGAGGAAGTTCACTTCCTGGTTATTATTGACTTGGTTGATATAGCGGGTACCAAATACCAAGGAATCGTCTCTGCTGTCACGGAACACGAAATCATAGATAGTGGCCTGTGCAACGCCAGGCAACAACTCAACCCCGGTTGTCACGTGATAGTCGAGCAAGGTCAGCACACCAGCACCGCCGCTTGCAGAATAAGAAATCGAAGTCGCAATCAACTGGCTTGGATTGCTGCCATATCCACTCAGCCATGTATAGCTAGTGGCATCCAGGAACAGAGGGTCCCGGAATGGATTATTGGCACCAGCAATCAAACCACCATTTGCTGTGCTCAGATTTGCCAAGTCATCACGCAAGTTAACGAAATCACCTGCATATGCAGACGAGGCCGAAACCAGCATGGCAACTATTGCCATAGACCTAAAACTCATCATCAATCTCCTTTTATTTAAGATATGGCCAAGCCTCTATGAACGAGGCTCCCATTACTGACAGTCATGGTTTGATATTGACTATCACCTGCCACTACCTGCAAATTCCGGGCCTAATTGAAGTGATTAAGGACATGCGCCCTCGCAACAGCGTCGATGAGAAATAACCATTACGAAACAAAATATTTACAAATCATTTACATATGAAGGATCAATGTAGAATCAGGCGATGGATTTCTCATCGAAAATAGTCCAAACGGACTATTCCAACCCAAAGGAGGAAAAATCCATGCCTTGCAATTTCTCCTCCTCATTTCGGCTATAAGCAACCAGTTCGGCTATCCACAACCACCAACAACCACCTTCTACTTGGGGCTATCTGGATTGGCAGAAAGCTTTTTCCAATTAAGATCAAATGCCAAACCAATCCAGATAGCACGAGGGGCTCCTGGCCCAATGAAGGTGGTGTTCTGCCATTGAGAGGTATCAGGGTTGAAGACGCCGCTCGAACCGAACGGACTGCGCCCTAGGTCGCCGGCAGTGGCATATTCTTTATTGAAAATATTGTCTGCCTTGACGAAGAGCGTCATGCCATAGTCAAACTTATAAGTAGCCCGCAAGTTGAATATGGCATAGCCCGGAATAGTGCCTTTGCCAATGTAGTCGTAAGGATCGCGGTCAGCATATTGCGCATCTCCGGGATAGCCGGCATGCGTGGCCGCCCTTGGTCTATGTTCATTATTCTCATTTCCACGTACATAAGAGAATGAATGCATGATCATATTCAACGTGGCATCAAACCTGTCGCTTAAACGGTAATTCCAATTAGCCTGCACAATATGCCTCGGCATCCCGGACAAGCTGTCCCCCGGCTCAATATTCACATAGGACTGCAAAGTTTGCGGAGCGGTATTGCTGCTGTTATTGGGATTGATGGCATTGGCTGGCGACTCAAAGGTGGCCAGTAGATAAGTGTAATTAACGCCAAACCTGCTCTTGCCCACTTCTCCCCTGAAGCCCATTTCTATGCCCTGGCGCAGGGTTTCACCGAAGTTGTCGAATACGCCACGATTTTTTCGTCCCAAGGGCATGAACAGAATGTCGTCTTTAAGCTCCGTCCTGAAGAGTCCGGCATTCCAGGTCATGCCACGATGACTGCCACGCAGACCGATCTCGTATGAAGTTGAGCGCACCTGCTTCAAATAAGGATCCGCAGATAAAGAAGTGGGAATCGAACAGCCATACTGAAAATTGGTGCTGCCAGGCTGGTTATCCTTAGTATGATCACGCGCACAGCCAAGCTCGACAATAGTAGGAATGCGCGCGCCCCGGCTGATATTTCCATAAAAGCTCAGGCTCTCCATCGCCTCCCAGACCACCCCAATGGAAGGGTTGAAACTTTTGTACTTGTAATCCCCATCAGTACAGACAAAACGGGCAAAAGTGACAAAGGGGTCGCCAGGCAACGGGCAACGCTGCCTTCTTGGGTCCAGCAACCTGCCGCTATTTCCATTCAACGGGTTTGCAGGGTTGATTTCAAACTGATAAAGATCATTGCCAAAGTCGGACATTAATTCATTCACCACATGCGACCAGTTAAACCTCGTGCCGTAAGTGATGTGCAGATTGTCCTTGGGAGACCAGGTGTCGCTGAAAAATAAGCTTTTCGTTGTACTGTGCCCTTTCAAGTCATTGCGCAATACAGGATACTTTGCCGCATACAGCCCGTCCCAGTAATACCCTTCATCCCTGACATTGTTGACTTGACGGTCAGCGTCAAGCTCGCCGTACATTTCCTGTTGTTTGAATTTGACCTTGTTCTTGTCAAAGCTTCCTCCAAACACTATTTGATGGTTTCCCACATCCCATGCCGCTTGCAAGGTCAATCCGAAACTGTCCTGGTTCAGGTCGGAAAGATTGAACCGCCCATTGATGTAATCAATATGCAACCGGCTAACAAGCTGCTGATACTCATCATAAAAATCGCCATTCATCGCGGACTGGCGCATCTTGCGCTTATAAGCCAAGGCAGAGATGACAAAATTATCACTTACGTCCCAGCGACCATTCAGGTTGTAATGATCCAGTTTGTTGGTGGACTCATCGGGAGAAGTGAACACCCATTTACGGTTGGTCTCCGCCATTTCGAAAGGCAACAGGCCGTTGCCGGTCAATGCGGTATCCACATTGAGCACGCTGAAGTTGAGCTCGCCTTTGGGCAGCTTCAAACTCGCGTTGTTGTATAGCTGGCGAAGATTGCTGGGCGAATTGCGTCTCCAGCCGTCTTCCTCAAAGTGGTTATAGGCCGTGAACAATCCCAGGACGCCATTATTGATGCCATTGGAAAGCTGTACCTGCTGGCGTCCCCAAGCGCCAGAGACGACTTCCCCGCGCAAGAAATTATCGGTAAAACCAGTCTTAGTACGAATGGCAAGCGCGCCCCCCAAAGTATTCAGCCCGAACAATGGACTTGAGCCCGGCAAGAGGTCCATGGACGCAATCGCGTTCATGGGCAATAAATCCCAATTCACGACATCACCAAAGGCCTCATTAACCCGCACACCATCCAAATAAACGGAAATGCCTTGCGGGGTGCCCAGCATGGGTGAGGCGGTAAAGCCACGAAAGTTGAGATCTTGTTGGAAAGGATTGCCTGCGTAATCATTGATGCTCACCGACTGCATGTTATTGTTCATGAATTCGGTAATGTTGATCGCCCGCGACTCCGAGATTTCCTTTCCGGTCGCGCTTTGAATATTGGTTGCGGCCTGTTCCCGGTCAATGCCTACGCCAGGCAATGGGCTGACGATGCGGACACGTGGAGCCCGGATCACGATCTCCTCCACCCTGATGGCAGGTTCGGGAACCGCGTTTCCCTCCTCCGCGGCAATATTTGCTTCCTCTTCTTCTGCAGCGACTGCCAACCCTACAGAAGTCCCCAGCATCAACAGCAATGCATAAATGATCTTACGCTGGCGTATGCTCCCCAGCTTAACTCGTACCGACACGCTCTCTCCTTCTCCATATCCATCATCTTGTTTTTTCTAATGAATACCGGCTTTCCAGCCAGCTTGGAGAGCAATCCAGCAAAAGTTAAGCCACTTGTTTAACACCCATATAACAGGCTGTTTTCATTATAAAATCTATAAAATCTGGATATGTAAGAACAGGGTGATGGTTGTATACACACCCACATGGCTGTAGCCAATTGGCTATATGCAGCCATATCGAGCAGAGTGAAGAAAAGCAAAAAGCCACCGGATGGTGGCTTTGGAATATTGGTAGACCCGAATGGACTCGAACCATCGACCTCTGCCATGTCAAGGCAGCGCTCTAACCAGCTGAGCTACGGGTCTATTTGCTCTTGAGAACAAGAGAGCTGCGCATTTTAGCGCAATGCCCCTGGGTTCGCAATGCTGAATGCCAAAAATGTAAGCCTGCATGCGCAGAGAACACGCCGCTATAATAATGACTAAGTTCAAACCAAGGTTCTTCATGCTTCCTTTTGCCATAGCCAGCCACCATATCGACCAAATTACTGACGGCATTGCCGAGCGAGGCTACGTGATCGTGCCTGGGTTCCTGCCTGACACGTTTATTCAATCATTGCGTACTGAAGCCATGGCGCTGCAGGAAGCCGGCAAGCTGCAGCGCGCGACAATAGGCAAGGCTGGAAACAACCAGTTGGATAGCAAGGTGCGCGGCGACATGATCCATTGGCTCGACCATGCCGATGCCAGCCCGGTGCAACAAGAGTTTTCCGCCATCATGGAAACCCTGCGCGAATCGCTCAACCGCCACCTTTTCCTGGGCCTGTTCGAGCTTGAAAACCACTTTGCCATCTACCCTCCGGGCGCGATTTACAACAAGCACCTGGACCAATTTCGTGGCAACGAGGAGCGGCAGGTCAGCTGCATTCTTTACCTGAACGAAGACTGGAAAGAGGAATACGGCGGCCAGCTTCGCCTCTACCTGGATGGGAAAGAACCCGAGCCTTATATCGACACCGTACCGTTTGGCGGCACGCTGGTCGCATTCCTCTCCGGCAGGTTCTGGCATGAGGTGCTTCCGGCGTCGCAGCCACGCGTCAGCCTGACCGGATGGTTCAGGAAGCGCGGGCCCGGCCTGACATGACTTTGCCAGGGCTCGACCACCTATTCGACCCGGAACAATTCCGTGCCAGCGGCCATGCGTTGATTGATGCGCTGGCCGAGCAGCTCTCCCATGAGTTGGAGGGCAATGCCAGCCTCATCCAATGGCAACCTCCGCTTGAGGCGGAACAAGCATGGCAGCAAACCATGCCGGAGTATCCGGAACTCCGCCCTGAGGACTTCACGGACTGGATCCGGCAGGTAATATTGCCCCGCAACCTCGCTATGCACCACCCTCGCAGCATGGCGCACCAGGCAGCGCCGCCCTTGCCCATGGCGGCGCTTTCCGACCTGGTGGCGGCATTGAGCAACCAGGCCATGGCGGTCTACGAGGCCGGCCCGGCCGCCACGCTCATCGAGCGCCAGCTCATCCGCTGGCTTAATACCCTGATCGGCTGGCCGCAAGGATCTGGTGTGCTGACCTCGGGCGGCAGCCAGGCCAACCTCACCGCGCTGCTGGCAGCCCGGCAAAAGGCGGGAAACAACATATGGAGCCAAGGCGTCAGCACTACGTCACGGTTGCGCATCCTCACGTCAGCGCTTTCACATTATTCCATCAGCCGTGCTGCAGGCATCATGGGGTTGGGCGCGGAAGCGGTCATCGCTGTCGCAGTGGATGCAGAAGGACGAATGTCCACCGAGGCCCTGAAGCAAGCGCATGACATGTGCACAGCACGGCAGGAAACCGTCATGGCGGTGGTGGCGACCGCAGGCTGCACAGCCACCGGCAGTATCGACCCTTTGCAGGCAATAGGGGAATACTGCTGCTCGCATGGCCTTTGGATGCATGTCGATGCCGCCCACGGGGCCTCGGCACTGCTTTCGGCAGAACATCGCACAAAGCTGGAAGGCATAGCGCTGGCGGATTCCGTCACCTGGGATGCGCATAAGCTGCTGTACATGCCCGCCACGGTCTCTGCCGTGCTGTTCCGCGACGAAGCCAGCAGCTATAGCGCATTCTCGCAGGACGCCTCTTATCTGTTTCATGAGGACGACGACATAGAAGCAATGGGTTTCAATACCAGCAGCCGCACCTTGGAATGCACCAAGCGCATGATGGGGCTGAAATTGCTGGCGGCATTCAAGCTCTACGGCAGGCAGGGAATAGCGTCTTTGATCGAGCATGTATTCTCGCTGGCTGGACAGTTTGCCGGCCTTGTCGCCAAAACCCAACACTTTTCATTATTGATGCTGCCGCAGACCAATATTGTCTGCTTCCGCTATTTGGGCAATGCCGCATTGGATACGGCAACGTTGAATGCCTTACAGATGGATATCCGAAAAAAACTGCTGCAACAGGGGTTATTCCATTTGAGCCAGGTCGATATCGACGGCCATATCTGGCTACGGTGCACATTCATGAACCCTTATACCCAGCCACTGCACCAGCAAGCCCTATTGGAAAATATTAAGCTTATCGGGGAAAGCTTGCTTATACAGCCGGCTTGATATTCGCAAGCGCCAATAAAAAAGGGCAGGTGAACCTGCCCTTTTGCATTCCCAAATGCCGTCTGCTTACTTGCCAGACTCCAGGCCAGCCAAGCCGGCCTTGATGAAGCTGTCTACCGCATTTTGCGCAGTCTCATCGTCCTGGCCTTCAGGCGGTTCGTTACCGGTATCGAAACGGTAGAAACGCGCCATCCAGCTCACCTTGGAATTGCTGCCGTCGGCCTCCACCTTGATGCGCCCGGTCAGCGAGCTTACCGGCAATGCCTCGAGGGCAATCTCGCCGCCCAGGCGGTATGACAATGTCTTGTTGGCGGCGTCCAGCTCGTCCACCTGCTGCTGGATCTTGCCTCCGTTTTGCAGAGTCAGGTTGGCGGTCTTGTCGTCGACGGCTTCGCATGCCTTGACTTCAGGGTGCCACTTGGCAATGCCGCAAGGCTCGGCAATCTTGGCCCAGACTGCGTCCGGGGCTGCCTTGACCACCACCGCCTCATCCGTCTTGCGCGGAGTAGGGCCGTGAGCAAATGCGGGCGCGGCAATGGCAAGGCTGAGTATTGCAATTAATAACTTCATCTTTTCTTGAACCTCAAATGTTGTTGAACGAAATCGAAAAACCTTGGTGGCATAAAGAACGCCAAAATCAATAAAAGAGCTGGCAAGGCGAACCATGGCCTGAGGTCGGTCTTGCCCGACCGCCATGTCGCCATGCCGGTCGCTGTGGCATCACGCGCGAATCCATGCGGCGAATCCAGGCGCTCGTATCTAAGACCTGTGGTTTCGGCCAATTGTTTCAGTTCTTTTTCATTCAGCCCGGAAAGGTTGGCTTTTGTATCTTCTGCCGGGTTGCGGCCGTGGGATGCGTTACGGCGGTTAAGGCCGTCGTCCTCCTCCTCGACCTCCATATCCTTTTCCATTTCATGGACCGACTTGGAGGTGAACATGCCGAACGTGGCGAAACGCATCACTTCTTCCAACTCCCAATAGCCAATGATATTGTCGTGCTCGTCCAGCTTGGGAATCCTGCTCAGCTCTTCCTTGCCTGTACCGACCAATATGCCGCCGACTTCGCCCGGCTTGCCCTCGAACTTGGGCAAATAATCAGGGTTGGAGGGCGGCGCCTGGTGCCCGTCGGTAAAGAATGCCAGGTGCACGTCGGGCCCAAGCTTGGCTGCCAGCTCGATGCCGCTCAATACGCCGTGGGTGATGAATGAATCCGCCGCCCAGGCCATGCGCCAATCCATGTGGTCTATGGTTTGGTCCAGCGCGGAGAAATGCGCACAGACCTCGAGCGGCCGCACGATGTTCTGCGTTCCGCGTTCGGTAAACATGCCAAGGGCGACGGTGGAGCCGCAAGGCAGGTCGCGCAATGCTTCGCGCATGGCTTTCTTGGAGAGCTCCAGTCGGCTGATGCTCTTCCCGTCCAGCGTATAGTCACGCACGTTCATGCTTTGGGTAATATCCAGCACGAAAAACCAATCGAACACCCGCCGCGGCAAAGTGGCACTGGGACTCAGCATGGTGATCGCAAGCAACACCACGCTTGCCAACATCATGCGGCCGCGCAGGTCCAGGCTGGAAAATTTAAATCGCTGCAAAATCAAGGCATCCCTCTAGGAAAACCGGGAATCGACGGCCAGCCGTCAGGACGCTTTTCGTCTTCCTTCACTTCATCGTCATCCTCGTTATAGCGGTTTGGCGTCTTCACCCCGGCAAACGACGGCGACAAGCGCAAAGCAAGCTCCAGGTTGTATTTGGCCTCGATCCATTCAGGATCGATGAGGAGCGCCTTGCTGTAGTTCTCCTTGCACAACGACATCAACGGCCCAACCTTGTCCCAGGAAACGTAGCCTTCGCTTTCGAGGATATCCACGCTCTGGGCAAGATACAGGTTGCCGGAATTGAAATACGCGGCTTTACGCAGCTCGTCATCCCCCTTGGCAGCGGCTTCGACATAGAGCTCGAGCGCCTGCTCGGTTTGCCCTTGCTCTGCCAGCAACCAGGCATCGGCAAACAGCTCGCGCGCGGACTTGCCTGACTGCGGCTCTCCTGCTTCCAACTTCTGGTTGTAAATACCTGCACGGTACAAACTCACACTGCTCCAGACCAGGCCCGCCGTAGCCAGCACCAACAAGAGCAACATCCACGGAAATAGCCTTAAACGGCGCGCCATCTCTTAACCTCCGTCAGGTGTAGGGCAAATAATGCTGCGGCACACAACAGCGACAATAAATAGAATATCCAGCTCAAATCCTGGCGCGCAGCGGCTTCGTAATACTTCACAGGCTGGTTCTTGAGCTCGGCGATGTCGGTCAGCGCCTCTTCGACCGCTTTTGGGCTTTCCGCTTCGTATATGTGGTAGTTCACACCCAACGTTTTGAAGTAATCATGCAACTGATGCTCGGGATAAGCATCGAGGTCCTCATCCTCAGGCGCATTCTTGATGCTGACGCCATTGGCAGAACGCAGGTAAACCCAATACAGGGAGGCGCCCTGGCGATGGAACATTTCGCGCAGCAAATCCTGCGTCTTCACATCCAGATGCGCCCCGCCATCGGAAACCAGCAGGATCGCCCGTGCGCCGGTAACAGGACGTCCCTCGAAATAATCCAGCGCCATGCCGAGGCCGCGCGCCACCGCGGTAAAGCCCATGCCGCCCGCTTCCGTGGCACGCAATGCGGCCAGCACCGCCTCTCGGTCGCCACCCAGGGGCGCAACCAAGATGGGAGAGGTGCTGAACGTCACCATGCCCAGCAAATCCTCGCGGCTCTGGCTCACAAAAGACTGCAGAACACGGCGTGCCGCCGCCATTTTCGACTCGCTATCACTCTTGGCGGAGTCGGCGAAACTGTCATTCATGCTCGCACTGCGGTCCAGCACAATCATGACGTGCGCACCGCGCCCGACTTTTTCCAGCTGTTGCTCGCCCCAATACGGCCCGGACAATGCAATCGCCATTGCCGCAATAGCCAACGCCCCCGCCCAGCGCCAAAAGCGTTCTATCCACAGCGATAGCTCATCCTCAGGCAAGCGCAGAATGGAAGGGTAAGGAAATGCGGCATGGCCACGCACCAGCAATGGCACCAAAGCCAGCAGCAATAACGCCAGCCAGCCTGGCGCTTGCAGCCCGGCGCCCGCGTTCTGGAGAAACTCGCTCACGGCGTCTCCATCAAGCTCAGCTGGCGTGCCAGCTTTTCCACCTCGGCCTTGCTGATGGTGTCGGCCTTGCCCGCAAAGAACATCTGTTGCGTCGCCAGGAAGAATTTTTCTATCTCAGCCTGGAATTGCTGCGTTTCAGGATGCTTTGCAAAGAATTGCTTGAGGCCTTCCTGGGTGACAGCAGCATTGGCATAGTCGTTGAATGCACGGCTCAAAATCCGGATCGATGCCTGCAACCCGCCTTGCTGGTTGCGCAGGCGGCGGATTTCCCGCGCGGCCTTGCGGAAAGGGCTGGCATGCTTGCCGCGGAAAGGCAGATAGTCGAACCGCCAGGCAAAATAAAGAACAGCGACCAAGAGCCCGACGACAGACCAGCCTATTTGCTGCAGAATAGGTTCCAGCGGCTGCACCTTAGGCGCGATTGCCTCACGCGGCGTCGCCTGCTCCTTGGTCAGCATCGTGGGCAGCATGGGAGCCATCAGGACTTCGGCTGGCTGCAGACGCGCCACCAGGATCTCATCCCCCTTGCGGAACTGCAAATCCAGGGCGCGCAATGGAATCGGCCGGACATCCCGCAGGGTACGGAATACTTGCCAATCGAACAGGAGAGTATGCTTGACTCCCTTGCTGGTGTTCTCGGTTTTATGCACGACATCGCGCAACTCGATATGGGCGCCCGCACCAAGGCGCTTTGGTAATGAGCTTTCATCGAACTCAAAGCCTGCTGGCACTACGACCTCTACCCGTTGCTCGACGATGTCGCCGACACGGTAGCCGATGTCGCGCACGAACGATTGCGCATTGATGCTCTTTTCCGCAGCGAAAGCAGGCAAGGTCAGGAATAGCAAAGACAACAATACACGTCTCATCAACTAGCCTCCAAAAGATGACGCGTCAGCAAGCCGGCATCAAATTTGTCTTCAATAAAAAATGGTGCGCGGGCGCCGTATTGCCGGCACAGCTTCTTGAGTTCGCTCTTGCGTTCCAGGTAGCGCTGTTCGATTTCGCGCTTGAGGCTGCGCCGCAGGAAAATGGAACGGTCGCCTTGACCCTCCATATCCCTGACACGTGCCCATCCCCATTCGGGAAGGTCGCGGTATTCGCTGCTGTCCCACAGCACTAAGGGCACGACGTCGTGTACAGAGAAACTTGTCAAGGTATTGCTCAGCAATGCCTCATCCAGGTGGAAATCGGAAATCAGGAACACCAATGACCGGCTTGGCCGCACCTGCTCGATTGCGCGCGGCAAGCCTGTTGCCCCAGATTGGGGGCGAATGTCCGCACTCAGTATTTTCCGATGCAATTCCTGGGCAAGGCCGCGTCGGGCGGAGGGAGGACTAAACAGATCCTGCCGGACAACGTCATCACAGGCCAGCAGCGAAAACGAGTCCCCATGGCGTGTGCTGGACCAGGCGATTGCTGAAGTAATATCGGCAAGCAAACGCTTCTTTTCGGCATTGCCCGCAAACCGCATGGAAGCCGATACATCCAACAGGGCATATACCACGATCGCCCCGCGCTCGAAGAAGGAGCGCACCACGTAACGCCGAGGAATCACGCGGAGGCTGGCACGCAGATCCAGCCTGCGCGGGTCGGGGTTGTCCATGAAAGGCACATGCCCGGCAAAATCTGTCCCGCTACCGGGTGTGCGGGTGGCATGGGCTCCGGGCTGGGCACCGCGGGCACGCCAGCGCAGGTGGTAATAGAATTCCTGTGGTGTAAAACTTGCCAAAATAATGCTTGCCTGTCAGGGCCTGTGCAACCTACGGCGCAGGGATCTTGTTGAGTACGCCGCTCAGCAGTGCAGGGGCAATTTCATCGCGGCGCAATTCGTACGCCGGCGTAAAGAACACACGGTGCCCTACGGTTTCAGGGAAAACAGCACGGATATCATCCGGAGTCAGGTAATCGCGGCCTTCCAGCCAGGCGCGTGTACGCGCTGCCCGCATCAACATGGCCATGCCGCGCGGGCTGGCACCGCCGGCCACCAAGCGGCTGATATCGACGTCTTCGATCTCGATGCCGATACGCTCCGGATGGCGCAAAGCTTGCCAGATATTGACCGCGTAATCCTGCAAGGCAAGCTCGGAACGCACGTTCTCCTGAATCGCGGCGGACACCTCGTTCAGTTTGTCGTAGGGAACCAAGCCTGGCTCCAAGGTCTCGATCAGCGCGTCCGCATCGTGGAACCGGGTACTGAACATCAAGTCGCGCTGCAGCTCCTTATCCTCCGGTGCAGTCACGGACACTTCCATGAAGAAACGGTCGCGAGCCGCGGCTGGCAGTTCGAACGTTTCCTCGCGCTCAAGGCCGTTTCTATCGGCAAAGACCGTCAAGTGGGGAAAGGAATAGTCGCGATTGAAAGCATTGACGCTGCGCTCAGCCATCAGTCTCAGCAATAGCGAATGGGCTTGCGGCCGGGCGCGGTTGATTTCGTTGAAGAAAAATACGGCCAGGTTTTCCTCATGCCGCAACAACGGCCCAGGCGCCACGGCAGGCTGGCCATTCTGGTCGATATAGGCATGGTAGAGAAAATCACCCGGCATCAGGTCGATCGCGCCCTCGATACGTTGATACGCGCCGCCGAGCAAGCGGGAGGCCGCTTTCAGCAAGGTTGTCTTGCCAACCCCGACGTCGCCTTCAAGCAGGACGTGTCCGCGCGAGAAGATGGCAATCGTCAGTGCGCGAACCTGTCTCTCCAGTCCAAGCACAACCTTATTGGCAGACTGCTCAAATGATAGTGCACGCTCTCGCCACTCATTCAGATTTATTTGCTCTTGCATCTTAATTGCACCCTGCTGACTGAAGATTTTATTTAAATGGCACTTTGGTAAATGCCATTTAAATAAACCACCAAGACTGCCGCCTCAGTAAAAAGGCTGATGTCCGTATCCGAACATCAGCCTTCGACATATCACAAGCTTACTTCACGTCAAACTTGAAAGTGCCGGTAGCCTTTGCATTGGCAATACGCTTAGCATTGCGCTCATCAATTGCCTTGGTAGCAGCTTCTTGCTTGCTGAGTTCAGCAGCATCGTGCTTAGGATCGTACTTGGAACCAGCAATCTTCTCTGGGTAACCAGGCTTGGCTTGCCAGCAGTCGCCAGGAGCACGACAGGTTTGGCCGTCATATGCGAAGGCAAGGCCAGAGGCAACCATCGCACCTACGGTTGCTACTAATGTCAAAACGCGTTTCATTGATATCTCCTTGTGTTATGGTTGCTGGTGGTACTACTGATCTGCCGGAGGCCACCAGTCAGCTTTCCGGCAGAATTCCTAGTGCACGATTAACTGAAAATTAACCGTTGCGATGCTCAAAGGTATCCACTGCTTTCTTCGCCTTCGCAGGCTCAGTTTGCAGAGCACGCACCCAGCTCATCACATGCAAAATTTCATCAGGCTCAAGCAAGCCTTGCTGCGGACCCATTTGACCTGCTGCTCCACCATAAATGGTTTCAAACAGGCCCTTGTCTTCCAAATTGGTTGGATAAGTCCAATAGTCATCTGCCAATGCAGGACCCAGCTTGCCTTCAGCCAAGTGGCCATGGCAACCAGAGCAAGCCGTTGCAAAGATGACGTAGCCCTTATTCAAGGCTTCTTGGTCACCGTTGTATGGATTGACACCAGTATTCTTGAATTCCTTGAATTGCGGGCTTTCGGTTTCGCCTTCAAAATCCAAAGGCTCACCAGAAATGGTGCCACGGAAATCAAGGTCCGCTTGTGCAGGCATCAAGGCAAAGCCTGAAGCCAGAAACACACTCAAACCACCTACAACTGCTAATTTTTTAAACATTTACTACCCCGGAGTTACAAAAAAACTAGATTGGCAAGAGAGGAATGTGTTCTCTCTTGAGAATCGCATCAATCTCTTCCTGGCTAGACGTAATGGCCTTGTCCAACTCAGCCTTCAAGGCTTCATCGCCAAGCCGTACGCCCATTACTACTTCGTACTGCATAGGAATTTTGCTGCCGTTGGCACGCGTGGCGTTGTCTTCGATCAGCACCATATTTAACGGTGTGGGGGATTCCGCCACATACTTTGCAACTGTCGGGCCCCAAATGGCAGCAGCATGCAATTTCATGGTAATCACGTCATCGACCAGCTTGCGCTCGTCAATCTTGATGTAGCGATTACGCGTGGACTTGAAATCAGTCAATTCGGTCAGATAGTCGAACATGTCATCAAAACGGCCGATCTCAAGCATCATGTTCTTGGCAGGACTGTCAGGTAAGAATCCCAGCCTAAAGTTACGCTCCTTGAGATATGGATGATCCCAGGAGGCAATATCTATTTCCCTGTCCTTGCGTGTCACGAACACATAGCCGGACTTATAGTAGGTCTTGGTATTCAGGACGCGTGGATCGCCCTTGTCCAATCCCAGCAAAACATCACACTGCTTCTTGTCAAGAAAATCCCTGACCGAGTAACGCGCATCAGACCACCAAACAAATGAGACCTTGCGATTCATGGCCTTGCCGACTACTTTGGCAATCTCATTCTCAAAGCCCTGCTGCTTGTCATTCGAGTAAGGCAACTCGTCCTTACCTGCGCATACTCTCAACTCATCTGCCGCCTGGGCCTGCAAGGCCAACATTCCGGCAACACCAACCAATGCAGCCTTAACAGCACTGACACAGGATTTCTTATCAACAATATGCATGTGTACTCAATTCCAAAACGCAATTTCACTTAGATACCGGGGCAGACCTGCTGCCCCGGAATATCACATCAGCTTGCTTTTACTGAATTACAGGCTGAATACCATCAGGCCACCGCCCATTTGAGTGTGGTTCTGCAGTTCCTTGAAGGCACCTACAGCACCCAGACCAGCGCTAGGATCGGTCAGATCGAATACCAGACCAACACCAGGCCAACCACCCACACCGTACATGGAACCGATGTATTGCTTACCCTTGAACTGGTAGGTCATAGGAGCACCGATACCACCGGATGGCATCTTGAACTTCCACAGTTCCTTACCGTCGTCCTTGTCCAGGGCCTTGATGTAGCCATCAAGCGTGTTGTAAGCAACCAGGCCGCCCTTGGTAGCGAGAGTACCGCCCCAAACAGCGAACTTCTCCCACTTGGTCCACTTGTACTTGCCAGTCACGATGTCCATGGCGCGTACTTGACCCATTTCCTTCTTGGTTGGGCCGCTAGGTCCAGGGTACATAGCCAGGCTTGCACCTACGAAGAACTGACCAGCACGGTATGGCAGCATGAACGGCTCCCAATCCATACAAATGTGGTTCAGACCTGCGTAAACGATAGGCTCGTCAAGATCCAATGCATCCAGACCTTGGTTGTGGAAACCCATGGCGGAAGGACATACGTTGGTGCTCTTGTGGTCCATACGTGTGCTGAACTCAGGGTCACGTACTGGAGTACCTGTCTTGAGGTCAACCTTCTTGAACACGTTCACAGCTGGATCAACCTTAGCAGCTTGTACCAGGTTACCGTTGTCACGGTTCAGTGTGTACATGATGCCGTTACGGTCGATATGGGTCAGCAGAGGAGTTACCTTGCCGTCAACCTTGTGATCGGAAAGGATCATTTGGTTCACGCCAGCGAAGTCCCACTCGTCGTGAGGAGTCTTTTGGTAGCCCCACTTGGCTTCGCCTGTGTCCAGGTCACGCGCCCAGATGGTCATGGTCCACTTGTTGTCGCCAGGACGCATGGTTTCGTTCCATGGTGCTGGGTTACCGGAACCGTAGTAGAACAGGTTCAGCTTAGGATCGTAAGCGTACCAACCCCAGTTAGTACCGCCACCGATTTTCCATGCATCACCTTCCCAGGTCTTCAGACCCAGGCCGAATTGACCGTAGTGTGGATTGTCGCTGTTGAAGTTCTTGGCCAAACGCACTTCTTCGTCAGGACCAGTTGCAAAGGCACGCCATTGCAGTTCGCCGGTCTTCAGATTGAAGGAGTTAACAGCACCGCGAACACCCAGCTCAGCACCGGAGCAGCCAACCAGAACAGTGTTCTTCACAATGAATGGAGCTTGGGTCAGTGTTGCACCAACCTTAGGATCACATACTTCGATTTCCCACACGACCTTACCGGACTTAGCATCGAGGGCAACCAGCTTGCCGTCCAGCTGAGTCTTGACGATCTTGCCGTCGCCATAAGCCAAACCGCGGTTAACGATGTCGCAACATGCAACAGCTTTAACGGAAGCGATTTGCTTTGGCTTGTGCTGCCAGGCAATCACGCCTGGATCATTCAAGTTAACAGCGAATGTGTTGTTAGGGAACGCACTGTGGATGTACATCATGTCGCCAATCACCAATGGCGCGCCTTCATGACCGTGCAACACGCCGGTGGAGAAAGACCAAGCTGCCTTCAGGTTCTTGACGTTGCCTTTATTGATTTGGCTCAGTGTGCTATTGTGCTGACCAGTGTAGTTACCGGTTTGCAAAGCCCAGTTGTCTGCGTTCTTTGTCAGATTCTGCAGATCTTGGTTTGCCTGAGCACCTTGCATCGTCGCAAGCACCAGCAGACTGCTGACAGCAGCGCTGATACCGACGTGGGTTACTCTGCCTTTCATATACTTCTCCTCATTCTGGTTTGATTACAAACTCCCTGCCGATCGGTTGTTACTCGGCAGAAACAATTTTCAACAATTTGTAACAAGTACAACAGATGAAAGATTCCCGATTAGATAGGAAAGTATTCACACCAATCTTGTGACCCAACCTTTCCGGGAAGCATGATATTTACAGGGCGTATGGCTAAACTGCCTGAGCTACTTCCCCTAAATGGCTGGGGCATATTGCTATATTTAAAATATTGCTTTCGGGAAAATCACCCGAACAGCCTAAGGATTATGTTGAAACTGCCGTTCAAGAAAAAACGCCACAAGGTTTCCCTTGTGGCGTTTTTGTATAATCTCAACCAATAACAGTCAATTCATTGCGGCGAGCAAGGCGCCATATCCTGATACATAATCCGGGTAGATAAATTGATAGCCGCTCGACAGCATCCGCGCGTTACTCAACCTCTTGTTGCCTTGCACCGCCGGCATCGCACCGCTGACATACGCAATATTTTGCCGGTCGGCAAGCCAGCGCAGCAGCTCATGGACTGGCAAGGGCTGGTTGTCCGTCACCACATAGAGGCGCTCAGGCACGGTGTGCGCACGTTGCTGAACCAGGTAAGCGATAAACGCCGCGCCGTCATCGCGGTGGATGCGGTTGGTCCATGCGTTCCTTGCGGGCCACTGCTGCGGCGTTTGCGCCAAGGTGATCATGCGCAGGCGCCCTGGTCCGTAGATGCCGGAAAACCTCAGCACACTGGAAGGATAATCTGCCAGCAGGGCCTCTGCCTCCAGCATGCGCTTGCCGCTGAAGTCGACGGCAATGGGCGGCGTACTCTCATCCAGCCACCCTTCTGCTTCCTGGCCGTATACGCCCGTGCTGGAGACAAAAAACACATGCTGCAATGGAACGCTCTGCAATGCCGACAATACATTGCGCAAGCCCTCAACGTAGCTGAGACGGTAATTCTCATCGCTGTACTCGGTCGCTGCGACACAGTACACCAGTATTTCCGGCCGGACTTGGGAAAGCGGTTGCAGCGTTTCCGGCCGGGTGACGTCGGCAATCAGGGTTTGCACGCCTGCGGGCATGGGTTGCGCGGAACGCCGCAATCCCGTCACCTCATGCCCTTGCCCCGCCAGGCGGCGAGCCAGCTCAAGGCCAAGATCGCCGCACCCTGCGATCAATACCCTGCTCAACGCTGCTCCTTTGCCGGCCATTCGCCACGAAGGAATTTCTCCGCATGGAACAATGCGACGATGGTCTTGCCGTCGGTCAGCTCGCCGTTCCGTATCATCTGCAGGCACTGCTCCAGGCTGGCCTCGAACAATTGCAAGGCCTCGTCCACATCGCGGTTATGCTGCCCGGCGGACAAGCCGCGAGCAAGGTAGATGTGGATCACTTCATTGGAATAACCGATGCAGGGATGCTGCAGGCCGAGATACACCCAATCCGCCGCCGCGTAGCCGGTCTCTTCAAGCAGTTCCCGCTTCCCCGTCTCCAGGTGCGGCTCTCCTGCGTCGATCTTGCCGGCAGGCAGCTCGATGAACACGCGGGACAAAGGATAACGGAACTGACGCTCGAGCAATAAATTGCCGTTATCCAGCACGGGAACTACCACTACCGCACCGGGATGGATGACATATTCGCGCTGGCTGATGGCTCCCGAGGGCACGCGCACCTGGTCGCGCTTGACCAGCAGCATACCACCCTCGGCAATGGTTTCGGATGACAAGGTGACCTCGGCGAGGTCCTGGTCGTCGTATTGGTGATGACTCATAAAATGAACTCTTGGTGTGATATGGCGGGGGCGCAGTCCCTAGGACTTGCGCCAGAGATAACGATATACGAAACCCGGGAATGCGAACACGATGAACAAGCTGAAGGTGATGGCATAAAATTCCCAGCCCTGCGCAGCCACCTGGCCGATGCTACCGCGCTCGACCGCAATCGCGATCATGCCAACCGCGAAATACAGCGCGACTAGCTCCAGCAAGCTCCAGCCAATGGCTTTACGCTGGCCTTTCAACGGAATGAGGTAAAACAGGCGCTCGGAAAACCAAGGCAGGTTGGCCGCAAGCAATGCCAGCAGCAACAGGATCGTAATTGTCATGACGTACGCTACACTTCAGGCGCAGCGCATGGCTGTGCCTGACCTGATTATTGAATGCTGTGAATAATGGCATAGGCGCAGGCGTCCATGAGACGTTGCGGCAGCATGCCGAGTATGAGTAAACCAATAGCATTAATACTCAAGACCAGCTTCATGTCAATCGGCGCCGCAATCGCGCTATGGTCGTCCGGGTCGTCAAAGTAGACGTACTTGACGACGCGCAGATAGTAGAAGGCCCCGATCAGCGCCATGATCACGGCGAACACCACCAGCACGGTGAAGCCTGCCTGCAGCGCCGCCTGCAATACCGTGAACTTGGCGTAGAAACCCAGCGTCGGTGGGATACCCGCCATGGAAAACATGACGAGCAGCATCAGGAAGGCATACCAGGGATTACGCTGGTTCAGCCCCTTGAGGTCCTCCAGCCTGTCGGCCTCGAACCCTTGCCGGCTCAAGAGCAGGATGACGCCGAAGCCTGCCAGTGTCATCAGCACGTACGACAGGATGTAGAAAGTCGCCGAGGCATAGCCGTTCAGGCTGGCGCTCAGGAAGCCCAGCAGCAGGAAGCCGATATGCGAGATAGTCGAATACGCCAGCATGCGCTTGATATTGGTTTGCGCAATCGCAGCTATATTGCCGATCACCATGGACAGGACCGCCATGATGATCAGCATCCCCTGCCAGTCCGCTGCTAGCACGAACATGGCCTGGACCAGCAGGCGCACCACCATCGCGAAGGCCGCTATCTTGGTTGCCGAGCCGATGAACAAGGTGACCGCCGTCGGCGAGCCGTGATAGACATCCGGCACCCACATCTGGAACGGTGCCGCGCCGAGCTTGAACGCCAAGCCGGCAACAATGAACACCAGCCCCAGCACCAGCACGCCATGATCCGGCGCGCCATTGAGCAACGATTCTGCCACCTCGGCGACATTCAGGCTGCCGGTGACGCCATAGAGCATGGACATGCCGTACAGCAGCATGCCGGAGGCAAGCGCGCCGAGCACGAAATACTTCATCGCGGCTTCGGTCGAGCTGGCGTTGTCCCTGTCCAGCGCCACCAGCGCATACAAGGATAATGACAGCAATTCCAGACCGATGTACAAGGTGAGGAAATGCTGCCCCGAGACCATGACCATCATGCCCAGGGTCGAGAACAGCACCAATGCATAGAACTCGCCCCTGAACATGCCCCGCAACGAGACATAGGTCCGGGTGTAGATCAGGGTGACCGAAGTGGCCAGGTAGATTCCCAGCTTGAGGATATCCGCGAGCGCGTCATCCACGAACATGCCGTTAAACGCATATTCGATCACCGTGGAATGAGTCGTGACTGTAATCACGGCCGCTACAAGCAAGGTCAGCTGCGACAGCACATAAATCAGGAAACGGCTGGAGGGTTTGAGGAACAGGTCCAGCAACAGGATAAACATCGCCATCACGAGCACGACGATTTCTGGTAGTGCTGTCATCAGGTCAAGGGATATGGCATTCATGTCGGTATATTCTCGTCACAATCACAGTGGCGGCAGCTTGCTCAACGCCATATGCTCAAGTAATTGGCTCACGGTTGCATGCGTCATTTCGGTAATGGGCTGCGGATAAATCCCGAAACCCAGCACCAGGATGGCCAGCAGGCCCAGGATGAAGAACTCTCGTCGATTGATGTCCTGCAATGCGGCCACCTGGGGATTCGCGATCTCGCCGTAATACACGCGCTTGATCATCCACAAGGTGTAAGCGGCGCCAAAGATCAGGGTGGTCGCCGCCAGGAAGGCATACCAGAAATTCACCTGCACCGTGCCCAGGATCACCATGAACTCGCCGACGAAGCCGGATGTGCCTGGCAAGCCCGCATTGGCCATGGCGAACAGCACGGCAAAAGCCGTAAACACCGGCATGGTGTTGACCACGCCGCCGTAATCCGCAATCTGGCGCGAATGCATGCGGTCGTACAGCACGCCCACGGATAGGAACATCGCGGAAGAAATGAAGCCGTGCGAGATCATCTGCACGATCGCGCCTTCCAGGCCCAGCGGGTTGAACAGGAAAAAGCCCAGGGTGACAAAGCCCATGTGCGAAATGGACGAATAGGCGATCAGCTTCTTCATGTCCTTCTGCACCAGGGCCACCAACGCGATATACACCACGGCGATCAACGACAGGGTGATCATGAAGCCCGCCAGGTAATGCGACGCGTCCGGCGCAATGGGCATGGCGAACCGCAGGAAGCTATATCCGCCCAGCTTGAGCGCGATCGCGGCCAGCACCACCGAGCCGCCTGTCGGCGCCTCGACGTGGGCGTCCGGCAGCCAGGTATGTACGGGCCACATCGGGATCTTGACGGCAAACGCCATGAAGAAGGCGATGAATATCCAGACCTGCACGTCCAAGGCCAACGGCATGCGGTAATACTCGGCGATATCGAAACTGCCGCTCTGGTGATACAGGTAGATGAACGCCACCAGCATCAGCAACGAACCGAGCAAGGTATAGAGGAAGAACTTGATGGTGGCATAGACCCGGTTCGGCCCGCCCCAGACGCCGATCACCAGGAACATCGGGATCAGCATCGCCTCCCAGAAGATATAGTAGAGGATGGCGTCCAAGGCGGAGAATACGCCGATCATGATGCCGGACATGATGAGGAAGGCCGCCATGTATTGCGCCACCCGCTTCTCGATCACTTCCCAGCCGGCGATGACGACGATGAAGGTGGTAAAGCTGGTCAGCAGGATCAAGGGCACCGCAATCCCGTCTACGCCCAGATGGTATTGGATATTGAACGCAGGAATCCACTGCAGGCGCTCCACGAACTGGAAGCCGCCATATTGCGTATCGAAACCGAGATAGAGCGGCACGGTCACGACAAAGCCGGCAATGCTGCCGAGCAGGGCCAGCCAGCGCGCAGCGCCGGCGTGTTTGTCCCCGCCGGTGGACAGCACCAATACGCCTGCCAGGATAGGCACCCAGATCGACAGGCTCAGGAAAGGTAAGTCATTCATAGCTTGTTATATTTTCATGAAGACGGTGAGCAGGAGGAAAACGCCGATGATCATGGCAAACGCATAGTGGTACACCAAGCCGGTCTGCAGGCGCCTCACCAGTCCGGCAACGCAGGCCACCAGGCGCGCAGAGCCGTTCACCAGCAGGCCGTCTATCAGCTTGACATCCCCGATCTGCCAAAGCTTGCCGCCGAGGAAGCGCGAACCGCCGGCAAAGAATTTTTCATTGAAGCTGTCAAAGCCGTACTTGTTGTCGAGGATGCGATAGACCAGCCCGAACCTGTCCTTGATCGCTGCCGGGATATCCGGGCGCTTCATGTAGAAGAACCAGGCCAGCGCCACGCCGGAAGCCGCGAGGATGAACGGCAGCGATGTCAGCCCATGCAGCGCCATCGCCCATGCGCCGTGGAAATGATGCGCCAGCTCGTGCATTGCGCCGTGCTGCTGGTGATCCACATAGATGATGTCGTTGAAGTAATCGCCGAACACCATCGCATCGATCGCGACATAACCGATCAGCACCGAGGGAATGGCCAGCAGCACCAACGGCACCGTCACCACCCATGGGGACTCATGCGGCTTGTCGTGCGGCCCCAGCCCATGATGGTGCTCGTCATGTTGGTCATCGTGGTGGTGTTCGTCATGATGGTCGTGGGCTTTTTCCTGCATCCATTTTTCCTTGCCGTGGAAGACGAGGAAATACATGCGGAAGGAATAGAACGCGGTGACGAACACGCCTGCGAGCACGGCAAAATAGGCAAAGCAGCTGCCAGGAGTATGGGAGAAACTGACGGCCTCGATGATGGAATCCTTGGAGTAGAAGCCGCTGAACAATGGCGTGCCGATCAGCGCCAGCGAGCCGACCAAGGAGGTGATCCAGGTGATCGGCATGTATTTGCGCAAGCCGCCCATGTTGCGCATGTCCTGGTCGTGGTGCATGCCCATGATCACCGACCCGGCCCCGAGGAACAACAAGGCCTTGAAGAAGGCATGCGTCATCAGGTGGAAAATCGCCACCGAATAGGCGGAAACGCCCAGCGCCACAGTCATGTAGCCAAGTTGCGACAGGGTGGAATACGCCACCACCCGCTTGATGTCGTGCTGGATGATACCGAGGAAGCCCATGAACAAGGCCGTGATCGCGCCGATCACCAATACGAACGACAATGCCGTGGTCGACAGCTCATACAATGGCGACATGCGCGCCACCATGAAGATGCCGGCCGTCACCATGGTAGCGGCATGGATCAATGCGGAGATCGGGGTCGGGCCTTCCATGGAATCCGGCAGCCAAACGTGCAGCGGCACCTGCGCCGACTTGCCCATGGCGCCGATGAACAGCAGGATGCAGATCACCGTCATCAATGACCACGGATGCCTCGGAACCAGCTCAACCGTGGTATCGGCAAATTGCGGCGCAATCGAGAACACGGCGGCGTAATCCAGGCTGCCGAGATAGTACAGCACCATGCCGATACCGAGCAGGAAGCCGAAATCCCCTACCCGGTTCACCAGGAATGCCTTTAGATTGGCATAGATCGCCGTCGGCCGCTTGTACCAGAAGCCGATCAACAAGTAAGACACCAGCCCCACCGCTTCCCAGCCGAAGAAGAGCTGCATGAAGTTGTTGCTCATCACCAGCATCAGCATCGAGAAGGTGAACAGCGAAATGTAGCTGAAGAAACGGCTGTAGCCGGGGTCTTCCGCCATGTAGCCTATGGTGTAGATATGCACCATCAGCGAGACGAAGGTCACCACCACCATCATGGTCGCCGTGAGGCGGTCGACGAGGAAGCCCACCTCGAAGCGGTGCCCGCCGCTGGTCAGCCAGGTATAGACCGTGCCGTTGAAGACATTGCCGTGCAATGCGTCCATGAATACACAGACAGACAAGGCAAACGATGCAGCCACGCCGGCAATCGTCAGCCAATGCGCCGAGGCGCGGGGCAACTGGCGGCCGAACAGTCCGACCACGGCGGCGGCGAACAATGGCAGCAGGGGAATCCAGAGATACAGGCTTTGCACCGTCATGCCAATACTCCAGGACTCAACACGGCATGCCGAATGAAAATTTGCGGGGCTTGCATGGTTTATCCTTTCAAGCTGCCAATATCATCGACATTGATGGTTCTCAAATTGCGGAACAGCAGGACGAGAATCGCCAGGCCAATTGCAGACTCGGCCGCCGCCACGGTGAGGATGAAGAAGACGAATATCTGCCCGGCAAGGTCATTCAGATAGTGCGAGAACGCAATGAAATTCATGTTCACCGCCAGCAGCATCAGTTCGATCGCCATCAGCAGCACAATCACGTTCTTGCGGTTGAGGAAAATGCCGATCACGCTGATGGCGAACAATATCGAGCCCAAAATCAGGTAGTGAGAGAGTCCTACGCTCATTGCTGCATCCCCATTCTTATTTCTTTTCAACCACAGGTTCTGATGAAGCCAGTACGACTTCCTTTTCTGCCGGCATGCTGACGATGCGCACGCGGTCGGCGCGCTTGACCTTGACCTGCTCCGCAGGATCCATGAACTTGGAATCCTTGCGTTCGCGCAAGGTCAGCGCGATCGCCGCCACGATCGCGACCAGCAGCACGACGGAAGCCAGCTCGAACGGCAGCAGGTAGTCGGTGTACAGCTGGCGGCCGATCTCAGCAGTATTGCTATATCCCGCCGGCCGGGGCGCAGGCGCGCTTAGCATGTCCGCGCTGAAATGCTTACTGCCCAGGATCATCACCATTTCGGCGGCCATGAGAAGGCCGACTGGCAAGGCAACCGGCAATGCGTTCCAGAACCCTTCGCGCAGCTTGTCGAGATTGATGTCGAGCATCATCACGACGAAGAGGAACAGCACCATCACCGCGCCTACGTAAACCAGCACCAGGGCAATGGCAAGGAATTCGGCCTCCAACAGCAGCCAGATGCCTGCGGCAGTGAAAAAAGCCAATACCAGGAACAAGGCGGCATGCACCGGGTTGCGGGCCGTAATCACGCGCAATCCGGCAAACAGCAGGATGGCGGCTAGGGCGTAAAAAACATAATCCTGGAATATCATGATGCTCTCCTCATGGATACAAGCGCATTGGCAGCGCCATATCCATCACTCCTCCTCGTGGCTTTCTTAGATCGGCTTAACAAAACTCTCCCGGCGTTGTTGCCCTGCCTGGTCATACAACAACTGTACTGCCTGCGGCAGAGCGCCTCGCTAGGACCGCCTTGCTGGGTTTTGTTAAGCCGCTCTTATTATCAAATTTCTAGCGATACCGGGCATCCACTGCACGGTCCGCGGCAATCTGTTCTTCGTACTTGTCGCCAACGGCCAGCAGCATGGGCTTGGTATACAGCAAATCCCCGCGCTTCTCGCCGTGGTAATCGAAAATCCTGGTCTCGACAATCGAATCCACCGGGCAGGATTCTTCGCAAAAACCGCAGAAAATGCATTTGGTCAGATCGATGTCGTAACGCGTGGTGCGGCGGGTATTGTCTTCACGCTGCTCGGACTCGATCGTGATCGCCAGGGCCGGGCATACCGCTTCGCACAGCTTGCAGGCAATGCAGCGCTCCTCGCCGTTGGGATAGCGGCGCAGCGCATGCAGGCCGCGGAAGCGCGGGCTCATGGGCGTGCGCTCTTCGGGGAACTGCACGGTGACCTTGCGCGCGAAGAAGTAGCGGCCGGTCAGGGCCATGCCCTTGACCAGCTCAAGCAGCATGAAACTTGCGAACAATTCTTTTATCTTGCTGATCATCCTAGTTTCTCAATGAAATGGTTTCTCAAGTAAGCCAATCGCTCAATGAAACAAATAAGCCCAGCGCGTCTGCATCATCGCGCCCACAAACAATATCCAGACCAAGGTCACGGGGATGAACACCTTCCAGCCCAGGCGCATGATCTGGTCGTAGCGGTAGCGCGGGAAGGTGGCACGGAACCAGAGGAAGAAGAACAGCAAGGCCGCGACCTTGAACAACAGCCACAAGATGCTGTCGGGCAGGAACGGCACAGGCGACAGCCAGCCGCCGAGGAACATCAGCGCCGCGAGCATGGCCACGAGGATCATATTGGCGTATTCCGCCAGGAAGAACACTGCGAAGGCCATGCCGGAATACTCCACATGGAAGCCGGCCACGATTTCCGACTCGCCCTCCGCCACGTCGAACGGCGCCCGGTTGGTCTCCGCCACCGCACTGATGAAATAGACGACAAACAAAGGGAACAGAGGCAGCCAGTACCATTGCCAAAAGCCGCCAGACTGGGCGAGGACGATCTTGCCCAGGTTGAGACTGTTGGCAGACATCAGCACACCCACCAGCGCGAAGCCCATCGCGATTTCATAGGAAACGATCTGTGCGGCGGAGCGCAGCGATCCGAGAAAGGCGTACTTGGAATTGGAAGCCCAGCCCGCAATGATCACGCCGTACACGGCGACAGAGGTCATCGCCAGGATATAGAGCAGGCCTGCGTCGATGTCCGCGAGCACCAGGGTCAGGTCGAACGGCACCACGGCCCAGGCCGCCAATGCTGGCGCGATCGCCAGCACCGGGCCTAGCAGGAACAAGGTGCGGTTCGCCGCGCTCGGGATGATGATTTCCTTCATCAGCAGCTTGATGCCGTCCGCCAATGGCTGCAGCAGGCCGCGATAACCGACACGGTTCGGCCCGAGGCGTACCTGCATGAAGCCGATCACCTTGCGTTCGGCTAAGGTCAGGTAGGCCACGGCACCCATGAGCGGCAGGACGATGGCAATGATCTTGAGCAGGTTCCAGACCACGGGCCAAAGCGGCCCCAGCAGGGTTTGCACTTCCGCGATCATGCGACCACCTCATCCGCCGGCTGCTCGACAGGAATACGCTCTACCGTAATCTCGCCGAGCAAATCGCCCAAGCCCGCGGTTTGTGGCAAGGCGCCGGGAATCCGCACGCAGCCATGCGGCACGCGGATATCCGCATGCGCTTCCAGCACAGCGCTGCCTTCGCCTTGCCTGACCAGGATACGTTCCCCTTCCTGGATGCCCAGCTTCTGCATCTGCTCGGGATGCAGCGCAGCCAGTACCGCCTTCGCTACCTGGCGCGTCTTCTGCAAAGGCGGCGAGCGGCGGACAATGCCGTCGGACTGGAGCTGAGGAATTTCACCCACGCGCTGCAAATCGCTATCCAGTTTGACCTTGATCTCGACATCGATCAGCTCTCGCAGGTTGTTGTTCAAGGTGCGCCAGACAACGGCCGAAGGCTTCTCGCCGCCGAATATCTCGTCCTTGATCTGCTCGGTGCTGTCAAAATCGAAATGGCTCACGCTGGCAAGATTGCCCAATACGCGCAGCACCTTCCAGCCGGGGCGCGCTTCGGCCAATGCCTTGGTCACGGCGGTAAAGCTCTGCACCCTGCCCTCCATGCTCATGAAAGTGCCGGAGGTTTCGGTAAACGGCGTGATGGGCAAGAGGATATCGGCATCACGCTCCAGCGCTTCCGACTTGTACGCGGTCAATGCCACCACGCACTCCGCCTGCTGCAATGCATTTCTCGCCAGGCTGGGGTTATGGCAATCCAGCTCGGGCTCCACATTGACCAGCATATAGGCCTTGCGCGGCGATTCCAGCATGGTGCGGGCGTTCAGGCCGCCGGCCTTGGGCATGGCGCCGACCAGGTTGGCGCCGACGCTGTTGGCGCCGGCGCTCAATACGCCGAACGTCGCGCCGCACAGGGAGGCAATCGCTTCGGCCAGGCTGAATATTTCTGTATAGCGCGGATGGTGCTGGGAGATATTGCCCAGGAATACGGCGGAGCGCGGGCTGATCAAGTCCATGGTTTCGCCATGGCCTGTCAGGCTGAGGGCGATAGCCTTGCTGTTGTCCCAGACGCTGACGCCTTCCAGCAATTCGCTCAAGGATTTGGGCAGGCACAGGGAAAGCCTTTCCATGCCCGAAACGGCCTTGAGTATCTGCGACAGCACGTTGACCATGTCGTTCGGCGAGCAGATGGCCTTGTGCTTGATCGGGATCAAAGGGTCGTCATCCAGCGGGTTCACCACGGAAAGCTCAGCCCCGTTGGCAACCGCGCGGCGGATGCGCTGGGCCAGCAAGGGGTGTTCGTTGCGGAGGTTGCCGCCGATCACCAGGATGCGGTCCATTTCCTGCACATCGGGGATGTTGCAACCCATCCAGATCACGCCAAGGCGCTTGCCGTCATGACGGAAGTCGGTGTGGCGCAGCCGGTAGTCGACATTGTCCGAACCCAGGCCGTGGGCGAACTTGGTGGCGAGGTAAGCTTCCTCCATGGTGCTATTGGGCGAGACCAGCACGCCCAGCGCATCCCCGCCCTCGCTGTTCACGATATCCTTGATCTGTCCCGCAGCCAGCTCGAGCGCGGTTTTCCAGTCGGTTTCATGCCAGGCGCCATTGTGCTTGACCATGGGCACCTTGAGCCGGTCGGGGCTGTTCAATCCTTCGTAGGAAAAACGGTCGCGGTCGGACAGCCAGCATTCATTGATGGTTTCCTTTTCGCGCGGCAGCACGCGCAGCACCTTGCCGTCCTTGATATGCACCTCGATATGCGAGCCCAAGCCGTCATGCGGCGCAATGGAGGGTCGGCGGATCAGCTCCCAGCTGCGCGCGGTGTAGCGGAACGGCTTGCTGGTCAGGGCGCCCACCGGGCAAAGGTCGATGATGTTGCCGGAAAGCTCCGAATCGACGCTCTTGTCGACATAGGCCGTGATCTCGGCATGTTCGCCGCGGTTGATCAACCCCAGCTCCATCATGCCGCCGACTTCCTTGAGGAAGCGCACGCAGCGAGTGCACTGGATGCAGCGCGTCATGTCGGTGGATACCAGGGGACCGATGTTCTTGTTGATGACGACGCGCTTTTCCTCGGTGTAGCGCGATGCGGGCGCGCCATAGGCCACCGCGATATCCTGCAGGTCGCACTCGCCGCCCTGGTCGCAGATCGGGCAATCGAGGGGATGGTTGATCAGCAGGAACTCCATCACGCTCTGCTGGGCTTCCACCGCAGCCTTGGAGCGCGTGAATATTTTCATGCCGTCGGCCACGGGCGTGGCGCAGGCGGGCAGCGGCTTGTTGAATTTCTCCACCTGCACCAGGCACATGCGACAATTGGCCGCGACGGAAAGCTTTTTGTGATAGCAGAAGCGCGGAATGGCAATGCCCAACTGGTCGGCTGCATCGATGATGGTGGAGCCGTGCTCTACCTCGACCTGCTTGCCATCTATCTCGACATTAAGCATAGGCTACCTCTTGCTGCGCCTGGCCTTGCCCTGCCAGGCCGTCCTCCACCATGCTGCGGCCATGGCGGATGTAGTATTCGAATTCGGGGCGGAAATGCTTGATGAAACTCAGCACCGGCGTCGCGGCCGCATCGCCCAGCGCGCAAATGGTACGGCCGGAGATATTGCTGCTGACGTCGGTCAGCAAGTCCAGGTCTTCCAGCCGGCCTTGCCCGTCGACAATGCGCTTGATGACCCGGTATAGCCAACCCGTGCCTTCTCGGCACGGCGTGCATTGCCCGCAAGATTCCTCGAAGAAGAAATAGGACAAGCGCTTGAGGGTTTTCACCATGCAGGTGGTTTCGTCCATGACAATCATGGAGCCGGCGCCCAAGCTCGAACCCGCCTTGGAAAGACCATCGTAATCCATGGTCGCTCCCATGATGGCTGAAGCTGGTAAAACGGCAGTTGACGGCCCTCCGGGGATGACGGCTTTCAACTGACGCCCCTTCCATACACCTCCAGCCAGTGCCAGCAATTCAGCAAAAGGAATGCCCATGTTCACCTCGTAATTCCCGGGCTTGTCTACGTGACCCGAGATCGAGAAGATTTTGGTTCCCCCTGAATTGGCGACACCAAGTTCCTGAAAAGCTTGGCCGCCGTGCTCCATGATCCATGGTATCGACGTGTATGACTCCGTATTGTTCACATTGGTCGGCTTGCCAAACACGCCGTAGCTGGCAGGAAAAGGCGGCTTGAACCTCGGTTGCCCCTTCTTGCCCTCTATCGACTCGATCAATGCAGTCTCCTCGCCACAGATATAAGCGCCGTAGCCGTGTACTGCATATAGATCGAAACTGAAGTCGGTGCCGAACAGTCGTTCGCCGAGATAGCCCGCTGCTCGCGCCTCGTCGAGCGCCGCTTCGAATATCTCGTAATCCTGCCAGATTTCACCGTGAATATAGTTGTAACCCACCCGCGCGCCCAGGGTATAGGCTGCGATCGCCATGCCTTCGATCAACTGGTGCGGATTGTAGCGGATGATGTCCCGGTCCTTGAAGGTGCCAGGCTCGCCCTCATCGGTATTGCATACCAAGTACTTGGTGCCGTCGAAATAGCGCGGCATGAAGCTCCACTTGAGGCCAGTTGGGAAACCAGCCCCGCCTCGCCCGCGCAAGCCGGAGAGCTTGACCTGGCTGATGATCTCGGTGGCTTTGACCTTCTCGGTCACCAGCCGCTTCAGCTGGGCATAGCCGCCCACCTTGAGATAAGTATCCAGCGACGCAGGATTCTCTTGCCCGACGGTACGCAAGCAAACCAATGTTTGTGTCGCGCTCATTTCTCGAGGCCCTCCAATATCTGGTCCACCTTCTCCGGCGTCAGGAACTCATGCATTTCGGTATTGTTGATATGGAACAACGGCGCCCCGCCGCAGCATCCCATGCATTCACCTTCCTTGAGGGTAAAACGCGCATCTGCCGTGGTTTCATTGAAGCCAATGCCCAGGCGCTTCTGCAAATGCTCCACGATTTCGGCGGAATCGCGCAGCATGCAGGAAATATTGGTGCACACCGTGATCTTGTACTTGCCGACCGGCTCCAGTTCGTACATGTTGTAGAAGGTCGCCACTTCCAGTGCGGCGATGGCGGGAATACCAAGGAAGTCGGCTACTTCCGAGATCGTCTCTTTCGACAGCCAGCCCTTCTCGGTCTGTGCGATCCGCAATGCGGACATCACCGCCGCCTGGCGGTGCTCGGGCGGGTATTTGGTCAACTCGCGGTCGATCTTGGCTAAGGATTCAGCAGACAAACTCATCGGTCAATTTCTCCGAATACAATATCCTGCGTACCGATAATCGCCACCAGGTCGGCGATCATGTGGCCGCGCGTCATTTCGTCCAGAGCCGCCAAATGGGCAAAGCCCGGTGCACGGATTTTCACGCGGTATGGCTTGTTCGCACCATCGGAAATCAAATAGATACCGAACTCGCCCTTGGGATGCTCGACTGCGGCATAGGCTTCGCCCGCAGGAACGTGGAAACCCTCGGTAAACAACTTGAAGTGATGGATCAGCGCCTCCATGTCGTGCTTCATCTCTTCACGTGGAGGGGGCGCGACCTTGGTATTGTCGCTGATGACCGGTCCCGGGTTCTTGCGTAGCCAGTCTATGCACTGCTTGACGATGCGGTTGGATTGGCGGAACTCCTCGATGCGCACTAGGTAGCGATCGTAGCAGTCGCCGTTCACGCCTACCGGGATATCGAAATCGAGCCGGTCGTATACCTCGTAAGGCTGCTTCTTGCGCAAATCCCAGGCAAAGCCGCTGCCGCGCAGCATCGGCCCGGTCAATCCCAGCGCCAAGGCGCGCTCGGGCGACACCACGCCTATGCCCACGGTACGCTGTTTCCAGATGCGATTGTCCGTCAGCAATGTTTCATATTCATCGACATAGGCCGGAAAGCGGTCAGTGAAATCTTCGATGAAATCCAGCAGCGAACCCTGGCGGTTCTCGTTGAGCTGCTTGACGTCTTCCTTGCTGCGCACCGCCGATTCCTCATACTGCGGCATGCGGTCCGGCAGGTCGCGATAGACGCCGCCAGGGCGGTAGTAGGCCGCATGCATGCGCGCGCCGGATACCGCTTCGTAGCAATCGAACAGATCTTCGCGTTCACGGAACGCATAAAGGAACACCGTCATCGCCCCCACGTCCAACGCATGCGCGCCCAGCCAGAGCAGGTGGTTGAGGATGCGGGTAATCTCGTCGAACATCACGCGGATGTACTGCGCGCGCAAAGGCACTTCCAGCCCGAGCAGTTTCTCGATCGCCATGACGTAGGCATGCTCGTTGGCCATCATGGACACGTAATCCAGGCGGTCCATGTAAGGCACCGACTGTAGGTAGGTGCGGTTCTCGGCAAGCTTTTCCGTCCCGCGGTGCAGCAGGCCGATATGCGGATCAGCGCGCTGGATCACCTCGCCATCAAGCTCCAGCACCAACCGCAACACGCCATGCGCTGCAGGGTGCTGCGGGCCAAAATTCATGGTGTAATTCCTGATTTCAGCCATGATGAAAGCCTTCTTCGCGGATCACCCTGGGCACATTGTTGCGCGGGTCTATCGTCACCGGCTGATAGATCACGCGCTGCTGCTCGGGGTCGTAGCGCATTTCCACATTGCCTATCATCGGGAAATCCTTGCGGAACGGATGGCCGACAAAACCGTAATCCGTCAGCAGGCGCCGCAGGTCGGGATGGCCCTCATACATGATGCCGAACAAATCGAAGGACTCGCGCTCGAACCAGTTGGCGGCCGGCCAGACATCCACCACGGTAGGCAATACCGGGAAATCATCGTCCAGCGCGAACACGCGCAGGCGCAGCCGCTGGTTCAAGCTGACAGAAAGAAAATGGTATACCGTGGCATAGCGCAGGCCGGACCACGAACCCTCGCCATAATCGGCATAATCGACGCCGCACAAGTCGATCAATTGCTCGAATTTCAACAGCTTGTGATCGCGCAACAGGTTGGACACCTCCAGCAAGCATGGCGCTTTGCACTCGATCGTGATCTCGCCTCCATCGTCCTTGAGGCGGGTCATGCTTTCCCCGAGCACTTGCTGCAAGTTCTGCTTTAATTGTTCCAGGCGCGTCATTGTGTCGGCTCTCAGCGGGCTATCGTATTGGTACGCTTAATCTTGTTCTGCAATTGGATGATGCCGTAGAGCAAGGCCTCGGCAGTCGGCGGGCAGCCTGGGACATAGACGTCCACGGGCACGATACGGTCGCACCCGCGCACGACGGCATAAGAGTAGTGATAATAACCGCCGCCATTGGCGCATGAACCCATCGAGATCACCCAGCGCGGCTCGGCCATCTGGTCATAGACCTTGCGCAATGCCGGCGCCATCTTGTTGACCAGCGTACCTGCCACAATCATGACATCGGACTGGCGGGGACTGGGACGGAATACAATGCCGAAACGGTCCAGGTCGTAGCGTGCCGCGCCGGCATGCATCATTTCCACCGCGCAGCAAGCCAGCCCGAACGTCATCGGCCACAGGGAGCCGGTACGGGTATAGTTGATCACCGTATCCAGCGTGGTGGTCACAAAGCCTTTTTCGAGTACGCCTTCAATGCTCATGCCAGATTACCTCTTACTCCCATTCCAGCGCCCCCTTCATCCATTCATAGACGAAACCCACGACCAGTATCCCAAGGAAGACCATCATCGCCAGAAAGCCGAACAGGCCGATTTCCTGCAAGACGACGGCCCAGGGGAAAAGAAAGGCGATTTCAAGGTCGAACAGGATGAACAGGATGGCAACCAGGTAATAGCGCACGTCGAATTTCATGCGCGCATCTTCGAACGCTTCAAAACCGCATTCATAGGGAGAATTCTTTTCAGCATCAGGACGATTGGGAGAAACCAGCTTGCCAAGCACAATAGGAGCGACACCGACACCAAGACCCACAATGATGAACAGCAATATCGGGAAGTAGTTCTCCAGCACGTTCTAACCCTATACAAATCAGCCTTGAGGAAATCAAGTTCATTCAACTTGACAGCGGTAACGATGCATTCATCATACCCCGCATTTGTTAATGAATTGTAACATGAAAATTACAACTAAACAGCCCGGAATGCCGCCACAGGGGCTGATTTTACCATTAGCAATTGTTTCATATGATGTTTAGCTGCAAATAACCTTATAAAACCAGGGTTAAAATGCAATCAAATTAACTTTTTGTTACAAAAATAACCCCACAAGATACAGGTTATACCCGCAAAAACCTCAATAGTTCACAGGGATTTCAATTTATTCATACAAGACGAAAACGACAAGATTTCCAGACGTCAGCCCGCAAAGCATCGAACACTTCAAGAGATCATCAGGCATCAAGAAAAGGTGATTCAGCGGCAACAACACTTTCTGTTGCAACACCGCCTCAAGAGGGAAGGCGGGAAGAAGGACAGATCGGAAGACATCAAGAAAAAACAGGCCCGGATGGGCCTGCATGAGTTTGGAAGATTCAATGCGTGCAATCGCATTGATGAATATGGTATTGCCGTCATATTTCAATTAAATGAAACAAGAACTAGCTCCAGCCACAAAGCAGACAACGCTCACCTCGCATGGCCTTCTTAACAGCAATTAAAGCCAATAAAAAAACCCGCACAACACTTAGGTTAATGCGGGTTTTACGATCGATTTCTCGATTTATTTGGTGCCGACGGTGAGACTCGAACTCACACGGCTTTCGCCACTACCCCCTCAAGATAGCGTGTCTACCAATTCCACCACGACGGCAATGGGCTCACGCCCGAAAACTTTTAATTACTGAGGTACGTCCTTTGCCGATGTAGGTTCAGCAGGCTTGGGCACGTCAGAAACAGGAGCGGATTTTACCACGGACTTCTGTACCACGCTGCCTTGTTCAGAACGGTGGCTGGCCAAGTATGCAAGGCTCATGCTGGTCACGAAAAAGATCGCAACGCAGATGGCGGTTGCACGGCTCATGAAGTTGGATGAGCCGCTGACACCAAACAGGCTGCCCGAAGCGCCGCTACCAAACGCAGCGCCCATGTCGGCACCCTTGCCATGCTGCAACAATACCAAGCCGACTACGCCCAGCGCTGCAATCACATGAATGACGGTTACGATTGTTTCCATTTTCTCTTTTAAATCCCCTGCCTGAGTGTAAACTCAGCAAGCAGCGCGACAAATTCTTTCAAAATCATCGGCATCCAAAGAACACCTGCCGATCAATCCGCCGTCTATATCCGGCATAGACAGCAATTGTGCCGCATTTCTCGGATTTACGCTACCCCCATAGATGATTCTTACGCTTTCCGCCGCCCCGGGATGCATGGCGGCAACACGCTCGCGAATGAAGGAATGCGCAGCGCGCGCCTGTTCCGGCGTGGCCGTCTTGTTGGTGCCGATGGCCCAGACCGGCTCGTAGGCAATCACGGCCTGGTCGAGCAAGGCGCCGCCCGAGACGGATAGGATGGCGTCCAGCTGGTTGGCGATCGCATATTCCATGACCCCCGACTCGCGCTCCTGCAGGGTTTCGCCGACGCAAAAGATAGGGGTGATGCCGTAATGCTTGGCGATGGCGAACTTGTCGGCAATGTTGGCATCGCTTTCGCAGTAGGCGTCGCTACGCTCCGAGTGCCCGACGATGACGTAGCTGGCGCCAAACTCCTTGAGCATGGCGGCGCTGACTTCGCCGGTATAGGCGCCATTCTCGTGCTTGGCCACATTCTGCGCGCCCCAGGCGATATTGGTGTTGCTGAGCATTTCCTGGGCCTGGAACAGGTAGGGATAAGGGACGCAGACAGCGATATCCGCGTGGTCCACACCCTGCAAGCGACGTACGAGCGCTTCCAGCAACCTTTTGTTCTGAGCAAGGTTGCCATTCATTTTCCAGTTGCCGACAACCAGCTTGCGACGCATAAAAAACCCGAAAAGTTTACTTGATATTGTTGGTCGATATTACAGTGCAGCCATTGGGCCGGTCAACGCACGCGGCCCCGGCTAGACTGGCTCCTGCCAATGCTGCAGGCATAGCTGTACGGACTGCGCACCGCGAAACTCGTTCACTTGCATTTGGTACACCGCATGCACCCGCTCAGGCAGGAAATGCTCCTGCCTGAAGAAGATGGCGTCAAACACCTGGCCTGATTTTTCCAGGCTCAGCTTGAGATGCCGTTCCCCGACAATGCGCTGGTTGACGACGCGGAACTCGTCCAGGAATAACGGCGGAGGGAATCCCTGCCCCCATACCTGGCGCTCCAACGCATACGCCATGTCCAGCCCGGCATCCTCTACGGACAATGAGCCGTCGACCTCGATCACGGCCTCAAGCTGCTGTTGGGTCAACAGGCTAGCAACCACTTGCTCAAACGCTGCATCGAACCGCGGAAAATCCTGTTCGCGTATGCTCAAGCCCGCCGCCATGGCATGCCCGCCGAACTTCAGCAGCAGCCCTGGTTCGCGTTTGGAAAGCAGGTCGAGCGCATCGCGCAGGTGCAGGCCGGCAATCGAGCGCCCGGAACCCTTGATGACGCCGTCGCCCGCGGATGCGAATGCAATCACGGGGCGATGAAAACGCTCCTTGATGCGGGAGGCCAGGATGCCGATCACGCCCTGGTGCCAGCCGTCACGGAACAGGCTCAGACTATAGCGTCCGGCAGCATCGATCTCGTCCAGCACCGCCAGGGCGTCATCCTGCATATCGGCCTCGATATTGCGCCGTTCCTGATTCAGCTCATGCAGTTGCTGCGCCATCTGCCGGGCCGATGCCATATCCGGCGCCAACAGGCAGGCGATGCCCAGCGTCATGTCGTCAAGACGCCCCGCCGCGTTCAGGCGCGGGCCGATACTGAAACCCAGGTCCTGTGGACCGGCCTTGGCATAGTCGCGCCCCGCCACCTCGAACAAGGCCAGCACGCCGGGGCTGCATTTGCCTGCACGGATGCGACGCAGGCCCTGCTCGACCAGGATGCGGTTGTTGTCGTCCAGCCGCACCAGGTCGGCCACGGTGCCCAGCGCCACCAGGTCCAGCAGCTCGGTCAGGTTGGGTTCGGAACCTGCATCGAACGTCCCCCGCCGGCGCAACTCTGCGCGCAGTCCGAGCAGGACGTAAAACATCACGCCGACGCCCGCCAGGTTCTTGCTGGGAAAATCGCATCCGTGTTGATTCGGGTTGACGATGCACGCCGCACGAGGCGTCTCATCCCCGGGCAAATGGTGGTCCGTCACGAGCACAGGAATGCCAAGCGCATGGGCCGCATCGACCCCGTCGACACTGGCGATGCCGTTATCCACAGTCAGGATCAGGTCAGGCTGATGGCCGGCGGCCAATGCCACGATTTCCGGCGTCAAGCCGTAACCGTACTCGAAGCGGTTCGGCACGAGGAAATCCACGGCAGCGCCCATGCTGCGCAACCCCTTGACGGCCACCGCCGTGGCGGTTGCGCCGTCGGCATCGTAGTCGCCCACCACCATGATGCGCTTGCCTGCCGCAATCGCATCTGCCAGCAGAGTCGCCATTTCGGGGTTGCCCGTCAGTCGTTCCGGCGCAATCAGGCGGGCCAGACTTGCCTCCATCTGGCCGATATCCCGTACGCCACGCGCGGCAAACAATCGCGCCATGGTGGGGCGCACGCCCGCCCCGACCAATGCCTCATAGGCATCCTGCTCAATATTTCTCTGTATGATCTGCACCATCAAAAATACGTTTCCAATGCTGTTGGCTTGCGCCAGAATTTATATACATCAACCGGCTTAAGCTGCAACTGCAGCATGCGATCGAACCACGGGAAATATATCTCCAGCTGCTGTATGCGCCGCGCTTTCAATGCCTGCCATAACAGCCCACCCCAGCCCGCCCCCAGCCCGGCATATGAAGACTGCACGACGGCTTGTGCGCAGGATTCCTGCAACACTGCCTGCAGATTGGTCTCGGCAGCATGCTCCAGGCTTGCGCGCTCTGCCATGCCTCTCACGCTGGCGTCGCCGCTATACACCTTGCACGGCACTGCCTTGGCCTGGCCTGGCGACACGCCGCCCCCATGCAGCCAGACGCTATTGGCGGCAAGCTCGCCGCGCGCTTCCCTCGCCTGATTGGCTTCATGGCTGAACAACAGCATCTGCATTTCATTGAGCAGTTGCCGCCAGTGCTGCGCATCATCCCCTTGTGGCAGCCAGGGTGTCACGTCGCGCCCGGCGGCAACGCTGATCGAGGTGGTCGACAGTGCCGGCGCCGATTGCAGCTTGAGGTGCCAATGCCCTTGTGCTCCCGGCAGGAACTCGAATCCCTCCCCGGCAAAATGCCGGTTGAGACTGGTCCGCAATGCCTCGCTTTCCTCGGCGCCCAGCGCCAGCGGCGCCGGCTGGGCAAGCGAGAAAGAGTCCCGCTGCAACATGAGATGCACCGGGCTTGCCAGCATCCAGTACGCCCCGTCTACGGACAATCGATTTCCCAGGCGTGCCAATGCGGCGAGCGGCCAGTCCTGCTGCTTTGCAATGCCGAACTGTTGGCACAGATAGGCTTCCCAGCCTGTCGCTAGCCACTGCACCCGGCCTCGCGCCAGCAGCCGCAGCAAGGCATCATCGGCCGCCATGGCAGCCCGGCTTTCAGCAGTATCAGCAAGAAAGATTTGCAATTTCACACAGATGTCACTTTGTCATGAAGCAGGTTGAGCGCTAAGATAGAAGGACATTCTCCGCTTAGCAACAAGGTTTATGGATATTATTTTATGGCGTCACGCTGAAGCCGAAGAAGGCTCTCCCGATCTTGCCCGCGAGCTTACCCCGAAAGGGGAGCAACAGGCGGCAAAAATGGCAGCCTGGCTGAAACAGCACATGCCAGCCGATACCCGCATTCTTGTGAGCCCTGCCAGACGCACGCAACAGACAGCCAACGCCCTCGGGCTGGAGTTTACCACTTTGGACGAGCTTGCCCCGGGTTCATCGCCCCAGGTATTGCTTGATGCGGCAGGCTGGCCGCTGGGTAAAGACAGCGTGCTCATCATCGGCCACCAGCCGACGCTGGGCATGGCTGCAGCCTATGCCATGACGCGCCGCATGCAGTATTGGAGCATCAAGAAAGGGGCTGTTTGGTGGATCGCCAACCGCCGCCGCGGCGAGGAAGAGCAAACCATACTGCGCGCCATGGTCACGCCAGAGCTGATTTGATGAGCATCCCATCCATCCCAACCACCCATCGCTCTGGGGAGAACAAGTGAGTACCGTGCTGATTGCCAACCCCAAGGGAGGAAGCGGCAAGACGACGCTGGCGACCAACCTGGCCGGGTATTTCGCCAGCCGAGGACGGCACGTGGTGCTTTCAGACATGGACCGGCAGCGCTCCGCACTGCAATGGCTGGAGCGTAGGCCGTACAAGCTGCCATTGATCCATGGCCAGGATGGCCGCGGCAAATACACCAACAGCCTCAGCGCCGATTGGACCATTGTCGACTCCCCGGCCGGGTTGCGCGGCGAAAAGCTAAGCCAGGCCGTCAAGGATGCCGATTTCATCCTCGTCCCCATGCAGCCGTCTGCTTTCGACATGGGAGCGACGCGGGATTTCCTGCAAGTGCTGCAGGAGGAGAAATCCGTGCGCAAAGGCCGCACTTTCGTCGCGATGGTCGGCATGCGCGTGGACAACCGCACGCGCGCCGCCTTGGCCTTGCAGGATTTCCTCGCAAAATCGGGCTTCCCTTCCGTCGGCAACCTGCGCAATGCCCAGGTGTACGCCCTCGCGGCGGAGCAAGGCGCCAGCCTGTTCGACATCCGCCCGTCCCAGGTCAGCCGCGATTTGCAGCAATGGGCTCCGCTGCTGCACTGGTTGGTCAACGCTAACAAGCAAAAATAAACACCAGGAGGGAATATGCCCAACGAGATCGAGCTCAAGCTGCGCATTGCCAAGGAGGACATTCCCCGCCTGCGCCGGCATGCCGCCATCCGCAAGCACCTGGCAGAAAGAGCCGTCACGCGCCGCCTGGTGAGCACCTACTACGACACGCCCGACTTGCAGCTGCTCGACCAGCGCGTGAGCCTGCGGGTACGGCGCATGGCCGGCGGCTGGTTCCAGGCGGTCAAGGCGGCAGGCCATTCCCTTGCGGGGCTGCACCAGCGCCTGGAGTGGGAAGACATCATCTCCAAAGGGGAGCCTGATTACACCAAGATCACTGATCCCAGCCTTACCCCTATTTTTGACGATCCCGTCCTCCGGCAGGCGTTGCTTCCCATCTTCACCACCGATATGCGCCGTACCGAATGGCAGCTGGATTACCAAGGCAGCCACATCGAGCTGTCGCTGGATGACGGTCTCTTGATCGCAAAGGACCACCGTCAGCCGCTCATCGAGATCGAACTGGAGCTGAAGAGCGGCAAGGTCGCGCACCTGTTTGCGCTCGCGCTCGAGCTGCAATCCGACATCCCGCTCACCATAGAAAACGTCAGCAAAGCCCAGCGCGGCTATGCCTATTACCGTGATTTCCCGCAGCAGGCCTCCAAAGCCAAGCCTGCAGGCCTGACGCCCAAGGACAGCCCGGGAGAAGCCTTCGAGAAGGCGGGCTGGGAATGCCTGCGCCAGTTGCAAAGCAACCAGGCGATCGCAATACAGGGCGACGATCCGGAAGGCGTGCACCAGATGCGGGTGGCGCTGCGCCGCCTGAAGGTGGCCTTGAAAGCCTTTGGCAGCCAGGACGATGTGCTCGGCGATGAAATCGACTGGCTCAATGATTTGCTCGCCAAGGCGCGCGACCTCGATGTACTGCTGCATGAAACCCTACCGGGCCTGAAGCTGCCCGCAGATGAGCTGCAGCAGGCCCAAGCCCACGTTGCCCGCGCAAGAAGCCAGGCATACGGCGCGTTACGCAACGGACTGAGGCAATCACGCTATCAAAGCCTGCTGCTCACGCTGGGCCACCTGTTTGCCATGGGATTGCCCGCAATCCGTCACGCCGTATCCAAGACCGCCGCATCGCATTTGCGCAACACGCATAAGAAACTGCTCAAGCAAGGCAAGCGACTCAGCAAGCTGTCCGTGGAGAAAAGGCACAAGCTGCGCATCCTGGCGCGCCGCCTGCGTTACGCGGTCGAATTATTCAGCCCGCTTTATCCGGGCAAGAAAGCGGAAAAACAAACGGCCAAACTGCTGGATGCATTGAGCGGAATCCAAGCCAGCCTCGGGGCGCTCAACGACCTTGCCGTCACCAACCGCACCCTGGAGCGCATGAGCAAGCGCAACCCTGGCCTGCAACCGGCCTGGCTCGCCTGGCAGCAGGCCGCGCGCAAACGGGAAAAGCGCCAGATTGCCGACCTGCCGGCGCTATGGAAGGCGTTTCAACAAGCCCCTGCCGCCTGGTAAAGGTGCCATGTCGGGCAAAATCCACTAAACTCGCCTCCATTCTCTCAACTCCACACATACAGGGATCACAATGAATCTGGAAAAAGTCATTTTCGGCTTCTTCATCGTACTGGCGATGACCCTTAACTTCGGTTTCTTCGTCGGGGGCAGCGGCAACCCCATCGAACACCATATCTATGAGCTGTATACCGCGATCGTGGTGAACCTGATCGCCACAGTGCTCAAGTTCGGCGACCGTTCGCAGATCGGCGCCATCCACCTGTCCACCAGCCTGGTCGCTGACCTGCAATTGATCGCGGCAGCCATCGTCTGGGTAGTCGCCAGCGCCGAAGAATCCGGCACGGCCGCGCGCGTCGTCTCGCTCAGTGGCGGAGCCCTGCTCGCCAATATCACCTCGGTCATCCTGCTGCTTGCGGAAACGATTACGCTACGCCGGTAAATCCTGAGCGGAACCGCTTGTGAACAATATTTTCTTCCTGATCCTGCGGCGCATGCGCGCGCCGCTGATCACCGTGATTGTCAGCTACACCATCGCGATTGTCGGGCTGACATTGATGCCTGGCGTCGATAATCACGGCAACCCCTGGCATATGAGCCTGTTCGAGGCTTTTTATGTCATCAGCTATACGGCCACCACCATTGGCTTCGGCGAAGTCCCTTTCCCCTACAGCGATGCGCAGCGGCTATGGATGACCTTCTCCATCTATTTCACGGTCATCCCCTGGTTTTACGCCATAGGTAAGATCATTTCACTGTTCCAGGACCCCGCACTCAAGCAAGCGCTCACCACCAACAGCTTCGCCCGGGCCGTGGATCACCTGCACGAGCCCTTCTTCATCGTCTCGGGCTATGGTGAAACCGGCAGCCTGCTGGTGAAGGCGCTGGACCACAAAGGCATACGCGTCGTGGTCACCGAAGTGAACCAGGACCGCGTCAACGACCTGGAGCTCGAAGACTACCAGTTCGACATCCCGGTGCTCTGCGCCGATGCCAAGATGCCTGACACCTTGCTGCGCGCGGGAGTGCGCCATCCCATGTGCAAGGGCATCGCCGCGCTCACCGACAACGACCATGTCAACCTGGCGGTGGCGGTGGCGGCCAAGCTGCTCAACCCCGACCTCATGGTGCTGGCGCGGGCGGAAGACGACGAGGTCGCCGCCAACATGGCCTCGTTCGGCACCGATCATATCCTCAACCCCTACACCTTGTTTGGCGACCAGCTCGGTATGGAGGTTCACGCGATCGGGACTTACCTGCTGCACCAATGGCTCACCGGCGTGCCGGGCGATATCCTGACCCTGCCCAAGGTACCCCCCATTGGCAAATGGATCGTGTGCGGCTACGGGCGTTTCGGCAAGGCGGTGGTGGAAAACCTGGAGCGCGAGCAAATCACGACCATCGTCATCGAGGCCGACCCCGAGCTCACGCACTGCGAAAACTGCATCGTCGGCAGCGGCACCGAAGCTTCGACGCTGAAAGCGGCAGGGATAGACGATGCCGTGGGCATCATCGCCGGCACCAACAATGACATCAACAACCTGTCGATCGTGATGACCGCGCAAAAGATGAACCCCAACCTGTTCGTCGTCGTGCGCAAGAACCGCCGCTTCAACGAGCCCCTGTTCGAGCACTTCAATGCCGATATCTCGATGGATCCCAGCGACATCATTGCGCATGAATGCCTGGCCCGCATGATCACCCCGATGATGACGCATTTCCTGCAGCTGGTGCGCACGCAGGATAACAGCTGGGCCAACCAACTGATCAGCCGCCTAGTGGGCGTGGTGGGCGAGAACGTACCGGATGCCTGGGGCGTGACCGTGGATGCGGAACACAGCCCCGCTGTCGCCAACCTGATTGCCTGGGGACTGCCCGTGACGCTCAATGCATTGACGCGCGACCCCGGCAACCGCACGCAGAAACTAGACCTGGTCCCCCTCATGCTGGTACGCAGCGGCCAATACACCTTGCTGCCGGAAGTCACCGAGCAGTTGCACGTTGGCGACCGCTTGCTATTCTGCGGCAGCGCCATGGCCAAGAGCGTGCAACCGATCACCCTGAGCAACCACAAGACCCTCACGTGGATCATCAATGGCCGCGAAATTGCCGACGGCTGGCTCTGGCGCTGGGTGACGCGCAAGCTCACCCGCTTGCGCAAGTTGCGCAAACAAGCACAGCAGTAACACTGCTGGCGATAGCCTGTTCAACATTTCTTCATGGGATATGTTGTCCCGGCCCTGAGATACCAGCATAGGTATCCGGCGAACCATTGGCACGATTCAAGGGGGACGTATGATCCGCAATCTCAGCGCTTTGGCAATCAGCTCGCTGCTTCTCGCCTGCTCCACTCCCGTCACCAAGCAAACCGCTATCGACCAGCAGGTCAGCGAATCTGAAAAAGCCATCCAGCATGAGCTGGCCTTCCAGAACCAGGCGAAGCGGCACCTGCACGCCATGCGCGTCGCCTTGCCGATATTGCGAACCTCCGCCCCGCACTGCGGTAGCAACACTGCTCCCCACCTTGGCTTCCTCGCATATTACCAGTCGCAGTTTCAAGGCGACGTGCAGCGCGCGGCGGTCAAACACTGGAACTTGACCGACGACTACAAAGTAGTGGAAATCTTTGCCGGCAGCCCCGCCGAAAACGCCGGGTTGCAAAAAGGCGATGTGATCGTCCGCATCAACAACCAAACCGTCAGCAGCAAGCAGGCTGACCTCAAGGCATTGATTGCGGCGCCCCACACACCAGGCCGGGAAATCGCCGTCGACATCCTGCGTGCCGGCGAGGCCCAGACCCTCCATATTCCCATGGACGTGGTATGCAACTATCCCGTGACGGTGGTCACCGCGGACGATGTCAACGCTTATGCCGATGGTAAAGGGATTTACATCACCAGCGGCATGCTGCGCTTTACCGAAAACGACGATGAACTGGCCACCGTGATTGGGCATGAGCTTGCGCACAACCAGATGGATCACATGGGCAAGAAATCCAACAACCAATTGCTGGGCGTCATTCTAGGGGCGGTCGTGACTGCGGTGACCGGCGTCGATGTCACCAACCTGGGAGGCAACCTCGGCGCCGGGGCATTCAGCCAGGACTTCGAGACGGAAGCCGACTATGTCGGCATCTATGCCACCGCTCGCGCAGGCTACGATATCAGGAGCGCGCCCAACTTCTGGCGGCGCATGGGCGCGGAGCACCCGAAGGCGATCTCACATGGCGCGTCGCACCCCAATACCGCCAACCGTTACCTGGCGCTGGACCAGGCGGTCAAGGAAATCGATGAAAAACAGCTACTGGGACAAGCGCTGGTACCCAACCTGAAGTAAGCGAGGCGGATGAAACATGCTTGGCTCTGTCTTCCTGCCTGCATCGCAGCGGATAGCCAGTATACCTGCGTTAAGTTTGCCGCCATTTTATTGAATGACATTGCGCCGCAACGCCTTGCGCTCGGCATGGTGGCGCTTGCCTTCCAGCCGGCGCAGTTTCGAGCCCTTGGTCGGCTTGGTGGCGATGCGCGGCGCGGGCGTCCTGGCCACGCTATTGACCAGCTCATGCAATCTGGCGAGCGCGTCGGCACGATTCAACTCCTGGCTGCGATGCAGCTGGGCCTTGATGATGATCACGCCATCCTTGGTGATCCTGTGGTCGCGCAAGCGCAACAGCCTGGCCTTGACCAGGTCGGGCAAAGAGGAGGCCTTGACGTCGTAGCGCAGGTGGATGGCGCTCGACACTTTGTTCACGTTCTGGCCGCCCGCTCCCTGCGCCCGTACGGCAGTCAGCGTGATTTCATCGGGCTCCAGGTACAGTTCAGGCAAATCCATAACAAATCCGTTAATCCAGCACCTGGCGTATCAACTGCAAGCCGAGGCTGACGCCGAAGCCGTTCACGTCGCTGCCCACGGCGCCAAGCCCGCCCTTGCGGTGGTATGAAGACAAATCCGTGTGCACCCAGGGGATATCGTGCTCGATGAACCTGGCTAGAAAGCGTGCGGCCAGCACGTGGTCGGCGCCGCCCTCCAGCGCGCATTGCTTGATGTCGGCAATGCCGCTTTCCAGCTCCTCCTCGTAATCCTCGTCGAACGGCAGACTGCATACTCGCTCACCGACAGTGAGTCCGGCTTGTACCGCCTTGTCCAGCCAGTCATGGTCATTGCCGATCACGCCGCTATAACGGTCTCCCAATGCCACCTGCATGCTGCCGGTCAATGTGGCGAAGTCGAGCATGAATCCTGGCTTGGCGCGCGAGGCCAGGGTCAGCGTATCGGCCAGCACCATTCGCCCCTCCGCATCGGTATGGACAATTTCTATGGTCGTGCCGTTGAGGGCAGTCACCACATCATTCTGCTTGTAGGCGCGCGGCCCGATATGGTTCTGCGCCAATGCCAGCCAGCAGTCTATCTTGACCGGCAGCTGAGCCTCGGTCGCGGCGAGCAAGATGCCCAGCGCCACCGCAGAGCCGTTCATGTCCTCATGCATGCCGTGCATGTATTTGGCCGGCTTGAGGTTGTGTCCGCCGGTATCGAAGCAGATACCCTTGCCGACCACAGCCACATGCTGACGCGCACCCTTGGGCTGGTAAGATAAGTGCACGATCGCGGCATCCTCTTCTGGCGAGCCTTGCGCCACCGCGACAAAGGCTCCCGCACCGAGCTTGCGTAGTTTCTTGAGGTCGTACTCTTGGCGTTTCCAGCCATATTGCCTGGCCAGTTCCGCGATCTTTTCCCGGTATGCGGTCGGCGTCAATTCATTAGGCGGCGTCAGGGTCAGGCTTCTCGCCAATGCATTGCCGGCCACCAGCGCATTGATTCCGGCATAGCCGTCGGCCTGCTTCCATCCCTGGACCACGATATGCTTGAGCGGATGCGCTTTGTGCCTGGATTTGCGCGCAGGCAGCTCCACCGCGTTCACGCTCACCACGTAAAACGCTTCGCGCGCGGCGAACGCCCGCAACGCTTCATCGCCAAACACCGCAATGGTCACCGATTGCGGCTGGTCATCCAGCAATATCTTGGCAGCCTTGCGAAGCAAGGTATGACGCTGGAAAGCATTCTGCCGCTCATCCATCACCACCCAGCTTGCAACGCCCCCGTTCGGGAGGTCCGCCGATACATGGCTTTTCACCAGGTCGGTATATTTGCTGCGGGCACGGCGCAACCTGGCTTCCAGCACAGAGGCGAACGGTAGCGAGGCAGGCTTTCTCCTGGGCAGAACAAACAGTATATGGTTTGCCGTTGCCAGTGATTTCTCGTCTGCGGGATGCGGGAGTTGCTTGAGTTGCACAGTCATAAGTTTTCTCTTGTTTTTAGCGGGTTAGGCCCGTACTTTCATGCGCTGCGGCAAGCGACAAAACTTGACCTAAACAGTCAAAAAAGCCAATATAGCGTCTTCACAACGGCCTCAAGCCATAACAAATATTTGAAGCTTGATGCTGCATCAGGCTGATTATACCCAAGCGTATCTTAAAAGTTTCCCGGAGAACCTTACATGGCATTGACCCCCGATATCGACCCTCAAGAGACCCAGGAATGGCTTGAAGCCATCTCATCGGTACTTGAGAACGAGGGAACCGAGCGAGCGCATTTCCTGCTGGAAACGCTGATCGATAAAGCCCGCCGCTCAGGTGCATATTTACCGTACAACGCAACCACTGCATACGTAAACACCATTCCGGCGCACCTGCAGCCCAAGCACCCCGGCGACACCGCCATGGAGCGCAAGATCCGTGCGCTGATCCGCTGGAACGCCATCATGACCGTGCTGCGCGCCAACGAGAAATCCCCGGGCGTGGGCGGCCACATTGCCAGTTTCCAGTCTGCCGCCACCTTGTATGACACCGGCTTCAACCATTTCTTCCGCGCTGCCAACGAAAGCTTCGGCGGCGACCTGATCTATTTCCAGGGCCACTCCTCTCCCGGCGTATACGCGCGTGCCTTCCTCGAAGGCCGGATTACGGAAGAGCAGCTGTCCAATTTCCGTATGGAGTCCAACGGCAACGGCCTGTCCTCATACCCGCATCCCTGGCTGATGCCCGACTTCTGGCAGTTCCCTACCGTCTCGATGGGCCTGGGTCCGATCGCCGGCATCTACCAGGCGCGTTTCCTCAAGTACCTGCACAACCGCGGCATTGCCGATACGGCCGACCGCAAGGTATGGGTGTTCTGCGGCGACGGCGAAATGGACGAGCCGGAATCCCTGGGCGCAATTTCACTCGCAGCACGTGAGAAACTCGACAACCTGATCTTCGTCATCAACTGTAACCTGCAGCGCCTGGACGGCCCGGTGCGCGGCAACGGCAAGGTGATCCAGGAATTCGAAGCCGCGTTCCGCGGCTCCGGCTGGAACGTGGTGAAGGTATTGTGGGGCTCCTATTGGGACCCATTGCTCGCTATGGACAAGGACGGTCTGCTCAAGAAGCGCATGGAAGAATGCGTGGACGGCGAATACCAGAACTTCAAGGCCAAGGGCGGCGCCTATACGCGCGAACACTTCTTCGGCAAATATCCCGAACTCAAGGAAATGGTCGCGGCGATGTCCGACGAGGACATCTGGCGCCTCAACCGTGGCGGCCATGACCCGCACAAAGTGTACGCGGCCTACCAGGCCGCAGTGAACCACAAGGGCCAGCCTACCGTCGTGCTTGCCAAGACCGTCAAGGGCTACGGCATGGGCGACGAGGGCGAAGGCCAGAACACCACCCACCAGCAGAAGAGCATGAGCATCGAAACGCTGAAGAAATTCCGCGACCGCTTCAACCTGCCGCTGACCGACGAACAGGTGGAGAAACTTTCCTTCTACCGTCCCGCCGACGACAGCCCGGAAATGCAATACCTGCAGGCGCGCCGCGAAGCCATGGGCGGCTTCATTCCTGCACGCCGCCGCAAGGGCAACGAGCTGACCGTGCCGGCCCTGTCCGCTTTCGAGAACATGCTGGGCTCCACCGGCGAGCGAGAAATCTCCACCACCATGGCCTTCGTGCGCATTCTTTCCACACTGGTGCGCGACAAGCAGATCGGCAAGTACGTCGTGCCTATCGTGCCTGACGAAGCCCGTACCTTCGGCATGGAAGGCATGTTCCGCCAGCTCGGCATCTATTCCTCCGTCGGCCAGCTTTACGAGCCGCAGGATGCCGACCAGGTGATGTTCTACAAGGAATCCAAGGACGGCCAGATCCTCGAGGAAGGCATCAACGAGGCCGGCTCATTCTCATCCTGGCTGGCTGCCGCGACTTCGTACAGCGTCACCGGCGTGCAGATGATCCCATTCTACATCTTCTACTCCATGTTCGGCTTCCAGCGCATCGGCGACCTGGCATGGGCGGCAGGTGACAGCCGCGCGCGCGGCTTCCTGCTGGGCGCGACCGCCGGCCGCACCACGCTGAACGGCGAAGGCCTGCAACACGAGGACGGCCATAGCCACCTGATGTCGGCCACCATCCCAAACTGCGTTTCCTATGACCCGACCTTCGCCTACGAACTCGCGGTCATCATCCAGGAAGGCATGCGCCGCATGGTACAGAACCAGGAAGATGTGTATTACTACATCACCCTGATGAACGAGAACTATACCCACCCCGAGCTGCCGAAGGGCGCAGAGGAAGGCATCCTCAAGGGCATCTACCAGTTCAGCAAGTCCAAGGCCAAAGGCCCCAAGGTGCAATTGCTGGGCAGCGGCGTGATCCTGCGCGAAGTGATTGCCGCGGCCGAGCTGCTGGAAAAGGACTGGGGCGTATCCGCCGACATCTGGAGCGTCACCAGCTTCACCGAGCTGCGCCGCGAAGGTCTGGACGTCGAGCGCTGGAACCTGCTCAACCCGGAAAAGCCGCAGAAGGAGAGCTACGTCGCCAAGCAATTGAAGAAAGCCGAAGGCCCGGTGATCGCCTCTACCGACTACATGAAGGCGTTTGCCGACCAGATCCGCAACTTCATCCCGCAGCGCTATGTTGCACTGGGCACCGACGGCTACGGCCGTTCCGACTCGCGCGAGGCGTTGCGCAGCTTCTTCGAGGTCGACCGCTACCATGTCGTGCTTGCAGCGTTGAAGGCATTGGCGGACGAAGGCAAACTGCCTGCCGCCAAGGCCGCGGAAGCAATCAAGAAATACAAGCTCGACGCCAACAGGCCAAACCCGGCAACGGTGTAAGCCCATGGCAAACAGGCCGCCAGGCACCCCTGGCGGCCGTTCGCAGCAATCATACGCCCCGGCTTACCGCATGCGGGCGTTTTGCGTAAATGCATATCTTAAAAAGATACATTTTAAGGAACATCAAGCATGGCAATTAAAGACGTACTCGTTCCCGACATCGGCAACTTTGACAGCGTGGATGTCATCGAAGTCCTGGTCAAAGCCGGCGACAGCATTGCCAAGGACGACTCGCTGATCACCCTGGAGTCCGACAAGGCCTCGATGGACATTCCCGCGCCATTCGCCGGCACCGTGAAGGAAGTAAAAATCAAGGTAGGCGACAAGGTGGCCCAAGGCGCCCTCATCCTCACGCTGGAAGCGGAGGAAGAAAGCGCAAGCGTCCCCGCTGCCTCCCCGCAAGAGGAAGCCAAGCCAGCACCTGCCGCAGCTGCGCCGGCAACCCCTGCGCCCGTACCCGAGGCCACCCGCCCTGCGCCCGAGCCTCCCCAGACCATACAGCCGCAAACCACGCCCAACCCGGTTGCGGCCAGCGTTGAAACCGCTGCTGGCAAGCTTGCGCATGCCAGCCCATCGGTGCGCAAGTTCGCACGCGAGCTGGGCGTCAACCTGGCATTGGTCACCGCCAGCGGCCCCAAGAACCGCATTACGCAATCCGACGTTCAGGCCTACGTCAAGGGCGAGCTGAGCAAGCCTCGCGGCGGCGGTATCGCCACCGGAGCCGGCGGCCTTGCCGTCATTTCGGCCCCCGTCATCGACTTCTCGCAATATGGCGAGACCGAAACCAAACCGCTATCGCGCATCAAGAAGCTCTCGGGCGCCAACCTGCACCGCAACTGGGTCACCGCGCCGCACGTCACGCAATTCGACGAGGCCGACATCACCGACCTCGAGGATTTCCGCAAGTCCATGCAATCCGAAGCGGAAAAACGCGGCGTCAAGCTCACCATGCTGGCCTTCCTGATCAAGGCCTCGGTCAACGCGTTGCGCGCCTACCCTAACTTCAATGCCTCGCTGTCCGCCGACGGCGAAAACTTGATCCTCAAGCAGTATTACAACGTCGGCTTCGCCTGCGACACGCCGGACGGACTGGTTGTGCCGGTGATCCGCGACGTCAACCGCAAAGACGTGCTCGAAATCGCGGCCGAGCTGGGCGAGCTTTCCGCCAAGGCACGCGAGCGCAAGCTCAAGGTCGAGGAAATGCAGGGCGGCTGCTTCACGATTTCCAGCCTGGGCGGCATCGGCGGCACGGCATTCACCCCCATCATCAACTGCCCCGAAGTGGCGATCCTGGGTGTATCGCGCTCCAGCATCCAGCCGGTATTCAACAGCAAGAACAAGGAGTTCGAGCCACGCCTGGTCCTGCCTTTGTCCCTATCTTATGACCACCGCGTGATCGATGGTGCCGATGGCGCCCGTTTCACCAGCCATTTGCGCATGGTGTTGTCCGATGTGCGCCGTTTGTTGCTGTAAGGATTGAGGGATCAACATGAGCAAGATTACTGAAGTATTGGTTCCCGATATCGGCAACTTCGATAGCGTGGACGTCATTGAAGTACTGGTCAAGGCCGGCGACACCATCGCCAAGGAAGATGCGCTGATCACCCTGGAGTCCGACAAGGCCTCCATGGACATTCCCTCTTCCCACGCCGGCGTGGTGAAGGAAGTCAAGGTCAAGGTGGGCGACAAGGTCGCCAAGGGCGCGCTGATCCTGCTGGTGGAAGAAGCCGGTGCGGAACAGGCTGGCGCTGCTGCTGCCAGCCCGACACCAGCAGCCCAGGAACCATTCCAACCTGCGCCCGCGGCAGCGCCTGCCGCACCGGCGCCTGTTCCGGCAACCGCCACCGGCGACTCCGACATCAATACCGAAGTCGTGGTGCTCGGTTCTGGCCCTGGCGGCTATACGGCAGCCTTCCGTGCAGCCGACCTCGGCAAGCAGGTCGTGCTGATCGAGCGCTACTCCACACTGGGCGGCGTCTGCCTCAATGTGGGCTGCATTCCGTCCAAAGCGTTGCTGCATACTGCCAAGGTCATCACCGAGGCCGAGGAAACCAGCCATCACGGCGTCAGCTTCGGCAAACCCAAGATCAATCTGGAAGAACTGCGCAACTGGAAAGCCAATGACGTCGTCGCCAAGCTCACCGGCGGCCTCGCACAGATGGCCAAACAGCGCGGTGTAACCGTGGTGCAGGGCGTAGGTCAATTCACCAGTCCCAACCAGATCGCCGTGACCGCAGCCGATGGCAAGGTCACCACTGTCGGCTTCCAGAACGCCATCATCGCCGCCGGCTCACAGGCCACCAAGTTCCCAGGCGCGCCTGAAGACGATCGCATCATGGATTCCACCGGCGCACTGGCGCTGGCAGACGTGCCAAAACGCCTGCTGGTGATCGGTGGCGGCATCATCGGCCTGGAAATGGGCACAGTGTACGACGCGCTCGGCAGCAAAGTCAGCGTAGTCGAGTTCATGGATGGCCTCATCCCGGGTGCCGACCGCGACCTGATCCGCCCGTTGCAGAAGCGCATGGAAAAACGCTTTGAGAGCATCATGCTCTCCACCAAGGTAGCCAAGATCGAAGCAAAGAAAGACGGTATCCACGTCAGCTTCGAAGGTGAAAACGCACCCAAGGAAAGCCAGGTCTACGACCGCGTGCTGGTCTCCATCGGCCGCCGACCGAACGGCAAGAACATCGGCGCCGAAAACGCAGGCGTTGCAGTGGACGATCGCGGCTTCATTGCCGTCGACAAGCAGATGCGCACCAACGTGCCGCATATCTTCGCGATCGGCGACATCGTCGGCCAGCCCATGCTGGCGCACAAGGCGACGCATGAAGCCAAAGTGGCGGCTGAAGTCATTGCCGGGCACAAGGTCGAGTTCCAGGCCATGGCGATTCCTTCCGTTGCCTATACCGATCCCGAAGTGGCCTGGGTCGGCGTCACCGAAACCGAAGCCAAGGCCAAGGGCCTGGAGATCGAGAAAGCCTCCTTCCCATGGGCGGCAAGCGGCCGGGCGTTATCCATTGCCCGCTCCGAAGGCGCCACCAAGCTGATCTTCGACAAGGAAACCCACCGCGTGATCGGTGCCGGCATTGTCGGTACCAATGCCGGCGAATTGCTGGCGGAAGCCGTGCTGGCGATCGAGATGGGCGCCGATGCCCACGACCTGGGCCTCACCATCCACGCCCACCCGACCTTGTCCGAGACCATCTGCTTCGCGGCCGAGATGAAGGAAGGCACCATCACCGACCTTTATATCAAGAAAAGATAATCAACATCCCACAACAGAATCCCGCGCAATGCGGGATTTTTTTCGTCTATGAAAAGACAAGGGCAATCTTGCTGGGACATCCAGCAAAATACCTGCCTGGAACAAAACACTTCCTGCTGAATCTTGAGCAGACTGCTTTGCCATCCCGGCCTATCCACCGCTAAGTCTTTGTATTCACAATACCCTTGGGCGGGTACGGTACTTGCTGTCACTCCAGGGATATTGTGCAGCCAACTGCATGAGAAGAACTTAGGAGTCAGCATGAAGTACATCAAAACCTGGGATATTCCCTTACGCGTTTTCCATTGGGCGCTAGTCGCGCTTTTCGCCACTGCGATCATTACCGTCAAGATAGGCGGCAACGCCTTGGAATGGCATGTCCTTTCAGGACTGGCGCTGCTAGCTTTGCTGATTTTCCGCATATTGTGGGGATTTGCCGGCGGCACCTATGCCAAGTTCTCCAACTTCATCCGCGGCCCGCGTGCCATCCTGGGTTACGTCAAGGGCAAGGGAGACAAGACTATCGGCCACAACCCGCTCGGCGGATGGTCGGTCGTTGCGATGCTGGCGCTGCTGTTGGCGCAGGTGATCACTGGCTTGTTCGCCAATGACGACATCTTCACCGAGGGCCCGCTGTACTCGCTAGTCGACAAGGACACCAGTGACTACCTGACCTACTTGCACACGGTCAATCAATACGTGCTCTATGGCCTGATCGGACTGCATGTCGCCGCCATCATCTATTACCGGCTGTTCAAGCGCGAAAACCTGGTAAGCGCCATGATCACCGGGCGCAAGCAAGTGCCCGCATCCATCCCTGATGCGCATGCCAGTCAAGGCGGCCATGTGATCCTTGGCCTGGTGTTGCTGGCAGCGAGCGTAGGAATTACTTGGTTCATTTCCACCCACTGGGCCGGATAGGGTTGGCAACGATGCCATTTCCCAGGAAAATGGCATCATTAAACTAACTGAGAATCGTTCATGGCTGCCAGACTTGTCCCCATATTGCTTTTGCTGTGCATCCCGTTGGCCCATGCCGATGCGCAACCGGCTGCCGGGCGCCAATATACGTTCTCATGGCAATTCCAGGATGAATCAGACCTGTCGCCCAGGGGCGGCACGACCCAGGGCGCTCCCGTCAAGCTGGTCACCGAGCCGACACCGGAATGGAAAGCCTTGCAAGAGCCCGGCCTGAGCGACTTTGAACGCGACCGCCGCGCCATCCTGGCCATGGCAGGTGGTTATCGCGCCACGTTCGACTTCGTAGAAACGGCCGGTTTCGTTTCCGCTTACAAACCCAACCGCCCCTACCGCAGCTGGGGCACGGAAAAGGTATATGTCGTCGAGGACAAGGGTGACTCCATTGTCTTGCAGCATCTTCTGGTCATGTCCTTCGTGGGCGAACACGGCAAGGCCGAAGGACCTTTCGTCACTAAGCACTGGCGGCAGGACTGGCAATACGAGCCCTCCGAGCAACTGGTGTTTCGCGGCAACAATACCTGGCAGCGCATCAAGACGCCTGGGCGGCAACATGGCCAATGGAGGCAGACCGTTTACCAGGTCGACGACAGCCCCCGTTACTCCGGCATCGCAAAATGGCAGCACCTGGGCAACTACTCCAGCTGGAGCGACGAAGACGGCTGGAGGCCCTTGCCGCGCCGCGAATACAGCGTGCGCAGCGACTATGACGTATTAATCGGGAACAATCGGCATATCATCACGCCCACCGGCTGGGTGCATGAGCAGCAGAACCTCAAGGTCAAGCTGGACCAGACCGCGAAAATTGCGGCGAATGCCCCCGTCGTCGGCCGCGAATCCGGTTTCAACCGTTACGAACGCATCCAGGAATATGACTGGGACGCCGGCGACAAGTACCTGGAGGCCACCAGGCCAGTATGGACCGCAGTGCGCGAGGAGTGGGACAAGCTGATCGCTGACAACGAGTTCCTGCGGCTGCGCGGCGCCCCGGACAAGGATAACTTGTTCGTCCCGCTCTACCGGTATGCGCAGGAGGTCGCGGAAGCCAAAAACCCGGTTCCAACGACAGAAATCAGGGCAAAGGTCCACCAGGCAGTGCAGGCCTATCTTGCAGGCGGCAATTCAACAACTCCTTGATTTAAGATTTGCCATTGCAACAGCATGCATGCCCTAGCTGTTGCCGTGGCAACTCCCGCATCTCGCGCCCCAGGTAAAATCCAATATCCATCAGTGGGTTATATATGGACGGCGCTTGGCATATCGATTGCTATCCAATCATACAGGCCATGCTCGCAGTGCTGGTCTCCTTATTTCACAACCATGGAGAGCAATCAATGGATAACCCTTTCAAGCCTTTGATCGTATTTGGCATCGCCGGACTGATCGGCCTGGCAGCGCTTACGACCGCCGTAGGCATTGCCAGCGCGGGTGAAGAGCTGGATCCCAAAGCCATTTCGATCAAGCTACCCAAGGAAATCAAGTGGACGGCCAACCCAAGCGGCTCGGAAACGGCGGTATTGGTAGGGGACCCGTCCAAGCCAGGCTTGTATGTAGTCCTCAACAAATGGAAAGCCAATCACCATAGCAAGCCCCACTCGCTCCCCAATGACAGGTTCATTACCGTATTGTCAGGAACGTGGTGGGTTGCCACGGGCGCCGATTACAACCCTGCGCACTTCAAACCCGTGCCGGCTGGAAGCTTCGTGACGCATTACGCCAATGAAATCCACTACGACGGCGCCAAGGACGAGGACACGATTCTCCAGATTGTAGGCATCGGCCCAGCCACCTCCACCCGCGCTGCAGAAAAGCAATAGCAGGACGACCACCAGCGCCGTTCTAGACAGCCGCTGACGTTCCCGTGGCGAAAGGCATCTGCATGCCAATGCCCCCACTTATCATGGCAACTCCTGCCCCTGCAGCCTACGGGCATCTTCCAGTGCGTGGCTGACCGATGCCGCTGCCTCGGAGTCCGGGGGCAGTTTCTGCAGCAAGCGCTCCCATAGATCAATAGCGCGGCTATAGTCGCCGCGGTCGAATGCGGCCGATGCCGCCAGCATCAGTGCCTTGGCTTGCCCTGGGTCCAGCTCCAGCGCACGCGCCACCAGGGCTTCGGGCTTGCCGGCCATGCTGTGCTGGTTGAGGAAAGCCAGCGCGATGGCGTAATCCACCAGCAACTGCGGATCGTCGGGAATTGTACGGACCGCCTGCTCGAATGCCTGCACAGCCTCGTCGTAACGGTGCAGCTTGGTGTTGGCGCGGGCGAGCAAGGCCCAGCCCGCACCATCGTCCGGGTCCAGTTCTAGCTTTTGCCTGAGGGATTGCAGGATCGCCTCGACGTTGGCGGGAACAGCTCCGCTATCGGCGACAGGACTGGCCTGCTGCTGGTGCAACGCAATGATCGCCTCGGGGTTGCCAGTCTTGAGATAGATCGGCACGGCAAGCGCCGGCAACAACAACAGCAGGGATGCGGCCAGCAAGCGCTCGGGCCTGCCATCGGCCTTAGCGGATGCTGGCTTAGTATTGCGCGCCTCATCCACCAAGCGCCGCTCCAGCTTGCTTTTCGCTTGCTGGTATAGCGCTTCGTCCAGCAGGCCGCTCTCCCGGTCATGCTCCAGCTCGGCGAATTGCTCGCGGTACACGGCGACCATCGCTGGCATCGCGGCGAGAGGCGCAGCCTGGCGCCTCAGCAACGGCCTAATCAGCACTGCCACCGCCAATAGCAGCAACAATGCTGCCACAGCCCAGAATATCAACAACACTATTGCTCCTGCCTCAATAACTCATCGACCTTGCGGGACTGGTCCGCATCCAAAGGGAACTCAACCGGCGGCACTTCGCGGCGCCTAACCAACAGGACGATGCATATCAAACCTACTGCCAACAGTACGAACGGCCCGGCCCATAGGACCGCCGTGCTGGGCTTGAATGGCGGCCGGTAGCGTACGAAATCTCCATAGCGCGCTACCAAGTAGTCCACGATTTGCTGATCGCTCATATCCTTGGCGGCCATTTCGCGGATTTCATTACGCAGGTCCTCCGCCAACGGCGCGTCGGAATCGGCCAGTGTCTGGTTCTGGCATACCAGGCAGCGCAACTCCTCCGCCAGGCGCGAAACCTGGGACTCGACCTGCGGATTTTCCGCCAATGGCACCGCTTCCTGCGCCGGTAATGCCAGCACCGGCCACAGCAGGCCGAGCATGATCAAGCAATATTTCATTCTGCCTTTAGCTCCATGATAAGGGGCAGCAACTTCTCGGCAACGCTCTGCTCGGTCAATGCGCCGATGTGCTTGTAGCGTATGATGCCCACCTTGTCGACCACGTAAGTCTCGGGCACGCCGTAAACGCCGTAATCGATCCCCACCCTGCCGTCCGTATCGGTCACAGAGGTCAAGTACGGGTCGCCACCGCCTTGTTTGAGCCAGGCGAGCGCCCTTTCTCGCTGGTCCTTATAATTCATGCCGACGATAGGAGCGACCTGGCTCGCGGCTAGTTTCAGCAATAAACCATGTTCTTCCCGGCACGGTGCGCACCAAGACGCCCACACATTGAACAGCCAGACCTGACCCTGCAGATCAACAGGGGAAAATTCGCGTTGCGGATCGTCCAGCCTGGGAAGGCCGAAGACGGGCGCCGGCTTGCCCACCAAGGGTGACGGCACCTCGTGCGGGTCATGGCGCAAACCCACCGCCAGGAATCCAGCCAGGACCAGGAAAGCCAGCAACGGCACCAGAATCAACAGGCGCCTCATGCTGCAACCACTTCCTGCAAAGTTTTTGCCTTAGCCTTGCTGCGCATGCGATACCGCCTGTCGCTCAAGGCCAGGAATCCACCTGCCGCCATCAACAGGCAGCCGCCCCAGATCCAGTTGACCATTGGCTTGTAGTAAATCCTCACGCTCCAGCTGCCGTCACCCAGCGGCTCACCCAAGGAGGCATATTGATCGCTCCATATCCCAGCAGAAATTCCTGCTTCCGTCATCGGCATGTTCTGTACCGTGTACACGCGCTTTTGCGGATGCACCGTCGCCACTTCCTTTTGGTTGTAGAGTACCCGCATGTTGCCCTGAGTGGCGGTGTAATTGGGCCCTTGCACTTCGGTCACCCCTTCGAACACGAAGTCGTAGCCGGATAAGTGGGCGACATCGCCCGGATACATGCGCACTGCCGTTTCAGTTTCGAAACCCTTGACGATGGTCACGCCCAGGATGAACACGCCAATGCCCACATGCGCGAGCCACATCCCCCACCAGGCGCGGGCCAGGCTACGCAGGCGCTCGGCCAGCGGCAGCCCGCCTACGCGCAAGCGCAGCCACAGCGTCTGCGCCGAAGCGGCAAACACCCAGAATGCCAGGAACAGGCCCAGTCCCACCATCGGCGTCCAGCGGCCGAGCAGCAAGGGCAGGAATACCGCAGTAGCCAGGCTGATGGCGAAGGCCCAGCGCAACCGTACAGCCAACTCCGGCAGCTCTGCATGTTTCCAGCGCGCCAAGGGGCCTATGCCCATGAGGAAGACCGCGGGAGCCATCAGCGGAGCAAATACCGTGTCGAAATACGGCGGCCCGACCGATATCTTGCCCAAGCCGAGCGTATCGAGGACCAAGGGATACAGCGTGCCCAGCATGACGGAAGCTGCCGCAACCACCAACAGCACGTTATTGGAAAGCAGCAGGCTTTCGCGGGAAAGCGCGCTGAAGCCTCCGCCTCTGCCCACCGAGGATGCGCGCCAGGCGAACAAGCCCAGCGAACCGCCGATCACGATGACGAGGAAAGCGAGGATGAACAAACCTCGCTCGGGGTCGGTGGCAAACGCATGGACCGAGGTAAGCACGCCGGAACGTACGAGAAAGGTTCCCAACAGGCTTAGGGAAAATGCCGCGATGGCCAGCAGTACGGTCCAGGCCTTGAAGCTGCCGCGCTTTTCCGTCACAGCCAGCGAGTGCATCAAGGCGGTGCCGACCAGCCATGGCATGAAGGAGGCATTTTCCACAGCATCCCAGAACCACCACCCGCCCCAGCCCAGCTCGTAATATGCCCAGTTGCTGCCTGCCATGATGCCCACGGTGAGGAACAGCCAGGCAAGGATGGTCCATGGTCGCGACCATCGGGCCCAGGCTGCGTCGAGCTCGCCTCCCAGCAAAGCGGCAATCGCAAAGGCGAAAGCGACGGAAAAGCCGACATAGCCCATATACAGCATGGGAGGATGAAACACCATGCCCGGGTCCTGCAGGAGCGGATTGAGGTCCCTCCCGTCTATCGCCGCCGGAATCAGCCGTTCGAAAGGGTTGGAAACCGTCAGCAGGAACAGCAGGAAACCGATGCTGATGAGCCCCATCACGCCCAGGATGCGGGCCCGCGTCAGCTCGGGCAACCCCTTGGAGAAAAAGCTGACTGCCAGCGCCCAGGCATTGAGGATGAACACCCATAGCAGCAGCGACCCCTCATGCCCGCCCCAGAGCGCGGCCACCCGGTAGTGCAGCGGCAGTTGCGAATTGGAGTTGGACGCCACGTAAAGCACGGAATAGTCCTTGACGGCGAACGTATAGGCAAGGCAGGCGGCAGACAAGGCCACCAGCACGAACTGCAGGCGGGCGGCGGGCCTGGCCAGCGCGACCCAGGCAGGCCTGCGCAATGCTGCCCCTGCAATCGGGAACACCCCTTGCACGACGGCGACCAGCAATGCCAGCACCAATGAAAAATGGCCGATCTCGGGAATCAAGACTTGTCTCCCGCGACATCGGCCGCCTGGCCCGTTCCAGCAGTCTTAGCCCGCTTGAGCGCCTCCGCCGCCTCGGGCGGCATATAGTTCTCGTCGTGCTTTGCCAGCACATTGCTCGCGATGAAACGGCCATCCGCATCCAAAGCGCCTTGCGCCACCACGCCTTTTCCTTCCTTGAAAAGATCCGGCAGTATTCCCTGGTAGCTTACCGGAATGTCTTTGACCGTATCCGTCACGACAAAATGCACGGTCAAGCCGTCGGCCTGCCGCTCCAGGCTGCCTTCGGCCACCATGCCGCCGATGCGGAAGCTGGTATTGGCCGGCGCCTCGCCGTTGGCCACTTGCGAAGGCGTATAGAAGAACACGAGATTGCTACGGAAAGCGCTCAAGACCAATGCGATCGCCAGGGCGACCAGCACGGCGCTTACGCCGACCAATGCCAAACGTTTGTGTCTCGGCTTCATTCCGAATGCCCCACTTTGCGCGCCTCATTCCATGCACGTGCCTGCCGGATACGCCTGAATGCCTTGCGGCGCCTGAATGCCAGCCCGCTCAGCTCCCAAGCCAGCCCAATCAGGGTCAGCCCGAACGAACCCCATACATAAGAGGCATACCCTCCCATGGCGAAAAACTCCGCTGCTGAATTCCATTGCATTAACTTCTTACCTCTTCCAGTTGCTGTACCCAGGCCGAATGCCGCTCGCGCTCCAAAATGACGCAACGCGCACGCGATAATGCGGCTGCGATGCTGTAAATCCAGCTTGCCAGCGCCATCACCAGCATGCCCGCGAGCATGATGCTTGCCATTTTCGGCGCCGACGACACATTGACGGAGGCGCCTTGGTGCAGCGTGTTCCACCAGCGTACCGAGAAATAGATGATAGGCACGTTGACCGCCCCGACCACGGCAATGACGGCCGCCGCCCGGTCCGCACGCTGGGGGTTGTCGATGGAGGCGTGCAGCGCCATGAAGCCTATGTAAAGGAACAAAAGAATCAGCTCCGAAGTAAGCCTGGCATCCCAAACCCACCATGCTCCCCAGGTGGGCTTGCCCCACAGCGACCCGGTTACGAGCGCTAGCAGGGTAAACAGCGCTCCCGTGGGTGCTAGCGCCTGGGCCATCATCGCGGACAATCGAGTGTTGAACACCAGCCCCACCGTTGCCCAGAAGGCCATGGCAAGATAGATCACCATCGACATCCATGCGGCGGGCACATGAATGAAAATGATGCGGTAGGCCTCTCCCTGCTGGAAATCGCTCGGAGCGATGAACAAACCGATGTAAATCCCAATTGCCGCCAACAAGGCGGCGACGCTATAGAGCCAGGGAATCCAGCGGCCGGCCACAGGATAGAACGCCTGCGGCGCCGCATATTTGAACCAATTGATGCCTGACATGTAGCCCTATTCCAATGCAATCCGCAAAGCAACGGCAGCGGCCCAGGGAGCCACCACCAACGATAGTAAAAAGCATGCGCCGAGCAACGCAAAGTAGGCCTGCGGCTCCAGCCCCGTCTGACTGGCACTCACCGCCCCCGCACCGAAGACCAGGACCGGGATGTACAAGGGCAACACCAGGACGGCCAGCAGCAACCCGCCTCCGCGGCTGCCCAGCGTCAGCGCAGCCCCAATCCCCCCGACCAGGCTCAGCGTCGGCGTCCCCAGCAACAGCGCAGCCTCCAGCACGTACAAGGGCCTGCCCTGCAGACCGTACTGGATGCCCAGCGCAGGGGCTAGTACCAGCAATGGCGGGGCAAACACCAGCCAATGGGCTGCCATCTTGGCCAACGCCAGCGCGGCCAACGGCTGGGGAGCAATCACCATTTGCTCCAGCGCGCCATCCGCATAATCCGCAGCGAACATCCGCGGCAGGGACAACAGGCAAGCCAGCAATGCCGACACCCACAGCACGCCCGGCGCCAGGCTGCGCAATACAGCCGGGGCAGGGTTGGCCGCCAACGGAAACAAACTCGCCACGACGATGAAGAAGATTGCGCCTGTCACGCCCTCGGCGGGTTTGCGCACCGCCAGCAACAAGTCTCGGCGGATGACTTCAATCCATATCCCGGCCATCAGGCGATCTTGATCCGGTGCACGATTTGGCCTGGTATATCCACCGCCTGGTGCGAAGTCAGCACCGCCATGCCGCCGCCCACCAAATGTTGACCTATGCGTTCCGCCAATATGGAGACCGATGCCTTGTCCAGCGAGACAAAAGGCTCGTCCAGTAGCCACAACCGTGCCCGGCTTAACCAGAGGCGGGCCAATCCTGCCCGGCGGCGCTGCCCCTGCGATAGGCTCCCCGCCCGCTCATCCGCATATACCTCAAGGCCGACCGCACCCATCGCGTCCCCGATCTCGGCGTCATGGCTATCCTGCCCCGCCAAGCGCGAGGCAAACCTTAAATTCTCCGCAATGCTCAAATCGTCCTTCAGCCCATCCGTATGGCTGATCAACAGCAAGCTGCGGCGATATGCCTCTTGTCGCTTGCCCACATCGTCGCCATTCCAAAACACCGCTCCCTGTTCCGGCATTGCCAAACCGCTCAATACCCTCAACAAGCTGCTTTTGCCCGCACCGTTCTCGCCTGACACATAAAGCAGCTCCCCTGACCGCAAGGAAAAATCCAGGCTGCTGAACAACAACCTATCTCCGCGTATGCAAGCGAGATGCTCAGCCTTCAATTGATCCACCACTTATCCGCCTTTTTCAATACGCGACAGCTGCATTCAAACAAAAACGGGGCCGGCTAAACCAACCGGCCCCAATATCTTCGACCTTGAGGATTTCGTTAGTTAAAGGACAACCCTGTGAATTCGCTATTGGCGAGCTTCCTTCAGCCGGAAGTCGTCATGGCAGCCCTTGCAGGTCTTGCCGATTTCCCCAACCTGCGCCTTCAGGGAATTCAAATCCTTGGCTGCGGCGGACAACTTGGCAATCTCTCCCTGGAATTTCTCGGCAGCCTCTTTGTATTTCGCCTGTTCAGTCCAAATTTTCGGGTCTGCCTTGTTCAAGGCGCCCTTGTCTGTTCCTGGACCGAACGAGCCGAATGGCAATGGCGCCAGCAATTCCAGCAATGTAGCGGTCTTGACCGCGAATGCCTGGTCATAAGGACGCTCGCCCTTGGCGATTGCGCCCAATGCATTGAAGTTGCGTCCGATCACATTGAATGCAGACTGACGGTAGCGGATTTCCTCCTCCGGTTTCGGATCTGCCGCGTACGCAACATGCAATGCCCCGCTGACAGCCATTGCAAGAACAATTTTCTGTAATAACTTTCTCACGTTGATTCCTTTGTAATTTAGTTTTTGAGAGTCTTGGATTTTTTGCTATTTCAATACCGGCAAATCCACAGCCGGTTTCATTCATAAATATCTATTGGTTGACCAAGAAAACGTATTGCGACAGACAAACCAAGCTCGGCATTGTGGTTTTAAATGCAATATCCATACCATTGTTTATAATCAACCAGTTACTAGACTCTCATCACAAAAGGAACATCATCATTGTTCAAAGAAAAACAATTACTGCTCAAAAAATAGCAGTTACTTTTCACACACTCACACCCATTTAAAAATAACTATCATTCGCAATATATTATGGTAATTTTTAAGCATTATTCTCGCTGCAAATTCTGCTTGGAATACACCAGCGAACTATCGTCTTTTTCACAAAAAGTGGTTCAAACTCAACAGCGACTATCAAATATTGATCAAGCCAAATCTTGATTTTTTCTTTGCGGCATTTCTTGCCGAGGCCAATAATATCAAGGCCTCAATAGGCAAATAAGGAATATTTAACACTATGTAAAGAATAAAACATTATAAATTGGCATACTCCTTGCGCTAACTGATGCACCGTTTTTAATCCATCAGTTTAGGGAGCAATTAAAATAATGAGTTCTTCACATCGCCGCCGTAAACCATTACAGCGACCGTTCAAGCTTTCCCAAATCGTCACTGCTGTCGGTGCAACACTGAGCCTCATGGGGACGAGCGCGCTTTATGCCGCGGACGATCCCAACATTTCAGAATTGCAGGCCGAGATCGCCCGCCTGAAGCAGGCATTGGAAAAAAGCCAGCAGGAACTGGCTGCGCAAAAAAGTGGGCAACCAACCACGACTTCAGAAACCCAGGCAACCCAACCGTCTGAACAACCTCAACAAGTAGCACAGGAAGAAGAACCGGCAGAGCTAGGTAGAATCGTCGTCCGTAGCCGGAACAAGCTGGAAGCGCTGCAAGACGTGCCGATTTCAATCTCGGTAGTAAGCGGGCAAGAACTCGACCGCTTTCAGGCACGTGACCTTGGGTCAATTACTCAACGTGTGGGCAATATCCAATGGAACCAGGGCAATGCGCGAACCAGCAGCATTTCTATCCGAGGCCTGGGTCAACAAGCCCAAACGGATGCGATGGACCCTAGCGTCGGCGTGACCGTGGATGATGTCTCTTATGGATATAACCCTTTAGCAAGTTTTGACTTTTACGATGTTGAAGCAGTCGAGGTTGCTCGCGGGCCTCAAGGCACATTGAGAGGAAAGAATGCCAGCATGGGGGCGATAACCATCACGACAAAACGTCCCACATTTGAATCCCAACAAAGTTATGCATTAACACTTGGTGACAATAACCGGGTCATTGGAAGTGCAGCGATCGGAGGCACTGTTATTGACAATGTTCTCGCATGGCGAGGCGCATTCATGGTGGATAAAGGGGAAGGCTACTATCCCAACGATTACAATCGTGATTTCCGCTTTATGAATAAAGACAATGTCTCGGGTAGGGTACAGTTCTTATTCACTCCAACTGAAAATTTCGATGCGTTGGTCAAACTAGAACTGACTCCCAAGCATGAAGAGTATTACAACGGTTGGAATTTCTATACTCCAACTCCTACTACATATACTGATGGAACAGCAACTAGGCTCGGCTCCGATCCATCAAGGCGTTTAGCAAGAAGTTGGTTCCGCCAACGTAGTGACTATTCTTATCAAAATGACTATCTTGATAACAGTGTCAATATGAATGATCAACGGCCACTAGTGACATCTACATGGGGATCATCAGCTGTTTTGAATTGGAATGTGGGCGATTACACCCTTTCCTCCATTACAGCTTACAAGAACTTCTCATTTCAAGCGCGTAATGATGAAGGTACCCCTTTTGATATTACAAAAAATGGCGGGGGTCTTGTCACACGTCATGATCAAATCAGCCAGGAATTCAGGTTAAGTTCCAGCATTCCTGATTTAGTAGACTATCAGGCAGGATTATATTTCTTGAGCTCGCGTAACAATTACAGCTCCAGAACTGGTTTTGGCTCTGATGCAGGTGCATGGTTTGCCAGTGCAGATCAATATGCAATACTCAGCAGAGCAATAAACCCCCAAACTTTAGCTAACCCGGATGGGAGTGCCAGTGCAGGTCCGCTTTTGATGCAGAACGCCCTTAATGGATTAGAGCATAATACTCCTCAAGATATTTATAGCAAAAGTACCGCTATTTTCAGTCAAGCTAACTGGCAGATTAATGAGCCACTAACCGTAACAACAGGACTTAGATTAACTTTAGAGGATAGAAAAAACAGTTCTGAGAAAAGTATAGTAAATCAAGGATATGGTGCAGAGCTTAATCCTTACTCTGTCAATGGAATTTTACTAGGAGGTTATGATAAGGATAATTTTTCTGACCCCACACAGCTAGCACTTGCAGATGCTGTAGCTCAGAAATATTTTGGCGTTGATTATGGAAATTTAACTCCTGAGCAAATAGAGCAAATTGACGCCGCTAGGGCACTTCGTGCGCAAAATATTGGTATCGTATATAACAAAACAAAAGCAGAAACCTTCAGAAAACTTCAACCAACACTTCTGTTAAGCCCCAGCTACAAATTTAACGATAACCTAACTGGATATGTAACTTTGCAATATGGAGAGAAAGCTGGCCTTGCCCAAGTGGTGAATGGCTATGATGCGAAGGTCAAGCCAGAGAAAACCATTTCTTATGAGGCGGGAATTAAATCACTTCTTCTTGATAACACTCTCACACTCAACACAAACTTATATCTTACGGATATTAAAGACTATCAACAAAGAGTACTCATTTTTGATGCTTATGGGACAGCAGGGGATCCCAATGGAGACATACAATATACCGAGGCTACAGGAAATGCAGCAAAAGTTCGCTCTTACGGTTTAGAAATAGATGGTGTATATACCGGTATTAAACATACCACTTTGCGTTTTGCCGGAGCTTATAACAATGCATATTACAGAGAGTTTAAAAACAGCCCATTGCCTCCTGAAGTAAATTCCAATAATTACGCAGATCCATATCGTGACGTATCAGGTGAAAACCTCCCTGGGGCCTCAAAATTTACTTTCAATATTGGGGGTGATTTCCGTTATCCTGTCTTCTCAAATGCAGAATTTCATACCAGTTTCAATCTAGCTTACAGGAGTCGATTCAACTCTGCAGTAAATCTTTCTGATTATGGCTGGGTTGATGCCAATACTCGGGTTGATTTCTCTATTGGAATTGGCAGAAGAGATCGTAAGTTTGATGCAAGCATCCTTGTTAAAAACCTGTTTGATGATGATACAGCCCTCATTCGCACATGGAACAGCTATGTTCCTGCGATTCCTCGCTGGATTGGCGTTATGTTCACGAGCGATCTCTAAACCTAATAAATAATTATAAAGATTGAGATCAATTAATTACGGACTCCTTGAGAGTCCGTTTTTTATTTTTATCGTTGCTTATTTTTAATAATCTCATGTTTTATTCTGTGCAAAATTCATCAATTATCCGGAAAATATCTATTCGTCGCTCTTCCTTAATTTTTACAAATAAAACGTAACATTATGTATTTTAAATACATTAATCCAGAAGTTTTACTCTTATAAAAATTGGCATGATTTCTGCTGTTATTCATATGCAATTTCAATATAACAAGCAGGGATTAAATTCAAATGAAGAATAAAATAGTAGCGCTATCGTATTTTCATTCACACCGTTTCGTCCTTCGTTTTATATTTTCAACGCTCAAGAACTTCATTTTTGCTATCAGCGTGATGTTCATTTTTGGCATTAGCTATCTATATGCAGCCGATGAACCCTCCTTATCCGAACTCCAAGCGGAAAATGACCGGATAAAAACAGAGAATGCCAAGTTGAGAGAGGAGTTAGAAAAAAGCCGTCAAGCGCTTGCAGCGCAAGGAGGCGTCATCTCTCCACCTGAAAGCGAGGCTGGCGCATCTCCCGATGCTGTTGCACAAGGGCAGGAACCACCGCAATTGGGCAGTGTTGTTGTGCAGGCACGCAGTCAGTTGGAACTTGTGCAAGACGTACCACAATCAATATCTGTCATTTCAGGGGCGGAACTTGACCGTGAGCTAGGTTTTGACCTTGGCGCGATCACGCGCCGTGCCGCGGGGATTCAATTCAACCAAAACAATACGCGTGGCGCTTCCTTATCGATCCGAGGACTTGGCAAACGCTCCTTCACGGAAACGCAAGATCCTAGCGTGGGCTTGGTTGTCGATGGCGTTCCCTATGGGTTGACGCAGTTAGGGAATTTTGATTTCTACGATATTGACAACGTCGAAGTGTCGCGTGGCCCTCAAGGAACCGCAGGCGGCCTCAATTACAGTGCTGGAGGTGTCGCCATCAAGACAAAGCGTCCCTCGTTTACCCCTTCTGCGGATTATCAATTGGTATATGGCGTACGTGATACCGTGGTGGCAAAAGCCAACCTTGGCGGGGCGATTGTCGATGACGTCTTGGCGTGGCGCGGCTCTTTCATTGCAGACCGCGGCCGGGGTTTCTACGACAGCGACTACGACTCGAATTACAGCTTTTACAACCGCAACCGCCTGGCAGGCCGCGCACAGTTTCTGCTGACGCCGACCGAGAATTTCTCTGCCCGCTTCAGTTTCGATTTGGAACCCGAGGCGCCTCAAGTGGAAAATGGCCTGACTTTCCGCAAAACACCACCTCAGTACTATGCCAACGGCGCGCCTACCGACCCCAATGGAACCAGCGAACGCGCAAAGCTGACCTCCCGCTCATGGTTCCAAAACCGCACTTATAGCTCCAACGGCAAGTTCAATGGCGTATATACATACGACGACTGGATCAACAAAAGGCTCTTGCAGAACGAGAACCAGGGACAGACCGTCACCAATCGGGGCGCATCCCTGGAGTTGAACTACCTGGTTCCCGGCCATACCTTAACATCCATCACCGGATGGAGAAGTTACAGTTTTGACGCTCATAACGATGAAGGCACACCGTTTGACATCCTGCGCAACAATGGCGGCGGCGTCGACTACAGGCAATATACCCAGGAATTCAGGATCGTCTCCGAGCCCGGAGAAAAAGTCGATTACAGCGCCGGGTTCTTTGCAATGAAGACAGAGGACACCATTTCCTCGAAGGTCGGCTGGGGATCGGATGCGGGCGCCTGGCTTGCGACCACTGCCCAGTACAATGTGCTGGAAACCAATGCTGGAATTAACCGTGGCTCTGGCCTGGCACTGCTTAAGGATTCCTTGGACGATGCCTATACCATTGCAGACACAAAAGTGAACACTAGCCATAACGCGGTTTATGGGCAAATCAATTGGCATTTGACCGAGAAGCTGGATTTGCTGACCGGCTTGCGGATTACCCATGAGGACAGGACGACAGAGGATACGAAATTTCTGGCCTCTAATGGTGTCGGTTCAGCACTCAATCCGGAATCCATCCGAGGCGTCAATTTAGGAGGCTTCGACTCGAATGCATTCAGTGGTGACCTTAGTACTCAACCGGGTCAATTGACGGCTAATAATACGACTGAGCAATTGCAGCTTGCCGATAGCGTCGCTAATAAATTTTTTGGCGCTACGATCGACCCTAACAATCCAGGTGTGGCATATAACGGATTATCTGCTCAACAAAAACAACAAATTGCCGCGGCAAAAGCAATTCGCGCCAATGCCATCGCATCGCTTAGCAACAGCGTGAAGAGCTCATACCGGGATGTCTTGTTTACGGCTGTCGTCACCCCCACCTACAGGATCAATGACAATCTAGCTGCTTACACCTCATTTCAATATGGCGAAAAATCCGGCTCCGCCTTGAACGTGAATTTCGGGTCGCGCAACGTCAGGCCGGAGAAAACCAATGCATACGAAATCGGCTTCAAGTCCAACTGGCTGGATAACAAGCTGGCATTCAACGCCAATCTTTTTTATATGGATATCCGCGATTACCAAGCCGCCATCCGCATGCTTGACGAAATCCAGACCCAAATCAATATTGATAACAACCAAACAAACCCGGTCGCCTATATAACCGCACAGGGCAACATCAAGAGAGCCAAAACCCAGGGGATTGAGATCGACGCCTTCTATTCCGGCATCCCATACACCACCGTCCGCTTTGCCGGTGCGTATACTGATGCGCGTTACGTCGATTTCGGCAATGCGGCATTTCCCGAGGAACTAGGCTATTTGGCATCGTCCACCAACCCGTATATGGATCAAAGTGGAAAGACGCTGCCGGGAGTTTCCAAGTGGACATTCAATGTCGGTGCCGAATATAGACGGCCAGTATTGGGCGACAAGATTTTCCATGCCAGCTTCAATACCAATTATCAAAGCAAATACAACAATACCGACAACCTCTCAAGCTATGGCTGGATAACGCCGTTGAGCCGTACCGACTTATCCATCGGCCTGCAACTCAGCAAGCAATTTGACCTCAGCTTTGTTGCCCGCAATGCATTCAACGATCGGTCCCACGAGGAGGGATGGGCGAGCTATGCGCCTTACCCATATCCTCGCTGGATAGGCATCAGCCTGAGCGGGCAGCTATAAAGCGACTTTGCATCAATGAGGCCTTGGTACTCACATATCCCAAGGCCTTTTCCCTCTTCATCACTCTTAAATGGACCTAACTCATGACAGCCAACCACATTCACCTCAGCAGCCTGATCAATACGCTTTGCAAGCTCATTGCCATTGCAGCCATATCGGCCTACAGCTTTAACAATATTGCCGACGCCGGAACGCTGGCCGATGGCAAATGGTCATCGGCAAAATGCGGGAGCAGGCCTGTCGCACCCAGGCTAGACCTCACCAATGAAGACGCCTACAACCAGAGCGTAGGCGCTGTGAATGCTTACCGGGGCCAGGTGAAACCTTACCTGGATTGCATCGTGGAGGAAGCCAATGCAGATATCCAGACCATCAACAACCAGGCGAGGGAAGAGCAATTGGCAATACAAGAAGCCAACAGCAAAATTGCCGAAGATGCAAAAACAGCCGGTGAAAAATTCAAGTGATGCCGGCCCACCGCGAATAAGCCTATAGATGGCGAACATGTAAAAGGCCCTACGCAAGGGCCTTTTTTATTCGTATGAAACAACCTAGATGCTAGTTGCTTGCGCTCTGCGACTTTCCGATGAACGCTTCCAAGTCGGGCAAGGTGACTACGCCAGGACCATGCAAAGCCGCAATCTTGTCCACGCTCAGCTTCAGGCGCTTGATATTGTCGTGCAGGTTCACTGAGTATGGATTGACGCTTGCGGGCACTGGCGCGCCAGCTGCCAATGGCGTGTAAGCGTCGGCCTCGATCAATATTTTTTCCGCAGGCAAGTACACCAGGGCAAATGCGTCGTTGTGGCCGCTATTCTTGATCGTATGCACTTCGATGCTGCGCTGACCATCGGTCAGCACATGCTTATCCGAGAACGCGGCAAATTTTGCCGGCGTGTTCGATTGCGCCAAGCGGTCGGGATTGATGGTATGTTTGTTTGCCCATACTTTTTCGTAATAAGGCTTGTTGTCCTTGTGCGTCACGACCGTTGCGCCTTCGGCGACAAAAGTACGTACACCTCCCGAATGATCGAAATGATGGTGGGTATTGACCAGGTAACGAACCGGCTTGTTGGGTGCCAGCTCCTTGGCCTTGGCAATCACAGCCTGCGAGCGCTCCTCGTTCAACGGGCCCTCGACGATCACCAAATGGTCTTTCTGGTCGATCAGCACGCTATGGTGCGTACCGCCCCTGAGGTAGTAAACACCAGGCGCCAACTCTTCTGACGTTACGGCAATAGCCGGTGCATTGCCAGCTTCCGCAGGTACATCGATCTGCACATTCGGGTTGGCAGTGACAGATGAAATCTTGAGGTCGAGTACCGGATAACCGCCCTGCTTGCGTGCGATATGCGTTGGAAAAGCAATGCCGTTGAAATCCTTGTAATCGGAATAGGCGTAATCGATTTCGGTATCGCCCAACACGGGGCTGTCTATCCATGTCTGCACGCGCTCGACCTGGTTCTTTGCATTGATGATGCCGACATAACGGTGCTTGCCCACGCTGAAAGTCACCTTGGAGCCGCCTTTATACGCCTCGGACACAGCATGATGCGCAGCGGCGGCTTTCAGGAGCCCTTGGGGCGTGGACCATATTTCGGCAGCACGCTCCTCAATCTGTAATGGCTGCGGCTGGACCGCAGGAGCGCTGCCTCCAGGCGGCACTGCCAGGTTCCAGGCTACATTGCCCTTCACGTATTGGTCCGGTTTCTGCTCCACGGGAGCCGGTCTGACGCGGCCGGATTCCACCACCTGCTTGCGTGTAATTTGGACGCGGGCGGCGGACTGGTCGTAATTGATCTCGGCGCTATAGCTGCTGACATCGAATGGAGGCCACGGCGACTTGGGGTTCGGCGCCTGGCCGAACTGGTACCAGCGGCCCGTGCCGGTAAACGCGATGGACTGAACTTTACTGGCCTCGAGCGCATCGCTCGCTTCCTGCAGCGTACCCGCTGCCAGGCAATAAGTGGGGATCAGGCCTAATGAAAAAAGCAAGGTTGGCAGTGCTGCTGCATGCTTCCAGTGAAGCCTGTGGAAATAAGCCGACATGTGTTTCTCCCTTAAAGATTAATTTAAAAACCACGCTCAATTAACCCAGGTAATCAGCAATTTACACACCAGCTACGATGCCAAGCCCTCCTTAAGACAGGTTCAATGCATGCCCCATATAATGCATTGATATATCTACATTTTATACAATGAAGAAACGCTAGGAAAAGCACGCTTCCATCTCCAACTAAATGCAATGCCCATTGAAATGTTGCTTGCACAACAAAAGTCAAAATAGGGTTGCTGCATTCACACCACACGCTGCGGTATTAAGCAGGCAAAAATAGCATTGCATCCATAATCGGGCCTATCAATTCTTCACCTCGATGGCTAACTTCTTATATTTGGCTTTACAACCATTTTGTGTGTCACCTCATACCAAGCAGCTCGCCCAAGACCCAAACGCTTATCTGTTGTGCAATAGGCTGGTCAAGAACATTGTTCATTGGATGAGAGGAATAAAACTTGCATGGATCCAGCATTGTCATTTCATGCTTGAGATCACATTAGGCTCTTTATTGATTAGCATCAGGATATAGGCAACTTGCAAAACCTTAACGAAAAACCGCTCGCCAATGTCGTTTACGATCAAGACTTCATTATTGTCTATCAAGCGTTGGAAAGAGAATTGTGCCAATCCATCATTGCGCTTTTCGATCAAGATGAAAGCAAGTGGCGCGGGAAAATCGTCGGCGGGCCGGGGAACGTGTCTTACGAAGAGGACACCAAGCGCTCCTGGGATCTGGAGATACGCAATGCAGGCGCTTGGCAGGATATTTTCCAACGCATCCATCCCAGGATACAAACCTGCATATCGCATTATTTATCGAAAAGCCCGGTCTTGCAGTCGTTCGACTTGCAGGCAACCGGATATAAGATCCAAATGTATCCGCAAAAAGAAGGTTATTTCCGTTGGCACGCCGATTCCGTGGGAAAGCATAGCGGGAATAGGGTGGTCGCCATGGTCTTATACTTGAACGATGTGGAAAAAGGCGGGGAAACCGAATTTTTCCACCAGGGAGTCAAGGTCTCTCCCAAAGCCGGCTACCTGGTCCTGTTTCCCACCGGATGGAATTACATGCATTGCGGGCATATGCCGGAATCGAACGCCAAATATATCATCCAGACTTTCATTGTCGTCAAAGACTAAGCCAAGCAACCATACAGCCAATTCCAGCGCCGGGCTTGCCGTATCTGCATGCGAAGCGTTTTTGAAAATATACTTCGCATCACAGCCGACAATTGCTATGGATTAGTCCTTGCCTTTGAAGGCGTCATGGCAAGTTTTGCAAGTGCGGGTAACTTTGCCGAATTGCGCCTTCACCGCAGATGAGTCCGCCGCGGGAACAAGTTTCGCCAATTCAGCGGCCTCCTTGCTGAAGCTAAGCGATAGTTCGGCAAAACGCTTGCTATCCTTGAAAACCTCAGGTTTCGCGCTGGTTTCGTGCCATCCCTTGCCCTGCTCCGTTCCAGGCACGAACAAGCCTTCGATCCCCGAGCTGGCAATCCCTTCAAGCGCATTCGCCGCTGCGGCCGCTTCCTCTTTGTCATACTGGCCCTCCAGCGCAGCCTTCAGCCTGGCGACATTCCATTCCGCTACACGGTAGGCGGACTGGCGCCATTGGATAAGCTTTTCAGGCTTGGCTGCAGGCGCAGCCGCAACGGTCAATGAAGCCGTTGCCAACAAGGGCAGCAATACGAACTGTACAAATTTCTTCATCAAGCATTCTTTCATAGCGACTTTTATACAATAAGCCCGCTGGAATGCGGGCTGGCGAAATCACATTTGCTATGGCTTACTTGGCGCGCCCGGTATAGCCTTGCGCCAAGGTGGGAAACTTATAAGCCGCCCCTCGGCCGACAATGTAGAAAGTCCGCTTATCCTTGCCGGCAAACGCAATATTCTGCGCTTTCTTTGGCAACTTGATATTGCCCAGGAACTCGCCTTTAGGGTTGAACACCTGGATACCAGTATTAGCCGCCACATATAGCCTGCCCTCGGCATCCACAGCCAATCCATCGGCACCGCTTGAAGGGCCGTTCTCGGTGTTCTGCAGGGCGTCTTCCAGCTTGGCGAAATTGCGCTTGTTGCTGACCGAGCCGTCTGCCGCTATGTCGTAAGCGATGACATGCTCGCCGGCGGTATTGGCGACATACAGCACTTTTTCGTCAGGGCTCAGTTGAATTCCATTGGGGCGCTTGATCTCTTTGTCGATCAATACCAACTCGCCGCCAGGCTTGATGTAGTAAACCGCAGGCTGGGCTGGCGCCTGGTCCGGTTTGGCCGGGCCGTTGGGGCCTGGGTCCGTGAAATAGACGCCGCCCTTTTTATCTAGCACCAAGTCGTTGGGACGGTTGAGGGGCTTGCCATTGTATTTTTCCGCAAGCACCTTGGCTTTTTCCGCAGGATGGATAATGCCCACCTGCGGCTTCAATGTCTGCACGGCATATAATTCCCCACCTGGGCCAAGCGCCAGGCCATTGGCCCCGTTGCTGTCGGCAATGAAGGTGGTGACATTGTCATTCTCGTCAATACGGGTGATGCGGTTGGCCTGGGTCTCGGTAAAGATCAGGCTGCCATCGGGCAGGCCCAGCGGCCCTTCGGTGCCCGTGAACCCATCCTTGATCAGGCGGATATGCAGGCCACCGGCCACCACCCCGGGAATCGCCGGCGTGACAGGATAATCATCCGCCCATGTGCTTGTCGCCATGACGGCGAAGCTCGCAGCGAACCCGACAGCCAGCATACTTTTCAACCATGGTTGTGTTTGTCTTACAGCAAAACTCAAGTGCATCTTTCTTTCTCCTTTGCTTCCATCCTGATGCGCAGCAAGCGATCAGTACTGGGTTGAACCTGCTCCCGCTACATTGAGGAGATATACTCGGCCAAGGCCTCGATCTCCTCATCCCTAAGCGACTCCGCCACGACAGTCATCACCCCGCCCGGACTGTTCTTTCGCTCACCGGAGCGCCATTTCAATAGCTGCTCCCGCAAATACAGCTTGTGCTGGCCCGCAATCACAGGGAAACTCTCCCCGCCCGCATAGCTTCCTTGCCCTGCGCTGCCATGACAGCTCGAGCAAGCCAGGATCGATCGCTTCCTATCGCCGGTCCTGTATAGCCGCTCTGCAATGTCATTCGGCTTTTTCTCCCTGGCGCGGGCACGCTCGCGGCTGGCAAAATAAGCTGCGATATCCTTCAAGTCCTCGTCGCTGATGCTGCCCGCCACCGCATTCATGACATGGTGCCGGCGGGCTCCGGACCTGAAATCGCGAAACTGCTTGATGATATAGTCCGCGTACTGCCCTGCCAGACGCGGGAATTCCGCACTCGTACTATTGCCTTGCTCCCCATGGCACCCCTGGCATAGTTCCTCCCGGGATTTTGTCTCGCCTGATTGCGGGTTGCCTGAACCAATCCGGTCATGCAGTTCATATTCGTCATTCCCCTCGGCCTGTACCGTCATGTTGATTCCCAACGACAGAAGCAATACAAAACCGCTCGCGATCAACCTCGATGTCACGTCATCTATCCGGCTTCCCCGAGAGTCGATCAGGGTTTCTTGGAGGAACGCTTCGCTTCTGCGAGTCGCTGCACGGACTCCAGCGCTTTTTCCACATTCTGTGCGGGCGCAATGCCGCCGACAGTTTCGCTGACCCTGCCATCGGGCGTGATGACGAAAGTGGTGCGCTCGGCAAAGCCATGGTCGATTTCCTTGCCTCGGCTGTCCTTCTTGCCGGGAGAGGCTTCGCGGATATTCAGCTCGTAGGACTTGGCGATCTTGCCGCCCGCATCGGAAGCAACCGGGAACTTGCCGGCGCAATAATCCGGATCGGCCGAAAACTCGTTGAGCCGCTCTATGCTATCCAGCGAGACGCCAATCACCGTGGCGCCCGCGGCCGCGAACTGGTCGTGTTTCTCGACAAAGGTATGCGCCTGCACATTGCATCCGCCGGTATATGCCGAAGGATAGAAATACACCACGACCGGGCCTTTCTTCAGCGCATCCTTCAACGAGAAATTAAAGCTTTTGCCGTCCAAGGAAGCCTGGGCCTGGAAATCGGGGGCAGCATCCCCCTCCTTGAGCGCAGCATTTGCGCATATGCTGAACAAGCCGACCAAGAGGCCGCCGACTAATATTTTTTTCATGACAAACTCCGGGAAGTGAAACTGTGTGAGATCAATCTTTGGATTTGTAAATCTTGTGACAAGCCTTGCAGGTTTTCGCAAGCGCGACCGCAGACTCGGAAGCCGCATCGAATTTCTTTGCATTCAGCGCCTTCACGATTTCCGCCAGATAGGTGCGGCTTTCCTTGGACCAGTCAACGGCATCCGCGGCGTCGCCTTTCCTGACATAAAAATCCTCGACGTCCTTGAACATCGTCTCAAGCTCCTGCGCCTCGGACTTAGCGGTAGCCGCATCCTGTAAGGAAATATTAGAGGTCATACTCTTTTGTATGTCCTCTATATCCTGCATGAAATCTTCCTCAATCTCGTCCAGCGCGGCGGCAACCGACCCCGCAATCCCTATGGAAATGATTAGGGACAGTAACAACTTACGCATTTATAGTTTTTCGCCCTGCTAATGCCGGAAAACCGATCACCCAAATTCCGGTATTGAATAAAAATTGCGCGAAACCTACTGAGCCGGAGCCAGCCGTGTCTCGCGCAAACTTTCCAACATGATTGGATATCAGGCCAACAGCTCCTTGATCACCTGGCCGTATACCACCGTCGGGCGCTCCGAACGTCCGTTATGAAGGAAGGTGGTTTTTAGGTGGTCCAAACCGAGCAACTGCAGCACGGTCGCATGCAGGTCATAGGTATCCATGGTTTGGTCTCCCACGGCTTGCAAGCCGACTTCGTCGGTCTGGCCGAAGGTAGTACCGGCCTTGATGCCTCCGCCGGCCAGCCATTGGGTGTAACCCCACGGGTTGTGATCACGCCCGGTGCCGCTTTCACCGTAAGAGGTGCGGCCAAATTCCGAGGCCCACACAATCAACGTGGAATCCAGCAGGCCTCTTGCCTCGAGATCGGCCAACAGGCCTGCGATCGGCTTGTCTACCGCCTTCGCATGGGCGCCATGGTTCTGTTCCAAGTCCTGGTGCGCGTCCCAGTTGCGCCTCTCTCCGGCACCGGCAGCGGGACCGGACACCACTTGGATGAACCTGACGCCACGCTCGACCAAGCGGCGCGCGCGCAGCATATTGGTTCCGTACTCCTTGGTCGTCTCGTCATTAAGCCCGTACAACTCTTTTGTTGCATCGGACTCCTTGCTGAGGTCTACGGCCTCGGGGGCGGCTGACTCCATGCGGTAGGCAAGCTCATACGCATTCAACCGCGCCTTGAGCTCGGTATCCCCGGGATAAAAACCGCTGTGGTGCTCGTTTAAGCGCTTGAGCAAATCCAGATTGTCACGCTGCTGCGCTTGCGCGACCAGCTCAGGCTTGTCCAAATGCAGGATAGGCGAAGGTCCGGGCCGGAAAGCAGTGCCTTGGTATACAGCGGGCAGGAAGCCGGAACTCCAGTTCACCGAGCCGCCCGTAGGCTCCCTGTCCCCGGAGTACAGCACCACGTATGCCGGCAAGTCTGGATTGGCCGTTCCCAGTGCGTATTGTATCCAGGCGCCAAGCGAGGGACGTCCGGGGTTGAGGTCGCCCGTATTCAGCTTCAGGATGGAAATATCGTGCGTCGCGCCAATGGTCACGCTGGACTTCACGAACGCAATCTTGTCTGCCTGCTTGGCAAGGTTGGGCAGGAGGTCCGAGAACCAGGCGCCGCTATCGCCATGCTGCTTCCAGGTGCGATTCGAAACATACAGCTTTTCCGCACCGCCCCGGGTGCTGGTTTTAATACCTTTGAGGAAAGAGGCGGGAATCGGCTGGCCGGCAAGCTTGATCAAATCCGGTTTGTAATCGTACAAATCGATCGTGCTGGGCGCGCCATCCATATGCAGCCAAATCACCGACTTAACCTTGGCGGGGAAATGGGTTGGCTTGGGAGCCAGGGGATCTCCCAACGAGCCTGCGTTTGCCACTGTGGCCAATATGCCGCCACCGGGAAGCAGGCCGCTGAGCGTAATGCCTCCCAAACCATAACCAGCCTTAACCAGAAAGTCGCGCCGTGAATTCTTGCTCATATTCATGATTCCTTTAAGTTTCTGTATTCAACGCTTACCGAACTTGCCATACCAGCAAACTAGAAGCGGTAACTAAATTCATTCGAGTTGGCCACGGTATGCACCAAATCCACAAAGGCCGAGGCACGCACAGGATTCAGAGGCTGGTCCACCTTAAGCCCCACAGGCACTGCCAGCGCCAGCTTGCCGTCCGAATCTTTCAACTTGCTCTGAATTGTCCTCTCGTGGCTATTCAGGAACGCGGCCAAGGTTGCCCTCTCGGCCTTGTCCGGCTTGCGTGCGAACAATATCTCGTAAAGCTTATCGAGCTGGGCGCGTTCGTCGGTGCCCACTTCGCTGATGACACGGCCTGCAAGCGATTGCGACCACTCGAAGACGATATCGCTGTTCACCAGGGTCAGGGCCTGCAACGGAGTGGTCGTTACGTCGCGCTTGCTGTGAGCCTGTTGCGGCGAAGCCATATCGAAGGTTGAAAGCAAGGGGTAAGGTACGCTACGACGCGTGAAGATGTAGATGCTCCGGCGGTTCCAGTCGCCCTTGTCTGCGGACACTTCCCAGAACTGCCCCGCACTCAAGTTGGTGGGGACGGGCGGCATCACGCTAGGCCCGCCGACCTTGTCATCCAGTCGGCCTGCAGCCACCAGCAGCGAGTCGCGAATCTGTTCCGCATCCAGGCGTTTGCGCGGAAATACTGCGAGCAGCTTGTTCTCCGGATCGGCTTTCTGAATGTCTTCGCGGTAATCGGAAGATTGACGGTAGACGCTGGAAAGCAGGATTTCCTTGTGCAGCTTCTTGACGCTCCAGCCCTGCTTCACGAAATTGCTGGCCAGGTAGTCCAGCAGTTCGGGATTGTTCGGCTTGTCGCCGGCACGGCCGAAGTCGCTGACGGTACGCACGATGCCTGTGCCGAAATACTGGTCCCAGACACGGTTGACGAACACGCGCGCAGTCAATGGATTGGTCGGGCTGGCGATCCAATTGGCGAGCGCGGTACGACGACCGGACGAGAACCCGGTTGGCACGATCACGGGCTTCTCGCTGGTGATGTTCGCGGGGAATGCGGGCTGCACTTCGTCCAGGGGGCGCTCATGGTTGCCGCCGAAGAATACATAGCTTGGCGGCGCATCCTGGTATCCCAGCTCCGTCATTGCCGAGATGGTATCCGACCCCTTGCTGGGCTTGAGCTTGTTGAGCTTCTTCAATTCAGCCGTCAGCTTTTTGTATTCCTGCCATTTCTCAGCGTGCTCTTTAATGTGCTCGGGGCTATCCTTGTTCTCGCCCGTCACTTGCAGGTAACCGCCGAAATCCTCCTCGGTTGTCACATTCGCCAGGCGGTGGTGCACCCAGCGGTCCGTGGCGTTCCACTCCCCTTGGGGCTTGAAGATGGATTCTCGGCTATCGGTCAGGTAGCGCTCCCGGTGATATTTCTCGGCCTCAGCCTTGATTGGCTCGATGATGGCAGCGCGCTTGTCCCGAATCTCCTTGGTTGCAGCTTCCCATTTCGCGAGGTCTTGCTCATATTGAGTTTCAACTGGACCTTTTGGCGCGGGAATATTCTCGACCAAATTGACATTGGCAAAGAATGAATGCAATGCGAAATAATCCTTCTGCGAAATCTTGTCGGACTTATGGTTGTGACACCTTGCGCACTCCAGCGTGGTACCCAGGATTGCGGTGCCGATCGTATCGGTAATGTCGGTCGCGATCTGGTATTTGCGCTGTATCAAGTCGCGCGAGTTCTTGTTATCGGGGAAGCCTGCCAGAAACCCGGTGGCAACCAACGCATTGTTGTCGCCGGGATACAGTTCGTCGCCGGCCAGTTGCTCCTTGATGAATTGGTCGTAGGGCTTATCCTCGTTGAAGGAATTAATCACATAATCACGATAGCGCCACATGTTCGGGCGAGTATTGTCATTCTGAAATCCGGTGCTATCTGCATAACGTGCCAAATCCAGCCATTTACGCGCCTGACGCTCACCATAGCGCGGCGACGCCAGCAAACGGTCCACCAGCTTCTCGTAGGCGTTTGGCGATTTATCGTTAACAAAGGCGTCGACCTCGGCGGTGGTTGGAATCAAGCCCCAGGCGTCCAACGTTGCGCGACGGATAAAAGCGGCACGGCTCGCTTCCGGGGAAGGCTTGATACCTTTTTCCTCCAACTTCGCGAGTACAAATGCGTCTATGGGCGTACGTACGAATTTCTTTTGTTGTATGGCAGGCGCTGCTGGCGAAGCGATCGGCTGCCAAGCCCAATCGCGGTCCTTACCTCTGCTTGCACTAGCTTTTGCAGAAGCGTCTGTTTCAGACTCTGCCGCAATGGCCCAGCTTGCGCCAAGCAACATGACTAGAATCAAAAAACTAATGTTTTTTCTCATTTTGGATGATTCCTTAATTGTCGGATAATTAGCATTTTTAAACCCTAAAAACGCCAATGCATTAAACCCACAATCCATGAGCATGTAATGTGCCAACCCAATGACACTCATCCAAAAATAAAAATAATTTATTGATTATTAAATAAAAATTAAATATTCACATCCTTTTTCGCAAACGGAAAACCCTTCACACCTGCTGAGGCAACAACAGAAAATCACAAGAAAATGTTGATGCCAATACAGTCGCATTTTTCGTGCTTAATCTTCTGACTGTACCGACAAAAACAGTTGCCCAAAAATCAACATAGAATTGCTTGAAAATAAACAATACTCAGTCTTTTTTCTACCCTTTATCTGGACAATTCCTACGTTTACTCTTGGGTATGATTTTTGCTATTTATCTCGGTCCTTTCACGAGAAAGCCTCCGCAATCACGTCAGATATTCAGCAGAAATATCGGAGATAAATTTTAGTTATGTGGATTGTCAATATTGCCCTTCGCCGCCCTTACACTTTTATTGTCGCGGCACTTTTAATTGTATTGTCCACGCCCTATGTCCTGCGCAACATGTCCATGGACATATTCCCGAATATCCATATCCCCGTGATTGCCGTCACCTGGACTTACAACGGGCTTTCCGCAAAGGAAATTGCAGACCGCATCACCGGCCCGACACTGCGCGGCCTCAATCAAACGGTAGAGGATGTCGAGCACACGGAGTCGGTCTCGTTGAATGGCTTGTCCATCAGCAAGATCTTTTTCCAGCAGGGAACCGACATCCGCTCGGCAATGACCCAGGTGCTTTCCAACGTCACGACTGCCCAGCGTTCCATGCCGCTCGGCATGCAGCCCGCGCAAGTGGTCCAATATTCGGCGACAGATCTTCCTCTGATACAGCTTGGCCTTTCCAGCGAGACGGTGTCCGATATTGAAATTGGCGATGCCGTCAACAATATCCTGCGTCCCAACCTTCTGAAGATTCAAGGCGTGACAATGACGTTTCCTTACGGGAATCGTGGGCGGCAAGTGGCGGTGAACCTCAATAACGCGGCCTTGATGGCCAACGGCCTGACGCCTAGAGACGTCAGCAATGCCATTGCCGAGCAAACCCTGATCTTGCCGACCGGCACCATCAAGCTGGGGGAAAGCCAATATGACGTCAACCTTAACGGGGCGATTTCAAGCATTCCCAAGATAGGCGATATCCCGATCCGTACCATTGATGGCAGGACTACCTATGTACGCGACGTGGCCCAGGTGCGCGATGGCTCCACCCCAGCAACCAATATCGTGCGGCAAGACGGAGAGCGCGGCATTCTTGTCTCTGTATTGAAAACGGGAGGCGCATCCTCGCTGGATGTGGTCAACAAGGTGAAGGCTGCCCTGCCGAAGACAATGGAAGCCTTGGAAAACATCAAGCTCAAAGCCATGTTTGACCAGTCTTTGTTTGTCAAAGCGGCCATCAGCAACGTAGTGTTTGAGGCATTGATTGCAGCAGCCCTGACCGCCGCGCTGATCTTGCTCTTCCTCGGCAACTGGCAAACCACTGCGATTATCGCGGTATCCATCCCGTTATCCATCATGTCATCATTGATCGTGCTGCATGCGATTGGCGAGACCATCAACCTGATGACGCTAGGCGGCCTTGCCCTCGCGATCGGTATCCTGGTGGATGATGCCACGGTAGAAATTGAAAATGTGGAGCGGCACATGCATATGGGCAAACCGCCTCATCAAGCGATTCTCGACGGCGCGGCGGAGATTGCCGTACCTGCCTTTGTCTCCACCCTATGCATATGTATCGTGTTTGCGCCCATGTTTTTCCTGGAAGGCATTCCGCGCTATTTGTTCGTCCCCATGGCAGAGGCGGTGATATTCGCCATGCTGGCCTCTTATATCATTTCGCGCACCCTCGTTCCTACGCTGGTGATGTTCATGATGACAGCGAAGAGGAAAGGCAAACAAGCAGGCGATATCAAGATAGTGTCGGGCCTGCATCGAAAATTCAACAGCGCCTTTGAAACCTTTCGGCAGTCTTATGTCAGCCTGCTGGGGGCGCTGCTGAACCGCCGTCGCAGCTTCAGTTTGCTGTTTACCTCGTTCTGCCTGCTTTCGTTGGGGATTTTCCCGTTGCTGGGACAGGACCTATTCCCCCAGGTAGATGCGGGACAGATACGGTTGCATATCCGGGCGCCTTCCGGCACACGCATTGAAGAAATGCCCAAACTGGTAGACAAGATAGAGCAGCATATCAAGACAGTGATCCCGGCATCCGAGATCGGCAACGTACTGGACATCGTTGGCGGGCCCTACTCACCGCGAAATACCTTGTTCGGCAATGCCGGCACGGTGGAGTCCTCTGATTCGGAGATCATGATTTCCCTCACCAATTACAAAAAGCACCCTACGGCGGATTACATCACCGAACTAAGGGAAACCTTGCCGCGCGCCTTTCCTGAAGTGGAGTTCTTCTTCCAGCCGGCAGACCAGGTCAGCCAGACCCTCAACTTCGGCATCCCAGCCCCTATCGACATCCTGTTCAAGGGAAACAAGACCGAAGAAAATACGAAAATAGCCAACCGCTTTAGCAACAAGCTGCGACAAATACCAGGCGTGGTCGACGCCCACGTCCACCAGCGTTGGAGCAAGCCGGTGTTGGCGCTTGAGATGGATCGGGCCCACCTGCATCAATTGAATTTGACGGCAAACGATGTAGCGCAAAACCTCATGATCTCGCTAAGCGGCAGTATGCAGACCGCGCCCGTCTACTGGCTCAACCCCGTCAATGGCAACACATACAATATCGGCGTCAACTCCCTGGAAACAGATATTGCCAGCATAGACGCACTCCTGCGCACTCCTGTCAAAAGCAACAACGCAAGCGAGCCGCAATTGCTCGGCAACCTGGTCAAACTCTCCCGCTCGGCACAACAGCCGGTCGTTTCCCATTACGATGTCAATCAAGTGGTCAATGTCTATGCCAGTGTCCAGGGCCGTGACCTTGGCAGTGCCAGCCGCGCCATCCAGAAACTAGTGGAAGAAACCCGCAACGAATTGCCCGCCGGGTCTGAGATTGAAGTCAGGGGCCAGAGCCTGACATTGGAAACGGCGTTTATCGGGCTGGGAACCGGCCTGATTGTTGCCATTGTGCTGGTCTACCTGCTTATCGTGGTCAACTTCCAATCCTGGCTGGATGCCGCCATCATCATCAGCGCCCTGCCTGCCGCGCTGGCAGGTATCGCCTGGACATTATTCCTGAGCGGCACCACACTCAGCGTGCCCGCGTTAACGGGCATGATAATGGCGATCGGCGTGGTGACCGCGAACAGCATTCTTGTCATTTCGTTCGCACGCGCACAACTTGCACGCGGCATCCCGCCGCTGACCGCGGCACTGGAAGCAGGTGCCACCCGCCTGCGCCCGGTGTTGATGACGGCTTCCGCCATGATTGTCGGCATGCTGCCGATGGCGCTGGGCCTTGGCGAAGGCGACGAACAAAACGCCCCATTGGGCCGGGCAGTGATCGGAGGCCTGTTATTTGCCACTGTCTCCACCCTGCTGTTCGTCCCCGTGATATTCGCCAGCCTGCATCGTTTCCGTCAGGCATCAACGAGTGCCAGCATCAATCCAATACATCCCGAACCGACCACACCATGACAGATATAGAACCCAACCTGCTCGCCAACCCGGCAGCTGACTCGACAAGCACATTGCGACGCTTCGGCTGGCTTTGCCTGATATTGCTGGCGGTCCTGGCTTTCAGTGGCATTCTGCGCTTTACGCTCAATGCAAAAGCTGCCTCTGCGCTGGAGACACGCACGCAAGAAAATTGGCAACGCTCGGTCAACTTCACCTATGCGAAACCTGGCAACCTGGTCAACAGCATCACCCTGCCGGCGACGCTGCGCGGCTATAGCGAGGCGGTGCTCTATGCCCGCAGCAACGGCTATCTTTCCACATGGCACAAGACCCTGGGCGACAAGGTGAAAAAAGGTGAACTGATGGCGGAAGTGGAGACGCCGGAGCAAACCCAGGAACTGGCGCAGGCACAAGCCGCGATGGAACAGGTACAGGCCAGGCAAGCGCTTGCCAAATTGACCCAGGAACGATGGGAAATATTGCGCCAGCGCGAATCGGTCACGCAGCAGGACCTGGAAGAAAAGCGCAGCCTGCTGGCCCAGGCCAATGCCGAACTCGAGGTCGCGAAAACCGCCGTCAAGCGCCTGCAGCAGCTCGACGGATTCCGGCGCATTACCGCCCCGTTCTCCGGCACCATCGTCAACCGCCAAGTGGACGTGGGCGCCCTGATCACGGCAGGCACCACCCCGTTGTTCACGCTTGCGCAAACCGACAGGCAAAGGATATCGCTCTGGATACCGCAGGCGTATGCAAACGGCATCAAACAAGGCCAGCAGGTCGCCATCCGCTTGAACGAGGCCCCCGATAAAACCTTTGCCGGAAATATCACCCACCTGGCTGGGGCACTGGATCCTGTCACGCGGGCGCGTCAGGTGGAAATCCTGCTTCCCAACCCGGATGGCGAGCTGATTCCTGGCGCCTTTGTGGACGTCAGCCTCGAACTGGTCAGCGCCGTCAAGGCATTGATCGTCCCTGCGAGCGTCCTCATCCTGGGCAAGGATGAGCCGCGTATCGCCGTGCTGAACCCGGAAGACAGAGTGGAATTCCGCACAGTCCGGCTGGGACGCGACCTAGGCAGGACTGTGGAAATCCTGAACGGCGTTTCCAGTGAAGACAGGCTGATATTGAACCCGGCCGACTCTCTGGAGGAAAGCGAGCAGGTCCTGGCGCAAGAAGTGCCCTCCCAGAACGAGAAAAAGCAGGAAAGGCCTGCTGCCACCGGCCAGGACCGGGTTCCGAGCCCTGTAACATCCAAGAGCCAGGCCCCCGCATGAGAACCCTGACCAAAGCATTATCGCTGGCAGCGCTGCTATCAGGTTGCGCCGTCGGCCCGGACTACCAAAAGCCAGCCATCCAAATTCCCCAAGCCTGGCAGGAAGGCTGGCATACCGCCCAGCCACGCGACGCTCTCAGCAAAGGAGCCTGGTGGGAAATATTCGGTGATGCGGAACTCAATCGCTTGGAACAGCAGGCGCTGGACAGCAACCAGACGATCAAGGCCAGCCTGGCCAGGCTGGAGCAAGCCAGAGCGCTCACCCAGATATCCCGCGCCGCCTACTTCCCGACATTGCAATTAGGGCTAGACGCTGCCCGTACGCAGCCCTCGGCGAACCGGCCCAACAATGCCAGGAATACCAGCGTTTCAACCCAGATCCAGACGAATATCAATCCATTGTTCAGTGCGGCATATGAAGTTGACCTATTCGGCCGCATCGGCAGAGAAGTGGAATCAGCCACAGCTAGCCAACAGCAGGCAAAGGCGGATTTGGAAAACATCAAGCTCATCCTGGCGGCCGAAGTAGCCGCAAACTACTTCAACCTATGCGCAAGGGAAGCCGAAATCGCGGCGCTGCAAGAAATCATAGCGCTTCAGGAAAATACCGTAGCGCTGACGCATTTCCGCGAACAAAACGGCGTCGCCTCCAAGCTGGACAGCCTGCAGCAAGAAACATTGTTAAGCAGCACCCAAGCTCAATTGGACTTATTGCAGAATCAGCGCAAGCAAACCCTGCATGCACTCGCCACATTGACCGGGGTCACTGTGGCGGATTTCGCTCCGCCCGCCGCCTTATTGCCGGACGAAATTCCCAGCGTCCCCGTAGGCTTGCCGGCCCAAGTCCTGGAAAGGCGGCCGGATGTAGCGTCGGCTGAGCGTAGCGTGGCTGCGGCCAATGCGCAAATCGGCGTTGCAAAGGCTGCGTGGTTCCCCAGTTTGAGGCTATCAGCCAGCAGAGGGTGGCAAAGCAGTGAACTCAACAACTTATTCGATGCGCCCAGCATTGTATGGTCCCTGGGCGTTGCCCTGAGCCAGACAATTTTCGACAAGCGGAATAATGCGAGGATAGATTTCGCCAAAGCAGGCCATGAACTGGCAACCTCGAACTACAGGCAAACCGTATTGCTTGCATTGCAAGAAGTCGAAGACGGCCTGAGTACGGACAAGGCGCTTGCGGATGCAGCAGAAAACAACCATGCGGCAGAACGCGCTGCCACGCAGGCTGCTGAAATTATTGAATACCAATACAAGAACGGGCTGGCAACCTCGTTCGAGTTATTTGTTGCCAGGCAGACACAGTTGGAAAACCGTAGGCTGGTACAGCAGATCACCGGTCAACGGCTGGTAAATACGGTATATCTCATCAAAACGTTGGGAGGGGGCTGGGAATCGCAGCCATCCCCCTCGACAGCTTCATCACATGACAAGCAAAAAGAAAGCTAGCTAGCCTCGCTCTTGCTCTCGTCTTGAGGCGCTTTATTGGTTGCCGCTGTATCGCTGCTCACGCTTTTCTCGGCAGATTTAGCGGCTGTTGAATTGGTACTGGTGTTGGTACGCGGCTTACGGGTTGACCTTGGCTTGGCAGCGGTCTTAGACCCAGAAGCCGCACTGCTTGCCGTCTTCGGCTTGTTTGTGGACTTGGTCGTTGTTTCGCCACTCTTGCTGCTGGCAGTCTTGGCTCGGCTCGCCGCCGGCTTTCTCCTGCTGGATGTCGTGGACTTGGGCTTGCTTGCCGGGGCTGGCGCTGCCGGTTCCGTCGCGGTTTTATCTCCATCGATCACATCCGTGACCACCTTGCTCAATATCCGCTTCCCTGCGATGACCGCGGCAGCCAGTGCAACTTTCTTGACGATATCCTTGAAAATTCCCATACAGACTCCTATTGGCAAATAACCTGTTTAAGTTCACTACCAGGGAAGTTTGCACCTTGTTTGTTCAACTCGGCCGCCATCTCGGCTGACATATCATTGATAAGCAAACTGACACGCCCCTTTTCCTGATTGCGCACCCCTTTTTGCGCTGATCTAACCCCTTGGCGCTGCAATTGTTCGAGTAGTTTATTCGCTAAACGTTCATCCTTGAAGACCCCAAGCGAAATTGCATTGCGCCAAGGCGCTTCCTGGATGATGAAGCTCACGTCCACGCCGAGCGCTTTCAGCTCCCCCACTTTGTTTTGCGCCGCCTGCAACGAAGGCAACGGCGGGATATATACCCAATAGCGCAATGCCTCCTGCATGGTTTTCTGCTGCAGCGTTGCAACCAACGAGTGCTGGTTGAGGATGGCTTGCGCGCGTTGCAGCCCTTCAGCGGAGAAACTGCCCCACTCGTAGCAAGCATACGCCTCGCCCTGCCTAGCGTCGCCCGGCTCGTCCTCCTTGGGCAATGCGTCCACCTCGTCCTGCGTCAGCAGCTTGATCTTGTCGGCAGACAGCGGCTCATGAATATGCGTCTTGGATGCCGGTTGCGGATGAAACCAGCCAACGGCTATCCACAGGCCAAGATTCAATGCAAGCAAACCGCCCACTATCCACTTCATGGCAATTCTCTTTCCATGTACCACAACCCCTGCAACACCAGGTTTTCCTCTAGATTGTATTCCCTTGCCAACACGTGCCTTTGCAATAATGGCAGCAAAACGGCCGCATCGCCACCGCTCAGCGTGCAAGGCACCACATGCCCGCAATACTCGCTGAGTACCTGCAGCAAGTTATCGACCGCCCCGGCTGAGGCGTAAAGGCTGCCGCTGTAGACCGCATCCTGCGTATTCAAGGGAAAATCCTGGAATACGCCCTGCCCCTCTCCGATATTGGCTGCCGCATTGACGATGCTGGCCTGCATCAACCGCATTCCAGGCATGATGACGCCGCCGATAAACCGCGCCTGTCCGGGCGCGGTTTTCTCTATCATGTCGATCGTCAGCGCCGTACCCGCATTCACCACCAGGCAGCTGCGCTGATAATGTTGCCAGGCCGCGATCATCGCCGCCCAACGATCCACGCCGAGTTGCCCCGGGATTGCGTAGCCATTGCTCAAGCCGCCTGCCTGCGCCGTGCTGGCATGCCAACGCACAGGCACGCCAAGCGTCTTGAGCCGGTGATCAAGCGAGGCATATCGATCCGGCCCAGCCACATTGGCCACCGCAATCCGGTCGCATTGCTGCCATACAGCAGGCGTGTCGTCACCATTGAGCACGCCATGCTGCAAAATTTCTCCGCTTTCGTATTGCAATACCGCCCACTTGGTACGGGTATTCCCCGCATCAATTGCCAGCAAGCGGCTCATTTAACTCACTCCCCGCACGCTGATCTCGCCGGAAGAAAAGCGCTGGGTGCCATGCTCGTTCCGCACCAGCAATACGCCGTCATCGGCGATACCCTCCACATGGCCATATTGTTCGCGTCCGTCCGGGAACAGCAACTTGACGGTCTCGCCCTGGAAAGCGTGATGGGATTGCCATTCCTCGCGCATGGCGGTAAAGCCTGATTGCTCGAATTCATCCAGCACCTGCGCCAAATGGTTCAACAACTGTCCCAGTATGTCGTTCGGGTTGATCTCGACAGGCAGGTGGCTCGCCATATCCGTCACCGGCTGATCGATCTGCCCGCGCGTAGCGGCGGGCAGCCTGAGATTGAGGCCTATGCCGATCACGGCCGCGCTCGGCCCGTCCATATCCCCGTGCAGTTCGATCAATATCCCGGCGAGTTTGCGCTCCCGCACCAGGATATCGTTGGGCCACTTCAATTGCGCACTGCACAGGCCATATTGATGCAGCGTACGCATCAATGCCAGCCCCACTGCCAGGCTCAGGCCGGACAACGCGGAAGCGCCCGCCTGGAATCGCCATAGCAATGAAAATGTCAGGCTGGAGCCAAAGGCAGATTGCCAACTGCGCCCGCGGCGGCCGCGTCCCCTGGTCTGCAACAGGGCAGCCGCTACAGTGCCATGCGCCGCGCCAATGGCGGCCTGCTGCATCAGGTAACTGTTCGTGGACTCGATCGAGTCGAACAATGCAAGCTTGAAACGCGCTCGCTGATCGCCCAGCGCCAGCATGACGGCCTGCTCATTCAGCAAATGGAGCGGTTCCGGCAGGCGATACCCTCGACCGCGTACGGAGAAAATCTCGATCCCCAATGCCTCCGCGGCCTGGATTGCATTCCAGACCGAGGCGCGGGTCACGGAAAACTGGCGTGCGATATCCTCGCCGGAGTGGAAACGTCCGTCCGCCAGCAATCTCAATATGGGAAATACCAAGTTATTCATTGCTGAGGCAGTATATCGCAAGCCATCGTGCTCGAATGAATATTCTAGGCACGGCCATCACTCAGGACAGTACGTTGGGGCATGACACGGTGTAAAATAGGCGCAAATCAATAGCGTACTGCCACCATGTCCGAAAAAACCCCTGTTGTTCCAGCTTCCAACTTTATCCGCAATATTGTCGAGCGCGATCTTGAACAAGGCACCTATGCCAGCCGCCGCTGGGCGCGCGCGCCCGGCGATGCCGCGCATCAAGCCGCCGGCGAGCCCGATCCGGCGAAAATCCGTACCCGCTTCCCGCCCGAGCCCAACGGCTACCTGCATATCGGCCATGCCAAGAGCATCTGCCTCAATTTCGGCCTGGCGCGCGACTTTGGCGGCGTATGTCATATGCGGTTCGACGACACCAACCCGGAGAAGGAAGAGCAGGAGTATGTCGACAGCATTACCGACTCGGTGAAATGGCTGGGCTTCGGCTGGGATGCCTTTGGCGAATCGCATCTTTACTATGCCAGCAATTACTTCGACTTCATGTACCGCGCTGCGGAATACCTGATCGAATCGGGCAACGCCTATGTCGACCAGCAATCCGCAGAGGAAATGCGCATCAACCGCGGCACCCTGACCGAGCCCGGCAAGAACTCCCCATGGCGTGACCGCCCCGTGGCGGAGAACCTGGCCTTGTTCCGCGAAATGCGCGACGGCAAACATGCGGACGGCAGCATGGTACTGCGCGCCAAGATCGACATGGCCTCGCCCAATATCAATCTGCGCGACCCGGCGATTTACCGCATCAAGCGCGCGCATCACCACAACACTGGCGACAAATGGTGCATCTACCCGATGTACACCTTTGCCCATCCGCTGGAAGATGCCTACGAAGGCGTCACCCACTCCATCTGTACGCTGGAGTTCGAAGATCAGCGTCCCTTCTACGATTGGGTACTGGAAAAACTGGCCGAAGGCGGCCTGCTCGCCCACCCATTGCCCAAGCAGTATGAGTTTGCCCGTCTCAACCTCACCTATGTCGTGCTTTCCAAACGCAAACTGATCGAGCTGGTGGAAAAGCAATTCGTCAGCGGCTGGGACGACCCGCGCCTGCCCACCCTGGTCGGTGCGCGCCGCCGCGGCTATGCCCCTGAAGGTTTCCGCCTGTTTGCGGAACGCATCGGCGTTTCCAAGGCGGATTCCTGGATCGAGTACACGATTCTTGAAGACTGCATGCGTGAAGTGCTCAATGCGGCGGCAGAACGCCGCATTGCCGTGCTCGACCCGGTCAAGCTGGTCATCGACAACTATCCGGAAGGCCAATCCGAGGATTGCCATGCCCCCAACCATCCGCAGAAGCCGGAGCTCGGCCACCGCGTCGTGCCGCTTTCGCGTGAATTATGGATAGAACGCGAAGACTTCATGGAAGAGCCGGTCAAAGGCTATTTCCGCCTGTTCCCCGGCAACATGGTGCGTCTTCGTTATGGCTACGTCGTCAAATGCACAAGTTACGAGAAGGATGCCGCTGGCAACGTCGCTGTCGTGCATTGCGAATACCTGCCGGACACCAAGTCGGGCACGCCGGGGGCAGACTCCGTCAAGGTCAAGGGCAACATCCACTGGGTATCGGCAGCGCATGCCTATGCTGCCGAAGTGCGCATGTACGACCGCTTGTTCAAGGAAGCCTATCCTGGCCAGGGCAAGCGTGCAGACGGCACCGACCGCGACTATTTGGACGACATCAACCCGGACTCAGTGAAAACCATCACCGCACAATTGGAACCGGCATTGAAGGAAGCCAAGCCGGAAGACCGCTTCCAGTTCGAACGTCATGGCTATTTCGTCGCGGACAGCAAGGATAGCCAGCCAGGCAAGCCGGTATTCAACCGCACCGTGACATTGCGCGATGCCTGGCAGAAATGATGGTGTTACCTACTCAAACTGCCGCAGCCATCCAAACGGTCCCGCCGGAGAAGGCGTTCCGACTGCTCAACCACGGCCCCACCGTGCTGGTCACCTCTTCCAGCAACGGCCGCACCAATGTGATGGCGGCTGCCTGGAACATGCCGCTGGACTTCAATCCATCCAGGATTGCAATTGTCATCGACAAGAAGACCTATACGCGGGAATTGATGGAGGCCAGCGGCACATTTGCCATCAATGTGCCATGCCGCGCCCAGGCGGATATGGTAGTCAAGGTTGGCTCAAGCTCAGGCAGGGAGTTATTGGGTAAAACGCCGGACAGCAAGCTGGCTGCCTTCAACCTGCCGACCTTTGCAGCATCGCAGATTGAAGCCCCATTGCTGGAAGGATGTGTCGCCTGGCTGGAATGCCGCATCATTCCCGAACCGCATATCCAGCAGGCTTATGACTTGTTCCTCGCCGAAGTGGTTGCCGCTTATGCGGATAGCCGCGTGTTCAGCGAAGGCCGCTGGCATTTTGACGGGTATGACGACTTGCGCACATTGCATCATGTCTCAGGCGGTTTTTTCTTCACGCCTGGTGAAGGCGTGTCCGCCCGGCACGATTGATTATTGCGGCAGCGCGCTGGCAATGGTCCAGTATTGCTTTTCCTTGTCGCGTGTCACCGAGCAGCCTAATGCGATCGGCTCGTCACCCGGCTGGATGACGTGCTTGGTATGGTCCGCAGTCTGCACCCCCATGAACCAGCGGTCCAGCCACACTACCATGGTCTCGGCCGCGTCGCTCTTCAGCAGGATCAGCTTGCCGTCATTGGCCAGACACTCGGAGCTATCATCCTCGATCAGGCCCACTTGCGCTTCGCTGCCGGACTCTGCAGCATTCAAGTTCAATGCCAGGCTCAACAACCCGGCGAACAAGTAAAATCGCATTCTTCCTCCGTTACTATCATGCGGCACCTGGTTGTATGTGCCGTCGCAGTTGTATTACTCTACCCATTGCGGCTAGAAGCTTGATACCCTAGCCAATCGTCAGTGGCCTGCAATCCGGATATTCTAACCCAGCATACAATCGCGTAGCATGCATTGCCTAAAACACGCGCTTCCTCCTTCATTAGAGAAGGAGCCAAGCAAAACCGTTGCAGGTCAGGCACAGGCAATTCAACTACTGGAGCAAGGATGAAAAAACGGCGCCATGCGCATAGCAAGAAAACTGGCCTGCCTCCGGGCACATTAGTGCATACCGGCGATGTCAAGACGCCGCAGATTACGCTGACCCTGTTCCGCTATAACGCGGAGCATATCGAAGAGCGCTCGATCAGCTCGCTGGATGAAATCCAGCCAAGTGCAGATGACAGCATCCTCTGGCTGAACGTGCACGGCTTGCATGATCCCAAGCTCATGGCAGAGATAGGCCAGCGCTTCAAGCTGCACCCGCTGGTGCTCGAGGATATCCTCAACACCGACCAGCGCCCCAAGGTCGATGCGTATGACGATTACCTGTATCTGGTCACGCGCTTTTTCGCCTATGACTCGGAGCAAATGCTGGTCAACTCCGAGCAAATCAGCATCATCCTCGGCAATCGCTTCGTCCTCTCATTCCAGGAACGCCCGACAGGCTCATTTGACCCCGTGCGCGAACGTCTGCGCGCCAATAAGGGCCTGTTGCGCAAGTCGGGGGCCGACGTCCTGGCCTATGCCCTGCTGGACATGATCGTGGACAAATACTTTGTCATGCTCGAACAGATCAGCGACGATTGCGAAAAACTGGAAGACCAACTCCTGCACCGCCCCAGTGATGCAGTCCTGCAAAGCATACACAAGCTCAAACGCGAAACCATGGACCTACGCCGGGCCGTCTGGCCATTGCGCGAAATCATCAATACATTGATCCGCAATGAGTTTGCCTTTTTCCAGGAAAACACCATCCTTTATCTGCGCGATGTCTATGACCACAGCATCCATTTCATCGAGTCCCTGGAATCATTACGGGATTTATTGGCGGGCATGCTGGACATCTATCTATCCAGCATCAGCAACCAAGTCAATAAAGAAGTACGCATCCTCACGGTCGTCACCATGCTATTCATGCCGGCGACCTTGATCTCCGGTATTTTCGGCATGAATTTCGAGAGCATGCCCTTGCTTAAGGATCATTGGGGATTCTGGATTGCGATTGCCCTGATGCTACTGGTGGCGGGAGGCATGGGTTTGCATTTCTGGCGCCGCCAATGGCTCAGCCGGCATTAAGCGTCATTCCGGCTTGATACGCGCAGCATACTTGGCGCGTATCTTCGCGATCTTGGGCGCAGCCACTGCCAAGCAATAAGGCTGGTTCGGATGTTGGGCATAGTATTGTTGGTGATATTGCTCGGCAGCATAAAACTCGCCGCCTGTATTTACCTCTGTCACTACTGGCGCACCAAAGGTATTTTCGCTGGCAAACCTTGCCAGCAGTCGATCAAGCACAACCTGCTGTTCGCTGCTTTGACAAAACACGGCTGAGCGATACTGCGTCCCCACGTCGTGCCCTTGTCGATTCAATGTGGTTGGGTCGTGCGCAAGGAAAAACACCTCGAGCAACACCTCGTAATCAATCTCCGTTGGGTCAAAGACAATCTTGATCGCCTCGGCGTGCCCTGTCGTCCCAGTGCAGACTTCCTCATAAGTTGGATGCGCAACCTGGCCGCCGATATAGCCGGATACCACCTGCTTGACTCCGCGTAACTGCGAGAACACAGGCTCGAGACACCAAAAGCAGCCCCCAGCAAAAATAGCAATTGATTCAGCCACGATATCGACTCCTTTATTGTCTGCATACCTGCTCAAACGGTAAAAAGTAGTATGTTCCCACCTTAAATCCTTGGATTGGACATAAGCCTGATAGAGGATAATGCGAGCTAGGATCCTGCAAACTATCTAGATCAGCAGAAATATTATGGCGCGTATTGCAGTTTTTAACCAGAAAGGTGGGGTAGCAAAAACCACCACGGCCCTCAACCTTGCCGCGGCATTGCAGCGCACGGGCAAGGAGGCGCTGTTGATCGACATGGACCCGCAAGCGCACCTGACCCAGATTTACGGCCACCCTCCAGAAAGTGCCAAGCAAAGCCTGTTTGCATTCTACCAAGATGACAAACCGCTTTATCACCTGGAAGTCCAATGGCCCGGGCTGGGTTATCTCATCCCATCCCACAAGGAACTGATCAAGGTAGACTCCGCCTTTGGCAAAGGCCCTGCCATGCTCAACAAGCTGCGCCAAGGGCTCGATATTGCAGACAAGCTGTATATGAACCGCCACACATTGATCGATTGCTGTCCTTACCTGGGCACGCTGTCGCTCAGCGCCATATTTGCCGCCGACCTCGTCATCATTCCCATCTCATCCGACTTTCTTTCCCTCAGGGGCGCAAAGAAAGTGGGCGACACCCTGGCTGCCATCGAGCCCGTATTGAAGCGGCCGATAGAGCGCCGCTATCTGCTGACCCGTTTCGACCGCAGGCGCAGCATGACGTTCGAAGTACAGAAGAAAGCCAAGGAGCTGTTTGGACATGACCTGCTCGATACCGTCATTTCAGAAAATGTCGCAGTGGCAGAAAGCCCCGAACACGGCGTCGACATATTCCGCCACCAACCCAACAGTACCGGTGCACAAAACTACTTGGCGTTATTGATTGAACTGGCGCAGAAATGGCCAAAAGAGTAAGTTCGCTACCGCAATACTTCATATAAAGCCTACTGCAGCACCGCTAGATTTACTGCCTAAACCTAACCCACTAAAAATCACCTGCAAAACATCACAAGATCTTTGCGATCTCACTCAGGCCCATGAATTAAACCGACGTTTAAAAATGAAAAAGCCCGCTAGAAAACTAGCGGGCTTTTGAATAAAAGTCTGGCGGTGACCTACTTTCGCATGCGAGTTGCATACTATCATTGGCGCGGAATCGTTTCACGGCCCTGTTCGAGATGGGAAGGGGTGGTTCCAATTCGCTATGGCCGCCAGACATAAC
>NZ_JBSUSR010000005.1:0-285640 GCF_054072455.1 Methylobacillus pratensis
CCCCAGGCCATTCCCCGTGACAATCGATACCATCCCTGCTCTCCATCCTTGTGAGTCAGGGCAAGACGGCCTTGCCCCTTATACACAAGAGGTCCTCAAGCATTCGTTTCAGTTTAGGGGAAAGAGGAAAAATATTTAAAAATACACATAAATCTAAGTTTGTCAGGTAATTTATGCTAATTTCGTGTGCTCTATCGATCGAGAATCAATATGTCCACTACTCAGCTTGAACGCTACTTAGGCTATCTAAAAACTGACCCGCATAATATTCAACTCCTCAATACCGCAGCAGATATTGCTTATCAGGAAAATGATTTGGGTCAAGCCAAGGCTCTGGCTGAACAAGCCATCGTCCTAGATGGAAGTAATGCTCAGGCGCGCTCCATACTGGCTCTTTCTTTGATGGCACAAGGAGAGGTTGCTCAAGCGAGGGAGATGCTCGACGAACTAATCAGCTCGGGACACGACTCCCCTTCCCTGCGTTATAACCTTGCCTATTGTCTCGCGCTTGAGAAGGATTTTGAAAGTTCGATTGAATTGTTGACCGATGCGGAAGAGCAGTATGCTAATTTACCTCAAATGGTACATTTGAAAGTTCAGGTTTTACATCACCTAGCAGAACTGGAAAGTGCAATTGATCTCGCCAAGCGCGTGAGTGATCAACATGACGACGATAAAATTCTGTACGGATTATTATCCAGTCTGTACATCGACGACATGGCATTCGACTTGGCCAAACACCACGCCGAGAAAGTATTGGCTGGAGGACCAGGCAACCCAGATGCTTACACCAGTTTGGGGACCCTTGCACTGAGCGAGCAGGATAGCAGTAAGGCCATGGATTATTTTGCCCAGGCCATTCAATTGAAATCCAATAATGGCCGCGCCTGGCTGGGCAAGGCCATGAGCCAGATGTTGCAAAACCAGCACCATGACGCCCTGCTTAGCTTTGACGAGGCATTGAAGTATATGCCAAACCATTTAGGTACATGGCAGGCAATGGTATGGTGCCAGTTGGCACAAAAAGACTTGGAGGGCGCCGAACGGTCTATTCAACAAGCATTGCAGATCGACCCCAATTTCTCGGAGAACCATGGCACTTTGGCCATTATTCAATTGGCCCGTGGCAACTTAGACCATGCCCAGGCCTCTATCCGCCGTACTCTCGGCCTGGATCGAGAATCTTTTTCTGGACTATATGCACAAGCGTTGCTTTTACAAGCACAAGGCAACCCAGAGGATGCCGAAAGAATCCTGGCAGGTATTCTCGATACTCAGGTGCTACCAGGCCAGGATTCATTGAGAACTCTATTGGCTCAATATCTTAAGTAATCTTCGAACCTGGTTGTGAAGCTTGCCACAGCTTATTTATATACAACCCAAATATGGATAGATACAACTTGCTTTCCTGCAATTGCCTAGAAATGCACCTATTTTTCCAAGCCTACTTTGCTAACAATGAAAATCAGGTTTTAGGAAGATCAATCAAGCTGCGCTCATTGTATGGCTGATGCATTTCAATCGTTTCGCACCCTTCAGGTAGCAGTCTAACCACCAAGGGCTCGCCAATCAGTAACAGGCCATTGATTTCGAACAATGGCGAACAACTTGACCGCCCTTAATGGCATTCACCACTTCGATGATTTCTGCTATTTGAGGCGGTTCAACCCACTCACGCAGATCATGCCCATCAATCACGCCTCACTCCATATGAGTGACGTCTTGGCCGCCATTTCCGAACCTAACAGCTTTCACGATGGACATCATATCTGCCCCTTTGGCTCATCCGCCTTTTCAAGATCGTTGATATGCGCAGCTGCATATTGCCAGCCTGCATCTTTTGCTTCTTCCGGCGTCTCGTAAATAAACTTTTGTTGATCTGGAGGACCAACAAACCTGCCATCAACCAAGGCCAGCCATATGAATCCAATATCATCCGCCGCTTTAAAGACTACTTGCACGCTGTGGTCTTTGTAATATTGAGTATCCATTTCGTCCTTCTTCAGGATTTACTGTTGAGACGAAGAATGTGCCCACATTAACTAGCAGTTTCAATACATTAGAGCTTATTTGGATGTAAGAATGACTTAACGTTAATAGCTTATCAATCAGCTACTCCTCACAAAATGTAGGGCCAATGTTCTTCGATACTCGGAAGGGCAGCTCTGAAAAGTGGTAAGATGCTTGTCGGCTTAGAAGCCTATGTACGCCGAAGCTGACATGGAAGGCCAAAGCCAGCCGTACAAAAAAGGCAGGTATAAATTAAACCGGCCCGTCTATTTGACACATGATTCAAACCTAGCCAATATCGACACGTTCACGCACCAAGAAAGTCAATTATGCAAAGCACTATCAATCAAGATGAAATCAATATGTTACGTGCCGAGCTCGAAATCCTCATGCGGGAGCGCCAAGCATTGTTGAAAGTTGCCGGTGCAGCGGCAGGCTTGATTGCCGAATTGGACAGCCATGACCTACCATCAGGTACTGAAGAGGCTGCCGAGCTACTGGCGAGCAGCATCAACACCCTCTCCGAAGAAACACTGCAGGATGCCTTGAACTCAGTCCAGGCCATTATTGCAGGCTAGCACCACTACTCCTTGAGAGATTCGTAGCCCCGCCCTTTGCCAGCGCTGTTCCTTGTTGCACCTCGACAAACTATTCTCTCAATATCCGACCTATCATTATCAAGTTGAATTACGACAAACATTGATAATTCATCCCTAACAATTACAACGGCAGCAACACGTTCCTGAAGCGTTTCCGACAGCTGTATTTTTATCACCATCAATGGTTACGCTTTGCATTTGATGGCATTGCCGCCAACCACTCCAGGTTGTACCATCGCAAGTAGAGTGAACATTGGCGGCGCGATGAAAACAATAAAACGACCGCCCGGACTATGGACTACGATGACCCTGTGCAGCTTGCTGGCGACGGGATGCGGCTATCAGCAATACCAAGCGCATCCGCTTGCGGCAGCCCACGGCCATGTCTCGTTACGGGCGCACGATACGGGAGATAGCGGCTTTCTGGCCTATTTGCAGGAAGAAGGCCATGGCAGCCGGCCTGAGCAATGGGGGTGGCAGGAGCTGATGCTCTGTACGCTGTATTTCCACCCCGACCTCGATGTTGCCCGCGCCCAGCTGAGCCGCGCCATGGCTGCCATCACCACTGCGGCGCAACGTCCCAACCCCAGCGTTTCAATCGATGCGGGCCGCCGCAACGAGCCCGAGGTTCCCGAGGTTTACAGCCTGAGCTTCAGCATCCCGGTGGAAACGGCGGGCAAGCGCCAAGCCAGGATCGACATGGCGTCCAACCTTTCCGAAAGCACGCGCCTCAATATCGCCCAAACCACCTGGAACCTGCGCTATCGGCTGCTTTCAAGCTGGATAGAGTTCAATGCCGCGCAGCAGAACCTATCCATGCTCAAGCAGGAGGCGCAGCTGCGCGACGAGATCGTTTCCATGCTCACGCTGCGCTTGCAGGCAGGCATGATTTCAAGCGTGGAGCTGAGCAACGCCAAACTGCAATGGCAGAAAGCGCAGCAAACCCTGGTTGAAGAGCAAGGCCGCATCGATGAGCTCAAGACCCAGCTTGCCAGCAATGCCGGCCTGCCGCTGGATAAGTTCGATCAATTGCAGTTGAGGCTGCATGCCACCGACCAATCGCTTGGGATGCAGCGAGATATCGACATTACCAACGCCCTCAACCCGGCTGCGCAAGACGCCGCCCTGCTCAACCGGGTCGATATCCGGGCAGGCCTGGCAAGCTATGCGGCGAGCGAGGCTCGCCTGCGCCTGGAAATCGCCCGGCAATATCCTGATATCAGCCTAGCACCCGCTTATAATTATGAAGAGGGGTTCCACATCTGGTCGCTGGGCATCAGCAGCCTCCTGAATGTGCTGCACCGCAATCAGGGGCAAATTGCCGAAGCCAAGGCGCTGCGGGAAACAGAAGCAGCACAGTTCGAGGCATTGCAGGCCCGCGTCATCGCCTCGATGGACAGCGCCAGGAGCCGGTACCGTGCCGCACTGCTGGCGCTTGAGCAAGCACGAAGCCTATACCAGGCGCAGCAAACCCAGGCCCAACAGGCCAACCTGCGTTTCGAGCACGGCTTTGCCGACCGCCTCGAGCTGTTCACTTACCGGCTGGAGAATGTATTGGCCAAGCAACGCTTCCTTGCCGCCGAATACCAGGTACAACGTGCAGCGGCAGCACTTGAAGACAGTATGCAGCTACCCTTGGAAAACCTTGATCCTGTTACCACATCCTCCCACTCTCCCATCCCGCACCCGCCCTCTCAGGAAACCACGTCATGAGCAAAAAAGCCGTTGCCGTCATCATCATCCAGGCTTGTGTGATTGTGGTGCTGCTCTGGTTGCTGGTGCTGTTCAGCAAGGACGAGTTCGAGGCGTTCAATGAAGAGGAAGAGATTGAAAGCCCGCAACGCGTACAGACCGAGGCAGGCATCAGCACTATCGTATTGAGCGCGGAAACCCAGCAGCAAAGCGACATCCGCACCGAAAGCCTCGACATGACCAAGCACCATCCCGTGCTGGAAGGCCTGGGCAGCGTGCTCAGCCTGGACGGGCTGTTGAGCCTGCGCAGCCAATACATGAGTGCATTGGGCGACCTGGCTGTCGCACAAGCATCATTGAGCAACAGCAAGAACGACTTTGAGCGCCTGTCGCTGCTCAATCAGCATGACCGCAACATTTCCGACCGGATGCTGGTGGCGGCGGAAGCGCTTTACAAAAGCGATCTTGCCAAGCTGCAGGCGCATGAGGCGGCGCTGGACAACCTGCGCTATACGGCGCGCCAACAATGGGGCGAGCGTTTGGGTCTGGGCATGCTGGAACCCAAGCCCAGCGCCGAAATCAATGCCTTGCTCGAATACAGGCAGGTGTTGCTGCGCATTGTCCTGCCACCGCAGCAGGCCGAGCCCACCCAGACGTTGCGCGTGACACCGGTCGGCAGCGGCATTTCGCCGGTCACGGCGCATTTGCTTGCCCTATCGCCGCAAGCCGACCCGGTCCTGCAAGGCAAAACCTATTTCTACATCGCACCTGCCGCCAGCCTGCGTGCGGGCATGCGCCTCAGCTCGCAAGAACTTGATACCGCCAACATGATGAGCGGCGTGGTGGTGCCGCAACAGGCGGTGGTCTGGTATGGAGGCAAGGCGTGGGTGTACCGCAAGCAGGATGGCGACAAATTCGTACGCGAACCCGTCAACACGGATATTGAAAGCGGCAACGGCTGGTTCAACCGGGACAAGTTCAAGCCCGGCGATACCATCGTCACCAACGGCGCGCAGCTGCTGCTCTCGGAAGAGCTCAAGTACCAGATCACCAACGAGAATGACGATTAGGAGCTGATGCAACCATGATGTCGGCCCTGATCCGCTTTTCCATCCGCCATAGCGGCGTGATGATGGCGCTGGCGCTCATGCTGGTGGTATACGGCATCTACAAGACAGCGCACAGCCACCTCGATGTTTTCCCCGAGTTCGCTCCCACTCAGTTGATCATCCAGACCGAGTCTCCCGGCCTGTCGGCCGAGCTGGTCGAATCGCTGGTGACGCAGCCTCTGGAAAACGGCATTGCCGGCACGGTCGGCATCACCAGCATACGTTCTCAGTCGATTCCCGGGCTGTCCGTCATCACGGTGATCTTTGACGAATCCACCGATATTTACCGCAACCGCCAGGTGGTGGCCGAGCGGCTTGCCACGCTCAACAGCACCTTGCCCGCAGGAATCGTCCCCAATATCACGCCGTTGACCTCTTCCGCCAGCACGGTGCTGGGCATCGGCCTGACGTCGGATATCAGGACGCTCAGCGAGTTGCGCACATTGGTGGATTGGACGGTCAAACCGCACCTGATGGCCGTGCAGGGCGTTGCGGATGTCAATGTGTTCGGCGGCGAAGTCCGGCAATTCCAGGTCCAGGTCGATCCTGCCAAGCTGGTACGCTACAACGTGTCGCTGCAGCAAGTCGTGGATGCGGTCAGCCGCAGCACGGCCATCCGCGGCGCAGGTTTCATCGAAAACAACAACCAGCGCATCATCATCAACACCGAAGGCCAAGCCCTGAACCCGCAGCAATTGGCGCGTACCTCCCTGCTGCATGTGGCAGGCCAGACACTGCGCATCGCCGATATCGGCCAGGTCGTCGAGGGAGCCGTGCCGTCCATCAGCGCGGCCGCCATCAACGGCAAGACCGGGATATACCTGTCGATACAATCCCAGTTGGGCGCCAATACCAAAGGGGTCACTCAGGCAGTCGAAGCCGCCCTCGCCGAACTCGCTCCCGTGCTGGATGCCCGCGAAGTCACGCTTCATCCTGAATTGTTCCGCCCGGCCAACTTCATCGAAACCGCCATCGATAGCGTGCAAACCGATATCCTGATCGGCTCCGCACTCGTCATCGGCATCCTGTTCCTGTTCCTCTTCAATGTGCGGGCCGCGTTTATTTCCGCCACCGCCATCCCCCTCTCGCTGCTTGCCGCCATCTTGGTATTGCAGCAATTTGGCATCGGCCTCAACATCATGGTGCTCGGCGGCCTGGCGATTGCGCTCGGCGAAGTGGTCGACGACGCCATCATCGACTCGGAAAACATCTTCCGCCGCATCCGTGAAAACCGTTTGCTACCTGCGCCTGCGCCGTTGCATCAAGTCGTATTCCAGGCATCCATGGAAGTACGCAGCTCGGTGGTCTATGCCACGTTCATCGTGGCGCTGGTATTCCTGCCCTTGCTCACCATCGGCGGGGTGGCTGGCAAGCTGTTTGCGCCGCTCGGGCTGGCCTATATCGTGGCCATCATGGCGTCGCTGGTCATCGCGCTGACCGTAACGCCCGCGTTGTGCTACCTGCTGCTCGGCAAGTCTGCCAGCCTGAAAACGGAAGACTCCCCCATCATCCGCTTGATCAAGCGCTACTATGTGCGCTGCCTGCGCAATATCGAGCAGCATTACAAAATCCTAATCGGGATTACCTTGATGCTGATTGCCCTGGGCCTCACCACATTGCCGCTGTTCAAGACCCAGTTCATCCCCAGCCTGCATGAAGGCCACTACATCATGCACATGACAGCCGTGCCCGGCACGTCTGAGCAAGAATCCCTGCGCATCGGCAAGAAGGTGACCGAAGTGCTGCAGAGCATCGAGGGAGTGCGTTCGGTAGCCCAGTGGGTAGGCCGCGCGCCGAACGCCGCGGATACTTTCGGCACCCATTACAGCGAGTTCGAGATCGAGATAGGCGCGCTATCCGGGGCGGAGCAAAGCCGCATCCTCGAAGACATCCGTGAAAAACTGTCTGGCATGGATGACGACGGACCGGGCTACCCAGGGTTCGTCGGGGTCAATTTCGCCATCAATACCTTCCTCACCGAGCGCATAGAAGAAACCATCTCTGGCTATGCTGCCGCCTTGGTGGTCAACATTTACGGCCGCGACCTTGACGGCCTCAACCGCGATGCCGCGGCAATCGCGGCGGCATTGGCCGATACACCCGGGGCAACCGACGTGATGATCCAGTCTCCCCCAGGGACGCCCCAACTGGTGATCAGGCTGTTGCCGGATAAACTGCTGCAATTCGGCCTGCACCCCAGCGATGTGCTCGACACCATCCGCATCGCCTACGAAAGCATGCCGGTGAACCAGGTCTACCACGGCAACCGCGTCATCGGCGTAGCCGTGGTGCTTGCGCCCGAAGCCCGGCAAAATATCCAGCAAGTAGGCAAGCTGCCATTGCGCAACATCGAAGGCCGCATGCTCCAACTCAAGGATGTGGCGGATATCCGCCAGGAAAACGGCCAGTCCAAGATATTGCACCAAGGAGCAAAACGCATTCAGACCGTCACTGCCAATGTCAAGGAAGGCGACATCCACGCTTTTTACGAACGCGCGCGGCACAAGATCAATGCCGTGGTGACCCTTTCGCCCGGCAATTATCTCGCGTTCAGCGGCGAAGCCCAGGCAGGCAACCTGGCAACCCGGGAGCTCGTCGTGCACTCCTTATTGGCGTTCGGCGGGATATTCCTGCTGCTCTACATTGCGCTCGGCAACCTGCGCAACCTGATGCTGACATTCTTCAACTTGCCGTTTGCATTGATCGGCGGCATCTTTGCCGTCGTCATGGCGGGAGGCTGGATATCGATAGGCTCCATGGTCGGTTTCGTGACCCTGTTTGGCATCACGTTACGCAACTCCATCATGCTGATCTCGCACTACCAGCACCTGATCGACCATGAAGGACTGGAATGGAACCTGGAGACCGCCATCCGCGGCGCCTCGGAGCGGCTGCCCTCCATCCTGATGACGGCCCTCGTCACGGGACTGGGATTGTTACCGCTGGCCATCGGCAGTGGCGAACCCGGCCGCGAGATCGAAGGCCCCATGGCCACCATCATCGTCGGCGGCCTAGTGACCTCCACCTTGCTCAACCTGCTGATCATGCCGGCCATCATGCTGCACCTGGGACGCTTCGAAAAACAGCCATCCCGGATGCAAGAGCCAGTGGCCTAACTGCCAGGATTCTCTGTAGAATAGCCGCATGAAATCGGCGAAACAATGGGTGTTACTGGCTTTGCTGTGGTCGGCCCCGCTGGCCGCGGCCCCTGCCCCTTGGTACCTCTGGCAGAGCAAGCTGGATGGCAAGCTGGTATGCCTGCAAACATCGCCCGGGCAAGGCTGGACGCAGGTCAAGGGCCCGTTCAAGGACAACAACTGCCGTTAATCAAGAACAGATAAGAAAGCTCATTAAAGCGATTCTGGCCAGGCATTGCCGCAGGCTGTACAAGCAGTTCAAGGCAATGCAACCATGCCGGGAAAGTGTTGCAACCGCTTCAAGACATCACAATCAAAGAATCAGGATTTTTCATGGATTGGTTTACCCTCGCCATTGCAGGCTTGCTGGAAGTCGTCTGGGCAGTAGGCCTCAAATACAGTTACGGCTTTACGCGCTTCTGGCCCAGCGTCGGCACCGTCATCGCCATGGTGCTCAGCGTGGTGCTGTTAAGCCTGGCGATGCGCTCATTGCCTATGGGAACCGCCTATGCCGTCTGGGTGGGAATTGGGGCCGTGGGTACCGTGATCATGGGGATTTTCCTGTTCAACGAACCCACTAGCGCAATTCGCCTAGCGAGCGTCACCCTGATTATCATCGGCATTATCGGCCTCAAGCTTGCAACGCCGTGAAGCAGGCATTGTCAGCGCAATAGCGGCTGTACATTGCCTAGATTCACATCATCGAGTATTACCGTAGCACCCGCGATATTGATCCCAAGCAATCTCAATAGTGGGTCAACCACCATAGTGCTCACATTTGCCAACAAAGGCACAACCAGGCCAGTCACGACATCCTTGAGCACATTATTGGCCAGGTCCCCGATCAATTTATCCGTACACACCTCGAGTAAAGGTATTCCCAGCACACTGATCCCGGCTGAACATACGTTCAGCTTCAATGCCGTACTGCTCGATGTCAAGCCATTCAGGCTTTGACCCAAGCCAGCATAAGTCGTCCGGCATTGCGATAGGAACTGGCTGGCAGCGCATTGCTCGACCCGCGTCACCGGGTGCGTCACATCAAATATCAAACTAGTAGGCGCCGGTTGCGTTAAAGGCACATTCAATCCCACATCGGCCTTCAGCAAGGACAATCCCAACAAACCAAGCGCATTGACCCCCACATTGATCTTTGCCGGGGCATTGCCCGCATTGTTGGTCAGCGCTACGCTTGCCAAGCCTGGATATGTATCGATAGTGACATCTGTCCTCGAGCCGCGTGAAACGATGCTCCGCAACTCTGCGCGGCCAGAAGCAACCTGCACGCTCAATTTCAGGTCAACCGAGGTTCCCAGCAAATTTGCCGTGCTGATTGAGGTATCTACTTTTATCTGCGCTGTCCTGGCAATCGTACATGCAGTACCGCCTGCGACTGCAGGCGCACCGATCGCCAACTGCGGAGGCTCTATCACCTGAATCTGCGTATTGATATTTGCCAATCCCAGCAGGTTTACTCCAAGCGGTAGGCTAATGAAGTTATTGCGATTGGCGACAAAAGCCGCAGTCTGGATAAGCGAAAGCAGATTCACTCCAGTAGCTGCGACTGCGCTGGAATCAGGATTACTTACCTGCAACACGTTTCCCAGCTTGATTTGCGTATTGTTCACCGTGCCTAGCAGCTGGGTCAACGCATTTTGCACAAGCCCTCTATCCGCGCCCCCAAGCAAGGAAGCCTGACTCCCCTCCTGATTCACGGCAACATTCAATAGCTGCATGAAATTATTAAGCCCTATAGGAGCATTTAACAGCTCAGAGACGGATCCAACGGTCAATCCATTGGCAGAGCCGGCCCTGACCAAATCCAGCAATGTGATATTGGTATTGGCCAGCCCTCTATATGACAGGACATCCAAGGCAATGTTGGTCTGCAAAACCCTACCCAATAGGCTATTCAGCAAAGCCGACTCAGCCGTATTGATGGCTGCGGCCGTCGACCCGACGCGGAAGGTGGCAAACGGCGTGCGAATCGCGGCAACGGCTTCTGCCCGCAGCAGTATCCTCTGGTTGAATATCCCGCCTGCAAACAAGCTGGAAGGAACCTCGCGAGTCGCCAATACCCGGACAGCGCGGTGTTCGTTGTTGTTCGCCTGGAATATGCGCACGCCATCGTTGTTGGTCGTATAGGTTCCCAATTGCACGGTATTGGGAGCTGACGACAAATCCCCCTGGTAGCCGTTGGCCATGGCGGCGCTTTGCGCCGCAGCCACAATCAATTGTTGCTGGACATTATTGTTACCGCCCTGGCCGCATCCGCCGGCCTGCCCGCCTGCGGCGATCGCCGCCATATCGGCCACATTCTGCAGCTGCCGCTTGACCATCCACATGCGCCCACTATCCACTGCCACCGCCACGAACAACACGGCCATCATCAGCGTCAGGACGCCAAACAGGCCGATCGCGCCTTGCTGGTTCTCTTTACTTGTTTTGCGCATGGCCCGCATCATTGACGATTGATCTGCCCTGGATCGAACCGCTCCGGAATCGGGCGCGTGAAGCTTTCGAGATAACGCTTGTGGATGTTTTCCATGGCCGGGCCGGAAAGATATTGCTTGTTCAACGATGCCTGGCTGCCTTCCCGCTGCAGCTCCAGCCATTTTTCGGCCTGGGAAGAGGCGTTGACTTGTTGTTCTTGCCCCTCGTTGCCGCCAACCTCTGCGAAGGCGCTCGCAGAGAACACGCTTGCGGTCAGCAAGGCTATCATTTGCCGTTTCATCATCATTGCACTGCCTCCAGTTGCGGACTCAATATGCCGGTGCAAAGCTGGGTGTTGCCGTAGCAGCTGCCCGACGAGAATTGCTGACGCTGATTGACCTGGAATGCAGGCAGGCCGCTGGCTTGGCGGATTCCCTTCAGGTGCTGCTCGCTAATATTGAAGTCGCGCGCAAGCTGGGTGGCGCGTTCATCCTGCCCTGTCTTGTACATCAGCATAATGAGGTTATGGATGGCCAGCTGGTTATTGCCATCGAGCTCGATCGCAGTGAGCAACTCGCTCAGGGCTGACTTGTGATCGCCATACATCATCAAGGCATAGCCATAGTCGCCCCTGACCTTGCTGTCTACCGGCAGTATTCTGCTAGCGGACTTGAGAAAACCGATCGCCGTCTCATGCTGTTCCTGCATTTCCGCCAGCAAGCCCAGTCCCTGGTACGCCAAGCCGCCAACGCAACTGTCAAGCAGCTGTTGGTACAATTCGCCCGCCTGTTCGAACTGCGCCGTCTGGCGCAAGGCGTGGGCGCGGTACAAGCGGGCAGCGGGCGAATCAAGCTTTGACGCATCGAGAAACGCGAGTGCGGCATAGGCCTTGCCTTCGCCAAGCACCTTGGCAATCATTTCCAGTTGCGTCCTGTCTTCCTGGGTAATTTCCGCGCAGCCTTGCTTGCCGTTCTTCTGCTCCTTGCCGTCGGCCAAGACAGGCGATGCCATCAAGGAGAAGGCGATTGCATATAACACACTGATCCATCGAGATTGACTCATTTCCTACCCCTGTCCGCTCAACGCCTTGCCCAGGCCGATGAAGCCAGGACCGGCAATAAATATCATCAATGCCGGGAACATGAAGATCATCATCACGATCGTCATCTTGGCCGACAGCTTGCTGACACGCTCACGCAGCCGTGAAAACTGCCGCTCCTCGATCAGCGCGGCATAGCGCATGATGGAATCGCGCACGTTCCCCCCCTGCTGGGCTACTTGCTTCAACATGGCCACCGCTTCGCTCAGTTCGGGTATATCCAGCATCTGGCTCATGCTCATCAATGCCTCGCCCTGGTCCTGCCCGGCCCTGATCCGAGCCAGCACACGCTCGAGCTCCTGGGCCAAGTGAGGCATGATGTCGCTTGCTTGCTCCACCATGATGCGCAGCGAATGTTCGAGAGAAAGGCCTGAATCGAACAGCATGACCAGCATATGCAGGAAAGTGGTGATTTCCTTGCTGATCAGCTTGCGCCGGCGTGCAGCCAACCAACGCAGCAGATAGCGGATAGCAACGTAGAAAAAGGCAAACCCGAACAAGGCGAATGCCAGGCAGCGAAACAGGTCTTGCCCCTGCACTAGGTTGATCAACAGGATGAGGACCGCCGTCAGGACAGGCCCAAGGCGGATGGTGGCATTGAACACGATACGCGCCCTGCCCCTGTACCCGGCCTGCACCAAGAGCTTGAGGATTTCCCGGTCCTTGCTTGAGGGCAGGATGGAAAGTCGCTCGATAAAACGCTCGATGCCCCGCTTGGGCGACGGCAGGTATATCCCGCGCTTGCGGCCAAATACCTCGTCGAAACGGGCATGGGCGTCATGGCGGGCCCGCTTGGAGAACTCCGCGATCAGCAGCAGCACACTGCCCGCGAACAAGCCCAACACACTGATCATCACCCAGGCATTCATGATCGTCCCTAGATACTCTTCATCATGCGCCAGAAAATCAGGATGCCCACCGCCTGCATGATCAGAGCGGCCTTGAAGATCATTGCGCCGGACGCGTCGTTCAGCATCATGTCGATATAGCCGGGATTGGCTGCAAACATATACGCCACGATCAGCAAGGGAGTCAGCGACAGCACCCAGGCGGTAATCTTGGTTTCCCCGGTCATCGCCGCCAACTCGCGCTGCGCCTGCTCATGCTGGCGTATCATTTGCACGATGCTCTTCAGCAGCTCCTGCGGCGAGCTCCCGTAATTGCTGCTGATGCGGATGGCCAAGGCGATGAGGCCGAGTTCCTTGACCTGGTGAAGTTCCGCAGCCTTTTGCATGGCATCGGCGAAACTGGCGCCCAGGTCGGTTGCGCGCACCACCCGGTCCAGCACCGCGCGCAATGGCATCTGCATATCCTCCGTCACGCCGCGCACGGCGCCTTCCACGCTCTTGCCTGTGGAGAGAGCGCGTGAAACCTGGTCAATGAACAGCGGAATTTGCGCCACGATCGCGCGCTGGCGCCGCCGTAACAGCATATAGGGAATCACCACCAGTAAGACGACGGCCAATACCAGGATACATAACATGGCTTGCCACATCTGCATGTAGGCGTTGGCCAGTGTCAGCAGGAGTAATAACGCGGTCCCGACTGCCGCGATATGCCACGAAGCCAGCTCAAAGCCGTAGACGACGGAAAAGCGAAGTTTGGCGCGCGATATCCAGCTTTCATCGCGCCCGGGCAGCAGGCTTTCTATCTTGCCGAAATAGGGCAACGCCTGCTCGAAATTGATGCGCGCCTTCGCCTGGACCTGCTTCTGCTTGCTTGCAGACCATAACAACAGGCCCAGTACCAGCAACATGATGCAAAACGACAGCAATATCCATCTATTCATGACTCCTCCTAACTGAAGGCAAGCGCACCGCGGAGCTTGGGGTTGCTGGGAGTGACCGGCAGGCTGGAAAACTGCTCCAGTTCCAGGTTGTAGCTGAACAGTTCGTTGGTGACGAAACGCTCGTCCCGGATTCCCACCACTTCGACAATCGAGGTAATACGACGCCTGCCGTCCGGCATGCGGGTGACCTGTACGATCAGCTCGATCGCTGCTGCAATCATCTTGCGCAAGGTGGCCTCGGCCCCCTGGAATCCAGCCAGCCCCGCCAACGTCTCCAGGCGCAGCAGGGCATCCGTTGGATTATTGGCGTGGACGGTGCTCATGCAGCCCTCGTGGCCAGTGTTCATGGCCTGCAACATATCCATCACCTCCCTGCTGCGCACCTCGCCCAGGATGATGCGGTCCGGTCGCATGCGCAGGGCGTTGCGCACCAGGTCGTGCGCAGAGACCTCCCCCACACCGTCAAGGTTGTGCGGGCGGGTTTCCAGGCGCACCACATGGTCATGCTCCAGCCTCAGCTCGGCCGCATCCTCGATGGTGACAATGCGCTCGCCGGTAGGAATGGAGCGGCTCATGAAGTTGAGCATGGTGGTCTTGCCGGCCCCCGTGCCGCCACTGATGACGGTATTGACGCGGCGCTGGGCGGCATTGGTGAGGAAACTCAGCATTTGCGAGTTGAGGGTGCCATAGGCCAGGAGGTCGTTGCCGAGAATAGGCGTCTTGCGGAACTTGCGGATGGACATGCAAGGCCCGTTCAAGGCCAATGGCGGGATAATGACGTTCAATCGGCTGCCGTCCGGCAGGCGCGCATCCACGGTGGGGCTGGCCTCATCCACCCGGCGGCCCAATGGCGACAGGATGCGGCGTATCACGCGCAGCACGTGCTCGTCATCGATGAAGCGCAACTGGCTTTTCTCGAGCTTGCCCTTGCGCTCGACGAAGATATTCCTGGCGCCGTTGACGAGGATGTCGTTGATGCTGTCGTCCTTGATCAGCGTTTCCAGCGGGCCGAATCCCGCCAGCTCATCCACCATTTCCTCGGTGAGCTTTTCCAGGTCATAGGCGCTCACCACCAGCTGCTTCTCGGCCACATAGCGGTAGACCTTGCTATTGACGTAGGTGAACATCTGCTGGCGCGACATATTGGCCAAATCGGCCCGGTCCTGCTCGATCTCCGCGATCAGGTAGCTGTGCAGCAAGAGTTTGGTGTCTTGCGACTGCTCCGCCGCCTTGAGGTCGAACCTGTATTCCGAGAGCCTCATGACAGCAGCTTGGATCTGGAGAAATGCCACTCGCCGAACAGGCGCTGCAGGTTAGCCACCAGGCCCTGCTTATGGGAGGGATTTTCCCTGCTCTCCTGCAATGTCTGCGCAATCTCGCGGATCTTCACGGCATACAGGCTTTTCGGGCTCAACTCCAGAATGCTGTCGCCGGTATTGACCGAGGAGAGGCGGATCATGCCTGCCGGAGGCAGCATGCCCAGCAGCGGCAGATCGAATGAACTGGCGATGTTGTCGGCATCCGGCAGCAGGCGCGGGAGATAATGGTCCAACACCAGGCCGGTGTTCTGCAACTCCATGTTCTGCGCACGCAAGGCGCGCAACAACTCGTAATTGCGCTTGCAGCTCGGCACGCTCTGCTCCGCCACGAGAATGGTGCGGTCCACCGCAGACAGCAGCAACTGCAGGAAATCCACGCGCGTCACGCCGCCGAGGTTGATCACCACCTGCGAAAAATGTTTCCTCAATGTGCGCAATACCGTGTAGATGTCCGCAGGGGAAATCTGGAAATCGTCTTCCGCTTCGTCGGGCATGGACAGCACGGTCAATCCGGACCGGTGCCGGGCGAAGCCAGTATCGATCAGGGTCGCATCCACGCGTGCCAGATTGCGCATCACGTCGACAAAACTGTATTTACCCTGCACGCCCATGAACAACAGGCTGTCCGCATGCGGGATGCCCAAGTCGACCAGGAGCGTCGATTCCGTTTCCTGCATCGCCTGGGCCAGATGGATCGCCAGCATGGCCGAGTCGGGGCTGGGACGAGCATTGATGATGGCGGTAATCCGTCCTGATGCCTGCTGCGGTGCCGATTGCTCGCGCCTGATGGCGTTGCGTAAGCTATACCGCCCCAGGATGGCAAGCAGTTCGTTTTCCTTGCTGCCGATGCGGATGAAATCCCTGGCACCGGCGCGCATGATCGTCAACAGCAACTGCTCATCCGTCGTGTCCGCCAAGGCAAGCACCGGCAGGTCGGGCCGGGTGGAGCTGATCTCTTCGATGAAGGCGACCTCCTGCAGGAACATCGGCGATAACGCCACGTCCTGGCGGAAATCCTGCGAGCGCATATGCAGCAGCACTGCGTTGATATCGACCGCGTCGACCAATTGCATGACCTTGCGGATATCCTGCTCCTCCACGAAGATGAACTTGCTGGAATGGTCGGAAATATTCCTGAGCCAGCGTATGCATTCGTCACCATTGCTGACCACGATGTAGTTTCGGCTATCTTGCATTAGCGTGACATCCCTGTTGAGCTTGGTTTCGGATAGGCATCGCGCGAGAGGAAAAACTCGCTGAATGACGGCTTGTAGTGCTTGAGCTCGTCCCCGGGCAGGGCCGGCAATGCGGCATTGCGCGCAATCGGGCGTACCAGGCGGGGCGTGACGACCATCAGCAACTCCTTATCCTCGCGGTCGAAACGCTTGGAACTGAAAAAGGCCCCGATAATCGGGATATTGCCCAACCAGGGCATCTTGTCTATGTTGTTGACGGTATTGCGGCTCACCATGCCGCTGATCACGAAGCTCTCGCCATTGCCGAGCGAGACGCTGGTTTCCGTACGCCGTACCTTGAGGCCGGGCACCGCCACGCCGCCGGTCTGGACCGCGTTGGCGAAATCCAGCTCGCTGACTTCCGGCGCCACCTTGAGGAAAATCCGCTCGCCGCTGAGGATGGTGGGCGTCAGCATCAGCCTGACGCCGTACTCCTTGTAACGGATCGTGATGGCGCTATCAGACCCGCCGCCTGTGCGGATCGGCACCGGGAACTCGCCACCGGCAAGGAAGGTGGCAGTCTGCCCCGAGATGGCAGACAGCGACGGCTCGGCAAGCGTATAAGCAAAGCCGTTGGTTTCAAGTATGCTCAGGCTACCAAGCAAACCGGAGCCGTGATTGCCGAATACCACATTGAATGCATTCAGGATGGGCAGGAACCCAGAACCGCTGGTAAAGTTGAAGCCGTCTCCGCTATTCTCTACCCCGGAAAAGCTGCTGGGAGGCGCCACAACACCAAAATCTTCATGACTGCGGCTGTTGTTCCGCCCGAGAAGGAAGCCAAAGCGCATTGCATTCTGCCTGCTGACCTCCACTACCTTGATGTCGATCTGCACATGGCTCTCGAATTCGCTGCTTGCCACGTCCAAGGCTCCCTTGCGGTCTTTCTGCAAGGATTCCAGCGCCCTGGCATGCTCCTCAAGCGACCGCGCTTCCCCGGTCAGGGCGACGCCGTTTCCCGCAGCTTCGATATGCAGATCGTCCACATCAGCCGCCTTCAAGCCCTGGCTCTCAAGCGCCAGCGAAGGCAACACGCTGACTTGCAACACCCGGCTGGGCTGGGCCGCCTGGCCGTCCCACAAGCTGATTTCAGTGGCGCCCACCGCCTTGGGCACGATCATCATCGTCTTGGGGCTGGTCAGCGTAACTGCCAGCACTTCCGGGTTGGCCACGGCGACACGCTGCAACGCAACCGTGTGCTCGTACAGCTTTTGCTGCCCCATGCTGACCAGAACCTCCTCGGCCCAAGCCCACTGCCCGAGCAACAGCAAGCCAGCCCCCGCCATGCAGGCCCATTTTCCCCGTGAATTGAATGCAGCCATTTACCGTCCTTTGAAACTTATCGTTTCCGTCTTATCACCGGAGTGGACAATAACGTTGACCACCTCGGCGTGTTTCTTTGCAGGCAATGCTTTTACAGGCTTAGGCACGGCAGCAACCCTAGTTTGTTGCTGTATAGCTGTAATGTCCGACAAGCGCACCAAATCGCTGGATTTGCTTGTTGAGTCCGCGCTGGCGCCACGCAAGGACAGGCGCAAGGTACCGCCGCTGGCGGCCAGCATCAGGCGGGAGACATCTTCCTCCTTGACGGCGATGACAGCAGAATGTCCGCTCAACGCTTGCTGCTTGCCGGTACCGCTATTGTCGGCAAATAGCGAAGCAGGCCCGGGGGGGACACTTGAGGAGGAGACATTCTGCTGCAGAGCTTCACCGTAACTGATCACGCGCACATCCTTGATGATCGACTGCGCGGAGCTATCCGTGGTCATGCCGTTGCTGCTATTGATATACACCAGCACATCGACATGGTCGCCCGGCTGTATAAACCCGCCGACGCCAACGACTTCGTCGACCTTGATGGCAACGCCGCGCTCGCCATGCTTGAGCAATTGTGCTGCGGGGCCACGCTGCGCGAAGTGTGAGGCCAGGATAGGCGCATCCTGCTCCACGCCGCTTTCCACCATGCGCCCGACCAAGTCTGCAGTGGAGGCGTAAGCCAACGGATTCTGGCTTTCACTTTCCTTCAACGCCAGGTGCTCCGGAAGCAATACGTGCCCGGCAGGGATATCCTGGCGTGCCACCACTTGCGGGTAACGCATGACAGGCGCAGGGGCTGGTTCGTGGACTTCAGGCTGATGACCCGCCCTGATGCCATACCAGCCTATCAATACCGCCCCGATAAATAGCAGGATTGCTGTAATCCTTAATGCATTTCCGCTCATTATTATGATGGTCCGCTGTTGTAATCAGCAGCAATGCCAGTTCAAACGAGATTTATGCTGGCATTGCCTTGCAAATCCAGTGGCATGGGCAACATGGGCCCATAGCCGGGAATAGTCAGGATGGGGATGACCGGGTTGTCGTTATAGTTGGAATACACTACCCGCACGGTCAAGCTGCCGCCGGCCACATCCACCACCACCTTGCTGTTGCCAGCCCCCAGCACATGCTCCCGCACGCCCTGCGGCAGCCACGTCAACGCGTTGCCTACCGTGTGCCTGACCCGTGCGGCAACGCCGTCATTGGCATACTGGGCGCTGCTGCTATAAGCCATCGGGTCCACGGCAATAGCCGCCCTCGCGCCTTCCGATGCTGCAAAGACAAACGACGACTGCAACAGGAACAGGATGGCGTAAGTCACCAATGCATAGAACAAGGTAAAAAACAGCATGAACAACATGGCAAACTCGATCGCCGCAGCGCCAGATTGCCTACGCCTCGATATGCCTTTATTTGATATGCATTTCATAGATGCCATGATTCCATCCCCCATATCTCCGGAAACAGGATGACAACGGCCATCGCCAATGCCAGCGCCGCACCGAACGGAATATAACGTCGCTTGTTGCTTTCCCTGCTTACCGATATCCAGCCTGAAGTACTCAATTGCGGGCTCAACTGCCACCAGATCACCAATGCCGCCAATACGCCCAGCGATGCCAGCACAAAACTCGCCACCACCACCTTCACGCCGCACAGCACGCCAATCGCCGCCAGCAACTTCACATCCCCGCCGCCCAATGTTTTAGTGGCATATCCGGGAATCGTCAGAAGAAAAGAAACGGCCAAGCCCCAAAAGGCAGAGGATATGGGCTGGCCGTGGTAGAAAACTTGCCCTGCTACCAATATGTAAATCAAGCCAAGAGCTAATGCCCCTAAACTTAGAAAATTCGGGATTCTCCTATGGGCCAGATCAAAAAGAGCAATTAATAAAGCCCATGTCATTAATAAGAGAGCATCCATTTAATTACTTAATCAATATCTTCAATATTGATTAAAGAGCTGCACTAATACTTGTAAAGATAGTTCTTATTTTTCCTGAGATATCAGTAGTAAATGAAGCAAGAACAACAGCTACCATAGCTGCAATCAAGGCATACTCAATACCACTTGCCCCTTCTTCATCCAAATAAAGATTGATTAGCAACTGCTTGATTGTTGAAAACATGTCCGTCTCCTTCTTAGCCCTTATCAGGTTGTCCCAGGCAATTTTCAATGCCGTTGAAACACAGCATACACATTTTGATAAATACAGTAAATATGAAAAATATGATAATTACAAACTATCTATCGACAGCCTTGCCAATTTCTTTAGCGTTAAGCAAAAAAAACGGCCAGGATATTTATCCTGGCCGTTCTGAATAAGCGGGAACTGAATTAAGGGTCAGTCGTATTTGATATATTTAAACCGGGCATCGTCATTGGGAGTGCCTTCCAGCGCGCCCTGCTCCTTGGCTGGCTGCCACTGGATCACGGATTCTATCTTATGCGCCAGCTCCCAGTCCTTGTCGGTAATGCCCTTGGCGCTATGGGTGCATAGCTTGACGATGACAAACGCATAAGACACCGTCAAGTCGGGATGATGCCAGGCCGCTTCGGCAAGGTGCCCGACGGTATTGACCACCATCAGAGTAGCCTTCCAGCCGCTGGTCTTGTATTTGCGGCGTATCCAGCCATCCTCGTAATACCAGTGCGGCAACTCCGCCTCAATCCTGGCCTGGATTTCTGCTTCGCTGTAAGTACGTTCTGTTTCGCTCATATTGCCTCCTTTAATTCCAGGAACAACGCACCGGCAAGCCTACGCGCGTCAGTTCCTCTTCGCTAAAGCCGTCATTGAAAGCCACGCAATCCTGGCGCCCGACCACCCAGGTGTTGAACGCCCGGCCGGCAATATGATCGCCAAAAGCGCTGTCGACAAAGCCTTCCTTGGTCAGTTTTTCCAGAGATACTTGCTGGTCCGCATCGGGACGCGAGGATTTCACGAGAATCAAGTGTTCCGCATTGAGCTTGGCCGCAAGGTAGGCAGCCAGGCTGTCGGAAGTAATTCCCCAATTCATGGGGATGGTCTCATCGGCACAGATCATCTCGCTGGGGAGCCAGACGATGCCTCGGTGCTGCCAGCCGCGCTCGGCGATTTCCAGCTCGCTCTTGGCAGTGACCAAACGCGGGCTCAAGCCGGTCATCAGGACGCCATACTGGTCCATGGCCATGACCGCCATGCGGTGCGCAGTCGCGTCATCAATGCCGCTGCTGATCTGGGCATCGCGCACCGCATCGGCAAAGATTCCCCCTCCGGGCACGATCAGCACCTTGCCGTCGCCATGGCGCGCCACGACATCCAGCCAGAGATTGAGCTCGGACGAGCCCAGCAGACTGCCTCCCAGTTTAATTACCCACATCTTGGTCATCCCGAAAATGTTCAACGAGTTTTAGCATGGTTGATGCCTTGTCCCAGGTTTCGCGGTATTCTTTATCCGCTTCCGAATCCGCTACGATACCACCTCCAGCCCAGAAGCGGATTTCCCCGTGCGAATAAACCGCAGTGCGGATCGCAATATTGGTATCCATATTGCCGTCGAACCCGATGTAACCGATGGCGCCGCAATAGACGCCTCGCCGATGCGGCTCCAGTTCCTCGATGATTTCCATTGCCCTGAGTTTGGGCGCCCCGGTGATGGAACCGCCGGGGAATGCGCCGCGCAGCAGATCGACTGCCTCATATTGGTCAGCCAGCTTTCCCGTCACGGTGCTGACCAGGTGGTGCACGTTGGCATAGCTTTCGAGCACAAACAAGCGGTCGGCCCTGACCGAACCGGTGGCGCAGCTCTTGCCGATATCGTTGCGCAATAAATCGACAATCATGAGGTTTTCGGCCCTGTCCTTGAGGCTGCTTTTCAGGTCGGCCGCCTGGCGTGCGTCTTCGCCGGCATCGGCGGACCGTGGACGGGTGCCCTTGATCGGACGGGTTTCGACATGGCGGCCGCTGACTTGCAGGAAACGCTCCGGCGAATCCGACAGCACCTGCACGCCGGGCAGGTTCATGAAGGCCATGAAAGGCGCCGGGCCGATTTTGCGCAAATGTTGGTATGCCTGCCATGCATCGCCGCTAGCACCGGCGCTGAAGCGCTGCGCCAGGTTCACCTGGTAGCAATCGCCCTCATGAATATAACGCTGGATACGTTCAAAGGCATGCTGATAAGCGGCAACGTCGAAATTGGAACGTACCGGCGTATCGACGGCAAAACCGGGGACATCCTGCTGGCTAGCAGCCCCTTCAAACAATGCGCATAACGACTCCCAGCCGGCTTTGCGCTCTTCGGCGATCGCACAGCACACAAGCCAGGTTCGCTGCTTGCGGTGATCGACAATGACGGCCCAATCGTAAATGCCAACCATCATTTCGGGAATGTGCTCGCCATCCTGGGCCCGGTTGGGCAAGGATTCAATACTGCGCGCCAGGTCATAACCGAAATAGCCGACTGCCCCGCCGGTAAACGGCAGGTCCGACTGCAAGCGCGGATACTGTTGCAATGCCTGCTTCAACAACAGGAATGGGTCTTCATTGGATTCGTGCACGCCCTGCCAGTCGCGCATCTCGGTCGAACCGCCGCGCGTGGTGAACGTCACGACAGGATCGGCCACCATGATGTCATAGCGCCCGTACTCGTTGCCGGGTCGCCCGCTATCCAGGTAAATAGCCCAAGGCCGTTGTGCGATTTTCGCAAACAAGGAGGAGCTGTCGGCCAGATAGGGAAGCTCGCGCCTCAGCATGCTGCCTCCGTTCCAGATGCAGGAATACCTAGATTGGCGACGGCATAGGCAGGCAGGCAAACGCCTGCCCAATTCCTGACTGGATCCGACTCAGCCTTCAACAAGGAGCTGACCGCGATGAACTCATGGCCTAGCTGCTGCGCCAGCTCGCGCACCAGGAATGTCCCGGCCCCTGCGCCGATGAACGGCGTTCCAGGACGAATCAAATTGCGGGAAAGATTGCGCAAGGTCGCATGACGCAACAAGGCCAGCTGCTGCTGCTTGAACGCCTGCGCTAAATGCAACCAGGCCGCCTTGTCGGCATCGCCGGCATCCCGTCCCACCATTCTTGCGAGACGCCTGCTGGTTTCCTCGATGCTCTTGCCAGCACCATCCGCCGTCGCCGCCATATCCTCTGCCGCCTCTAGCTCGCCAGTCAGCCGGTAAACATCGGCCGTTGTCGCAAAATGCTCAGCCGCCACATTGTGCCATTGCCCGGCGAACGGAATGCGGGAAGCCAACGCCATAAGGGAGGTACGCGCCACGCCGGTGTAGACCAGCTCCTCATGCTGCATGCGCTCCGCATCGGTCAGCCCGAGATTGGCGGGGCGGCCGTCCTGAAGCAGGACAAAATCCGCTGTGGTGCTGCCGATATCGATGAACAGGCCTTGCTTCAGCTTGCGTGCGACAAAAGCCGCGCTTGCCAGCCAATTGGCCGACGCAATCGCATTGGCGTTCGCCTGCACCTGCGCCAATGGCACAAAGCCGTTGGCGCCGGCAAAGAACAACACCTCCCCGCCCAGCCTGGCATGCGCCCGCGACGCGATTTCCCATACGCCGCTGGGCCGGTCAGGAAAAATATCCGCCAGCTCCCCGGTCATCGTCACGCTATGGCGAATGCCTTGAGGCGCGCCCAATTGGGCAAGTGCCGTATTCAACGCGGCATCAAATTGATCCAGGCCTTGCCATAAAGGGCATGGCACCTGCACCACCTTGACGGCAACGCCATCTGCGCGAACCAAGGCCGCTTTCAGATTGGCGCCACCAATGTCCCAACCAAGATACTGTTGGAAGGAAGGGGTTGTTTCACTCATTCAGATTGATTTCAATTCGGTTGCGCTGCAATCCAGCCGGCAGCTTGAAGGCCTCATTATAAAACAACTCCAACAGCAACCGCGCCGGGTTATGGTGAATGGCAGCCTGCAGCCCGGCGAAAGAAGTGGTCAGGCGCGGGTTCACCTCCAGCACATGCAAGCCGCCATCGTTGCCGATGATCAAGTCGACGCCCACATAGCCGAACAATCCCGGCATGGCAGCGGCAACCTGGCGGGCAACCAGGTCAAAACTGCTCCAATGCCCGATAGCGCCGTTCACGATGCCGCCGCGATAACATATTTTGTCCTGCTCGAACTCAATCAGTTGCTGATTGCACGTCAATAACCAGGCCTCGCCGCCACGGCAGAGCATGGTCAGGCTGGCTGGCTGCCCTTCCACATAAGGCTGCACGACATGATCCGCCGGCGCATCGCGCAGCCATTGCTCCAACGCATGGTCATCAGGGAAATATCTGGCGCCGTCGCAACTCACGCCGTCATCGGGCTTGGCCACCCAGGCATTGCCTGCACTATTGTCATCACTGGGGCGATGCGGAGCCAGCACCGTTTCCACGACGGACACACCCGCGGCATGCAATTGTTGATACGTCAGCCACTTGCTGCCGGCCACCCTGACTGCCTCGCTCGCGCTTGAAAGCAAGGGCTTGCCCGATGCTTCGGCCAGCTTCGTCAACTGCCACAAGGCGCCGGCACTTTCCGGCGCAACCGGCCACACCAGGTCTGCCTCTGCAATCAACGCAGCCCACACTTGCCATGGCACATCATCTTCTTTCAGCACATGGCACCGCGATACATGCCGCGGCAACGGCAAGCGCGCATCGTGCGCTGACAGGATTTCCGCGCCAGGAACACCGCTCACGGCATCCAACATGGCATCGCGCATCAGGAGGGCCTCCTGCGCCAACGATGCTGGAATGGGCTCGCGGTATAATCCCCCTGCGGTAAGGTATTCACATACCAGGATACGCATTGCGGCCGGCAACCCGGCCGAAGGAAAAGGAGCGTTTTTGCAAGTCATACCCGTGATTGATCTGATGAGTGGCGCCGTGGTGCATGCGCGCAAGGGAGACCGTGCGCACTACCAGCCGATTGTTTCCAACCTTTGCCACGGCAGCGAAGCTTCGGAGATTGTTCAAGCATTGCTGGGATTATACCCATTCCCTATCCTCTACATTGCCGATTTGGACGCGATACAAGGCCGCGGACACCATCGCAACCTGGTCGACACATTGCTTTCCCGACATCCCGGCCTCGAAATCTGGATTGATGCCGGCATCAGCTCCGTCGCAGATATCCAGCATTGGACGCATACACGCTTGCGCCCGGTACTTGGCACTGAAAGCATCCCTGACATAGTCGCTTGGCACCAGCTTGCCCAGGCATGTGCGGGCCGGCATATCCTGTCGCTGGACTTCACTGCGGCCGGGTATCAAGGGCCTCCCGAGCTATTGCACAACACAGCGTCATGGCCCCGGGACGTGATCGTCATGAGCCTGCCGCACGTCGGCAGCCATAACGGCCCCGACATGGATAAACTGATTCATTTCCACTCCCAGTGTCCCAAGTACAATTTCTATGCGGCTGGCGGCGTACGCCACTTGGGCGATTTGCAACTGCTGAACGAGAAAGGCATCAAGGGCACCTTGGTCGCCAGCGCATTGCACAACGGCAGCCTGGATAAAACCGCATTGCGCGCTTTGCTTGCCCCATAAAACAAAACGCCCTGATATCGGAATATCAGGGCGTCGATTCTGTGTTCCGATATCATGATGGCGATATCGGATCTCCCAGGCTAAAGGATTACTTAGCTTGGAATGGGTGAGCAGATTCCTTGTAGCTCTTCAGTACGTCAGCCACCTTAGGCTCACGTGCGACAGCGTTCTTGATCGCTTGCTTGGTAGCTTGGTAGTTCCACTCTTGGATACGCTCATCGATATCAGCACGGCTGTCGATGAACACGCCTACGGAGATGAATACGTCATCAGCTTCTTCTTGTGGAATTGTACCGTCAGCAACACAATCCATCACAGCCATCGCGATACCGCGTTGTGCTGGGCCGAACATCTGAACAGCTTGCTTGCCGTTCTTGATGGTAACCTTGTTGAACATTACGGTAGCAGGCTTCACCATCAGGTTAGGAGCCACGATAGCCAACAGACCGTTCACGCCTTCCTTCTGGTCGGTCAAGGTGCGGCAGAAAGCGTCTTCTGCAGCGCTACCGCGAGGTCCAATAATCAGATCGATGTGAGCTACGTTCAGCAGGTCCAGGCCACTGCCGTCAGGACGATTGTCAATAACAAGAGCTTCACCTACTAAAACGCGATCAATAACTGCCATTTCATTCTCCAATATAAAGTTTCCGTAGAAACACGTCGACATTGCCGGGTTAGCTATGCCATCTAACTGCTTTACGTCTGTTTAACGTCAAGCCTGAAAAGTTTGCAAATATTATACATAGTTTATGAAAACTATGTGAATTGCCACATAAATAATTTGCTTCCATACAAAATTAGCATCGGACCTATTCAGGCCTGCTCACCATGATGAGCATGAGCATATGCATGGTAACGGCGAGTTAGTGTGATACTTTAAATAGAAGTTCACACAAGATTGAACATTAAACAATAAAAAAAACCCGGAGGCCTTTCAGCGCATCCGGGTTTCAGCTTGGTTATTAAAACCAAGGCTTATTCGAGGTTGGCGTGGATCGCGCGCATGCCCTCTTCTGTCAGGCCCTTCTGGTCTACCAGCTTGGCAATGGTCGCTTCGAGGAACCACAATGTGGACAGTTCGAAAATGGTGCCCATAGGCAGGCCGTGCGTCTTGTCGAATACATGTGCATCGTTGCCGCCGACCGGCACCACTAGGTCAGCCAGTTCCGCCATCGGAGACTGCGCCTTCATGGAGATCACGATGATCTTGGCGCCTTGGCTCTTGGCCTTCTTGACCAGAGGCATCAGGGTTTCCGTGCTGCCGGAACCGGAGATCACGATGAAAAGATCGCCAGCCTGGATGCTAGGAGTAACAACCTCGCCTACCATGCTCACTTGATAGCCGGCATGCACCAGGCGCATGGCGAAGAAACGGGAAACCAGCAGGGAACGGCCAGCGCCACCGATAAAAGTGCGGCCGGCGGCATCAACCAGGCTCAGAATCTTGTCATCATAGCCTTCTGCTGTATTGTTGATTACATTGGTCAGTTTGCTGACCACGAGCTCTTGATATTTATTCATAGCATTCACCTTAATTAAACGATGATGAAATTCTAAAAGGCCATAATAAAAAATCCACCAACTTAGCTCGGAAGAGCTACGTATGGTGGATTTTTTTAGCTTGGCTTAAGCGAAAGATTACTTAGCCAGACCAGTGATTTCAGCAGCAGCAGCAGCTGGATCAGCAGCACCGTAGATAGCAGCGCCAGCAACGATGATGGTAGCACCAGCGTCCTTAACTTGCTTAACGGTAGCTGGCTTAACACCACCAGCGACGGAAACTTCCAGACCCAGGTTCAGACCGGTAACAGTCGACAGGTCAGCGAATGGAGTTTGACCAGCAGCTTGTTGGTCCAGACCAGTGTGAACGCCGATGATGTGCGCGCCCAGCTTAGCAACTTCCTTAGTACGAGCAGCCTTGTCAGCTACGTTGATCAGGTCGACTTGAGCCTTCTTGCCGTACTTGTTAGCAGCGTCAATCACACCCTTGATGGTACCCAGATCAGCTACACCCAGAACGGTAGCGATGTCAGCACCAGCCTTGTAGAAAGGCTCAGCTTCGTAGAAACCAGCATCCATGGTCTTCAGGTCAACCAGGATCTTGTTGTTAGGGAACTTTGCGCGCAGAGTTTCCAGCAACTTGATACCGTTGTGCTTGATACATGGTGTACCGATTTCGAGAATGTCAACGTGTGGAGCTACCTTTTCAGCCAGCGCAACGGTTGCGTCGAAATCCAGTGAATCTAATGCCATTTGTGTCAATGCCACGATACTTCCTCCAAAAGGGTTACAAATTGAGTACTACTGAAAATAAAAACTACTTTTTATACAAAAGCGGAACGGCAATGGTAATCGCCAAGAGCGCCGCGTGTCAACGTCAATGAGGCATTGACACGCAGGCGATTGAAGTCATTACAGCTTTTCAGCCAATGCCTTTTCCAGCTTGTTTTGGTCAACCACGAAACCGCGGATGCCTTCAGCCAGCTTTTCTGTCGCCATGGCGTCTTCGTTCTGTTCGAAACGGAACTCTTTTTCTGTCAGCAAGGCAGGACGCTGCTTGGTAGCACCGTTATCCACCAGTACGCGTGGCAGGTTGCCTTCTGTCGCCTTCAGCTCTTCCAGCAGGTTCGGAGACACTGTCAGGCGGTCGCAACCAGCCAGGGCAGTGATTTCACCGGTATTGCGGAAGGAAGCGCCCATGACGACGGTCTTGTAGCCGTGTTCCTTGTAGTATGCATAAATCCTGCGCACGGACAGTACGCCCGGATCGGTTTCAGCGGTGTAGGTTTCACCGGTCTTGGCCTTGTACCAGTCGAGGATACGGCCGACGAACGGGGAAATCAGGAACACGCCGGCTTCGGCACAGGCACGAGCCTGGGCAAAGCTGAACAACAGTGTCAGGTTGCAGTTGATGCCTTCCTTCTCGAGGATCTCACCAGCCTTGATGCCTTCCCATGTGGAAGCCAGCTTGATCAGTACGCGATCCTTGGAAATGCCGGCATCAGCGTACAGCTTAATCAGCTTGCGGCCCTTTTGCACCATTGCGTCGGTGTCGAAGGACAGGCGTGCGTCCACTTCGGTGGAGATCTTGCCAGGAATGTGCTTGAGGATTTCCAGACCGATCAATACAGCCAGCTTGTCGGCAGCGTCTTCGATTTGTTGTGCCTTGTCGCTGCTTTGGGACTTGGCGTAGGCAATTGCTTCATCGATCAGTGGAGCATATTGAGGAATGGTACTTGCCTTCAGCAACAGGGATGGGTTGGTGGTTGCATCGTAAGGCTTAACGCTCTTGATCGCTTCCACATCGCCAGTGTCCGCAACAATCGTCGTGAATTCCTTGAGTTGATCGAATAAATTAGCCATATTGCTCCTCCTTGAGAAAATACAGAAATATTACGCTTGAAAACTTGCTTGCCCGACTGGGAGGCTGTTCAGCCAAGAATAGGCCCAGGCCCCGCCAAAGGAATCGGGCTAGTATAACTGAATTTTATGCATAACTATAGATCATCGCGTCTCGACAACTCATACGCCAGCAAGGTGGCGACAGTCAGGTCTGCGCTGGTTCCTGGATTCAGGTTCCGCTCCTTCAACTCAGCATCAAACTGGAGCAATGCCCGCTGGTAAAGCTTGGGATTTTCCTGCGACAGCAACGCATGCAGATGCACAGCCGCCTGGCTGCTGACTTCTTCCGCTTGCGACTGGCCGTACTTGCGCTGGATATGGCTGTCGAGAAAGCGGCTTAACAGCGTCAAATAAAGCGCCGTTGTCGCCCAGGCAGGGTTCTGCCATTTCTCCATCGCCTGCCTATACGCGTCAAGGCCGACGCCAAACACATCCTCGAATCCGTGCGCATACTGCCAGGCAATACGATCCCGCCCGGCAGAAGCCTGCATTGCCTCAAGCAAGGTAATGCTCGGCGCTTCGCGCACATCATGCTCGCCAGCCTCGCCCAGGCCTCCAGGGGAAGCGCGGACGATGGCCTTGAATGCAAGCTCAGCGTCATGGACATCCAGTAGCGCCAGCACCTGCTGCAATTGTTGGCGCAGCGAACCCTCCGCATCAGACAAGGCGGCATGGATCAAGGGTGCAGCCAACAACACGATGCCGAGGTTGGTATTGCAGTCCACGACTTGCCAGGTGGCCTCTACGGATGCCAGGATGCGCTGCCCCACCGAAAGCCCCGGCTGCGCAATAACGCCGGCTACAGCATCGGCGCTGCGAATGAACTCCTGCACCACCATGCCGTGACCGTCGGCAAAGATATGCACATTGCCCGGCTTGAGGCTAGTCAGCTCCGCCATGCATGCCGCACGGAAGGCTTCGGCAAGCTGGGGACTGCTCATGAAACGGCCGTCAAGGCAGGTTGCGTATGGATGCGGGAGAGGAAATCGTCGACCAGGAGCTGCCCGATATTCAGGCCGGTTGCCCCTTGCAGGCCTTTCCATGCCGGGATGCTGTTGACTTCCAGCACATAAAGCTTGCCGGCACCGTCCCGGATGATATCCACGCCGCAATAGTCCACATCGACCGCCCTGGCAGCGGCCTCCGCCAGCTGGGCCAGCTCACCCTCGGTCGCAACCGCCTCGCAACGGCCGCCCTGGGCCACGTTATTCACCCAGTGGCTGCCATGGCGGATCATGGCGGCAACCGCCCGACCCTTGATGACGAACACCCGGTGGTCATGCCAGGCGCCCTCGCCGCTGTCCACATAAGCCTGCAGGTAGTACAGGCCGTCCACATATTGCTCCATGGGAATGGGGAAGGCGGTTTCGTGCGTGAGCTTGCGTATGCCCTGCCCTTGCGAGCCGAACAAAGGCTTGAGCACCAATTGCCGGCCGGCCATGGTTTCCCTGAGGTAGATTTCCTGCGCTTGGTAACGAGACTCGCAAACCCAGGTTTGCGGCGTCGGCACCTGGTTGAGGTGCAGCAGGAAGCTGGTCATGGCCTTGTCGACGGTGCGCTCGACTGCATGGCCGCCGTTATAGACCACCACGCCAAGCAGCTTGAGCGCATGCAGGATATCGAGCCGCGCAATCACGCGCTGCAATGTTCCGCCCGGCACGCCGCGCACGAACACGCCCTTTGGCAGGGCATCTTCAAACCCCGGGATCAGGACTGCCGGCTGGTTGGCACCAAGGCCGAGATTGAGCGCACAGTCCTTGAGCGAGACGAATACCGCCTCGTATCCACGCTTGGCAAACGCCTCCTTGAGGCGCTTGCCATGCCAGCCGGGATCATCGGTAAAAACCGGAATGCGGTGGTCCACTATGCGCTATAGCCGAACGACTGGTCCAACAGGGCAGCATCCAGCTTGCCGCCGGTGAAACTCTTGCCCGATTCGATGGCTGTCACCGTCACTGCGGCCGGACTGAACAACAAGGGGTCGATCTTGTAGAAATCCATGTTGACCGCCTTGAACACCTCGGCGAACGGACGGCCGTAGTCGCGGGAAGCGCTGCTTGGCAATTCCTTCGCCAGCTTGGCTGCCGCTTCGTCACTGCCCTTGACGAAGATATGCGCATGCCCGCCGAACAGGATGGCATCGTTGGTGCGGCCCATGCCGATGAGGAAATCAGGTGCCGGCGGCGGCAACGGCGCGCTCGCTGCGCCGTCGACCACGTGCTCCAGCGGGAAGTGCAAGGTATGGATCTTGTGCAATGCCACTTCCAACACGCGCGCCACAATCTGTACGGTGCCGGCCAGGCTGCGGGTCGGGGTCAGGATGAAAGTCAGGTTCTCCGCCTTGACGCCGGTATCGCGCGCAACCTTCTCGACCACCTCCTGCGGCGGCACTTTGTCGCTTTCGAGCACCAGCACTGCGGCATCGGCGCTGTCCTTGTAGCCCAGCTCCTTATACAACTCTTCACGGCCAGCCAGCGCACGACCCGGGCCGGAGCCCAGGGAGAAGAATTTTTCATGGGAAAGGCTCCAGCCGGCGTACTGGCTGCCCAGGCAGGAAAGCACAGGGTTGTTGGAATGCACGGACAGCGTCCATGGCCAGTGCGGGAAAGTGCTGGAGGAATGCAGGTTGACATGCCCGAGGCCGCCCATGCAGATTTCAGCGATCAGGCGCCCGGCTTCCAGGCCGCCCTCGGCCTTGATGCCCGCATCGATGACGGTCGCTCCGCTGGGCAGCTTTTCCACCAGCAGGCGCAGGGTCTTGGCATTATCCACCAAGTGCTTGACCAAGGGATTGGTGAGTTGGTTGACGCTAGGCCAATAACTGGTATCGATCACAGCCTCGGACATGGAGTTCTCCTAAATTTATCTATCAAGGGTTGGAATATGGTTGGAGCATAGCGCTCAATAATGTCATTCGTGTTCTTGCCAGCGCTTCGGCATCCTGCGCATTGTCGGCCTCGGCTTCAATGCTGCACAAGGGCATGTTCCGTGCGATGGTGCTGCCGGCCAAAGGCTTGTCCATCGTCCATTCCGGCCATGAGAAGCCGCCCGGAATGCGGATATCGAAAGGAGCGTAGAATACCAGATTCGCCGTTGCTTGGATTCGCCCGGACAACGTGAAACTGGCAGGCTGTCCCGATATATGGCAAACCAGCCACTCGGCCTGCATTTCCATTGGATACAGCCCCAGGCTGGAACTCAACCTCGGGTTGGCTTCCAGCACCCAGAATTGCTCGCCGTCCACGACCACATCCAGGCTGTTCAAGCCGCGCAAACCGAATGCGTCGGCCAGGCACCCGGCAGCGCGTATCAGTTCCTTAGTCACAGCCCCAGCCATTACGGCCGGTCCGGCGAGGCCGCCATAACGGTATGGCAGGGAATCCAGAGGAGACAATAACTGCCGCTGGAAACCTAGCGGTTGAATACCGCCCTCATACGCAAGAAACAGCAAGGAAAACGGCTGTCCATCAACCTTGCGCTGAAAATAGTTTTCTTCTCCCGCCGTCGACAATCCAGCCGGGACAATATGCATGCCGCCGCAGCCGCCCTGCCTTTTGCTCAGCCATTGCGCCGCCTCTGCAGCTGGCAGAGATTGAGCCAATGGCTGAGCAAAGCAAGTTTCCGGCACCGGGATGCGGTGCTGAACGCATGCCTGAAAAAAACGGCGTGCATCCTTGCAGGCGGCCACGGTTTCCGCAGAGTTGCCAACCAAGTCTACCTGCGAAGCAAGCTCGGCAATCAAGGCTGGCTGGGCTTCAAAACCGCTGCCGTACAGCAAGCGGCTGGCGCCGAACTCCTCAATCGCGGGCAGGAGGCAATCCCTCACGGCATCGGCAGAGAATCCTCGGCTGTCATAGTCCAGCAGCAAATGCCGGTCTGAGGCAAGCAAGGTATCCTCGTCACCAAAAACATCGGCAGCCAGGACTTGGAATCCTGCTGCCGAGGCTGCAACGACATAAGGGCGGGCATTCGCCGCCACGATCGCGATCTTGTTATTCAGCGTGATTACACGAGGTCTTTGCGTGCAAGTTCAAAAGCCGTCATGAAGTCGATGTAGACATGGCTTTGACCTTCCAGCATGCGCTTGAACAGGCGTTGCTGCGTCTGGTACTTGATATTGCCGATCGCCAAAGCGCCCACGCCGTAGATTTCCGTGCCTTCGATCAGCACGCCGTCGGCCATCACGCCTACGCCTTCCGCGCCGGTCGGCGGCACGGCATTCACATCGGCCACCACCTTCAGGGTCTTGGACTTCTTCATCTGCTCGATGGTCAGCACGCGCACGCCTGCCGCCGCGCAGCAAAGCGCAATGTCGGTGCTCGCCAGAATCTGCGTCTTCAATTCGTCGTTGCTGCCATCGACACAGACGATGCTGGTGCCGTAGCGCTTGTTGTAGGCTGCAGCCTTCTCTTCGACATCCGCCATGGTCTTGTGCGCCACCATCTGCACGGTTGCGCCATACTTGGAGGCGATCACGGCAGTGCAGCCGCCCACCGGGCCGGTCGCGCCGAATACGCTCACCTTGCGGCCCTCGAGAGTGCCGCCGAAGTTCTTGATCAGCAACTGCTCTACACGCGCCATCATTGCGGCAGAGGTAGTGAACGCGCCGGACGGGTCGGCAAACACGGAGATTTCAAAAGGCGGCACCATGGATTTCTTGGCGGTTTCCAGCATGTCCATCGCCAGATCCACATCGCGGCCGCCGATCAGCATGCCGGTGCGCCATACGCCGCGAGGACCGCGCGAGAAAATGGCATCTTGCACCAGGCCGGTGACTTCGTTCAATTGCACGTTGGTGTATTGTGCAATTGCGTCGTAGCCCGCATCGTACGCCATGTTCACGTCGAACGGACTGGCATTCTTCGATGGCGTGATAAAGTGTAGTACATAAGGCTTTTCCAATTTGTTCCCTTCCATTTCGCTTGCCCTCATTAATGCGGTACTTTACGTTGAGTAAATAATGGCTGTTGCCATTGTTTCAAAAACCTGATGGTTCCAAAAATCTTCAAGACACTATTCCATTGAGCACGAACTGATCTGCGCGCCTGAGTTGATCCCTCTGCACAACAAAAATTCCACTTCAGGAATATGGGAATATCGGGATTCTAGCGCTTCCAGCAGCACTCGTGCATCTGTTTCATCGGCACAGACGGCAAAACCTGTAGGTCCCCATGAGCTTTGGCCGACGCAATCGATGCCGTCGGCTTCCAATTGGGTCAGTATCCTTGAAATCACGGGACTGGCATATCGCCCGCCCTGAGCCGGAGCAAAATGGTCACCGGTGCGCCATTGCAGTTCGCGTATCGCCTGCCCGAAAGCGGGCAGATCATGCTCGGCCAGGGCAGGCAAAGCCTGCATCAGCAAATGGCGGCACAGCACCGCCGCGCTATCGGCGGGAAACTCCGGCAAGCGGCGGAACGCTTCACGCTCCTCCGCGCCATGCACGCCGGTATGACTGCGGTCGAACATGAGGATGATGCGCCAGCACTCAGGAAATTCGGCGCGGGCGATGATGGGCGGTACATCCGTGCCCTCGCCGCGGCCGCCGTCGACGATCACGCCGCCTTGGGCAAAAGTGCCCAGGCCGATACCGGAGCGCGCGCCACGCGAGGTGAGCACTGCGATATCACGCAGGTTCAGGCCAAGATTGAATAATCGGTTGATTGCGCTGCCGATGGCGAGCGACATCTGAGTGCCGGAGCCCAGCCCGGCATGTTCCGGAATCGCGTTCTCGATCTGGATATGCACGCCCTGGGATAATTGCAGCGCGTCGGCAATGGAAGTGGCGATTTTCAGCCCGCGCTTGGCGCCGGGGCCTTCCACCTGAATATCATATGCGGGAAAAGCGCGCAGGGAGGTCGCCGGTTGATCCAACGATACGCCGATACTTCCGAACTTGCGACCCAAATTACCGTTGAGATCAAAAAACCCCATGTGCAATCGTGCCGTGGTAACAACACTGACGCCCTGCTTATTGATGATGAATTCCTTCAGCTTGCGAGAAACCGGCACTTGTGATGCCAATAATCCGTTATTGTAGCCCAGCCTTATACAGTTTAAAAAGTTCGAGTAAGATTTTTATTCTCCTCCCTCAAGATAAAGTTTGTTGGCACAAAACGGCATGGTCGCGCTTGAAGCTGTTTTCGGGCAAGATCAAGGGGTATAATCTTGCAGCGTGCCTGACCGAGGCACGAACCTTGAAAAACTAACCAGTTTTCGGATGGAGAACATGACGCAATCAACCCAATTTCCGGCGGCATCGCTGGAAGCTGTGCCCTATCCTGCCGACGGACTATTGAGCGACGATCTCACGCTCTCGCGGGATGCCAACGGCAACTTATCACTGCAATCTCCGCACTGTCCCCAAAGCAAAGCCTTCTTCGAACAACCTTCCAGCAACGCCACTTCCGCCATCAATGGCGAGGCAGCCACGCTGGAAGCCGCCATCGAGAAAGCAAGCGGCCTGTTGCGCGGCGCGAAGCACCCCTTGTTGTCCGGCCTGGCGACAGACGTCTACGGCATGCGTGCAGTCATGAACCTCGCCGAAACCTCCGGCGCCACCATCGACCACATGAACTCCAAAAGCTCGATGAAGAACATCCTGGTCATGCAGAATTCCGGCTGGTTCGTCACCACACTGAGCGAAGTGAAGAACCGGGTGGACCTGCTGGTGGTGATTGGCACCGATATCGTCAGCTACTTCCCGCGCTTTTTCGAGCGCATGATCTGGAACAAGGAGGCAATGTTCACCGAGAACACCGCCGACCGCGAAATCGTCTATCTGGGCGGCCGCGACCTCAATACCGCGCCGGGCGTTTCGCCGAACGGCAAGCAACCCGACGTGCTGCCTTGCGACCTTGACCGCGTGCCTGAGGTGCTGGCCGCATTGCGCGCGATCGTCGCCGGCAAGCCGCTCAAGGCGGACAATGTCGCCGGCATCGCCCGCGAGTCGCTGGAAAAACTCGCAGAGCGCCTCAAGGCAGCCAAGTACAGCGTGCTCGCCTGGACCGGCAGCGCACTGGATTTCCCGCATGCCGAGCTTTCCATCCAGAACATCGTCGGCGTGGTGCAGGAGCTGAACAAGACCACGCGTAGCGCCGGCCTGCCGCTGAGCGGCAACGACGGCGACGTGACGGCCTACAACGTCAGCACCTGGATCAGCGGCTATCCGTTCCGCAACTCCTACCGCCGCGGCTACCCCGACTACGACCCCTACCACTACGACACCTCGCGCCTGCTGGCCGAGGGCGAGACCGACGTACTGGTCTGGATCAACAGCTTCAAACCGGAGCGCGTGCCGCCCAAGAGCAAGGCGCCCACCATCGTCATCGGCCATCCGGCCATGCAGTTCGAGCAAGCGCCTGAGGTGTTCATCCCGATCGCGATTCCCGGCCTGGAAGCAAACGGCGCGCAATTCCGCAGCGACAGCTCGGTAACGTTGCCATTGCGCAAACTGCGCGACACCAGCCTGCCCACACTCGCCGACGTGCTCTCTGCCATAGAGTCCGCACTCAAGGCCGCTTAAGCAAGTCAAGGAACCAGAAACATGCTGATTAAACTGACAGGTGGCCGGGTCTACGACCCTGCGCACCAGATCGACGGCAAGGTCATGGACATCTACGTCCGCGACGGCCGCATCATCGACCGCCCGGGCGACAACGACACCATAGACCAGGAATACGACCTGCGCGGCAAAGTGGTCATGGCGGGCGCGATCGACATGCATACCCACATCGGCGGCGGCAAGGTCAATATCGCCCGCCTGATGCTGCCCGAGGACCACCGCAGCTCCGCCACCACGCATACGGCCGCCTGCCGCGCCGGATGCGGCCATGCAGCCCCCTCGACATTGAACACCGGCTACCGCTACGCGGAAATGGGTTACACCGCAGGCTTCGAGCCGGCGCTCTCCCCGGTCAATGCGCGCCAGTCGCACCTGGAAATGTGCGACATCCCCATCCTGGACAAGGGCGGCTACGCCATGCTCGGCAGCGACGACTATTTCCTGCGCATGCTCGCCGCGAAGAAGGACCAGAACGCGATCAACGACTACGTCGCGTGGATACTGCACGCGACGCAAGCCATCGGCATCAAGGTGGTGAACCCGGGCGGCATTAACGCCTTCAAGTTCAACCAGCGCGCATTGAACCTGGACGAGGAGAATGTGCATTACCAGGTGACGCCGCGCGAAGTGCTGCAAGCGCTGACCCGCGCGGTCTACGAGCTGGGCATCGCCCATCCGCTGCATGTGCATGGCAACAACCTGGGCGTGCCCGGCAACGTCGAGACCACGCTCAAGACCATGGGCGCGGTGGAAGGCTACCCGGTCCACCTCACGCATATCCAGTTCCACAGCTACGGCACCGAGGGCGACCGCAAGTTCTCCTCCGGCGCTGCCGCCGTAGCCGAGGCGTTGAACAAGCACAAGAACGTATCCGCAGACGTCGGCCAGATCCTGTTCGGCCAGACCGTCACCGCCTCCGGCGACACCATGCGCCAGTATGCCAATTCCGGCCATGCGCACCCGAACAAGGCCGTGCTCATGGACATCGAGTGCGATTCCGGCTGCGGCGTGGTGCCGTTCAAGTACAAGGACAAGAACTTCGTCAACGCCTTGCAATGGGCGATCGGCCTGGAAATCTTCCTGCTGACGGAAGACCCATGGCGCATCTTCCTTACCACCGACCACCCGAACGGCGCGCCTTTCACCAGCTATCCGCACCTGATCCGCCTGCTGATGGACAAGAGCTTCCGCAACGACATGTTCACCAAGCTCAACCTGGATGCCCAGGCCATGAGCACGCTGACCTCGATCGACCGCGAATACAGCCTGTACGAAATCGCCGTCATGACGCGTGCCGGAGCGGCCAAGCTGGTCGGCCTGCACGACCGCGGCCATCTCGGCGTTGGCGGTGCCGCCGACATCACGGTCTACACCGATAATCCGGATCGCGAAGCCATGTTCTCCAAGCCTGACTATGTGTTCAAGGACGGCGAACTGGTGGTCAGGGACGGCCAGGTGGTCAAGGTCACCTGGGGCAGCACGCATACGGTCAAACCGGATTTCGACCGCAGCATTGAAAAGGATCTCAAGCAATATTTCGACCGCTATCACACCATGAACATGGAAAACTACAAGGTCAACGCCGCCGAGCTTGAAGACGGCGGCCGCGGCAAGGTGATTGTTCAGGAAGCCAAGGGTCGCAGGGAGAAGACAGCATAATGATTATCAACGGCGTAACCATAGACGATACCTTTGCCGAAGCCTTCGGCATGCGCGGCACCCGTGTCATCATCACCGCGCAAAACCTGCGCTGGGCTTACAACGCAGCGCGCGCCATGACCGGCTTCGCCACCTCGGTAATTGCCTGCGGCGTGGAAGCAGGCATCGAGCGCGAGCTGGCCCCGGAAGAAACCCCGGACGGCCGCCCGGGCGTCTCCATCCTCATGTTCGCGATGAGCAGCGCGGTATTGATCAAGCAGCTCGAAACCCGCATGGGCCAGTGCGTGCTGACCTGTCCAACTGCCGCGGCATTTTCCGGCATTGATGAAGGCTATCCAGAAATCACCAAGATCAACCTCGGCAAAAACCTGCGGTTTTTCGGCGACGGCTTCCAGATTTCCAAGGTGTTCAACGGCAAGCGCTACTGGCGCGTACCGGTGATGGACGGCGAATTCCTCACCGAGGAAAGCACCGGCATGATCCGCTCCGTGGGCGGCGGCAACTTTCTGATCCTAGCGGAATCCCAGCCGCAAGCGCTCGCCGCATGCGAAGCCGCAATCGACGCCATGAGCAAGGTGCCCAACGTCATCATGCCGTTCCCCGGCGGCGTGGTGCGCTCCGGCTCCAAGGTCGGCTCCAAGTACAAGGCATTGATCGCATCGACCAATGATGCGTTCTGCCCCACGCTCAAGGGCATCACCAAGACCGAGCTTTCGCCTGAGATCGAATCGGTGATGGAAATCGTCATCGACGGCCTCACCGACCCCGACATCCGCGTCGCCATGCGCGCCGGCATCGCCGCCGCATGCGAGCTCGGCGCCAAGAACGGCATCAAGCGTATCTCCGCCGGCAACTACGGCGGCAAACTCGGACCCTACCACTTCAAACTAAGGGAGATCATGGCATGAGCGCTTTGACCTTCACTCTCAAGACAACATTGCAGCAACGGGTCGACCTGTCCCCGCTCACCCCCGATAACCTGGCAGGCAAAAGCCTGGCGGACATCGGTGCCATCCTGCTTGATAGCGGCCGCGAGAAACTGCGTGCGGACAGCCTGTTCGACATTTCGGGCAACGATGCCGCAAACATCGTCTTCAACAACGCCAACGGCAAACTGGACTTCATCGGCAGCCAGATGAAGTCGGGCCGCATCACCGTCAACGGCGGCGCTGGCTCCTATCTCGGCCTGCAGATGCGCAACGGCCTCATCGTGCTCAACGGCGATGCCGACGCCTTCCTTGCCAGCGGATTGGCGGGCGGCCTGATCGAGGTCAAGGGCAATGTCGGCGACTTCCTCGCCGCAGCGCTGCCCGGTGACCGCAAGGGCATGAAGGGCGGCATCGTGCTCATCAGCGGCAACGTCGGCGAGCGCGCAGGCGACCAGATGCGCCGCGGCATCATCCTCATCGAGGGCAACGCCGGCTCATACCTCGCCTCGCGCATGCTGGCAGGCACCATCGGCGTGCTGGGCAACGTCGGCGAATATGTGGGCTACGGCATGCGCCGCGGCACATTGCTGCTGAACCAGGAACCCAAGCTGCATGCCACCTTGCAGGACTGCGGCACCCACACCCTGCCCTTCCTCAGCCTGATGTTCAAGTCGTTCCGCAACCTGCCGAGCAAGTTCGCCGCGATCAGCCAGAACCGCGTGCAGCGCTATGCCGGCGACATCGCCAACGACGGCAAGGGTGAAATCCTGGTATTCAAGCAATAACCTTGTCTACTGGCAGCATCCAAGCCCGTGCCATTGGCCGGGCTTTTTTCATATGGGCTGTGCAGATCATTAACAATTGCAAACTGTATGCGCAGCGAACTTATGAGCATTTAAGCTACTCAAAAAACCGTTGCGTTATCCACAATCAAAGGAAAATCATGAAAACAAAACTCACTATAAGCGCTATGATTGCCACTCTCGCACTGGGTGGATGTGCCAACATGTCTGAAACGCAGAAAGGCACCGCCAAGGGCGCCGCTATCGGCGCCGGCACCGGCGCAGTGGTAGGCGCGATTGCGGGTAAGGGCAAGGGCGCTGCCATTGGCGCCGCCGTCGGCGCAGGCGCTGGCGCCATCGCCGGCAACGTCTGGTCCAAACGCATGGAAGAGCAGAAACGCCAGATGGAAGAAGCCACGCAAGGCACTGGCGTGCAAGTCTCCCAAACCGAAGACAACCAGCTCAAGCTGAACATCCCCAGCGACATCTCCTTCGCCTCCGGCAAGGCCGATATCCAGCCCAATTTCCGTAGCGTGCTGGATAATTTCGCGACCACGCTGAAAAACAACCCCAGCACCCTGGTCACCATCATCGGCCACACCGACAACACCGGCTCCGACTCCATCAACAACCCATTGTCCGTGAACCGCGCTGCCAATACCCGCGACTACCTCACCGCGCGCGGCATCGCCGCCAACCGCTTCACCATTGACGGCCGCGGCTCGCACGAACCCTTGGTTGCCAACGACACGCCAGCCAACCGCGCCAAGAACCGCCGCGTGGAGATTTTCGTCGCAGAGCCAGCACCAGCGCAGTAATAAATTAACAACAGCTGTCTAATTGCAGATATAAAAAAAAACAACTCCACATATACATATAAATACGTGGAGTTGTTTTTTTGAGTCAGATTCTTAATTCTCTGGTCTACATCGAGGAATAATTATTGCTTATTAGGTGCAATACCCTATTGATTATAAACCCTGCACTTGCTGATATTTATGATAGATATTCCGAATCTGAAAAGTTGATGTTAGCAAGCTGAAGTAGCTGTACTTTAAATTCAGAATCGCCTAACACAATACCCCACCGTTGCTCCATAAAGCTCAGCAAGTCCAAACCCCGCTCGAGAATTTTGGTTGGCGTCCACTCTAAACACTGAGCCACTTCGTTTTCTGACACTGACCCATTGTAATAACCAACACCATCACCATTATTAACCTTGTTAGGAAAGGCATCATTTTGTAGCGCAGAGTTCTTTGAACGCGATAGCGGAAGCAAATTGCCCAAAGAATGTGTTAGATAACGCTTTTCCTCCACTCCCAAATGATCAAAGTGCTTCCTCCAATAAACATCATCGGGTGTCTGTGGAAATATATGTTCAAGTGTCACATGATCTTTTTTATTCGATTTCAAAACTTCCCATGAAAGTTTGCCAGTAGCATGCCGACCCTTCTCTCTAAGCCATTGTTCGTGCTCAAACAAAAAGTATCGAATCCCATCCCAATGATAGAAACCATATCTATCAAGATCGTACTTTTCTTTAATCTGCGCCAAAAACTTGTTAGGATCGTAATACTTTTCAATCCAGCGATTAATGGACTCCAGAACCTCTACGATACTTTTATCGCCTGTTAGTAGATCCCGTGACATACTGAAAAACTCAGTGTCACCAGTATTGGCCCTCCTCTGGCTTAGATTAAATAAAGTAAAGTTATATCGCTCAGCAGATTTTAATAACGCTGTAATCTGATCTGGATCTTGTGCAGAAACAAAAGCTGAGAGAATTAACGGTTTAAATGACCTGAAACTCAGGCGATCAAGCCTATCAAGCCAAATTCGCTGAGAGTCTGTCAACTCACTAGACTGTGTGTAGTAAGGATTATGAATGTAAAACCAGTAAATAATTGATTTTTGCAGGCTTCTTACATAGTCTGATATTTCTTCAATTTTTAGCTCATCACTTGGCAATTTTGGATGTGTTACATTTCTTGCATTGAATTTTTCATCCAACAAAAATTTAATGTAATCATCCCCTTTTTCACGAGTGTATTTAAAATACATTGTCCAATGATTGCGGAGGAAAAGATCATCGTTCAATGGTGTGTCTGGATTCTTACCTAAATATTCATACATGGTTTTCCATGCATCATTAATATTTATCCTAAGCTGCTCTCGCCCATCGTTATCTTTGAACAAAGTTGACAGATAAATAAGTCTATTTTTTAGAAGCTCTAAACTAGTTAATGGCTTCCCGCGATTATTCATTGTTTCAAACGTAACAAAAACATCAATTTCTTCATCGATTTCATACAAATTGAACTTCAGTTTCTGAGTTAACTTTTTATATATCAAAGCAACTTCATCCACAGAAATCTTTTTTAAGCGGTCTTTGAAGTATTGTTTAGCAAAGCTAAGATTACGGGTGTAAAGTGTTTCCACAAACTGATTAGAACCAGAATACTCACCGAATATTTTGGTTTTCATGTACTCATCACTAGGATTATCTTTTTCGTAGCCGAAGATAAAGCTTTGTTGCAGCTTATTATCCGCTTCATAAAATATGAAATCTTTGCGAATCGAGGCGATCGATTTATAGTTTAGCTCGGTACCTTCTGGAACCGACTCCAATATAGCTTGGAGAAGGATCATTGATGTAGTAAGCCGTTGTTGCCCATCTACCACATAAAATGGCCTGTAACCTACACCTTCGATTAGCCAAAGATCTTTTTCCCACTTCTGATAAAAGCTGGACTTCACAGGCTCCAGAGTAATAACTCCAGTGTAGTGAATACGATCATTTTCAAGTTGAAGAATATCTTCCCAAAAGTCTTCAACTTGATGCTCCTTCCAGGCATAACCTCGCTGGTAATCAGGAATACGCAACAGACGGCGTTCAAATACCTCACTCAGACTATTTAATTTCATACTCCCCTCCTTTAGCGAGCTTATTATTTAGGCTTGATTAGAATGTAGTAGTTTAAGATCTTGACAGCAATGAAAGAGAAAACTCATCAAAAGAGTGATATAGGGTTACCCATACCTCTGCTGCAAATTAGATATTTCACTCACCGGCACGGTCGCAATAACCGTTACATGCTCACCAAACGCCTTATCCAAAACCTCTCCACTCATTCTAGCTATGTCACGCACGAAGCTATCTAGTTGTTTGTAATCCAGATCAATCCGAATTTTCTGCATTTCGACGAAAGGGCCGATCTGCGCGGTGTCCAGCGCCATTTTTGCCGTGCCGCCATAGGCGCGGACGAGGCCGCCTGTGCCGAGGTTGATGCCGCCGTAATAGCGAATCACGCCGACGCAGACGTTGATGAGATCGCGGCCCTCGAGGAATTGCAGCACAGGTTTGCCCGCCGTGCCGGACGGCTCGCCTGCATCGCTGAAGCGCTGCACGATGCCTTGGGGCGTCTTGAGGCGAAACGCATAGGCGAGATGATGTGCGCTCTGGTGCGCTGCCGCCAAGCGGCGCAGCGACATGCCGACGGCACGCTCATCTGCGCAATATTCCGCGATCGCGACAAAACGGGATTTATTGATGGTCTGTTCTGCCTGACCTGGCTGTACGATGATCTGCAAACTACCCGACCTTTACCACTGCATACTTAATTCCGCCGGTTACTTGCGGCGCTTGCCCCCGAGAATGGAACCCAGAACCCCGCGCAATATCTGCCGCCCCAACTCGGAGCCGATTGCGCGCGCGGCGCTCTTGGCGGCAGTTTCCAGCACTCCCTGGCGGCTGGACGGTTTGCCGGACTTTTCTGCATTGCCGCCGAACAAGTCTCCCCAGTCAAAGCCCTTGTCGGCCTCCTGTTGCTCAGTGGGCGTTTCCGTGGCACGGCCCTTGAGGATTTCATAGGCGGACTCGCGGTCTATGCTGTTTTCATAGTGACCGTACACGATGGAGCTCTTAACGAGCTGCTCGCGCTCGACCGGCGTCACGGCACCGATACGGCTGCCTGGAGGGCAGATGAACGCACGCTCGACCGGGGTCGGGCGGCCCTGCTCATCGAGGAATGACACCAATGCCTCGCCCACGGCAAGCTCGGTGATGACTTCACTGACCTTCACCGCGGGATTGGCGCGGAAGGTTTCAGCCGCGGCCTTGACCGCCTTCTGGTCGCGCGGCGTGAATGCGCGCAATGCGTGCTGCACGCGGTTGCCCAATTGGCCGAGCACGACATCGGGAATATCGAGCGGATTCTGGCTGACGAAATACACGCCCACGCCTTTGGAGCGGATCAGGCGCACGACTTGCTCGATCTTGTCGAGCAGAGACTTGGGCGCATCGTTGAACAACAAGTGCGCCTCGTCGAAGAAGAATGCCAGCTTGGGTTTTTCCAGGTCGCCTACTTCCGGCAGTTTCTCGAACAGCTCGGACAACAGCCACAGCAGCAAGGTCGCATACACCCTCGGAGACTTATACAGGGTATCGGCTGCCAGCACATTCACGACGCCCCAGCCTTTTTGGTCGGTCTGGATCATGTCTTCGAGGTTCAACGCCGGCTCGCCGAAAAGCTGGTCCGCCCCCTCGTGTTCGAGCTGCAGCAGGGCGCGCTGGATCGCCCCCACGCTGGCGCTGGAGATGTTGCCGTATTGCGCGCTGTATTGGGCGGCATTTTCGGACGCGTGCTGGATCATGGCGCGCAAATCCTTGAGATCAAGCAGCAGCCAGCCCTGGTCGTCGGCAATCTTGAATACGGCGGTCAGCACGCCGGACTGCACGTCATTGAGGTTGAGCATGCGTCCGAGCAGCAACGGCCCCATCTCGGCGATGGTGGTCCTGATCGGATGGCCTTGCTTGCCGAAGACATCCCACAAGGTCACCGGGCAGGCGGCAAAGCTGAAATCGGTCAGGCCGAGCTGGGCGACGCGCGCATCGATCTTGGCGTTGCCGCCGCCCACTTGGCTGATGCCGGCCAAATCGCCTTTGACGTCGGCCATGAACACCGGCACGCCCATGCGCGAAAAGCTTTCAGCAATGCTTTGCAGCGTTACCGTCTTGCCGGTCCCTGTCGCGCCTGCCACCAAGCCGTGGCGGTTCGCCATTTTGGGCAGCAGGTAGAGGAAATCCGCGCTTTTAGCTAAAGGAGTCGGTTTCATACAACCTCTAAAGAACTATTAATTGAACAGATGCTCAACAATACCAGAAATGCACAGCGGCAACCTCGGCAATCACCGCATGAACGTTTATTGTTCCGCCGCGTTGTAGCCGGTCTTCAATTCAGCCTCCACCGCCTTGCGAGGATAATGCGGCGCCAGCAATTCGATGAACGCATAAGAATACCCGCGCAGGTAGGCGTCGCGGCGCAAGCCGATATAAGTCGTGCTGGGCGGGAACAGGTCGCTCACGTCCAGCATCGCCAGGTGGCTGTCGCGCTGCGGGTCGTACGCCATGTTGGCAAGCAAGCCAATGCCCAGGCCGAGGTTGACGTAGGTCTTGATCACGTCGGCATCAATCGCGGTCAATACCACGTTCGGGTTCAGGCCCGCCTTCTCGAACACCTTGCTTACCAATGAGCCGCCGGTGAAGGCGAAATCGTAGGTGATCAAGGGGTAGCGCGTGATTTTCTCGAGCGTGATGGGCTGTTCCGCCAGCAAGGGGTGGCCCTGCGGCATCACAAGGCAACGGTTCCATTGATAGCAAGGCAGGCAAAGCAGGTCGGTGAAGCTGCTGATGGACTCGGTTGCGATGCCGATATCGGCCTCCCCCTTCTGCACCTGCTCAGCCACTTGCGTGGGGTTGCCCTGGTGGATGGTCAGCTTGACCTTGGGGTAGCGCTGCATGAACTCCTTCACCGCCGCAGGCAGGCGATAACGCGCCTGGGTATGGGTGGTGGCAATGGTCAGCGTGCCGGAATCCTCATGTGAAAACTCATCGCCGACGCGCTTGATGTTGTCCATCTCCATCATGACGCGTTCAGCCAACTGCAGTATAATTTGGCCCGGTTCTGTAACGCCGATCAGCCTCTTGCCATTGCGCTTGAATATTTGCAGGCTCAACTCGTCCTCAAGCAGCTGGATCTGCTTGCTTACCCCCGGTTGGGAGGTATGCAAGGCATCAGCCGCAAGGGATACACTCAAGCCCTGGCGGGCAACTTCGCGAATGTACCGCAATTGATGTATTTTCATGTGTTTATTCAGCCTTGGTTTTATAACAAAATCACATATGTATAGAATAACATACTATGAAAAATTTTAATTAACCTGTTATAATGTAAGGCTTTTTCTGGCATGGTTTTTTAACTGGACAACCAGACGTCCCAGATAAAAACAACAATCAACTCATGGACATAGGATACATTCTCTCCGGCTTTGCCGTAGGTTTTCTTGTTGGCATTACCGGAGTGGGAGGCGGCTCGTTGATGACGCCTCTGCTGGTATTCCTGTTTGGCTTCAAGCCAGTAGTGGCAGTTGGAACCGACTTGCTGTTCGCGGCACTAACCAAGACCGGCGGCGTTTGGGTGCATCATGGCACTCACAAGTCAGTCGACTGGAAGGTCGTCGGGTTGCTGTCGGCTGGCAGCTTGCCGGTATCGGTCATCACGATTTACGTCATCAAGCACTTGATGGCCGTGGGCAAGGAAATCGGCGGGTTGATTACCTATGCCCTGGGTATTGCCCTGATTTTGACCGCATGTGCCCTGCTGATCCGCAGCGTCATCATGCGCAACAAGCAGCGTGAAGTCGAGCAAAGTGCCATCAGCACCGGCCGCTTCACGGGCACGACACAAGTCGCTGCCACTATCTTGACTGGCGCCGTACTAGGAGCGCTGGTGACATTATCTTCAGTGGGCGCGGGGGCGCTAGGCACGATTGCCATCCTCCTGCTCTACCCGAAGATGAGCACCTTGAAAGTCGTGGGCACCGACCTCGCCCACGCCATTCCGCTGACTGCGATCGCAGGCATCGGGCATTGGACGCTGGGTCACGTGGATTTTGTATTGCTCGGCAGCCTGCTGATCGGCTCGCTGCCAGGCATCTGGATTGGCAGCCATTTGAGTGCCAAAATTCCGGAAAAAGTATTACGCCCGATCCTGGCATTGATCCTCTTGCTGATCGGTTTGAAATTTGTTCTAGCATAAAGTGAGCTCATGTATAAATACGACGAAATTGACCAGGCCATCGTAGACGAGCGCGTCAAACAGTACCGTGACCAGACTCGCCGCTTTCTCGCGGGCGAGCTGACCGACGAGGAGTTCCGTCCGCTGCGCCTGCAAAACGGCTTGTACATCCAGCGTCATGCCCCCATGCTGCGTATCGCAGTCCCTTACGGAATGCTATCTTCCAGGCAACTGCGCAAGCTCGGCGACATCGCCAAGCGCTATGACCGCGGCTATGGCCACTTCAGCACCCGTCAAAACCTGCAATTGAACTGGCCCCAGCTGGAAGACGTACCCGATATCCTGGCAGAGCTCGCCACCGTGCAAATGCACGCCATCCAGACTTCCGGCAATTGCATCCGCAACATCACCACCGACCAGTTCGCCGGCGTTGCGCCCGACGAAGTGGTCGACCCGCGCGCCATCGCCGAAATCGCCCGCCAATGGAGCACTTTCCACCCTGAATTCGCCCTGCTGCCGCGCAAGTTCAAGATTGCAGTCTCGGGCACCAAGCAGGATCGCGCCTTGATCCAGGCGCACGATATCGGCCTGGAGTTCTATCGCGACCAGGAAGACAAGATGGCAGTCCGCGTCTGGGTAGGCGGCGGCCTGGGCCGTACCCCCATCCTGGGCTCCGTCGTGCGCGAACATTTGGAGTGGCAGCATGTATTGACCTATTGCGAAGCCATCATCCGCGTCTACAACCTGCACGGCCGTCGCGACAACGCCTACAAGGCGCGTATCAAGATCTTGGTTAAGGCGCTAGGGATCGAAGAGTTCCGCCGCCAGGTGGAAGAGGAATGGCAATACCTTAAGGACAGCCCGAATACCATCACCGAGTCCGAACTCGCCCGCGTGAGCAAGTATTTCACCCAAATGCCGTACGAAACGCTGCCGGAACACGACGCCGGCTTTGATAGCGCAGTCGCGAGCAACCCCGCATTCGCTGCCTGGGTAAAGCGCAATACTCATGCGCATAAACAGCCTGGCTATCGCGCCGTGACCTTGTCGCTCAAGACGCATGGCAATCCGCCCGGCGACATTACCTCCGAGCAAATGCATATCGTTGCGGACTTTGCCGACGAATACAGTTTCGGCGAGGTACGTCCCTCTCACGAGCAGAACCTGATCCTGGCCGACGTCAAGCTGTCCGACCTTTTCCCGCTGTGGGACAAGGCGCGCGCAGCAGGCCTCGCTACCGCCAATATCGGCCTGCTGACCGACATCATTTGCTGCCCCGGCGGCGACTTCTGCGCCTTGGCGAATGCCAAGAGCATCCCGATTGCCGAGGCCATCCAGATGCAATTCGACAATCTGGACTACGTTTACGACATCGGCGAACTCGAGCTGAACATCTCGGGTTGCATGAATGCCTGCGGCCACCACCATGTGGGCCATATCGGCATTCTGGGCGTGGACAAGGACGGTTCCGAATGGTACCAGGTCACGCTAGGCGGCAAGCAAGGCAACGATGCCAGCCTGGGCAGCGTGCTCGGCCCCTCATTCGCGGCTGAAGAGATGCCCGGCGTCATCCAGAAGCTGATCGATGTCTATGTGCGCGAGCGCACCCCGGAGGAACGCTTCATCGATACGGTGCGGCGCATTGGCGTTGCCCCGTTCAAGACGCATGTTTATGGCGAGAAGAAAAAGGAAGTAGCTCATGCCTGACCATCAGTCCAACCTGATCCTGAACAATGCCATCGTCGAGGACGAATGGGCATTGGTCACAATGCCCGCCGGCGAAGAAGTCGTCAAGAAACAGGCCGGCAAGGTGGTGCTGTTCAAGCTCACGGGCGAAGCCAGCCACACCGCCGAGCAGATCGCCAATACCGAAATCCCAGCCACCGGCAAGATACTGGTGCCGCTGGCCGTATGGCGCGAACGCAAGGCCGAACTCGCGGCACGCCATGCCGCAGGCGAGCTGGGCATCTGGCTCGACACCCATGAGCTGCTGGAAGACCTGGTCGGCTCGGTCGAGGACATCAACAGCCTGCCCTTGATCGCCGTGCACGTGGAACGCTTCGCCGACGGCCGTATCTTCTCGATCGGCAACCTGCTGCGCACGCGCTACCATTACAAGAACATCCTGCGCGCATTCGGTGATGTGCTACGCGACCAGTTGTTCTTCCTCAAGCGCTGCGGCTTCAACAGCTACCTGATCCGCGCCGATCGCTCCGCGGAAGACGCCTTGGCGAGCCTGCAGGACTTCAGCCAGCCCTACCAAGGCGCCGTTGACGAGCAACTGCCCGTCTGGCGCCGCGTGAACCGGCAGCCTACTGCGCAGTAAACCGTATGCCGGCTGGCCACCACGACTACGCCAGCTTGGCTTTGCAAGTTGTAGTTTTGTTTTAGGAATCCTAACTGGAGATGTGAGCTGACAGACAGCAACAGTTTCAGCACAAAATCGATATGACGACCTTGACCCAATCCACCCTCTCCCACCTCGACTGGCTTGAAGCGGAAGCGATCCATATCCTGCGCGAAGTGGCAGGCCAATGCTCCAACCCCGTGCTGCTGTTTTCCGGCGGCAAGGATTCGCTATGCATACTGCGCCTGGCAGAAAAGGCGTTCCGCCCGGGCCGCTTTCCGTTCCCGCTCATGCATATCGACACCGGCCACAACTACCAGGAAGTGATCAACTTCCGCGACCAGCGTGCCGCCGAGCTCGGCGAGCGCCTGATCGTGCGCTCGGTGGAAGACTCCATCAAGCGCGGCAGCGTGGTACTGAAATCGCCGGACGAATCCCGCAACAAGCACCAGTCCGTCACCCTGCTGGAAGCTATCGAGGAGTTCGGCTTCGATTGCTGCATCGGCGGCGCACGCCGTGACGAGGAAAAGGCCCGCGCCAAGGAACGCATCATGAGCTTCCGCGACGAGTTCGGCCAATGGGACCCGAAGAACCAGCGCCCTGAATTGTGGAACCTCTACAATGCCCGTTCGCACAAGGGCGAGAACATCCGTGCCTTTCCGATTTCCAACTGGACGGAAATGGATGTCTGGCAATACATCGAACGCGAGCAGCTCGGCCTGCCCAGCATCTACTTCGCGCATAATCGCGATATCGTGATGCGCAACGGCGCGATTTTCCCTGTCAACGTGCCGCTTACCAGCGGCGAGGTCATCAACCATCCCAAGGCTGGCGAAGAAGTGATCAGCATGCAGGTGCGCTTCCGCACCGTCGGCGACATCACGTGTACGGCACCTGTGCCTAGCGATGCCGACTCCCTGGGCAAGATCGTGCTGGAAACCGCGACCACCACCATCACCGAACGCGGCGCCACGCGCCTGGACGACCAGACCTCGGACGCCTCCATGGAGCAACGCAAGAAGGAAGGCTATTTCTAGGCCACTACGCACTGCAGATGACGGCCAGATTCATCAGCCGACCAACCAACCAGCTGAATAGCGACAAGTTTAAAGAGTACTGAAGATGTCCAAACTAGAAAATCTACCTGCGCACAACGACAGCCTGTTGCGCTTCATGACCTGCGGTAGCGTGGATGACGGCAAGAGCACATTGATCGGCCGCCTGCTGTACGACACCAAGACCATCCTGGCGGACACCCTGACCCAGATCGAACGCACCTCGCAAAAGCGCGGCATGGAATCCGTCGACCTTTCCCTGCTCACCGACGGCCTGCAGGCGGAACGCGAGCAAGGCATCACCATCGACGTCGCCTACCGCTACTTCAGCACCGGCACCCGCAAGTACATCATTGCCGACGCCCCCGGTCACGAGCAATACACGCGCAACATGGTCACAGCCGCTTCCACCGCCAACCTCGCCATCATCCTGATCGACGCGCGCAAGGGCGTATTGACCCAGACGCGCCGTCACTCCTATCTGGCGCAATTGGTGGGCATCCCGCATATCGTGGTCGCGATCAACAAGATGGACCTGGTGGATTACTCGCAGTCCGAATTCGAGCGCATCCGCGCCACCTACCTGGAATTCGCCGAGCAGATCGGCCTGCAGCGCAACGGACGCGATATCCACTTCGTGCCCATGTCCGCCCTCAACGGCGACATGATCGTGGATCGCGGCAATGCAATGCCCTGGTACCAGGGCCCTACGGTGCTGGAACTGCTGGAATCGGCCCCGCCGGCCCATTCCGAACGCACCGAGTCCTTCCGCTTCCCCGTGCAGTTCGTCTGCCGCCCGCACGCTTCCGACGATCCCGAGTTGCATGATTTCCGCGGATTCATGGGCCGCGTCGAGTCCGGCGACATTGCCGTGGGCGACGAAGTCACCGTGCTGCCATCCGGCTTGAATTCCTGCGTCAAGGCGATCCAGCTTGGCGACGTGACGCTGCGACATGCCATCACCGAGCAATCCATCACCATCCTGCTCGAGGACGAGATTGATATTTCCCGCGGCGACATGATCGTGAAAAAGGCTGAAGCGCCTGCCCCGGTCAAGCAGTTGAATGCCATGGTGTGCTGGCTGTCCGAAACCCCGCTTTCGCCCGCCCGCACCTACATCATCCGCCATACCACGCGCGAATCCAAGGCCAAGGTGGGCAACATCGAGTACAAGATCGATGTCAACACCACCGAGCAACTGGCAGCCGAGGGCAGCCTGAACATGAACGATATCGCCCGCATCAGCTTCAAGCTGGCGCAACCGTTGATGGTCGACCCTTACGATGTCAACCGTGCCACCGGTTCCTTCATTATTATCGATGAAGCGACCAACAATACCGTTGGCGCAGGGATGGCACAGGCCTGATTTGTATCGGCAAAACCAAACAGCCTTATTGCTAAAATCAATAAATACCGTATTTAATATCGCTTATAATCCGAGCATTATATTAAGTAGTGCTAAGACCCATAGAGGAATATAAATGGCATACGTAGTAACCGAGAACTGCATCCAGTGCAAATATACCGACTGCGTCGATGTTTGCCCGGTGGATTGTTTTGTTGAAGGCCCCAACTTCCTGGCAATCAATCCGGATGAATGCATAGATTGCACCCTTTGCGTAGCGGAATGCCCTGCTGAAGCCATCTTCTCCGAGGATGACGTGCCTGACGACCAGCAAGAGTTCATCGAGCTGAACGCGCGCCTGTCGCAAATCTGGCCGTCCATCACTGCGCGCAAGGCTCCCCTGCCCGACGCCGACGCCAACAACGGCACCACGGGCAAGCGCGACCTGCTGGTCGAATAAATAAGCAAACAAGCAACGCTTTCCGCTTTAATAAAAAAGCCCACTAACGTGGGCTTTTTTATTGGCTGTCGTTTTTATACCTAGATTTTTAAACCTGGCTCAGGTTGCGAATCGGGGTTTCAGGATCCACGTCGGCCTCGTAATCGACACCCTCCACGCCAAAACCGAATAGGCGCAGGAAGTCTGACTTGTAGCCGGCGAAATCGGTCAATTCGTACAGGTTTTCATCCGTGACATTGTCCCACAACGCTGCCACCTCGTTCTGGATTTCAGGCGCCAATTCCTTGTAGTCGGCGCGCAGTCGGCCTTCTTCGTCCACAACCGGCTTGTCGTTGTAAAGGCTGTCGCGGTACAGGCCGTCGACCTGCTCGATACAGCCTTCATGCGTGCCTGCCTTCTTCATTACCTTGAACAACAAGGAGAGATAGAGCGGCATCATCGGAATCGCGGAACTGGCCTGGGTAACCAACGCCTTGAGCACGGCCACGCGCGCATCGCCGCCCTTGGCGGCCAGTTGCTCACGAATCTCCAGCACGCGCTGATCCAGGTCCTTCTTGGCCGCGCCTATGGTGCCGTTCCAGTAGATATCGTGCGTGATCTTCTCGCCTAGGTAGGTAAAGGCCGTGGTCTTGGCGCCATCGGCCAGCACACCGGCCTGGTCCAGCGCCTCTATCCACATCTGCCAATCCTCGCCGCCCATCACGGCGACGGTATTGGCGATTTCCTCGTCGGTGGCAGGCTCGATCACGTTTTCCTTCACCACTTCCTTGTCGGTATCCAGGCCGCGCTGGTGCAGGGTCTTGCCTATGGGCTTGAGGGTGGAGTTGTAAACATGGCCGGTCTTGGGATGGGTACGGCGCGGCGCGGCCAAGCTATATACCACGAGGTCGACCTGTCCGAGGTCGCGCTTGATGATGTCTATGGTCTGCTGCTTCACGGCATCGGAGAACGCATCGCCGTTCACGCTGCTGGCATACAGCCCTTCCGCTTCCGCAAACTTGTGGAATGCAGCGGAGTTGTACCAGCCAGCCGACCCCGGCTTGCTGCCCTCGCCAGCACGCTCCAGGAACACGCCTACTGTCGCGGCGCCGCTCGCGAATGCGGCACTGATGCGCGCTGCCAGCCCATAGCCGGTGGATGCGCCGATCACCAACACGCGCTTGGGGCCGTTGAAGGCGCCTTGCGCTTTGACGTAGTCGATCTGCTGCTTGACGTTGGCTTCGCAGCCGGTAGGGTGTGCCGTAACACAAATAAAGCCGCGCACGCGGGGTTTGATTACCATGAAAACCTCTCGAGTTCTTGGCAGCCAGGCTGCCTGGTTGAATGCAGTTGAAGCCGGTTCGGCCAGTCAAGTTCGCTATTATAAAGGGCTACCGCCTTTATTGCTCGGGCAATCCTGGCCCGGCATGCGCATGCTTGAACAACTTGGTACGCCTGGCAGCAAGCCAGCCTAACAGCAAATATCCAAGCATCGCCAAGGCCAGCCCTGCCGGATGATGCCAGACCAGGGGAGCCACCAGTCCGGCGGAAACCGTCGACAGCAGCATTTGCATGAACGCCTGCCCGGACGCTGCCGTACCGCGGATGCGCGGATGGCAGTCCAGCGCGCTGATTGAAAGCAAGGGCATCGCCAGCGCAAGCCCGATATTGAACAAGGCGACCGGCAGGATATTCAATGCGGCGTGGGTAAAAGGCAACAAGCTGGCTGCAAGGTTTAGCACCGCCATTGCGGCCATCCATGCATAGGCAAAGCGCAATATCTGCCGTGCGCCATACTTGCCCGCCGCGCGCTTGGCAAGCCATGACCCCAGCACCGTGCCGCAAACCGTGGGAATAAACATCCAGGCGAACTGTTGCGAACTCAGGCCCAGGTGATGGATCAGGAATACCGGGCTCGCCAGCACATAGAGGAAGAATGCCGAGAAATTCGCCCCGATTGCCAACACCAGCAAGCTGAATTCCCTATGGTTGAAAATTGCCTGGTAATTGCGGCATACGTTCGCCACCGATAACGGCGTACGCTTTTCCTTCGGCATGGTCTCGGGCAGATACTTCGATGCCGCAAGCGCGATCAGTACCGCATACAGCGCGAGGAAGCCGAAGATTGCCTGCCAGTGGATGCCGAGCAGCCAGCCACCGATGATGGGCGCCACCGCCGGGGCGATACCGAACAGCATTTGCACCGTCGCCATGACGCGCTGCGCCTCCACACCCTGGAAAAGATCGCGCACCATGGCGCGCGCCACCACATTGCCGGCCCCGGCCGAGAGCCCCTGCAGAATCCGCATGGTCCACAGCGTCTCCACATTGGGCGCCAGCATGCAGCCTATCGAGGCGAGGATGAAGATGCCCAACCCCCAGCGTATGGTCGTGATGCGGCCTACCGCATCACTGATGGCGCCATGGAACAGCGTCATCAACGCGTAAGGCAGCAGGTACAGGGTGAGGCTATGCTGGATTTCCACCGTGGAAGCGCCAAGATCGCGCTCCAGCAGGGGAAAGGCAGGCAGGTAGGTATCGATCGCGAACGGTGCCAGCGCCGTCAGGCCTGCAAGCACGTACACCAGCAAAATGGAATGACGCATGTTTCCCCGGTAAGCCCTGCCAGGGCCAGCCCGGCAAAAACCTCAAGAATATCGCCTAACGGTAAATATGGCTACGGTTGTATGGATAATCCAGCATGCCTTGTGCATCGGGCTTGCCGGCGACGATCTGGAACAGGGACAGCCAATTGTGATCGAACGCGAACGCCGAACCCGCCATATAGATGCGCCAGATGCGGTATTTGCTCTCGCCGATCATGGACAACGCCTGCTCGCGATGCTGCTCCAGGCGCTCCACCCACTCCCACAACGTCTTGCCGTAATGCGGACGCAGGTTTTCCGCGTCCAGCGGCTCGAGGCCAGAAAGGGACAGCTCCGCCAGCACGTTGGACACATGCGTCAGCTCGCCGCCGGGAAAGACGTATTCATCGATGAACTCGGCAATGCCGTTGCCCAGCCCGCTGCTCTTCACTGCCACCGAGGTGATGCCGTGGTTCATGACCAGCCCGCCGTTATTTAGCAGGCTGTATATCTTGTCGAAATACAGCCGGAGGTTCTTGCGGCCGACATGCTCGAACATGCCGACACTGGCAATCTTGTCGAAGGTCTCATGCCCGGGCAGGTCGCGGTAGTCCATGAGCCTGACTTCCAGCCTATCCTGCCAGCCGCGTTCATCTATCATGCGCTGCACATGCGCGTGCTGATTGTCGGACAAGGTAATGCCCACCGCCTTGACGCCATAATGCTCGACGGCATGCATCACCAGGCCGCCCCAGCCGCAACCGATATCAAGGAATCGCTCGCCCGGCTTCAGCATCAGCTTGCGGCAGATATGGTCTAGCTTTTTTTCCTGGGCTAGCTCCAGGCTTTCGTCGCCATCGGCGAAATAAGCGCAGGAATAGACCCGCCGCCGGTCCAGCCACAACCCGTAGAAATCATTGGAAACATCATAGTGGTAAGTGATATTGCGGCGGTCGCGGCTGCGGGTATGGCGCCACCACCGCCAGTCCTTGCGTGTCTCGGCATCGTTGCTCGCATCCACCCCACAATAGGCCTGGCCCAGCGACAAGATATCCTGCGCCTTGCCCAGCAAATCCACCCAGCCTTCGACATAGGCCCGCGCAAGCCCGCCCAATGTCGGCTTGGCCAGCACGGCCAGGACTTTGGCATCGTTCACCAGGATCGATACCTTGGCATCCGCATCGCCTGCGAGTAATTCGCCGTTCCAGCTCACGGATACGGGCAAGCCGGTCAAACTCTTCTGGATCTGGTTTTGTAGCAGCGCACTGAACATCCCTTACCTCCATAGACTAAGCGTTTGATTTTTTTATAAGCCGCTCCAACATTCCCCATACGGCCAATAATGGATAGCCTCCAACCAGGCTAGTGCCAATGTAATCGGAGCGGCGCTTTGTTACAATAAGTCACTTACCTTATGTCGACTTTAGTCGATCCATCAATACGGAGTAAAGCATGCAACTGGACTTGGCAAAAATCAACGCAGAATTGGGACGCGACGCGGAAAAACTGGTGGAATGGGCACTTGGCCTGAACAAGAAAGCCATCATCACGACCAACTTCCGCCCTTTCGAGGCCGTCATCCTGCACATGGTCGCCAAAGTCCGCCCCGACACTCCCGTGATCTGGATGGACAGCGGCTACAACACCGAGGCGACCTACCGCTTTGCAGATGAGGTTACGAATCAACTCAAACTCAACCTGAGCATCTACCTGCCCAAGCGCTCCCGCGCACATCAGGAAGCCGTTGATGGCCCCGTTCCGGCACTCGATGATCCACGCCATGCCGCGTTTACGGAAGAAGTCAAACTGGAACCCTTTGCGCGCGCCCTACGTGAAACGGCGCCTGAAGTCTGGTTCACCGCCCTGCGCGCCACCGATACTGCAGTACGCGCCCAAATGGACCCGGTCAGCATCAACCCGGACGGCTTGATCAAGGTAGCGCCATTGCTGCATTGGAGTTCAAAAGACTTGTACCAGTACCTCACCGCCCACAATTTGCCGAACAACTTCGACTACTTCGACCCGACCAAGGGCGAGGAAAACCGCGAGTGCGGCTTGCATCTGTCACATTAAGCCGCTAAGGCTGGAACAGAAAGGGGAGCCTTCGCTCCCCTTTTTCGTTGGTTAAGGCAAGGCATGAAACTCTTCCACCAACTCCCTATTCTCGCCCTCGATCAGCTTGCGAGAGTTCTTGTCATTGCGGAAGAAGATAGGCTGCGCCTGCAGGTAAGGCTTTTGCGCGTTGGCAATGGCTTCGTCGATCAAGTGCCGGTGCGGCGACTTGGTGCACACCGGGTCGGCCGCCTCGGCGTCGCCTGAGAGCAGGAATGCCTGGCAACGGCAGCCGCCGAGATCCTTCTCTTTTTCCGGGCAGCTGCGGCAGGGTTCTTTCATCCAGTCGTCGCCGCGGTATTTATTGAAGGCAGGCGACTCTTCCCACACCCATTTCAGGCCGTTGGCCTTGACGTTGGGGAAGCTCATGTTGGGCAATACGCGCGCCGAGTGGCATGGCAGCACGTCGCCGTTGGCCGTGACGATCATGAACACTTCGCCCCAGCCGTTCATGCATTTCTTGGGACGGTTGGAGAAGTAGTCCGGCACCACGAAGAATATCTTCATTTTGTTGCCAACTTTTTCACGGAAGGCATTGGTGATGGCTTCGGCCTCGTCGATCTGCTCCTTGGTCGGCATAAGCTGGCTGCGGTTGACCAGGGACCAGCCGTAATACTGGGTATTCGCCAGTTCAACGAAATCCGCCCCCAGCGCTTCCGCCATCTCGAGGATTTCCTTGACGTGCTTGATGTTGAAGCGGTGGATCACGACGTTGAGCACCATGGGATAGCCATGGGCCTTGATCATGGCCGCGACTTTTTTCTTCAGCTCGAAGGTGCGGGTGCCGGTGATGAAATTGTTGATTTCCTCGGTGATGTCGTGCATGGAAAGCTGGATATGGTCCAGCCCGCCCGCCTTGAAGGCGCTGATGCGCTTTTCAGTGAGTCCCACTCCGGAAGTGATGAGGTTGGTGTAATAGCCAAGGCGGCCGGCCTCGGCGACAATGTCCTCGATATCGTCGCGCAGGAGCGGCTCCCCGCCGGAAATGCCCAGTTGCAATGCGCCAAGCTTGCGCGCATCGCGCAGGGCTTGTATCCATTGCTCGGTGCTCAGCTCGTTCTTGGTGTGCTTGTCGTAATCCGTGGGGTTGTAGCAGAAGGCGCAATGCAAGGGGCAGCGATACGTCACCTCGGCCAGCAGCCACAGGGGCTGGGTGTTGGTCTTGGAGGCGGCAACGCCGTTGTTTTGTTGAACCGGTGTACTCATGTTTTCTGCTCCTTCCGCAATGCGCCTGCCACAGGCCGCTAATTACGCTTTTCCAGCCAGGCCTTTTCCAGTGCGAGGTCAAGCATGGCAACCACATCGGCCTCGATGTCCGCCACGTCGGGAAAGGCGGCCTGCACATCGGCCACGATGTCAGCGACGCTGCGCTGGCCGTCCACGCGCTTGATGACTTCGCCCGCCCCGCCATTGAGCTTGATCATGCCCTCGGGAAACAGCAGCACGTAGCATTGCTGCGCTTCTTCCCATTGGAAACGGTAATGGCGCGCGATGGCATAAATATCACCTGAGGAGACGACGCTGGCGTTATCTGCCTTATCGTGGTTGTCTGAGATAGTCGACATGTTGTTCTACCTTGATATTGGTTGAGGCGAGCATAATGGCATCGGCAATGACCCACAGCACATCCAGCTTGAATTGCAGGATATCCAGCGCCTTTTCCTGTAACTCACGGCTCTGGCTGAAGTAATCCAGGGTCACGGCAAGCCCTTGCTCGACATCGCGCCTGGCTTCGGTCAGGCGCTTCTTGAAATAGACCAGCCCTTCTTCCTTTACCCAGGGATACATGCTGGGCCAGGAGCTGATGCGCTGTTGATGGATATGCGGCGCAAACAGTTCGGTCAGGGAGGAACATACCGACTCCTGCCATGGCCGTTGCTTGGCAAAATTGACATAGGCATCCACGGCAAACCTTACGCCGGGTGCGACGAACTTGAGGGAAGTCACGTCTTCGCGGCTCAGGCCGACTGCCTGGCCGAGCTGTATCCATGCCTCGATGCCGCCGACGTTATTTGCATCTCCGTCATGGTCGATAATGCGCTGTATCCAGCCCTTGCGGATTTCCTTGTCCGGGCAGTTGGACATGATGGCCGCGTCTTTCTGCGGGATGCTGATCTGGTAATAGAAGCGGTTGGCGACCCAGCATTGCAATTGTTCGCGCGTGAGTTTGCCTTCGTACATCATCACGTGGAACGGATGGTAGATATGGTATCCCCTGCCCTTGTCGCGCAGTTGCTGTTCGAACTCTTCGCGGGTCCAGGGAGTGTTGCCTATCACAGGTGCGTTCATGCCGTTCTCCTAGAGAATAATGTCCAGGCCGTCATAGGCGACCTCGATACCATGTTTTGTCAGTTCTGCGCGCTCTGCGGAATCCTCGCGCAGAATCGGGTTGGTGTTGTTGATATGGATCAGCACACGGCGCGCATTGGGGTAGGAATCCAGCACCTCGATCATGCCGCCGGGGCCCGACTGTGGGTTATGGCCGATGTCGCGGGCTCTCTTGGTCATCAGGCCCATATCGATCATTTCGGTATTGGTCCAGAACGTGCCGTCCACCATGATGCAGTCCGCCTGCTCCATTAGGGCTGGCAGGTGAGGCTCGATCTCGCCTAGGCCTGGCGCATAGAAAGCCTTCTTGCCATGGTTAAGATCTTCGATCAGCACGCCGATGGTGTCGCCTGGATGCGGATCGTTACGATGCGGCGAATACGGCGGCGCTGCACTTTTCAGGGCTACGGCAGTAAAACGCAAGCCGGGCGCATTTTCCACGCTGAAGCTGTTTTTCCCGTCAATCGGGATGTCGTGGCGGTTCACGCCGCAATAATGGCCGAGAATATTGAGCAAGGGGTTACCGGTGGTCAGGTCCTGGTACACCATGTCGGTACAGTAAATCTCGCGCTTGACCTGGCCCTCGCGCAACATCAGCAGGCCCGTCGTATGGTCGATCTGCGCGTCTATCAGCACGATGCCCACGATCCCGCTATCGCGGATCGCACGGCCAGGCTGCAATGGAGCAAATTCCTGGATTTGCTGCAGAATATCTGGAGAAGTGTTGAACAGCACCCAGTTGATGCCGTCGGCGCTGACGCAGATGGAAGACTGCGTGCGTTTTTTTGCCTTGATCGTGCCTTTGCGCAGGCCATCGCAATTCGGGCAATTGCAGTTCCATTGCGGGAAACCGCCGCCTGCTGCCGATCCTAGAACATGAATATGCATATCAGCCTTTTTATAGAATTCGATTTTTGCTGATGAACTGCCGGGAACCTCGGTCCCCGGCTATCGTGTCACTTACAATCGACTCGCTTAGCGATTGCAAACGTACATAGTGACTTCAAAACCGAAACGCATTTCAGTAACTTCTGGCTTGGTCCACATAATACTCTCCTTTAAATTGATTGATTTATATCGCTGCCGCCGGGCAAAAACGCCTGACGACAACGTGAGTGCATTGTGCAATGAGGACGCCTCAGGAAACAGTGCGAAAACACCGAAAGTCATCTCATGATTATCATGAGTCAAACAAGGAGAACCAAGCCCTAAGAGCCTGTTCAATGTCTTTTCATGGGCACGTTGCCCCGGCAAGGTGGGTGATGCAAGGCGCAAACCGCAGACGGGCTCATTGCCCGGCGAGGATTTGCAACGCAGCAGCGGCTATCTTGCCGGAGCAACCCAAAGGGCATGGCCCTAAAACTCATCCGCTCGGCGTTGCAGTCCTTGCCAAGGCAAATAAGCATTACCTGCAGACTGCGTCTTGATCGAACGCGTTTTAGGGCCATGCGTGCCCCATGAAAAGACATTGAACAGGCTCTCACAAGGGCCGGAAAGCAATCAGGCCTCTTGCGAGGCCTGACGATGGGGAATTAAGCGCGCGTTTTCAATATGTGTTCAAGTACTTCGAGGAAACGCGCATTTTCCGCGTGCAAGCCGATGCTTACCCGTAGGTAGTCCGGCATTTCATATGCCGCAACCGGCCTCACGATCACGCCGTGCTTGAGCAGTTGCTGATACACCTCCCCGGCCTGCGCCACGTGGAAGCTGACGAAGTTGCCATACGAGGGAACATAGCTCAAACCGAGCCGGGCCAAGCCTTGCGTGACCTGCACCATGCCGGCCTGGTTCAGCGCATAACTGCGCTCGACAAATTCATCATCCTCCAGTGCGGCCACAGCCGCCGCCTGGGCAACGCTATTGACGTTGAACGGCTGGCGCACCCGGTTCATCAAATCCGCAATTCCAGGCGAAGTAACGCCAAAGCCGACGCGTAGGCCTGCCAAGCCATATGCCTTGGACAAGGTCCTGGAAATCAGCAGGTTATCGAACTCAGCCAACCAGGAAAATGCTTCGGACTTGAGATCGGCGGCAAGATATTCGTCATAAGCCTCATCCAACACCGCCAATACCTGTTTGGGCACCTTGGCGAGGAAGTCGCGCAAGGCTTGCTTGCCAAGCAAGGTGCCGGTCGGATTGTTGGGATTGGCAATGAAGACGATACGGGTCTTGTCCGTAATTGCCGCCAACATGGCATCCAGGTCGTGGCCGAAATCGCGGGCAGGCACGCTGATGCCGGTCGCCCCCGTGGCCTGTGTCACCAAGGCATAGACTGCGAACGCATGCTGGGCGTATACAGCCTCTGTCCCAGGCGTAAGGAACGCACGGGCGGCAAGCTCAAGGATGTCGTTGGAACCGTTGCCGAATACCAGTTGATCCGGCTGCAGCTTGAATTTGCGGCATACACAGTCGCGCAGGGCAAAGCTATTACCGTCAGGATAGCGTGCGATATCCTCCAGCGCCTCCTGCATGGCTTCATAAGCCTTGGGGCTGACGCCCAATGGATTTTCATTGGAAGCCAGTTTGATGATGGCCTCCGGCTTGAGCCCCATCTCCCGTGCAAGCTCGGTAATCGGCTTGCCCGGCTGGTAAGGCGCAATCGCGCGAATGTTGGACGGCGCGAGGTCGCACAGCCTGGTCACGATAGTATTCCTTTGAACATGGTATTGAATTCGAACACGGGCGATCAAGCGTAGCTTGATTCGCGCCTGCCCTCGCGCTTGGCGTCATACATGGCATGATCCGCGCGCCTGATGACGTCTACCGCCGACACATCCCGGTACGGGAAAACACAGATGCCGATGCTGGCGGACAGGTCGCGGATCGGCGGCAAGCCGTCGAGGATGATGGGCGCCAGGAACTGCCGTTTCAATTTCTCGGCCAGAATGTCGGCGGCTTCCGCATTGCCGATATCGCGTGCCAGCACGAAGAACTCGTCGCCGCCCAATCGTGCCAGGGTATCCGCCTCGCGCATGGTGTATTTCAGGCGCGTCGCCACCTCTTTCAGCACGATGTCGCCAATGAGGTGACCGTAGGTATCGTTGATCGGCTTGAACTTGTCCAGGTCGATGAACAAGCCGGCGCAGACCTGGTTGTTACGTGAAGAGAAATTGATCGCCTGCTCGATGCGGTCAAGCAGCAATTCACGGTTGGGCAAGCCGGTCAGGCGGTCGTGCAGCGCCCGCTCCTGCTGGCGCTGGCGCTCGTTGTCCAGGTCCTTCTCGCGCAAGAACAATTCCCGGCTCTGCTTTTCCGACACATAGCTGGCGAAGCCTCCGACAATATTCGCGGAGAGGATGAATACGTCATAAATCAGCACCTGTAACGGCGGCAGCGACCTCAGGAACAGGAACATGATGTTGAACACCAAGAATAGTACGATGCCGACCAGGGTTGAGTTGAAAAACCGCAATCCCGAGAAGGTATACGTCCAGAACACCATGACCACCAGGCCGGTATAGTAGAAATTGATGGCGGCCACGGGCATGTAGCTCACCTGGGCCAGCAGACCCAAGCCGCTGAACAAGGCGACCACCGCCAGGAACAGCTGGTTGTACTTGAGGAAATGCCGATAGAAGGAAAGCCAGAACACCGCAAAGAACAGCATCACGGCCATGGTGCGGATATACCAGACATGGACGAACGCATCCGGCTTGACGAATAACGGGTCGAGCAAGCCGTAGAGCATGGTCATGACGGCCCCGACCACCAGGGCCAAGCGTGAATGCCTGCGCAGGCTGGAAATGGCATGCAACTGATAAAGCGCTTCCAGCCGCTCGTTCTCGAAACTCAGCGTCCATTTGCGTAGCGAAGCAGACCATAACAAGTTCTGGCTAATCGGCATACTCCCCCTTCAACAACAGATCATTTCCCCGATAATTCGCAAGCACGCACTAGCCGCCCCAAACTTCCGGAACGAGGCAACGAGATACTATCATGCAGCTTGCGCTAACTCCGCGCCAGACGTTGCATCTGGCACACCCGCATCATATTACGGCAACCGGGTAAGAACCAAGCACCTTGAGCAAGGAAGCACGCTGTTCAAGTTCGTACAATGCCTTTGCCACCTTGGGGTCCTGATAATGCCCTTCGATATCCACGAAGAACACGTACTCCCAGATGCCCAGCTTGGAAGGGCGCGACTCGAACTTGCTCATATCAACGCCATGTTGCGCCAGGGGCGCGAGCAGGCCGACCACGGCGCCGGGCACGTTCTTGGCAGCCAGCAACAAGGAGGTCTTGTCCTTGCCAGAAGGCTCGACCTCATGTGTGGCGAGGACGAGAAAGCGCGTCACGTTCTTGGGATCGTCCTCGATATTCTCAGCTAGGACGGCCAGGTCGAATATCTCGGCAGCGCGCTGGCTGGCTATCGCCACCGCAAACGTATCCTGCCTCGCCAGCTCTGCCGCCTGGGCATTGCTGCCGGTGCTGACCCGCTCGATCCCGCCCAGGTTGAGGTTGAGCCATTCATGGCATTGCCCCAGGGACTGGGCATGAGAATAGACGCGCTTGATTTCGCCGTCGGCCTGCTTGCTGCGCAATAGGCAATGATGGATCGGTAAGGTGATTTCGCCGCAGATATGCAGACTGGTGGTAGTCAACAAGTCCAGGGTGCGTCCTACCGCGCCTTCGGTGGAGTTTTCCACTGGCACGACGGCATAATCCGCGCTGCCGGATTCCACCATGCGAAATACTTCATCGATGGAAATACACGGCCTGGGAGAGCTCAGCCCGCCAAACTGCTTGTTGGCCGCCTCCTCGCTGAAGGTGCCTTGCGGACCAAGGAAGGCCACGGACAGCTCGCGCTCCAATGCGCGGCAATTGGACATCACGCTGCGGAAAATGCCTGTCACCGCCTCTGCAGACAACGGCCCGGTATTCTTCTCGAGCAGGCGGCGCAACACTTGCGCCTCGCGTTCGGGGCGGTAGACCGGCCCCTCGCCCTTGAGCGCGCCGATCTCGCGCGCCAGTGCAGCCCGAGCATTGATCAGTTTGAGCAGTTGCTCGTCAATCGCATCGATCTGGTCGCGGCAACCTTTTAGGATATCACTCATGCAGACCTCTCTTAACCGTGGGCGCGCTCGAAATCCTGCATGAAGCCGACCAATGCCTGCACGCCTTCCAACGGCATGGCATTGTAGATGGATGCGCGCATGCCGCCGAGCAAGCGGTGGCCCTTGAGCTGCAACAAGCCGCGGGCTTGCGCCTGCTTGAGGAATTCCGCATCCAGGACGCTATCCTTGAGCGTGAACGGAATATTCATGCGCGAGCGGTTTTCCAGTGCGATCGGCGAATTGTAGAAATCCGTGCTGTCGAGATAATCGTACAGCAAGGCCGATTTCTTGATATTGAACTTCTCGATGGCAGCCAGGCCGCCCTTGGCCTTCAACCACTTGAATACCAAGCCTGCGATATAGATGCCGTAGGTCGGCGGCGTGTTGTACATCGACTCGTTGTCCGCATGCACCTTGTAATCGAACATGGTCGGCGTGCCGGGCAAGGTCTCGCCGATGAGGTCTTCGCGCACGATGACGATGGTCAACCCGGCCGGGCCGATGTTCTTCTGGGCGCCCGCGTAGATCAGGCCGTACTGGCTCACGTCCACGGGACGGGAAAGAATGTGCGAGGACATATCCACCACCAGCGGCACATCGCCAACTTGCGGCGTCCAGAACATCTCCAGCCCGCCTATCGTTTCGTTGGAGGTGTAATGCAGGAACGCAGCATCCGGATTAGGCTTCCATTGCGATTGCAGCGGCACCTGCCGATATTGCTGCCCGGCAGCGGAAGCCACGATATTGACCTCGCAGTACCTGGATGCCTCCTCTATCGCCTTCTGCGCCCAGATGCCGGTATCCAGATAATCCGCCATCTTCTTGCCGCGCAGCAGGTTCATGGGGATCATGGAAAACTGCGCATGCGCCCCGCCCTGCAGGAACAAAACCTTGTAATTGGCGGGAATCCCCAGCAGTTCGCGTAGATCGGCCTCGGCTTCTTGCGCAATGCTGATGAACTCCTTGCCGCGATGGCTCATTTCCATCACCGACATGCCGGAGCCATGCCAGTCCAGCATTTCCTCGCTGGCTTGTTGCAATACTTCCTTGGGAAGCACTGCGGGACCTGCAGAAAAATTATAGATTTGCGTCATCAATATCCTACTCGGCCTTATTCGTCAGCGGTTTCGTTGTCGTCATCGGTTTCCACCACCTTTTCCAGGCCGGAGAGCTTCTCGCCTTCGCCCAGGTTGATCAAGGTCACGCCCTGGGTGGCACGGCCAAGCTCGCGGATCTCCTTCACGCGGGTGCGGATCAGCACGCCACCGGTGGTGATCAGCATGATCTCGTCGTCGTCGCCTACCAGGCGGGCACCTACCACCACGCCGTTGCGCTCGCTGGTCGCAATCGCCTTCACGCCCTGCGTACCGCGACCGGAATGACGGAAATCGGCCAGGACGGTGCGCTTGCCGTAGCCATTTTCAGTGGCCACCAACACGGTTTGCTTGTCGTTATCGGCGATCAGCAGGGAAATCACCTGCTGCTTAGCCTGAAGTTTCATGCCGCGCACGCCGCGCGCTGCACGGCCCATCGCCCGCACGTCCTCTTCATCGAACCAGACCGCCTTGCCGCCGTTGGAAACGAGGACGATGTCGTTCACGCCGTTGGTGACCTCGGCCCCGATCAGGTAATCGCCATCATCCAGGTTCAGCGCAATAATGCCGGAACGGCGTGGGTTGGAGAACTCAATCAGTGCCGTTTTCTTGACGGTGCCCTTGGCAGTCGCCATGAACACATAATGATTTTCGTCAAACTCCTTGACCGGCAGGATGGCATTGATCTTTTCGCCCTCCTCCAACGGGAACAGGTTGACGATCGGCTTGCCGCGGCTGATGCGGCTGCCTTGCGGCACTTCGTAGACCTTGAGCCAGTAGACACGGCCGCGGCTCGAGAAGCACAGGATGTAGTCGTGCGTATTCGCCACGAACATCTTGTCGATGAAATCGTCTTCCTTGGTGGCCGCCGCCTGCTTGCCGCGGCCGCCGCGGCGTTGCGCACGGTACTCTTCCAGCGGCTGCGATTTCACATAGCCGGTATGCGACAGCGTCACCACCACATCCTGCGGCGTAATCAGGTCTTCGAGCGAAAGGTCCTGCGCATTGTGCACAATCTCGCTGCGGCGTTTGTCGCCGAACTGGTTGAGGATGGCTGCCAGCTCTTCCACAATGATTTGCGTCACGCGCTCGGACTTGGCTAGGATATCAAGCAAGTCGGCAATGATATCCATGACCTCCTTGTATTCGTTGACGATCTTGTCCTGCTCCAGGCCGGTCAAGCGTTGCAGGCGCATCTGCAGGATTTCCTGCGCCTGCACGTCGGACAATCTGTAGCCATTCGGGGTCAGGCCGAAATCGACGGACAGGCCTTCAGGACGCGAAGCCTCCATGGCCGCGCGCTTGAGCATTTCCTCGACCACGGGCGAGTTCCAGGTGCGCGCCATCAGTTCGCGCTTGGCTTCCGGCGGCGTCGGTGCGGCCTTGATCAGGGCAATCATCTCGTCCACGTTGGCCAGCGCCACTGCCAGGCCTTCGAGCACGTGGCCGCGCTCGCGCGCCTTGCGCAATTCGTAGACGGTACGACGCGTCACCACTTCGCGGCGGTGGCGCAGGAAGGCTTCCAGCATCTGCTTGAGGTTGAGCAGGCGCGGCTGGCCGTCCAGCAGCGCCACCATGTTCATGCCGAAGGTGTCCTGGAGCTGGGTCTGCTTGTAAAGGTTGTTGAGCACCACCTCGGGGACTTCGCCGCGCTTGAGCTCGATCACGACACGCATGCCGGACTTGTCGGACTCGTCGCGCAGGTCGGAAATGCCCTCGATCTTCTTCTCGTTGACTAGCTCGGCAATTTTCTCAACGAAGGTCTTCTTGTTGACCTGGTACGGCAGCTCATCCACGATCAAGGCCTGGCGGTTGCCCTTTTCCAGGTCCTCCACGTGGGTGCGGCCGCGCATGACGACACGGCCCCGGCCAGTACGGTAGCCTTCACGCACGCCTACCGTGCCGTAGATGATGCCGGCGGTCGGGAAGTCGGGCGCCGGGATGATCTCGATCAGTTCATCCACCGTGGTTTCCGGGTTCTTGAGCAGCGCCAGACAGCCTGCAATCACTTCGTTGAGGTTGTGCGGCGGGATATTGGTCGCCATGCCGACTGCAATACCGGAACTGCCGTTGATGAGCAGGTTCGGGATGCGCGCCGGCATGATGAGGGGTTCGTGCTCGGAGCCGTCGTAGTTCGGCCCGAAATCAACCGTTTCCTTGTCGATGTCGGCCAGCAATTCGTGCGCGATCCGCGCCATGCGGATTTCGGTATACCGCATCGCGGCGGCATTGTCGCCGTCCACCGAGCCGAAGTTGCCCTGGCCGTCCACCAGCATATAGCGCAAGGAGAAATCCTGCGCCATACGGACGATGGTGTCGTATACCGCGGTATCGCCGTGCGGGTGGTATTTACCGATGACGTCGCCGACAATACGTGCGGATTTCTTGTAAGGCCTGTTCCAGTCGTTGCTGAGCTCGTGCATCGCAAAAAGAACGCGGCGATGCACGGGCTTCAGGCCGTCACGCACATCCGGCAACGCACGCCCCACGATCACGCTCATCGCGTAATCGAGATAGGAGCGACGCATTTCGTCTTCGAGGCTGATAGGGAGGGTTTCTTTGGCGAACTGATCCATTATTTGCTATCGGCTTTAAAATGGCTTAAAGCCATGGATTCTAGCACGATACGCCCGGCAAAGCATGCCGGGATTTAGTCCTTGATCTTGCAGAGGATTCCAGGCTTGGCGCTGCCAGCAGGCTCAACCGCGACCTTGGCATCCATGTCGGCGATTGCAAAAATTAATTAGAAATTTACCCGGAGTTGCTTTAGGCTAACGCGTTTCGAACAACTTAACGATAAAAGGAGAAAGCACATGGCCGTTTTAGTTGGCAAACCAGCTCCCGATTTCACTGCTGCCGCAGTACTGGGTGACAATTCCATCAAGGAAGACTTCAACCTTTCCCAACACATCAAGGGCAAGCCTGCCGTTATCTTCTTTTACCCACTCGATTTCACTTTCGTCTGCCCTTCCGAGCTGATCGCCTTTGATCACCGCCTGGAGGATTTCAAGTCGCGCGGCGTCGAAGTCATTGGCGTTTCCATCGACTCCCACTTCAGCCACCTGGCCTGGAAGAATACGCCGGTGGACAAGGGCGGCATCGGCAAGGTTGGCTATCCATTGGTAGCGGACATCCGTCACGAGATCGCCAAGGCTTACGACGTTGAGTCTGATGGCGGCGTCGCCTACCGCGGCTCCTTCCTCATCAACAAGGAAGGCGTTGTCGTGCACCAGGTGGTAAACGACCTGCCGTTAGGCCGCGACATTGATGAAATGTTGCGCATGGTGGATGCCCTGCAGTTCTTCGAAGAGCATGGCGAAGTCTGCCCAGCAGGCTGGAAGAAAGGCAAGGCCGGCATGAACGCTTCCCCTGAAGGCGTTGCCAAGTACCTGGCAGAAAACGCCTCCGCACTGTAAATTCAGCAGGACGGCGCAATAAAAAAACGGGACTCGATGTCCCGTTTTTTTATTGGCTACAGCACAAATTGCCTTCGGCTACTTCTTGCGTACACCCAAGGCTACGACTGCAATCCCTGCCACAATCGCGACGATGCCCAGCACTTCGGGAATCGCCACATCGTTCTCAACCTCGGCGGTTGCCTTCAACGGCCCGATCTGCGCCACCGTTTCCTCCGTAGTAAAGCTGAAACCCTTGTAAACCAACGCTGCAGCGCCCAATACGATCAGCAACACGCCAACAATTATCGATGTTTTCATCGCGGCCTCCTCGCCTGTGGTCAAGAATCTGGATTATGGTTTATTCGTTGAATTTCTTGCGTGCCTCGGCAATGGCATGCTTGATGGCTTCCCATGCCTCGTCGCTGCCCTTCTTGAGCTCCTTCCAGGCTTCTCCTGCCGACGCCTGGATTTCGCCGAGCTTCACCTTGGCTTCTTCGCGCTTTTCCTTCAAGTTGGCAATCTGCTCATCGTATTTGACGCGCAGCTCAGCATCGGCCTTGCGCACCTTGGCTTCCAGCACGTCGATATCCGCACTCCACTCGTCGAGCTGTGTTTTCAGCTTTTCAACGTATTCATCTTTCAAGCTCATATTGTTCTCCTTATCTGATCAAACGATTCATGCACTGTCATTATGACAGGCTTACGCTGCAATAGTGCCCGGTTAATCCTAGCTGCTGAGCCAGGCGAGGTCGGCCTTGAGATCGTCGATATGCTCCAGGCCGACGGCAATGCGCACCAGGCCGTCGCCGACACCCGCCGCCGCCCTGGCTTCAGGGCTGACGCGGCTGTGGGTGGTCGTGGCCGGATGCGTAATCGTGCTTTTCGCGTCCCCGAGGTTCGCCGTGATCGAGATCATCCTGGTGGCATCGATCAAATGCCAGGCCGCAGGCTGGCCGCCCTTGACGTCGAACGACACAATGGCGCCGCCGCTCTTCTGTTGCTTCTGCGCCAACGCATATTGCGGATGGGACGGCAGCCCGGGGTAGTACACACGTTCGACCCGCGGTTGCTGTTCCAGCCACTGGGCGAGCGCCAAAGCATTGCGCGCATGGGCCTCCATGCGCACATGCAAGGTCTCCAGCCCCTTGAGGAACACCCAGGCATTGAACGCGCTCATGGTGGGACCAGCCGTGCGCAAGAAGCCGTAGACCGGTTCCAGCACGTCCTTGCGGCCCAATACCGCGCCGCCCAGGCAGCGCCCCTGCCCGTCGATGTACTTGGTGGCGGAATGCACCACGATATCCGCGCCGAGCTCCAGGGGCTTCTGCAATGCAGGCGTGCAAAAGCAGTTATCCACGGCAAGCAGCGCTCCGGCCTGGTGCGCAATCTCGGCTACCGCCGCAATATCGCAGATTTCGGTCAGCGGGTTGGAGGGCGTCTCCAGGAAGAACAGCTTGGTATTAGGCTTGACCGCCGCTTTCCATGCCTCCGGATCGGAAAGCTGAACGAAGGTGGTTTCCAACCCCCAGCGCTTGAGGATATTGCTGAATAATTGCACCGATGTGCCGAAAATGCTGCGCGAAGCAACCACATGGTCGCCGGCGGAACACACGCCCATGACGCACGCAAGGATGGCCGACATGCCGGAAGAAGTCGCCACGCAAAATTCCGCCCCTTCCAGTGCCGCTAGCTTGTTCTGGAACATGCTGACGGTAGGATTGGTAAAGCGTGAATAGATATTGCCCGGCTCCTGGCCGCCAAAGCGCGCGGCAGCCTGTGCGGCATTTTCGAATACGAAACTGGATGTCAGGAACATGGCCTCGGAGTTCTCCCCGAATGGCGTGTGCTCGCTACCTGCACGCACGCTCAATGTTTCTGCATGCCATTCATGCTGACTCATACTTCTTACCTTCCCGCCCGCTATCGGGCTCAATAACAAAAAGGACGGGCATAAAAAAACCCGCTGTAGCGCCTGGGCTAAAACGGGTTTTTCAATATCAACTCGCTTTAGCAGTATTTATATTGCGCCCGCAAGCTGAGTGCTACTTCTCCTCAAATCGGCGCATGGGTTGATATTAGTCCCGCCAGGGCCCGGCGTCAACTATACCAGCTCCTCCTCTTCGGTCCCGACGAGGTTGAGGTCAAGCTGGGTGATCGAATTGGCCGGGCGCTTCTGCGCGGCACCGTCGCCCCGCACCGTTTCCGCACGCGCCAGGTAGGCTTCGTCGATATCACCGGTGATGTACTTGCCGTCAAAACAGGAGCAATCGAATACCTCGATGTCGGGGTTGCTCTTCTGCACGGCGCTGATCAAGGCATCCAGATCCTGGTAGATCAAGGCGTCTGCGCCGATTTCCGCGCAGATTTCCTCATCCGTGCGCCCGGTGGCCAACAGCTCGCTGCGCGAAGGCATATCGATGCCATAGACGTTGGGATAACGCACCGGAGGCGCGGCAGAGGCGAAGAACACCTTGCTCGCGCCGGCATCACGCGCCATCTGCACGATCTGCTGGGAAGTGGTTCCCCGCACGATGGAGTCGTCCACCAACAGCACGTTCTTGCCCTGGAACTCCATGCCGATGGGGTTGAGCTTCTGGCGTACCGATTTCTTGCGCAAGGCCTGCCCGGGCATGATGAAGGTACGGCCAATGTAGCGGTTCTTGATGAAGCCCTCGCGATAGGTCAGGTTGAGCTTGTTCGCCAGCTCCAGCGCACTCGGGCGACTGGTATCCGGAATCGGGATCACCACGTCGATCTTCAAGTGCTTCCACTCGCGTGCGATCTTGTCGGCCAGGCTTTCGCCCATGTGCAAACGGGTCTGGTAGACGGAAACGTTGTCGATGACGGAGTCGGGGCGCGCCAGATAGACGTACTCGAAAATACAAGGGGATAGCTGCGGCGCCTCGGCACATTGGCGCGAGAAGAAATTGCCGTCCAGGTCGATGAAAATCGCTTCTCCCGGCTCGACATCGCGCACCAGCGTGAAGCCTAGCACGTCCAGCGCCACGCTTTCGGAAGCGACAATATACTCGGTGCCCTGCTCGGATTCGTTCTTGCCGATGACCAGGGGGCGGATGCCATGCGGATCGCGGAATGCCAGCAGGCCGAAATTCGCGATCATGGCCACTACGGCATAAGCGCCGCGGCAGCGCTTGTGCACGCCGGCCACAGCCTCGAAAATCATGTCGGTATTGAGGACCGCGTTGTGCGAGGAGGTCTCGATCTCGTGCGCAAGCACATTCAGCAGCACTTCGGAATCGGAACTGGTATTGATGTGGCGCAAGTCCTGCCTGAACATCTCCTGCTTGAGCTGGGCGGAATTGGTCAGGTTGCCGTTATGCCCCAGCACGATGCCGAATGGGGAGTTCACGTAGAAAGGCTGGGCTTCCGCCGCGGACGAGGAGCCGGCGGTGGGATAGCGCACGTGGGCGATGCCCGCGTTGCCGATCAGGCTGCGCATATGCCGTGTCCGGAATACGTCCTGGACCAGGCCGTTGTTTTTATGCATGAAGAAGGTATTGCCATCGCAGGTAACAATCCCCGCAGCATCCTGGCCCCGATGCTGCAAGACCAGGAGCCCATCGTACAGCAGCTGGTTGACTGGGTTTTTACCGACTACACCGATAATTCCACACATGAGCTATATGCCTTAGAAACGAAAATCTGGAATAACTAGACAAGCCATTGGCCTCAATCTAGTCGTATTTAATATGTTTTGCAATATCCTGCGGAAACCAGGGCAGGATGCCGACGACCATTGCCTCCAGTGGCGCGCTGAACATCGCATTGCGCCAACGCGGATCTTGCGGCAGCGACGTCAGGCCTGCCAACAGCACCAGCGTCAGTATAATCAGCAGCCCACGGGCGAACCCGAAGAGGCCGCCCAGCCCCCTATCGAGGGCGCTCAGGCCTATGGTCTTGAATATTTGCGCAATCGCGATCGCCAGCAGGCTACACACCAATAATGTGGACAAAAACAAAATTAAAAAGGCCGCAAGGAATTTCAACTCTTCCGCCGGGATGGAATCGGGCAGCATGGTCGACACTTCCACGGTGTACAGCTTGGCTACCACGAATGCAATGACCCAGGCTGCCAGCGCCAGCACCTCGCGCACAAACCCGCGCATCATGCTGAGCAGGACGGAAACGCCCATGATCACCAGCACTGCGTAGTCAAAGCCGGTCATTGCTATTTGTTGCTGATGACCATTCCGGACAAACCGGCCGCCTTGACCTTGCCCAACGCCTGCTCGGCAGCTTCACGGCTGGCAAACGGCCCGACACGCAGCCGGGTTTTGTCGCCACTGGCAGTGGCGATGACCTCGGTATGCGACTTCAGGCCCTGGCCTGATAGCTTATCCTGCAAATTCTTGACATTGATCGGGTCGGAAAATACGCCGATCTGCACCAGGAAGCTGCCTGTAGCGGCTGGCTTGGCTTCGGCGGGCTTTTGCTTTGCCGGTTCGGCTTTCGGCGCTTCGGACTTGTGAGGCTCGGCTTTTGGAGCAACAGGCTTAGCGTCAGGCTTGGCTGCTTCCTTCCTTGCCGACTCCTGCTTGGGCGCAGGCGGCACAGGGGCTTCAAAGTCGGGTTCCGTATCCGGCGATTCCGGCGCGGACAATACAGGTTCGGTGACGACCTCCTCTACAGGCTCCCCCTGGGGAGCCACCTTGGAGGTGAACTCAGGGCCGTCCTGGCTGGGAATGTTGATCGCGATTTCCTGCGGCGGGGTCTTGCTGCTGCGGTCATCAAGCACCATCGGCAGGATGGTGACCATCAGCAGCACCAATGCGATGGCCCCTACCAGGCGCCTGCGCGCACGTTTCTTGAACTGAAGTTCCTGATCACTCGACTGGTCAGATGCCATCAAAAATCCTACTATCCTTGTTGAGTCAGTGCGCCGCTATCTCTGCAGAACCGGATATGGCAAGCTCGCGCATGATATCGGCCACAGTGAAGAACGAACCAAAGACGATAATTCTATCATTTTCGCCTGCATCGTTACAGGCTTGCCGATAAGCAGCGCTGACATCGGCATGAATGGATACCGTGCCGGATGCCTCCTGCGCCAGCACGCATTCACGCAGCTGCGCGGCGCCAGCGCCCCGGCCATGCGCCACCTTGGCGATATACCAGGCATCGATATGAGGTGCGGTCGCCTGCACCACTCCTGGAATGTCCTTATCGGCCAGCATGGAAAACACCGCCAGCGTGCGCCCAGCAACCGGATGCTGTGCGAGATTGGAGGCCAGCGCCCAGGCGGCATGCGGGTTATGGGCGACATCCAGGATCACTTGCGGCTGCTGGCGGCACAGCTGGAAGCGGCCATTGAGGGCAACACCCTGCAATCCCTGCCGCATGTGTTGCAGCGTCGCTGGCAATACTTCCTGCAAGGCATCGACGGCATTGACGACGCAAGCCGCGTTATTGAGCTGGAACTCGCCCGCCAAGGCGGGCAGGGGCAACAGGTGCTCATGGATTGTCGAACGGTAAAGCCAGCCGGCCCCTTGCGGCTGGAAGCGGAATTCCCTGCCGATCAGGCGCAGATCGGCGCCGATTTCGGCAGCATGGGCCTGGAGAGACGATGGCGGATGGTCGTCGCCGCATATTGCCGGGATGCCGCTGCGGAACACCCCCGCCTTCTCCCGCCCTATGCACTCGCGGTCATTGCCGAGGAAATCCATATGGTCCAGGTCCACGCTGGTGACGATGCTGCACACCGGCGAAAATACATTGACGGCATCCAGGCGGCCGCCCAGGCCGACCTCCAATATCGCCACATCGACATTCGCTTTCACCATGCTCCAAACGGCAGCCAAGGTGCCGAATTCGAAATAGGTCAATGCGGTTTCATGGCGCGCCTGCTCTATCGCCTCAAAAGCCTCGACCAGCACGGCATCTTCAGCCTCGATCCCGCCGATGCGCACGCGCTCGTTATAGCGTACAAAATGCGGAGAGGTATAGCAGCCGACCTTGTAGCCGGCTGCCTGGTAAATGCTTTCCAGCATGGCGCAGGTCGAGCCTTTGCCGTTGGTGCCCGCCACGATCACGATGGGGAATTGCGGATGCAGCCCCAGGCGCTGGCGGACCAGCTCGACGCGCTCCAGCCCCATCTCGATGGAGGCCGGATGCAATGCCTCGATATAAGCAAGCCAGCCCGCTAAGTCACGAGTGGCAGGAAAAAAGGATGTCACAGGAGATTGAATGGGTTACGCCGCGCTTGCAGGAATACGCATAAAGCTGGTCATCAGGGTCGCCAATTTGTCGCGCATTTCACGCCTGTCGACAATCATATCGATTGCGCCATGCTCCAACAGGAACTCAGAGCGCTGAAACCCTTCCGGCAGCGTTTCGCGCACGGTCTGCTCAATCACGCGCGGACCGGCAAAGCCGATCAACGCTTGCGGCTCGGCAATGATCACGTCGCCCAGCATGGCAAAGCTCGCCGACACCCCGCCCATGGTCGGGTCGGTCAACACCGAGATATAAGGCAGGCCGGCCTTGCTCAGCTTGGTCAGTGCGGCGCTGGTCTTGGCCATTTGCATCAGGGAGAACAAGCCTTCCTGCATACGCGCGCCGCCGCTGGCCGATACGCAGATGAACGCGGTATTGTTGTCAATTGCGGCCTGCACGCCGCGGGCAAAACGCTCGCCCACGACCGAGCCCATGGAGCCGCCCATGAACTTGAACTCGAATGCCGCAGCCACCACGCCCACCGTCTTGATGCTGCCTTGCATGACGATCAGCGAGTCGGTTTCATCCATCTCTGCCTGCGTGGCCTTCAAGCGGTCGACATAACGCTTGCTGTCCTTGAACTTGAGCGGGTCGACCGGCTGGACTTCCATGCCGATCTCGGAACGCCCTTCCGCATCCAGCAGGAAATTCAGGCGCGTACGCGCAGAGATGCGGTTATGGTAGGAACACTTGGGGCAAACCTCGGCATTGCTTTCCAGGTCGGTACGGTACAGCACCGATTCGCATGAAGGGCATTTGCTCCACAATCCCTCCGGCACGGTCTTGCGGCTATTGCCCGCCGGGCGGTTGATCTTGGGAGGCAGAAGTTTTTGCAACCAGCTCATGGTTTATCCTTTACTCAGAAATGAAGCGGCCGACGATGATCGCCAGCCCCCTACTTTCAACTTGCTTTCATTCAAGCAGGCGGTCCTGCCTGCTTTCAATGATTAATTCTTCGTATCGTCAATAGCGAGACGCATGCTATGCGCCAATTTCGCCACGTTGCCCAGCAAATCACCCTCGCTTGAGTTTTCGATTTCCTGAATCATGCGGCTGCCGATCACCACGGCATCGGCCACTTCGGCCACCGATTTTGCCGTGGCGGCATCGCGCACGCCAAAACCAACGCCGATGGGCAGATCAGTCTGGCCGCGGATCGCCTTCACCTTAGACCCGACCTCGACAATATCCAGGTTCTTGGAGCCGGTAACGCCCTTGAGCGACACATAATAAACAAAACCCGCAGCCTGGTGCACGATCATGTCGACGCGGCTGATCTCGGAGGTAGGCGACAGCAGGAATATCGGGTCCAGCTGTTGGGCTTTCAGTACCTTGACGAAATCCTGGCACTCCTCTGGCGGATAGTCTACCGTCAGCACGCCGTCCACGCCCGCGGCATGGGCGCGCTCGGCAAACTGCGCCTGCCCCATGGCCTCTATGGGGTTGGCATATCCCATCAACACGACCGGCGTCTTGTCATCGGTGAGGCGGAACTCGCGCACCATGTCCAGCACATCGCCGAGGCCGACCTTGTGCGCCAGGGCGCGCTCGGTGGCACGCTGGATGACGGGGCCGTCCGCCATGGGGTCGGAGAATGGCACGCCCAGCTCGATGATGTCGGAGCCGGACTGCACCAGGGCATGCATCAATGCCACGGTATGCTTAGGGTGGGGATCGCCCGCAGTGATATAGGGGATCAGGGCTTTCTTGCCTTGCGACTTGAGGGCCGCAAAAGTTGCTTGAATACGAGACATGTGAAAAACCAGCTTACAGAGTGATGCCAGCCAGGCTGGCTACGGTGTTGATATCCTTGTCGCCGCGTCCGGACAGGTTGACCAGCAACGCCTGGTCAGGCGACATGGTCGCTGCGAGCTTCATCGCATAGGCCAGGGCATGGCTGGATTCCAGCGCAGGGATGATGCCTTCGGTACGGCACAGCGTATGGAACGCCTCCATGGCCTCATCGTCCGTGATCGCGACGTATTCGGCACGCTTGATATCCTTGAGCCATGCATGTTCAGGGCCGACCCCAGGATAATCCAGCCCGGCCGAAACCGAATGCGTCTCGATGATCTGGCCGTTCTCGTCCTGCATCAGGTAGGTACGGTTGCCGTGCAGCACGCCGGCAGGACTGTTGGCGGTCAAAGGCGCGGCATGCTTACCGGTTTCGATGCCGTGACCGGCAGCTTCGACACCGATCAGGCGCACCCCTTCCACATCGATGTAGGGATAGAAAATACCCATGGCGTTGGAGCCGCCGCCGACACAGGCGATCACCGCATCCGGCTGGCGGCCGATCATTTCCTGCATCTGCTGCTTGGCTTCGATGCCGATCACCGCCTGGAAGTCGCGCACCATCATGGGATAAGGATGAGGGCCTGCAACGGTGCCGATAATATAGAAAGTATTCGAGATGTTGGTTACCCAGTCGCGCATGGCTTCATTGAGCGCATCCTTGAGGGTCTTGGAGCCGCTTTCCACCGGCACAACGGTTGCGCCCAGCAGCTTCATTCGATAGACATTGGGCGCCTGGCGTTTGACGTCTTCCGAACCCATATACACGACACACTCAAGGCCCAGGCGGGCTGCAATCGTGGCTGTGGCCACGCCATGCTGTCCCGCACCGGTCTCGGCGATTACGCGCGGCTTGCCCATGCGCTTGGCGAGCAACGCCTGGCCGATTGTATTGTTCACCTTGTGGGCGCCGGTGTGGTTCAAATCCTCGCGCTTGAGGTAAATCCTCGCGCCACCGGCTTTCTGCGTCAGGCGCTCGGCATAGTAAACCGGGCTGGGGCGCCCAACAAAATGCTTGAGGTCGTAGGCGAATTCGGCAAGGAACTCGGGATCGTGGCGATAGCGCTCATACATGACGCGCAACTCTTCAAGCGCCTCAACCAGCGTCTCGGCCACAAAAATACCGCCATAAGGGCCAAAATGGCCACGCTCATCCGGCATGTCATAAAGCTGCATTCTTTACTCCTTGCATGAACGCGGCAATCTTGCCCGCATCCTTGATTCCTTTGGTTTGTTCGACTCCGCCGCTGACGTCGACCGCATAAGGTCGCACCTGGCGGATGGCCTCTGTCACGTTGTCAGGGTTCAGTCCGCCTGCCAGCACGACGGACACTGGCAATTGACGCGGGACCAGGCCCCAGTCAAACACCTGCCCCGTGCCGCCTGCCACGCCTGGCAAATAGGCGTCCAGCAATAGCGAGCGGGCATCGTGGTATTGAGTGGCGTATTGTAGCAAATTTGTATCATTCTTGACGCGGACCGCCTTCATATAAGGCACGCCGTAAAGCCGGCAAGCCTCGGGAGCCTCGTCGCCATGGAACTGCAATAGATCAAGCCTGACCTTGGCGAGCACCGCCTCTATTTCGCTTGGCGCCGCATCGACGAACAAGCCGACGATGCTGACAAAAGGCGGCAGCGCGGCAACGATTTCTCCAGCCCGCTGCAAATCGACATTCCTGGGGCTAGGCCGGTAGAACACCAGCCCGATGGCATCGCAGCCATGCTCGACGGCGGCTAGCGCATCCTCGACGCGGGTAATTCCGCAAATTTTGACACGGGTTCTCAAACTAAAAAAAGCACCTGTCCTTGAAAGGCGCTAGGGTACCTCAAAGCCGGCCCCCTGTCACAAAAATCCTGATGCTCTCAGGCAATGCCGAGCTGCAATTTTCGCTCAGTCCCGGGCAACCCCCAGCGGGCGTCATAGCCCACCCCGGTCAGGTAAAGGCCGTCAGGCGAAAAGGTGGGGGGCGAAAGCGTACGGTCCTGCGCCGCGAGCAACTCCGCCATGAAGGCGGGGGGATATTTCCCCTTGCCGATATAGACCAGCGCTCCCACCATATTGCGCACCTGGTGGTGCAGGAAGGCATTGGCGCAGAAATCGAATACCAGGCTGCTGCCAAAGGCGCTGACCGAGGCACGGTGCATGGTCTTGACCGGCGACTTCGCCTGGCATTCCGCCGCACGGAACGCGCTGAAATCATGCTGCCCCTGCAAATAGGCCATGGCTTCCTGCATCGCCTGCAGGTCGAGCGGCTGATGAAACCACCCCGCCTTTCCCGCCATCACCGCTGGGGCCACTGGCTGGTTGATGAGCCAGTATTGATAACTGCGCTGGTAGGCATCGAACCGGGCATGAAAACGCGCATCCACTTCGTTCGCCCATAAAACGCGCACGCCTCTTGGCAGCCTGGTGTTCACGCCACGCACCCAGGCATTTTGCGGCCGCACAGCCATCGTATCGAAATGCACGACCTGAGACAGGGCGTGAACCCCGGTATCAGTACGCCCGGCAGCGGAGACCCTCACCTCGTGGCCAGCCAGCTGCGATAATGCGGATTCCAGGGCATCCTGCACGGCGAGCCCGTTGGGCTGGCTCTGCCAGCCGCAAAAGCCGGCACCGTCATATTCAATCCCCAACGCCAGCCTCATACGCTGCCACCCTGCTCCAGATACTTGTTCATGGCGCTATTTTACCCTTGCCTGCCATCGTGTTTGAGCGGCATGCCAATAAAAAAGCCGGGCAATGCCCGGCTTTGCATGGAAGGCTGGCGCATTAATCAGGCAAGGCTATCCAGGATAGACTGGGCCTTTTGCTTTTGCCGCGGACCACCCTCTTTCAGGATTTCCTCGAGCAATTCGCGCGCGCCTTCGTTGTCCCCCATATCCATGTAGGCAGTCACCAGATCCAGCTTGGTGTCCACATCGGCCGACTCTTCAACCTCGCCTTCTGCAGCCAGGCTTTCCGTTTCTGCCGAGTCGCCCGCAACATCCAGGCTGATGCCGGAAAGGTCGATATCTGCGGTGCTAGCCGGAGCAGGCTCATCCTCGTCAATATCGAGATCGAAATCTGGAAATACGATCTCTTCTTCCTGGTCCGCTGGCGTCTCCGTTGCACTGCCACTGCTATCCGAGTCGCCGCCATCTAGGTCTATCTCGGCAAAATTGAAATCGGGCGCCGCATCATCCTCTGCCTCACCCGCCTCAGGAAGCGTTCCAGCAGTATCCTGGCCATCGCCCAGCAACTCGGACAAATCGTCGTCACCCGCTGCCGCTTCAAGCTCTGTTGAGGCCGGCTCTTCAGCGAAACTGATTTCCGGCAGGTCAAAATCGATATCGGGCAGGCCGTCATCCTCTACGTTGTCGCTCTCTGCGGCAGGGCTTTCGGTCGCAGGGTTGGGAAGCTCGATTTCCGGCAATTCGATCTCGGGCAAGCCCAGGTCGACATCGGGAGTTTGCAACGGCGAATCTGCCGGCTGCGGCTGACTGTCCACTTCATCCAGCTCGGGAATGAAGAACTCGGGCACGGCATCGGCATCCAATTCGGTTGCCGCATCCTCATCCGTTTCATTGCCAGGCAATTCCGGTAAGTCAAAGTCCGGGATTGCAGCATCAAGCTCTGCAATATCCAGTTGCAAGCTGTTCTTGGCCGGCGGCTCAGGCAAGTCAAGCGTGAAATCCATGCTGTTGCCCGCATGCTGGTCGGCGGCATCTGCCTCCACTGCCTGGGTACCGTCCAGCGAAGTGGCATCCAAGTCGAAATCAAGCGCCGGCAAGTCGCGCTCTTCTGCCTGGCCGTCATCCGCCCCGCTGACAGGCGCATCGTCAACAGCAGAGTCTTGTCCGTCCTTTTCATCCAACAGGCTGCTGCCGGCTGCAATAGCGGCACCGGCAAGCGCAGCGTTGGTGAATGCCGTATGTTGATCGCGCGCAGCCTGCTGCTCAGAATCGCCGGTTTGGGACACGTCGTGCGCGGGCAATGATGCGGGACGCTCGACTATATTGTCTTCCGAATACAGGGGGTTGTCCGGCTCCAGCTTGCGCCCCATTGCGGCAACCTTGCCCCAGATGGGATCGGCTGCGCCCAATGTGGTATAGATTTCGCCCGCGACCGTTTCGAATGCGGAAGTATCGTTACGCGCCGCATAAATCTCGAGCAGCTTGAGATGCAGTTCGTGGCGCTGAGGTTCCTTGACGATCGCATCCTTGAGGATTTCCTCAGCCTGCGCATCGCGCCCATATGCCATATAGACTTCAGCCTCGGCAATGGGGTCGACGTCGTGCGTATCGATCATGCCGCCGGTATTCTGGGAGAAGTCGTTGAGGAAGGAGGTATCCCCTGTATTGACGGTGGCACCGGCGGTATTGCCGAACACGGTATTGGGCTTGAGCCCGCCGGCCGTCTGGATTCCCCTTTCGAAACTGTCCAGCTCGCGCTTGCGTTTGTTGCGCATATATAGCCAGCCGCCGAGCAATAAGACGATACCGCCGGCAGCCAACGCGAGCGGCAATGGATCATCGCCGACCAGCTCGTCAAACAAGCTGGGTTCTTCCGCTGCCGGAGCAACAGGTGCAGGCGCCGGTTGAGGTTCCGGCTTCACAGGTTCCGCCTCGTCGCCTGCCGGTGCGGCATCAGTGGCAGGCTCCTGTGCGGCAGGCTCTGCCGCAGGTGCAGCGGCTTCAGGTTCAGGCTGTGGCTCTGGCGTTTCTGCAGGAGGAGGTGCCGGAGTTTCCTCAGGCTTGACGGGAGGCGCGTCGCCGTTCTGCAGGTTAGCCAACGCCTGGTTCTTGATTGCCAGCAGCTTCTGCATGTCGGCGATTTGCTTCTCGAGCATCGCAGCACGCTCGACCGCCTCCTTCAAGCTTTTGTCCTTGGCAGTGAGCTCTTCCTGCATGGCATTCAATTGCGCCTGGCTGGCATTGTTGCTGGAAAGCCTGACCACGTCACGGGAAGCGTCGGCAGGCGGCGCAGCACGGTCAGTCGCTGGAGAGGAAATGCGTCCAGATGCCGATTGTTGCGCTCCGCCATCGGTTGAAGGCGCTGACTCGGCAGCCAGGTCAGCCAGGCGGTTGCGATAGGCGTTCCAGTCAGCGGTCTGTACCCTGACCTCCCGCGTTGCCTCGGCAGGTGTGAGTTGTTGCAGCTCGCTTGCGCTCGGCACGCGCAATATCTGCCCCACCTTCAGGCGGTTCATGTTCTTGCCGGCAAAGGCATCCTCGTTGGCGCGGTACAGCCCGACCAGCATCTGGTCAAGGCTGACGCCCTGCACCTGGTGCTCTCGCGCAATCGCGCTCAAGGTGTCCCCGCTGGCGGTGGTATAGCTTTGCGACGCGGAGCTTTGTGCTGGGGCAACTGGTTCTGGAGCGGCTCTTGCTGGGGTTTGAGTCGGTGCCGATGGGCGTTGGGTAGCTGTATTGGCGGGCTGAGGAGTCTGTGCCGGGGTAGCGGCGGGTGCAGGGATGGCAGGCGCCGCGCTCGGCGGCAGTTGCACGCCATTGTAGACCTGCGCCTGGTTGTTGTAGCCGGGCGGGTCGAGCAATACGGTGTATTCGCGCAGCAAGCGGCCAGTTGCCCAATCGACCTGGATCAGCATATCCAGGAAAGGGTCACTGATGGCCTGCGACGACGTGAGCTTGAGTACGGGGGCGCCATCGGCGCGCTTGCTCACATCGACCTTGATGGCATTGTGGATTGCCGTGCGTTCCACGCCCTGGACATTGTAGGCTTCCTGTGGTGCGATGGCCGCCGTCAACGTCGCCAGTTCATCCGGCGTAGTGGAGAGAAGTTCAATTTCAGCAGAAAGCGGCTCACCAAGTCCGGATGTCACGGTCAAGCGGCCCAGGCCTGCAGCCTCGCCCACCATTGGCGCAAACGCCAACAACATGGCAAGTGCGACCCCCTTTAGTTTGGACTTATGCACTATTCCACCCTTATCAACTTTTAAATAGCATTATTAAGCTAACATCAATCAGTTACCGTTTCAAGCTAATACATAACTTTACATTCTCAATGCCAGCCCAGGCAGCACAGGGCGGCTGCATCCCCTGGAACCAAGATCGCCAGGGTGCAGAACGCAATCAGGCTTCCACCAGGATGCGCAGCATGCGGCGCAACGGCTCTGCGGCGCCCCATAACAACTGGTCGCCCACGGTGAAGGCGGAGAGATAGTCGCCGCCCATGCCCATCTTGCGCAGGCGCCCAACCGGGGTCTGCAAGGTGCCGGTCACCGCTGCGGGGCTCAAGCGCTTCATGGTCGCATCGCGCTCGTTGGGCACGACTTCCGCCCATGGGTTGGCTTCTGCCAACATATCGGCTATCTCATCCAACGGCACATCTTGCTTCAACTTGATAGTCAAGGCCTGGGAGTGGCAGCGCATCGCGCCAATGCGCACGCATAATCCATCGATCACGATAGGATTGGCCTCGCGTCCCAAAATCTTGTTGGTTTCCGCCATGCCCTTCCATTCTTCCTTGCTCTGGCCGTTGCCCAAGTCCTTGTCTATCCATGGGATCAGGCTGCCGGCAAGCGGAACGCCGAAATGGTCGACCGGCAATTCGGCGCTACGCAGGGTATCCGCCACCTTGCGGTCAATATCCAGGATGGCCGAGGACGGGTCTTGCAACTCGGATGCGACACCGGCATGCACCACGCCCATCTGCTTGATGAGTTCGCGCATGTTCTGTGCGCCGGCGCCGGAAGCAGCCTGGTAGGTCATGGCAGTCGCCCACTCGACCAGGTCGGCCTTGAACAGCCCGTTCAAAGCCATCAGCATCAGAGAGACGGTACAGTTGCCGCCGATCCAGTTGCGCCCGCCTGCCGACAATGCCTGCTTGATTACGTCCAGATTGACGGGATCCAGGATAACCACGGCATCCTTTTCCATGCGCAGTGTGGAGGCGGCATCGATCCAGTGGCCCTGCCAGCCTTCGGCGCGCAGCTTGGGGAAGATGTCGCTGGTATAGTCGCCGCCCTGGCAGGAAACGATGATGTCCATGGCCTTGAGCTCGGCAAGCGACTTCGCATCCTTGAGCGGAGGCGTGTCGCGGCCAATCGCAGGGCCTGCGCCGCCAGTCTGCGAGGTGGTGAAGAATATGGGCTCGATATCCTTGAAGTCGCCTTCCGCCATCATGCGCTGCATGAGCACGGAACCCACCATGCCCCGCCAGCCGACAAACCCTACTTTGAACATCATCTCTTCCTGGTTAAGTGGCCCTGTACGGGCCTATCGTTGTGTCTGATTTTACGATTATAGCGCCGCTACAACCGCATCGCCCATTTCGCTGCACTTGACCTTGTTGGTGCCCTCGGTCCAGATATCCGCTGTGCGGTATCCCTGCTGCAGCGCTTTCTTTACAGCGTTTTCCACGCGGCTGGCATTGGCTTCGTCATTGAAGGTGTAGCGCAACATCATGGCGGCGGAAAGAATGGTCGCCAGCGGGTTGGCAATATCCTTGCCTGCAATATCCGGCGCGGAACCGTGGCTAGGCTCGTACATGCCCTTGTTGTCCTGGTCCAGCGATGCGGAAGGCAGCATGCCGATGGAGCCGGTCAACATGGAGGCCTCGTCCGAGAGAATATCGCCAAAGATGTTGCCGGTGACCATCACGTCGAATTGCTTGGGCGCACGGATCAATTGCATCGCGGCATTATCAACATACATGTGGCTGAGCTCGACATCCGGATACTCCTTCGCCACCTCGATCATCACCTGGCGCCAGAGTTCGGTGGTTTCCAGCACGTTGGCCTTGTCCACGGAACAGACTTTCTTGTTGCGTTTCTGCGCGATGCTGAACGCCACATGCGCGATGCGGCGGATTTCGGATTCGTTGTAGCGCATGGTGTTGACGCCTTCGCGCTCGCCGTTGTCCAGCGTGGAAATACCGCGCGGCTGGCCGAAATAGATGTCGCCGGTCAGTTCGCGCACGATCATGATGTCCAAGCCGGAAACCACTTCCGGCTTCAGTGTGGATGCAGAGGCCAACTCGGGATACAACAAGGCGGGACGCAGGTTGGCGAACAGGTTGAGTTCCTTGCGGATACGCAGCAGGCCGCGCTCAGGACGCTTGTCGCGCGGCAGGGTATCGTATTTCCAGTCGCCCACCGCGCCGAGCAGCACGGCATCGGCCTCCTTGGCAAGATTGAGCGTCGCCTCGGGCAACGGGTCGCCTGCCGCCTCGTAGCCTGCGCCGCCGATCGGCGCTTCCTGCAACTCCAAGTTGAGATCAAGCGCCTTCAGAACCTTGACGGCTTGCGCCACAATTTCAGGACCAATGCCGTCACCCGGCAATACCGCAATCTTCATAAACGTGTTCCCAGATATTGAATTGATTTGAACAGAAGCAATCCATGCCGCGCCCTATGGCAGGCAGCATGGATCATGGTTAATTGAACAGCCAGGGCTGCACGGCCTTGTGCTTGGCTTCAAACGCCTTGATGTCGGACACGTGCTGCAAGGTCAGGCCGATATCGTCGAGACCGTTCAACAGGCAATGCTTGCGGAACGGGTCTATCTCGAACGCATAGCTTTTGCCGCTAGGCGTCTGCACGGTTTGCGTCTGCAGGTCGACCAGCAAGTGATAACCCTCGTTGGGCTCGACTTCCTTGAACAGGCTATCGACGATTTCCGCATCCAGGACAATCGGCAGGATGCCGTTCTTGAAGCAGTTGTTGAAAAAGATGTCGGCAAAGCTCGGGGCGATGATGGCGCGGAAGCCGTAATCGAGCAGCGCCCACGGCGCATGCTCGCGGCTGGAACCACAGCCGAAATTCTCGCGCGTCAGCAGGATGCTGGCGCCCTGGTAGCGCGGGTAGTTGAGCGGAAAATCGGGATTCAACGGCCGATTGCTGTTGTCCATGCCCGGCTCGCCCTGGTCCAGATAGCGCCATTCATCGAAAGCGTTGGGGCCAAAGCCCGCGCGCTTGATCGACTTCAGGAACTGCTTGGGGATGATGGCGTCGGTATCGACATTGGCGCGATCCAACGGGGCCACCAATCCATTCAACTGGGTAAATGCTTGCATATTGATCCAATAAACGATTCGTTACTTGGTTGATTTCTGTATGGCTTCGCCGGCCTTTTCGATGTCCTTGCCCACGCCGTTGATGGTATTGCACGCGGCCAGGGCCATCGCCAGCAATGACATGGCCGCCATCCTGAACACTTGTCGCATGGCCTGGCTCAATTCAGCAATTGGCGCACATCGACGAAGTGGCCAGTCACCGCCGCGGCAGCCGCCATTTCAGGACTCACAAGGTGAGTACGCCCGCCCGCGCCCTGCCGTCCCTCGAAATTACGGTTCGAGGTGGAAGCGCAACGCTCGCCCGGCTCCAGCCGGTCGGCATTCATCGCTAGGCACATGGAGCAGCCGGGCTCACGCCATTCGAAACCGGCTTCCTTGAAAATCTTGTCCAGGCCTTCCTGCTCTGCCTGCGCCTTCACCAGGCCGGAACCCGGCACCACCATCGCCAGCTTGACGTTGGGCGCGACATGCTTGCCCTTGGCCACGGCCGCGGCGGCACGCAAGTCCTCGATGCGGGAATTGGTGCAGGAGCCGATGAACACTTTGTCGATCGGGATTTCCGAGATCGGGGTATTGGCCTGCAAGCCCATGTACTGCAAGGCGCGCTCCATGCCGCTGCGCTTGGTCGGGTCGTTTTCCTTGGTTGGGTCTGGCACAATGCCGTTGACCGCCGTTACCATTTCGGGAGAAGTACCCCACGTGACCTGCGGCTCGATTTCCTCAGCCTTGAGTTCTACCAGGGCATCGAACTTGGCGCCCTCGTCGCTATGCAAGGTGCGCCAGTAGGCCACTGCCGCATCCCATTGCTCCGGCTTGGGCGCATAGGGACGGCCCTTGACGTAATCGATGGTGATGTCGTCCACGGCCACCATGCCGGCGCGCGCGCCCGCTTCGATCGCCATGTTGCACAATGTCATGCGCCCTTCCATGCTCAGGCCGCGAATCGCCGAGCCTGCGAACTCGATCGCATAACCGGTGCCGCCCGCGGTGCCGATCTTGCCAATGATCGCCAATGCAATGTCCTTGGCGGTGACGCCGGAGCCAAGCTGGCCTTCCACACGCACCTGCATGGCCTTGGATTTCTTCTGCACCAGGCACTGGGTCGCCATCACGTGCTCGACTTCTGAAGTGCCGATGCCGTGCGCCAACGCGCCAAACGCGCCGTGAGTGCTGGTATGGGAGTCGCCGCAGACCACGGTCATGCCAGGCAAGGTCGCGCCCTGCTCCGGCCCCATGACGTGCACGATGCCCTGACGCGCATCGCCCATCCTGAATTCGGTCACGCCGAAATCGCTACAGTTCTGGTCCAGCGTTTCCACCTGCAGGCGCGAGATCGGATCGGCAATACCCTGGCTGCGGTCGGTGGTGGGCACGTTGTGGTCAGGCACCGCCAGCACGGAACTGATGCGCCATAGCTTGCGGCCGGCCATCTTCAGGCCTTCGAACGCCTGCGGGCTGGTCACCTCATGCACCAGGTGGCGGTCGATATAGATCAACGCGGCACCGTTTTCCTCACGCACCACGTGGGAATCAAATAATTTGTCGTAAAGCGTTTTGGCTGACATACGATCCTTCTAATCCTGCTGATACAGTCCGTTTAACGTCACTAGACGGCTTATGGTTGAATCCGGCCGCTCAATCGCGGAAGTTGCCGAACTGCAACGGGAAATCCGTGATGGACTTCCTGACGAAGGCGATCGCCTCCTGCAACACATCGCGCTTGGCGCCGGTCACACGCACTTCGTCGCCCTGGATGCTGGCCTGCACCTTCAGCCCGCTGTCCTTGAGCAGCTTGACGATTTTCTTCGCCAACTCGGCGTCGATGCCAGCCTTGATCTTCAGCACCTGCTTGACCTTGTTGCCGGAAATCTTCTGCACGTCCTGGTGATCCAGGCGCTTGGCGCTGTCGGCCTCCTTCTTTTCCATCGCGGGCAGAAGGATGGCCTTGATCTGGTCGAGCTGGAAATCCGAGTCGCCAAGCAAGGTGATCAGGCTATCCTTTTCGTTCAGCTCGACACTCGCGCTGGTGCCCTTGAAGTCATAGCGGTTGGTGATCTGGCGACCAGCGACATCCACCGCATTCTTCAATGCGACCATATCGACTTCAGAAGAAATATCAAATGAAGGCATCGTTATCCATCCTCATCCAAATTCAACGCTGCATGCCGGTAAGCCCGGCATGCAGAGATTTAAATACTCAACAAATACAGGTGCTGCGACGCTTATTCGAAATGACAGACGTAATCCAGCGTTTCCGTCACTTCAATGTCGAAGCTGGAGTTGCCCGGCACAGTAAATTTCTCGCCTGCGCCATACGTCTTCCAATCGCTTTCGCCATTGAGGCGCACCTTGCAGGCGCCGCTGTTGATTTCCATCAACTCGGGAGAACCGGTATTGAAGGTCAGCGTGCTGGGGAAAATCACGCCTACGGTCGCACGAGTGCCATTCGGGAACAGCACGGTATGGCTGACACACTTACCATCGAAATACACATTGGCTTTTTTCTTGACGCTCACATTGTCGAACTGGGCCACGATGCTTCTCCTAAAATTAGTTGGTTACTGCTTGTTGTTGCGCAGGTTGGCAGCAATGCGCATGCGCAAGGCATTCAGCTTGATGAAGCCGCCCGCATCACGGTGGTCGTAGGCGCCTGCGTCGTCCTCGAAGGTCGCGATGTTCGGATCGAACAGCGAATCCGTCTTGGAATCGCGGCCGGTCACGATCACATTGCCCTTATACAGCTTGAGCTTGACCCAGCCGTTGACGGTCTGCTGGGTATGGTCGATTAACGCCTGCAGAGCAACACGCTCAGGACTCCACCAGTAGCCGTTGTAGATCATGCTCGCATAGCGCGGCATCAGGTCGTCCTTGAGGTGCGCGACTTCGCGGTCGAGGGTGATGGACTCGATCGCGCGATGCGCCTTGAGCAGGATGGTGCCGCCCGGGGTTTCGTAACAGCCGCGCGACTTCATGCCGACGTAACGGTTTTCCACCAGGTCGAGACGGCCGATGCCATGCTTGCCGCCCAGGCGATTCAGTTCCGCGAGCAATTCGTGCGGCTTCAATGCCTTGCCATTCAATGAGATGGGGTCGCCATTGCGATATTCAATCTCCAGATATTCGGCTTCGTCCGGCGCGCTCTCGGGCGATACTGTCCAACGCCACATATCTTCCTCAGCTTCCGCAGCCGGGTTTTCCAGGTGACGGCCTTCGTAGGAAATATGCAGCAGGTTGGCGTCCATGCTGTACGGACTGCCACCCTGGCGGTGCTTCATCTCTACCGGGATACCGTGCTGCTCGGCATAGGCCAGCAGCTTCTCGCGGCTGAGCAAATCCCATTCGCGCCATGGCGCGATGACCTTGACGCCGGGCTTGAGCGCATAGGCGCCCAGCTCGAAGCGCACCTGGTCGTTGCCCTTGCCGGTAGCGCCGTGAGAAATGGCATCGGCGCCGGTTTCATTGGCAATCTCGATCAGGCGCTTGGCAATCAACGGACGGGCGATGGAAGTGCCCAGCAGGTATTCACCTTCATATACGGTGTTGGCACGGAACATCGGAAACACGAAGTCGCGCACGAACTCCTCGCGCAGGTCGTCGATATAGATTTCCTTGACACCGAATTTCTTGGCCTTTTCGCGTGCAGGCTCCAGCTCCTCGCCCTGGCCGATATCCGCGGTAAAGGTCACCACCTCGCACTGATAGGTATCCTGCAGCCATTTCAGGATCACGGAGGTATCCAGGCCGCCGGAATAGGCCAGCACGACTTTCTTCACATCACTCATTTCGCTATTTCTTTCTCGATTAAATCCAGTTCAACCCAGGTTTATGCCTGCACCTTGCCCAGCAGCAAATACTCCATCAATGCCTTCTGCACGTGCAGCCGGTTCTCGGCCTCTTCCCACACAACGGACTGCGGGCCGTCGATCACGGCGGCCTCGACCTCCTCGCCGCGGTGCGCGGGCAGGCAGTGCATGAACAAGGCGTCCTTGCCCGCGACGCGCATCATGTCGGCATCCACCTGCCAGTCGTGGAAGTCACGGCGGCGCTCTTCGTTTTCCGCCTCGAAGCCCATCGACGTCCAGACATCGGTAGTGACGAGATCGGCACCGCGTGCGGCCTCCATCGGGTCGGTGAATTCCTCGTAATGGTCGGTGCCATAGAGGTTGGCGCGTTCCGGCTCGACTTCATATCCCGGCGGTGTCGATACATGCACATTGAAATCCAGCACCTCGGCCGCCTGCAGCCAGGTGTTGCAGACGTTGTTCGAGTCACCGATCCAGGCCACGGTCTTGCCCTTGATCGAGCCGCGATGCTCGATATAGGTGAAGATATCGGCGAGGATCTGACAGGGATGGTATTCATTGGTCAAGCCGTTGATGACCGGCACGCGCGAATTCGCGGCAAAACGCTCGATGATCTCCTGCTCGAAGGTACGGATCATGACGATGTCGCTCATGCGCGAGATGACTTGCGCCGCATCTTCCACCGGTTCGCCGCGCCCCAGTTGGGAATCACGCGTGTTGAGGTAGATGGCGGAGCCGCCCAACTGTTGCATGCCAGCCTCGAACGACAGTCGCGTGCGGGTGCTGGCCTTCTCGAAAATCATCACCAGGGTGCGGTCGGTCAGCGGCCAGTATTGCTGGTAGGCCTTGAACTGCTCCTTGATCCAGCGCGTGCGGTCAAAAATATGCGCCAGCTCGTCCGCATTCAGGTCGTTGAACTGCAAGAAATGTTTGATTGCCATAACGTTTATATTCCCGCGATCAAGCCAAAAACTTCTTGATTAAAGGTGCCAGGATGTCCACCACTTGCTGTGCTTCCTGCTCGCTCATGACGAGCGGCGGCAACAGGCGGATCACTTTCTCTGCCGTCACATTGATGAGCAAGCCTGCTTCAAGCGCCTGCTTGACCAGTTCTGCACAAGGGCGGTCCAGCTCTATGCCGATCATCAGGCCCGCATTGCGGATCACGCTGACGCCGGCCACGCCTTGCAGGCTGGCAGCAAAAGCCTCGCGTATGTAATTGCCCAATTGCTCGGCATGCGCGAGCAGGCCGTCGGACTCGATGATGTCCAGCGTCGCCAGTGCCGCGCTGCAGGCCAGCGGGTTGCCGCCAAAAGTGGAGCCGTGCTTGCCGTAGGTAAACACTTCCGCAGCCGGGCCATGGGCCAGACAGGCGCCGATGGGCACGCCCGAGCCCAGCCCCTTGGCCAGGGTCATGACGTCAGGCACCACATCAGTGTGCTGAAATGCGAACCAAGTGCCGGTACGCGCCACGCCGCTTTGCACTTCGTCCAGCATCAGCAGCCAGCCATGGGTATCGCAAATCTTGCGCAAGCCCTTGAAATACGCCGCCGAGTCGCGCGGCACATTGATACCGCCCTCGCCCTGGATAGGCTCGAGAAGGATGGCAACGACGTTCTTGTTGTGCTGCGCCACCTGGCGCACGGCATCGAGGTCATCGAACGGCACGCGGATGAAGCCGCTCACCAATGGCTCGAAACCGGCCTGGGTCTTGCGGTTGCCCGTGGCGGAAAGCGTTGCCAGGGTACGGCCATGGAACGCGCGCTCCATGACGATGATTTCAGGGTTCTCTACGCCCTTGTTGTGCCCATAGAGGCGTGCAAGCTTGATGGCGGCCTCGTTGGCCTCGCAACCGGAATTACAGACAAACACCTTGTCCATGCCGGAAACTTCGCACAACTTGTCCGCAAGCCTGGCCTGCTCGGCAATGCCGTAGACATTCGAAACATGGATCAAGCGGCCGGCCTGCTCGCTGATGGCGGCCACCAGGCGGGGATGGGCATGGCCCAGGCCATTGACCGCGATCCCGGCCAGTGCGTCCAGGTAACGCTTGCCCTCGGTATCCCAAAGCCAGGCGCCTTCCCCCTTGGTGAAGGTGACAGGCTGGCGGGCATAGGTATTCATCAAATGTTCGGACATTGCAGTATCTAGCCTTTACGTTGGATACAAGCTTAAAAACAAAAACGGCGGCACCAGCCGCCGTTTACAGCATCATGCGGCACTCTCAGCGGTCGAGCGCGCGCTTTTTCAGCAGTCGGATGGCTGCCAGCAGAGCAATACCAGTTGCTACCTTGCGCACTACAGTCTTCATGAGGTCACCGTCGAAATTCTTAAACAATGGAAACCCGGCCCAAACTCACTACTGCACCGGACTTTGCCAAGCTTTCGAGCTAGGCAAATATTTTTACTTCAAGAGCTCGAGAGTAGCGCAAATCCCGGATTTAGGCAAGAATTAGGCAAGAGGATTTATGCATTCAAACCCATGCAATGATGCAAAGCTGGTTTCAAAATCCTTGGGTTTAGGGCAGAATCCAATGTTCGCCCAAATTCAAGATATTTACTCGCAACCCTGCATTATATGGTGTCTCTAGCCACAGTTACCAAGATGCCCGATCAGGGCCATGATGCGCGACTCAGCACTCAGTTGCCGGTCTCCTGGTACACGGACCCTGCCGTTTACGCCCTTGAGCAGCAACACCTCTTTGCCAACTCCCCTCATTATATTGGCCACGAACTCATGGTCCCAGAGGTCGGCAGCTACCACGCCCTGTCGTGGATGAACAATGCCAAGGCGCTGGTCCGCAACGAAAACGGCATTGAACTGATCAGCAATGTCTGCCGCCACCGGCAGGCACTCATGCTCAAGGGCAGCGGCAAGACCAAGAACATCATCTGCCCCTTGCACCGCTGGACCTACGATACCCGCGGCCAGTTGCTGGGCGCGCCGCATTTCAAAGAAAACCCCTGCCTCAACCTTAACAAGTCTTCGCTGAAGAGCTGGCAGGGCCTGTTGTTCGACAGCAAGCGCGACATTGCGCAGGACTTGCAAAAGCTGGGCTGCAAGCAGGACTTCGACTTCACCGGATATATGCTCAACCGCGTGATGGTGGATGAATACAACTTCAACTGGAAAACCTTCATCGAGGTCTACCTCGAAGACTACCATGTCGGCCCCTTCCATCCCGGCCTAGGCCACTTCGTCGATTGCGAGGACCTCAACTGGGAGTTCGGCGACTGGTACAGCGTGCAGACGGTGGGCGTGCACAAGGCCCTACAGAAATCCGGCTCCTTGATATACGACAACTGGCACAATGAAGTGCTGCGCTACAACAAGCAGCAGCCGCCCAAGTACGGCGCGATCTGGATGGTGTACTACCCGTTCCTCATGATCGAGTGGTACCCGAACACGCTGGTGGTCTCCAATATCATTCCGCGCGGGCCGAACGCCTGCACCAATGTGGTCGAGTTCTACTATCCCGAGGATATTGCCCTGTTCGAGGAAGAATTCATTGCGGCGCAACAGGCGGCATATACCGAAACCGCCGTGGAAGACATGGAAATCTGCCAGCGCATGCATGACGGCCGCCATGCGCTGGCCGCTCAGGGCATCGATGAGCGCGGCCCCTACCAGCACCCGATGGAAACCGGGATGCAGCATTTCCATGCCTGGCTGCACAAGCAACTGGACCCGCATCTGAAATAACCCTCTCCAGGCAGACCATTGCCTGCTCAATATTTGGGCCTGCACGCCAGGCCGGAAAGACGAACCTTGAACCTACCCAGACTCGGCAGCCTGTGGATGCTGGTTGCCGCTTTCTTTTTTGCCATCATGGGCGTTCTGGTCAAGCTGGGGGCGGCAAAATTCAGCAGCGCGGAACTGGTGTTCTACCGCTCGCTGTTCGGCCTGCTGTTCATCGTCGTCGTCGCGCGCTACCGGCAGGTTTCGCTCAAGACACACCTTCTCAACACGCATATGAAGCGCGCGATTCTCGGTTTCGCCTCGCTGATCTGCTTTTTCTTCGCCATCAGCGAATTGCCGCTCGCCACCGCCATCACGCTCAACTACACCTCTCCCTTGTTCCTGGCGATGGCCCTGCCGTTCATGCTGCACGAAAAACCGCGCAAGATCCTGCTGCTCGCCGTAGTGCTCGGCTTCGTCGGCGTCGCCTTGTTGCTCAAGCCCAGCCTGCACATGGATGAGCTGATCGCGGGCGCCATCGGCCTGCTCTCGGGCGCGATGGCGGGCATCGTATACGTCCATGTCACCCAGCTTGGCCGTGCCGGCGAGCCGGACTGGCGCACGGTGTTTTACTTCACCCTAGTCTGCACCATAGGTGGCGGTTTATGGATGCTGTTCTATCGCTTCACGCCGCTGGACTGGCCGGACCTGCCGCTGCTGTTGGGGCTGGGCGTATCGGCCACCATCGCCCAGCTTGCCCTGACCCGCGCCTACCGTACCGGCAGCCCGCTCGTGGTCGGTAGCCTGGCCTATACCACAGTGGTACTGGCCAGCCTGTTCGGTATCCTGATCTGGAACGAAACATTGTCCTCGGACCGCTGGCTCGCTGTCGGCCTGATCATCCTCAGCGGCATCATCAGCGTATGCGCGACACCCAAACCGAATAAAGACACCCAGGCCAAATAAAGGTTAAACTTTAGCCCGATGCGTCCGTAGAAGATGAAATGAACCCCTCGCCTTCCCGCCATATTGCCGGCATTGCATGCAACGCGCTGCTAAGCTTGATGCTGGCAGGCTGCATGGGCGGGCCCATCGCGCAGCAAGTGGCCTCATCCCTGCTGATGCGCGCTGCGGACCAGGCGACTTCCAATGCCTACGACGCATATTTGTTGAAAGATCCTTCACCCTCCAATCCAAGTCATGAATCCAGCATGACGGCTGCCATTCCCGGCCATGGCGGCGCCAGTCGCGCAGTTTCACAGCCGCCACAACTGGACGAATACTGGAGTGCCTTCCTCAATGCAGGCTTTACCGAGATCAAGCCTTCTGCAGAACCCTTGCCTGAGCATGCAACCAGCGCATCAAAAGACGAGGGCCACGCCATGACTGCGAGCGACCTCGTTGTGGTCGAGGTCTGGAGCATGCTGGTGGGAGAAGAGAAAGCCGCCGTCCTGGAACAGGCCAGGCTGCGCGGCAACGATATATCGCATCTGCAAGACTTGACCCAATGGCAGATGGCGGTAGGCGCCTCCATCGCCTCGCCGCAATCGCCGGTCACCTTTCTGGTGCCTCCCGAACTTGGCCGCATCAGCAGCGGCCAGGAGTTGCTCGTGGAAATATCCGGGCAGAACGACCTGAACATTGCGCGCTACCTCATGCAGCCGCAACGCGCCTTCAAGCAGGCCTCAGGCCAGCCTGCAGCCAACCAGCCCTGAATATTTAAGGATCAATCAAGCCGGACCGCATTGCGATCAGGGCGATCTCTGCCGAATTGTTGGCATTGAGCTTCTGCTTGATATTGTAGAGGTGCGTGCCGACAGTACGCGGCGAGAGGGACAAGGTGTCGGCGATTTCGTTGGTTGTCTTGCCCTTGGCCAGGGCCATGAACACCTCGAACTCGCGGTCGGAGAGGATATCCACCGGGTTCTGCTGCCCGGAAATCTGCTGGATCGCCATTTGCTGGGCCACATTGGCCTCAAGATACATCTTGCCGCCCGCCACGGTATGTATCGCCTTGATCAGCTCCTCGGCCGCGCTGCGCTTGGTCAAGTAGCCCATCGCACCCGCGTTCAGCACGCGCTTGGGATGCACCGAATCCTCATGCGCGGACAATACCAGGACGCGCGCATGCTCATCCTTGGCCCGAATGCGGTCTATCGCCTCCAGACCGCCTATGCCCGGCATGGTGATATCCATCACCACCACATCCGGCTGATGCTCCTGGTACAGTTTGATGGCCTGTTCGCCGCTCTCCGCCTCGGCAATCACCTGGATCGCCTGGTCCGACTCAAGCAGCAGCTTGAACCCCATGCGCACCACGGCATGGTCATCCACCAGCATTACCTTGATTGCTGCACTCATGACACTACTCTCTCCGGAATCGTCACCGATATGGTGGAACCCTGGCCCGGCAAGGAGTCAATGCTGAAACTGCCATACAGGGCCTGGGTACGCTCGCGCATCCCCAGCAGGCCGAAATGGCGGTTCTGGTCCACATTGCACATATTCATGCCGATGCCATTGTCCTTGATCAAAAGTGTGAGGGTACCATTTTCATGGCGTGAAAGGCTGATATCGATACGGTCTCCCCGCGCATGGCGCAAGGCGTTGGTCACGGATTCCTGCACAATGCGATAGAGGTTGATGTTCAGGCTTTCCCCCAGCAAATCCAGCTTGCCCTGCAATTCCAGGTTGAACTTCACGTTCGGGTTCTGCGCCTGCCAATCGGCGACGGCGTCGCGCAAGGCCTCGGACAAGCCCAGGTTGTCCAGCGAACCGGGGCGCAAGTGGCGGATGATGTTATGCATGCCATCGTAAATGTGGTTGGCTGCCGAGACGATGGTTTGCGCGCTGCTTTCTATGCTCGGCATATCCTGCCTGGCCTTGTTCGCGATCGCCACGGCAAAGGTCTTGATCGCGGTGACGTACTGCCCGAGCTCGTCGTGCAGTTCGCGTGCCAGGCTGCGGCGCTCGTCCTCGATATGGCGCTGGATCAGGTGCGTCAGTTGGCGGTTTTCCTCCAGCTTGCGGGCAGTTTCCTCCGCCAGCTTGCGCTCGGTGATGTCGCGCATGCTGCAAATCTCGCCGATCAGCTCGCCGGTTTTCGGGTCCATCAGCGGCGCGGCGGAAAGCGACACATCGAGCAGCTTGCCGTCGCGCGCCACCCGCTGCGTGTCGTAATGCTCCACCAGGCCATTCGACAGCATGTTCGCCATGTTGCGCTCCAGCTCGCTCTCGTGGTTAGGCGGCATTAGCAACTCGGCAGACCTGCCGATGATGTCCGCCGGCGCATAACCGAACATGCGCTGCGCTGCGGGGTTCCAGAAGGAAATATTGCCGTTGAGGTCGTGAATCATGATCGCATCCGCGCTCTGCTGCACGATCAGCGCAAGACGGCGGTTTTCCTCGGTGCGCTCGCGCAAAGACTCGCCCATCAGGTTGAAATTCTGCGCAATACGTGAGAACTCGGGCACCTTGAACATGGGCAGCCTAACGTCCAGGTTGCCCTGCTCCACAGCGGAAATCGCCTTGAGGATATCGTTCGCGGGCCTGAGCCAGCGCCCCAGCATCCAGTAAATCAAGGCGTTGAGTACGAAGAAGAACCCGGTCTCGATCCAGAGCAGGTTCTGGAACGAAGCCCAGGATTCACGGATCGCCCCAGCCGCATCGGACGCCACCACCAGCATGCCGAAGCGGATGCGGCGCGACACCACCTCCGGCTCAGGCTCCACCATGCGGGCAAACCAGCGCGGTGGCGTTTCATTGGCGCGATACGTGGATGGCGGCGACTGGTACATCAACTCGCCCTGCGCGTTGTAGAGGAAAATCTCGCTGCTGCGCACGTGCCCGAGCGATTGTAGAAAGGTATGCATCACGTCATGCGTATAGCCCCACTCCGGGTTCTGCCGCGAATTGATGATAACCGTGTCAAGCAGTTGTACCGTCACACGCGTCGCCGCCTCCACACTCTCCTCGGTGGAAATGCGCATGCCCTTGATCACCACATAACCCACCGCCACCATCAACAGCAGCAGCAGAGTGGTAATGAGGAGATTGAATCTGACACGTAAGCTCATAGTAAATTATCCAATGGACTGCTCACCCCGCGCGCGCCCTTGTTCAATACATGGGTATACATCATTGTTGTCGAAACATCGCTGTGCCCCAACAGCTCCTGCACAGTACGGATATCGTAACCTCTCTCAAGCAAATGAGTGGCGAAACTATGGCGAAACGTATGCGGTGTCGCATGCTTGGCGATACCGGCATCCACCACAGCCTGCCTCACCGCACGCTGAATTGCCTGGTCCTGCACATGGTGGCGCCTTGCCTGCCCTGCCTCACCATCATGCGTATCAGTCGACAACCGCGCAGAAGGAAACACATATTGCCACCCCCATTCCCGGTTTGCATTCGGATACTTGCGCTGCAACGCATGGGGCAGATATACCGCACCATGTCCTGCCGACAAATCCTGCTCGTGCAATACCTTCACCCTCTTCAAATGCTCCCGCAAAGGTTTCACCAATACCTGTGGCAACATTGTCACCCGGTCTTTAAATCCCTTGCCGTCCCGAATCAGAATCTCGCCACGGGCAAAATCCACATCCTTCACCCGCAACCGCAACACCTCCAAAATCCGCATCCCCGTGCCATATAACAAACAGACAACCAGATGATGGGTTCCGCTCAAGCGCGCCAATATCTGCTGAACCTCCTCAACCGCCAGTACAACCGGCAATCGCCTGGGCGGTTTTACACGCTCCACCTTATCCAGCCATGGCAACTTGATATGCAGCACCTCTTTATACAAAAACAACAATGCACTTTTCGCCTGATTCTGCGTTGAAGCAGATACCTTGCCCTCAACTGCAAGGTAAGTTAAAAACTGCTCAACCTCGGCAGCACCCAGTTCCCTCGGGTGCCGCTTGCCAAAATGCAAAATGTACCGTTTAATCCAGTCAACATAAGCCTGCTCAGTGCGGATGCTGTAATGCTTGAGGCGGATTTTACCCCGCACCTGATCGAGCAGTTTTGGGGATGAATTATTCGACGGATGCATTTTTAAAATTTAGGCCGCACTAAAAAATACTAACTTAATGATTACACCATACATAAAATTAAATATCATCAACCCAAAAACCCATTTGACGGAAAATAAAGCGTCAAATGGGATGGCTACTTTGCGTTAGGCAGCGAAGGGGGATCATCGCGTGTCATCCAATCTTGACCGCTACAAAAAGGACTTCGAGAGGCTCCTGCGCGACTCGGTGCTTATTGAGCAGTCGTTTGCGCATGCCTGCTACGGCCAAGAGTACGAAGCGGCGGTGTTGAAATCTTGCAAAGGCGACAAGGATACTGCTAAGAAGCACATGGACGCACTCCCCAATTTCAGTACTGCCTACCAGTCGTGGTATTCCGAATGCTTGGCACTGATCAAGCAACTTCTTCCAGACCGCTTGAACGACTTTGTTCGCCTGTATGAGAAGCCGAAAGGCCGAAAAGATATTGGGTTCGAAAATTACCGTATCGAAGATGCATTACAGGGACTACGGATAACGAGGTATGGAAACGAGGTGGTCGCAGACTCGAAATCTGCTATGCCTCACTTACAGCAACAGGTAGCCATACTCAAATCGATAAAGTCCAGGTTCGAAAGTTCGCTCTTCGATATCCGTCAGCTTGTGCAAGCGGACCTGTTGGATTCCGAACTGGATGCTGCCCGAGAGCTACTCAAGCATAAGTTCATGCGTGCTGCCGGCGCGGTCGCAGGCGTCGTGCTGGAAAAGCACCTAAATGAGGTTTGCGTGGCACACAACATCAGACTCACAAAGAAGCACCCGACTATCGCTGACCTCAACGACGCGCTGAAGAACGCGGATGTCATCGAGACTCCCCAATGGAGGTTTCACCAGCATCTCGGTGACATACGCAACCTTTGTGATCACAATAAGAAAACTGATCCAACGCCGACGGAAGTTCACGATCTAATCGAAGGTGTCGCTAAGGTGACCAAGATGGTCTTCTAGTCGCTGCCTAACAATTCATTCAAGCCGACGCCGCTTCGCGACGCGGCTTAATTCAGGCTTTAGGTTACTTACCGAATGTCACGCAAACGGATAAAAGACGACGTTCAAGCCCGGGTTCTGACTCGGTCGCGTAGGCGCTGCTGCATTTGCTTTGGCCTGAACCGAGACACTTCCATCAAGCAGGGGCAGATTGCTCACTTGGACAAGGATTCAAGCAACGATGCCGAGGACAACTTGGCATTCTTGTGTTTGGATTGCCATGATCGGTACGACAGCAAAACGAGTCAAAGCAAGAATTTCACTATCGGAGAGGTCAAGGGCTTCCGCGCAGAGCTTGATACAGCTCTTGACTCAGCCTTCTCTAAGGACGTGAGATTCGGTGAAGCCGTAGCTGCCGCAACAGAAGGTATCAACGGCCAATACATTCGGGTAGATGGCGGCTCTAGCAGCGCAGAGCTAACTGTTCGGCAGCTGCCTAATGGCGACATTCGAGTGATTGGAGAGGCGCTTTGGGGTGCCAACCGTGAGCATGGCCCCAACATTGGCACCTTGGATTTCTTGGCCGATTTGGATGGCAACGTGGCTATCTTTGAGGATCATCTACTCGGCGACGACCGGCCTTACCGCGCTTGCCTCATCTTTGCGAATGAGTTGCTTGAAGTCGACGAGGATAATCCCGGCGGTTACTTTGGTATGAATGTTTCTTTCGCGGGGACATATGTCAAAGCAACCTAACAATTCATTCAAGCCGACGCCATTTCGCGGCGCAGCTTAATTCAGGCATTGCAGATAGCTCATTCAATTATTGTCACTAAGGCCCAGACGATTGTCGCGACTCGTTCCGTTGACTGCACAATTAACAAACTGCCAACCGCAAACGTTGGCGGTAAACTAAACTGCTTAGCTACCGGTGGAATGCAGGCTAAGTTACCCATTTGGGTTCGCCAGTTTGAAGATGTATTGCAAACAGTCAGGGCGATAGCGTTGCTCCGCTAAAGTTTTTTGGCAGGCTCTGGACTGCTTGCCGTATCGTAGTTTGCCGGTTAAGTTTAATTGAGCGTTGATGCCGCTGCTCATGTCAGACAGTACGGAAATGCGGGGTTCTACGCCATATGCGATAGGAGATTTATGCGAAACTTGCTTGATTTTAGTTCTGGCTCGGCAATTCTGACGACATTGCTGATCCTGGTGCTGATGTCTGTGATAATGGTCGGCATCCGTCTTATTTTCATGCAGACTTTTCAGCGCCGGCGCGAGCGTGAAAACCGTCAGATCAACGAACGATTAAAGGTCCTTATCGCAGCCTACAAAGTGCTGGGCGGTTCCTTTACTGGTGAACTGGCGGTTGATCCTGCTCATTTGCGTGATTTGCGGCAGTCTGTTGGTGCAGTGGATGATTTGAACGCCATTGCCAGCACTTCCGAGCGCCGCAGGCGTATCCGCGATGCTGTTGAATCGGCGTTATCAGATATTGTTTTGCTGGGCACGGAAGAACAGGTTCGGCTGGCGGCGCAGGCTGCTAACGATATGGTGGCAGGGAAAAATATCGAAACCGCCGCACTGGTGGTTTCATTGCGTAATTTTATTCGTCAGTCCCTGGATTTAACCCCCATCCCGGCAGACATCACAGTCCCTAGCCAAGGGCCGATACGCGTTGTTACAAGCGGTAACAGTGGTAAACGAAGCGGCGAGCCTGGTGGCGGTAAAGGCGGCGGTGGAAATGACGGCGGCAGTGCTTCCGACGGCATTGTACTGACTGGTAGCAGCCAGGTAAGCGACACACCCTGATATCAATATCGCCTATCGTTGGCATACTTATTTTGTTCAGCATCCAGGCCCATGCCGCTGATTGGGAAGACAGCTAGATTTGCGGAGCTATTCAAAAACACCCATGTGGACGGCACGTTCGTGCTCTACGACGTCACCGCCCAGCGGTTGGTTGGTTATGATCGGGCGCGCGCTCATACCAGGTTCGTTCCGGCCTCGACTTTCAAGATTCCCAACACGCTCATTGGGCTTTCTGTGAATGCGGTTAGCAGTGTTGACGAAGTTCTCCCCTATGGCGGGCGCCCTCAACCTTTCACAGACTGGGAGAGAAACATGAGCCTGCGCGAGGCGGTCGCGCTTTCCAATGTGGCCATCTACCGAGAGCTTGCCTGGCGCATATGCGCGAAACGCTTTCCTAAATCGGTTACGGGAATGGTGAAATCGGCGCCAGCGTTGATACCTTCTAGCTGACTGGCACGCTTAGGATAAGCGCAGTAGAGCAAAGCCAGTTTCTAGCCCGGCTGTCCAAGGCACTGGGATTCTGTGAGAAAACTAAACATGCTTAACGATGCGCTCGAGCGTTAATCATCAAAAAAGAAACCAATGACACAACATCGTTACCTAGTCGCATTGAAGCATTTGGCAGACTCGAACGGAGTATGCTGGAAATCCAATCGTGACATGATCGGGTTTTGCTGTATGTGCTTAAGGCCTATAATCCCGCCATGCCAAAAAAATACAAAGACATCTTCAACCTCAGCGTCGCAACCATCCTGGGCACCATCACCGGCCTGACGCTCGACAATCTGCTGCTGGGCGCCGTGGTGGGCATTGCCCTCGGGATTGTGTTTTCCTTATTCAACAAGCCTGACCAAGATTGAGCCATATGCGACTTCGTTGGCTGCAGCTTGGCAGCCTGCTCCTGCTTGCAGCCTTGGTAGCCTCAGGCATCCGCCCCTACGACCGGATCACCTGGCTGATGGAAGTGCTGCCGGTGCTGATCGTGCTGCCTATCTTGTGGGCAAGCTACCGCAACTACCCGTTGACCACACTGCTCTACGGCTTGATCTTCCTGCATGCATTGGTGCTGATCATGGGCGGTGCCTATAGCTATGCACGCGTCCCTCTGGGTTTCGAGATGGCGCACTGGCTGGGGCTGGAACGCAATCCTTACGACAAGATCGGGCATTTCATGCAGGGCTTCGTACCGGCGATTGCCGTACGGGAAATCCTGCTGCGTGGCGCCTATGTGCGCGGAAGAAAGATGCTGGCATTCCTGACCTTGAGCGTCGTGCTTGCGATCAGCGCATCCTACGAACTGATCGAATGGGCCGCGGCATTGATCATGGGTCAAGGCGCAGACGAGTTTCTCGGCACGCAGGGCTATGAATGGGATACGCAGTCCGACATGTGGTTTGCGCTATTGGGAGGCGCTTTTGCATTGTTGCTGCTGTCTCCCTTGCATGACCGCGCCCTAGCGCGGCTGAGAAAATAGGCTGGGCCTATGATAAAAAGATTAAGTTCGATTGCCGTCATATGCTGCCTCGCTGCAGCCCAGGCCTGGGCTGCAGCGCCCAAAGCGCTTGAGGCACAGGTTGAGCATTTGGCAGCCTTGCTCAGCGACGGGTTTGCCGTAGGCTACCCAGAGGCTACGCAAATACAGGTATTGTCGAGATACGGTCACGAAACCACGACATTGGCGGTATTCACCTTGGAAGGATTCGGCGGCGGCAATAACTTCCGCCAATATCTCGCGGCGTTCAGCAGCGAAAGCGGGACAGGCAAGCCCTATTACAGCCTGCTCGACGTCATCCCGATCGGCGCCGGCGGCTGGCGCAGCATCGTCGGCCTGCAGGCAAAGATGGCAGGCCGGACCAAGCAGGGCGGCGTACTATTCACCATGCCCATGATGGAGAACCTCTCCGATGACGCGGTCAATTTCCCCAGCAAGAAGGCCAGCATCCGCCTGCTGCTGGAAAACGGCCGGCTGCGGGAGTTGAAATAGCCGGACAATCGGGCGATGATGCATGCTAGCTCGTAGAAGGAAACTTAACCGGCATGCCCCTCACAGACCAGCAGAAAATCGCGCTTTTCGACCGCATTTGGCAGGAATACGTCATGACCCACGGCCTGGGCGGCATGGCGAAAAGCGACTTTGACGCATTGCTGCTATGGGAATACGCCCAGGCAGTGCAGAGCGCCGACACATTCCACTTAAGCTCGGCATTCCGCATTCGCGAATCGCGCGCCAAGAGCCTGCTGGAAAGCGCCGCGATCAAGTTCGGCCAGCTGACGGAGGCCGAGGCCTGGCTGCAATTGCTCGATGCCCTGGCCAGCGTGGACTACCATGTGGAGAGCGTGGAAAAAGGCCAGATGCGCTTCCACCTGAAAACGCCATTGTTGTTCCGCCACCTGCAAAACCAGGCCAGGCTGGCGGATGACAGCCTGAGCTTCAATGCGGCATCGGAATACGTGATCGGCAACCTCGCCACGCTCTACCGCATCCTGGACCGTTGCTGGGAAGAACAGGCGTTTGGCCCGGAATGGCGCGGAAAACCGCTGGAACAAGCCCGAGAGAAGATCCGCACCATTATCGGCAACATCGGCCGCCATATTGCAGAAAACCACTTGGAAGAACTGAAGTCCCATAAGAAATCACGGCTGCCCGCCATATTGGAATACGGCAGCAAGCTCAGCGGCATTGGCGGATTCATCAAAACGCTGTTGAGCGCATCCTCCTGAACACGAACGGCTGCATCCAGCAGCCTGCCTTAGCCGGCGCCCACCCAATTAAAGATATACCCATATCATCATTTCTACCCTATGATGTGAGCAAAGACATCAGGGAGCGCATCATGACGATGGACGAGATGATCAAGGCCGTGCAGAAGACGCTGGGCGTGCAAGTCGACGGCAAGGCAGGCCCTGAAACCTGGGGCGCGATTTACCGCCGGTTGTTGCCGCAAGCATCCCCTGCCGCCGCTCCAGCTCCCGACCTCGCCGACCCGCAAAGCGAAAAGCATATCGCCACGTTATTGCCCGAAATCAAGCCCCTGGCCCGCGCCTTGATTGAAAAGGCGGCGAATGCGGGCATCCGTATCCGTGTCATCAGCGGCTTGCGCACCTATGCGGAACAGGATGCGCTGTATGCCCAAGGACGGACCACAGCTGGCAATATCGTCACCAATGCGCGCGGAGGCTATTCCAACCACAATTTCGGCATCGCATTCGATATCGGAGTATTCGAAGGCAACCGCTATTTGGGAGATTCCCCTAAATACAAGGCCGTGGGCGTACTCGGCGAGGAGCTTGGACTGGAATGGGGCGGCAACTGGAAGACCATCGTCGACCAGCCGCATTTCCAGCTCAGGCCCGTATGGGCCTTGAACCTTCCCGAACGCCAGATGCTGGCTGAACTTAGGCAGCGCCAATCTGCCGGCACTGCAGTATTCGCCTAGTAAGCTAGTACGATAAATGAGCTTAATTAAGATAAAGAGAGCTTAGCCATGAGTGAAAACAGGACAGGCAGCTGGTGGCAGACCATCCCAGGGATACTGACGGCCATCGCCGGCATCGTCACCGCATTGACAGGCCTGGTGGTGGCATTGCAGCAAACCGGATGGTTTGGCAAGCCGGAGCCCGCGGCGACATCGCCGGCCCAGCCCCCATCCGCTGCGAGCCAACAGGCGGAAAACGCGCAACCCGCATCTTCACGTCCGGCGCCGGCAACCGCAGCAGCCACTGCGGATATCCAGCTTCCCGATGGCAATGCCGTGCAGATGGATAGCGGCACCGGCTATCAGTTCCGCTACACCGTTCTTTCCGCCACGGCCACGCCTGAACCATCCAACCAGCAACGCCTTCGGCTCAATATTCGCGCCTGGACCAGCGCGGCGGGCGGGCTGAATTTCTGGAGCGATTCGTTCCGGCTGGTGATCGGCGACATGCGCCTCAAGCCCAGCAACATGCTCAATGAACTGGTAGCGCGTGATGAAACCAAGGATGCCTTGATTGAATTCGTCATCGCTGGCGATATCCGTGCCGCCACCCTCGCCATCACTGTCGGGGGCCTGGACTTTTCCGGCAACCAGCGCGAACTCAAGCTCACATGGCAATAGCGCATCAGCACCGCTTTCGGTATACCTATAGCGCAAATACGTTCAGCGCACCGCTCCCGGGCGCGGCATTGTAGCGGCCGAGCTCCCGGAACGCACCCGCAGTGCCCGCCCCATCGCTATCGCCACTCAAGCCCTGGTTGAGCGCAATCCCGGCCCAGCCGCCGATGCCTGAGAAAACCGCAATATATTGCCTGCCGCGATGCTGGTAGGTCATGGGGTTGCCCACAATCCCCGAGCCAACCTGGAAGCGCCATAATTCCTTGCCATTGCGTGCATCCAGGGCCTTGAACCATCGGTCCAGCGTGCCGTAGAACACCAGCTGACCCGCAGTGGCCAAGGCCCCGCTCCACACCGCGAATTTCTCGCGGTTGTACCAGACCGGCTTAGCCTTGAGCGCATCCCAGGCCATGAAGGCGCCCATGTCGCCGTCCGGCCCCGGCTGCATGGTCAGGCTCGCGCCGGCCCACGGCTGGCCGGCGACATACTTGGCTTCCACGGCCTCGTAAGTCATGCACAAGTGGTTCATTGGCACGTAAAACCAGTCGTTTTTCGGGGAATATGCCGCAGGCTGTATATTCTTGACCCCGAGCGCCGACGGGCAGATTGCCGTGGTTTCCTGGTCCTCATGCGTGGAATAACGGCCATCCTTGAGCGGAATCCCGGTCTGCAGGTCAATGCCACTCGCCCAGTTGACGAAAGGGTGCATTTTGCCTGCCGCCAGCAATTTTCCGGTCTGACGGTCCAGGGTATAGGCAAAGCCGTTGCGGTCGAAATGCGTCGCCAGTTTTTGTCCGCCGTGATCCCAGAGAATCAATTCATTGACGCTGTCGTAATCCCATTCATCATGGGGCGTCAGCTGGTAGCCCCAGCGCGCCATGCCGGTATCCAGATCGCGCGCAAACAACGTCATGGCCCATTTGTTGTCCCCTGGCCGGATATCCGGATTCCACACCGAGGGATTGCCCGTGCCGTAATACACCAGGTTGAACTTAGGGTCATAGGAAAACCATCCCCAGACCGGGCCTCCCCCGTGCTGCCAGCCATTGGCGGCCGCCTGCGGCTTGAGCCAGGTCCTGACTCCCAATTCGGTCTCGGGGAACTTGAGCCGTTCCCTGGGCAAGGCGCGGAACGAACCTCCCTCCTTGTTGCCGCCGGCGACGTCCTCGTAGGCCGAGAGCGCGTTGTAATGCGGATTGTCTGCATTGAGGTCCGGCCCGATCAACACGTCGCTATCCGGCCCGGTGCTGTAGGCTTTCCATTGCAATTGGCCATCCTGCAACGCGTAAGCCGCAAGAAAGCAACGCACGCCGAACTCGCCTCCGCTGCACCCCGTGAGCACCTTGTCGCGGAAGACATAAGGCGCATTGGTATTGGTGGCGCCAATCCTGGGGTCGTTCACCTGCACTTCCCATACCTTGTGCCCATCGCGGCTGTCCAGTGCCAGCAATAGGCCGTTGTTCTGCTGCAGCAATACCTTGCCGTCGCCGTACGCCAAGCCGCGGCTCACGTTGTCGCAGCAGAGGATGGCCTCGATATCGCTGGATTGCTTGGGGAAATAGGCCCAGAGAATCTTCCGGTCATGATCCAGATCCAGCGCATAGACATTATTGGGAAACGCCGTATGCACATACATCACGTTCCCCACCACCAACGGCGCCCCTTCATGCCCGCGTTGCACGCCGGTGGAAAAACTCCATGCGAGTTTGAGCCGGGAGACATTGCGATAGTTGACTTGGTTAAGGCGGCTGTAGCCCTGGTTGTAGTAATCCTTGCGCGGGCTTGCCCATTGGCGGTCGTCACTCATGAGCGTTTGCAGCGTATCTGCCGCAAATGCCGAAGCAGCGGGAGCAAGGCACAGGTAAAGGCTAACGAGAGAAGAGAATATCCGCATCCCGAACCCAACGTTCTATAAGACTTGTGGATGACAGGGAAAAGCAAAAACACCTGTTTCGATCAAGCAAAGGTAAATTGTGTTGACACATGAAGAAAAATAAACATAATACAAATCATTCTTATTTGTATGACAGATAGGAACTCGCCAGCCCATGCTTGTGCTCATTGCAAGACAGCTAGCGAAGATGTCCGGATTTTCATTGGGAGAGTCCGGTTGATCATTCTCAAAACTAAGGAAACTAACAAAATGAACATGACATCCGTTCGTGCCATCATCGGCGCCAGCCTTCTTGCCGTAGCCAGCCTCGCTCAAGCGAATGCGACTCACGAAAGCTTTATCGACATTGCAGACTCCGTCTCCTTCGACGGTTGGAACCAACTCAACCGCAACCGTGTGGATGCAAACGGCAATGCTGACGCATTGACTTCCGCACAACTGGCCGCCGGTACCGCTGGCAATGTGGCAGGCTCAGGCGATGCACTGCTGACGCTGATCTCCGGTTCTTACTATCCTGCCGGTGCTGGTCTTTATGGTGACGGTTCTATTACGTTCACCGACAATACTATTGCCAGCAACATCGGCTCCATCGCGTTCCAGGGCATTATCAACGACTTTGACGGTTCGTTTGGCGGCACCCCGTTCTCCTTGAGCCTGAGCTACAACGGTGGCGACCAAGCCCTTGCCGGCACATTGGTCAACTTCGTTGATACCGGCACCGCTGCTGACTACTACTATTTCTCTTGGGACCTGAGCGGCATCTCCACTCCGATCACTTCCTACACCTTGAACTTCAACATCGGCTTCTCCCAGTCGCTGGCTTTCCAGATCGACCAAGTTGCCGCCGTACCTGAGCCATCCACCTATGCAATGCTCATGCTGGGTCTGGGTGCTGTAGGCTTCGCAGCGCGCCGCCGCAAGCAAGCCTAATCGGCTGCTCAAGCGCTACTGCAGCATATGCAGTAGCGCTTTTCCCTCCTCTCCTAAAAATCTTGGGACAACCACCTCGGCAGTGAGGTGAAAATCTAGACTTGCCCCCGCTCGAATTATCGCTATAGAATTGGTATAAGTTCATGCTTAATTATCAACAATAAGCATGTCATGAGTGCGTTGATTTAAAAAAGAATAACTCAAACACCAATGAAGAATTTTCTTATATTTCTGACTATATTAGTCATTACGTTCGGTTGCGCGTCTAGTCCGAACAAGCAAACCGTCCGTATCTGCGACGAACAAGGTTGTTCAGACCGTCCCCGTAGCGAATCCACCTTCGTCCCTGAATCCTCCATCTCGCCAGAAGAAAAGCAGAAGATCGAGCAACTCACCGCACTGGCAGAGAAAGACCCGCGCGCAGCTTTTGATCTTGGATTGCGGTATTTCCGTGGCGATGGCATCACCCGCAACTCATATCAAGCACTGACCTGGATGCGTCATGCAGCAGAGCGTGGCGACGTCGACGCCCAACTGGCAGTCGGCCGTTTCTACCTGATGGGCCTGGAAGAGATGGGCTCCGATCCTGCCGAGGCTGAATCCTGGCTGAGCATGGCCGCCGGCAAGGGCAACCAGGAAGCGCAAACGCTGCTGAAACAGGCACAGGAAGCCAAGAGAAATGAAGTGGAATACCGCCGGTGGCTGAATCTTTACCGGCCTTACTGGTACGGATATTGGCATAGCGGCTATACCTACCGCAGCTATTGGCGCGGATCTTCCTGGTATTTTTATTGATACGCCCACGATTACCTCAACCCCCAACCTTAGCGAGAATGAGCATGTTCAAGAAAAAACTTAATCTGGCAATGGTGTTGCTACCATTGACACTGGCTGGCTGCGTCAGCACCGATGGCCCCGGCCTGGGCGGTATGCTGTCCACCGGTTCATCGCCGACCGCAGCCTCCGGCGCAGCGGCTGGCAGCACCAGTGCCGATGCAAACTCCAACCTCGAGCGCTGCAAAGCCCCGCTTGGCACCATTGCCATGGATGACGGCCGCGACAAGGAATGGTTTACCACTTTCGGTTCCGCCACAAAAGTCACCAGCATCGAGCCCCTATTGCGTTTGGCGGTGCAGCAGTCGAACTGCTTCGTGATCACCGCTATCGGCAACAGCCGTACTGACGGCCGTATCTCCGCCATCACCGACAAGCAACGCAACTCCGGCGAATTCCGCGCTGGATCCAACCAGCAAAAAGGCCAGCGCGTAGCTGCCGACTACTTCCTTGAACCAGCGATCATCATCGACAACGACTCCACCGGTAAAATCGCAGGCGCCCTGGGCAGCCTGATCGGCAACGGCGTAGGCACATTGGCTGGCTCTCTGGAATCCAAGGTATCTGTCGTGACATTGTCTTTGTACGATATCCGCTCCTCCGTGCAAATTGGCATCGCGGAAGGCAATGCCACCGCCACTAATTATGGTGCCGCACTCGGCGCCTTTGGCGGCGGCGCAGCAGGCAGCCTCGGCGGCTTCTCCCGCACGCCCGAAGGCAAGGCGACGGTCGCCGCATTCGTGGATGCCTACAACAAAATGGTAGTTTCACTGCGCCACTACAAGGCACAGGAAGTTGAAGGCGGCCTGGGCACAGGCGGCAAATTGAAGGTCGGCAAGTAAGTCATTTGCCAATCACATCCAGGGAGAATGCCGATCGGCATTCTCCCTTTTCATTTCCATCCCCCATTTTCCAGACTGCGTCCCTAGCAACCCCAGCTAAGAGATGGCACAACATCACTTCGGGTTAAACTAATGTTTTCCCTGCATACAGAGGCATCAACAATTTAATGTGGTCTGATCTCTTCATGGGCCTGGGGGCGATCGGCCTCATGCTGCTGGGCATAGACTGGATGACGCGCGGCCTGAAGACTGCGGCAGGTCCAAGCTTCATGCAACTATTGCAACGCTGGACCGGCACACCGCTACAAGGCATTTTCATCGGCGGCGTGAGTACGCTCGCGGTACAGTCTTCCACCGCGATTACCGTGGCGACCATCGGCTTCGCCAACGCCAATATTCTCTCGCTGTCCGCCGCGGCTTTTGTCATCTACGGCAGCAACCTCGGCAGCTCCCTGAGCGCATGGCTGGTGGCAGTCGTCGGCGGAAGCATTAAGCTGGACGACTTGGCGCTGCCCATCCTCGGCATTGCCGTCATGCTCAAGTTGTTCAGCAAGCAAACCCGCCGGCAAGGCATCGGGGAGGCGTTTACCGGCTTCGCGCTGCTGTTTCTCGGACTGGGCTACCTCAAGACCAGCTTCGACTCCGCCTTTGTCAACGTCGACTTCGCCTACCTCACCAGCCTGGGCGTATGGGGCATCCTACTTTCCATGCTCGCAGGCATTTTGCTCACGGTGGTCATGCAGGCGTCACTGGCCGTCATCGCCCTCGTCGTCACCGCGGTATCCACCGGCGCCGTCCCGCTGGAAATCGGGGCCGCCGTGGTCATCGGCTCCAATGTCGGCACGACATCGACAGCACTACTGGCAACCCTGGCGGCCACCGCAACCGCCAAGCGCGTCGCCAGCCTGCACGTGCTATTCAACGTACTCACCGCGATCGTGGCTTTGCTGTTGCTGAAGCCATTGCTCTGGGGAATCCAGGAAATGGCCCAATTGATCTTCAACGACACACAGCCGCAATTCATCCTCGCCTTGTTCCACACCATGTTCAATGTCTTGGGCGTGGTGCTCATGTACCCCCTGACGCCCCCGCTGCTGCGCTGGCTGGGCACCAAATTCAAGACGCCCACCCACCTTGGCTCCTTCAGCCTGGATCAATCCAGCCTGGCGATTCCCAGCCTCGCGATCAAGGCCATGAGTCTGGAAGGCATGCGCGCCGGACAATTAATCGCGCGCCTGGCGCTGATGATGGGGCAACGGCACGAACTGGACTCCCAGCTGCTGGAAGATAACAAGCAGATTCTGCAGAACCTGCATCACTATATTGCGCAGCTTGCCCAGCAAGGCATGTCGGCAGAAGAGGCCGAGCTGCTCAACCAGCTCGTGCAGAACCAGCTGCGCCTTTCCATGGCGCTGCAACTATTGCCCAGCCTAGCGCGGCACTTGGACCAGGACAGGACTGCTTTCGAATTGGAAATCCCCTACTGGCAAGCATTAAGCAGCAGCCCATTGCCTCCTGACCGGGCGGCGTTGCGTCGTGCCTACCGGCAATTCGTGCGGGAGCGCCAGCAGAAAAAACAGCTCATTTTCCAGGATGTGCTGCATGAACGCCGCGGCCAGGAATCGGGAGGCGACGACCTGCTCAAGCTGGCGGAAACGCGGCGTTTCAACCAGCAGCTGACCAAGGCCCTGCTCGCGTTCGATAAGCTACAGGCCAGCTTCGATAAGCAGGCCCCGGCAATCGATGAAGTACTAGAAGATGAACTAATAGAAAATACAGATCCGCCCCAAGCCGCCGCCTAAACGGCAGCGAGCCGCCACAATGACGTGACCTCGGCCGACCTGGCCTGGTGCAGCGGATCGGCCTGGTCGCTGGCACGGCGATGCCGAGGCCGTATATCCAGCTTTTCGATCACCTTGAGTCCGGCCTCTTCAAACATTGCTAACAGCTGCTCTCGGGTGCGCAATCCCAGGTGCTCGGCAATATCGGACAGGATCAGCCAGGCTTCCCCGCCAGGCGCCAGGTGGGCCGAGGCGCCATTGAGGAACCCTTTGAGCATCGCACTGACAGGATCATAAATCGCATACTCGATGGCGGCATTGGCCTTTGCCGCTATCCAGGGCGGATTGCAGACGATCAGCGGCGCCTTGCCTGGCGGGAACAGGTTGCACTCCATCACTTCCACCTGCGCCTCCAGGCCCAGCCTTTGCACATTCTCCCGCGCGCATGCCAAGGCGCGGACGTCCTGGTCGGTGGCAATAACTTTCCGCACGCCCCGCTTCGCCAGCACCGCCGCCAGCACGCCGCTGCCGGTGCCGATGTCGAATGCCAGGGCGTTATCCGGCAACGGTGCCTGGGCCACCAGGTCGACATATTCGCCGCGCACCGGCGAAAACACGCCGTAATGCGGGTGGATCCGCGCGCCCAGCGCTGCCACCTCCACGCCCTTCTTGCGCCATTCGTATGCGCCAATCACGCCTTGCAGTTCGCGTAGCGATACCACGGAAGGTTGTCCTGCATCGCCATAAGCCTGCAGGCAGGCCTCTCTCACGTCGGGTGCACGCCGCAAGGCGATGGTATAGTCCTGGTCCAGTTCCACCAGCAGCATCCCCAGCACGCGCGCACGCTGCGCCTGCGCTTGCCGGTGCAGGTTGAATGCTTCCACGGGCTGGACGGAAGTCTTGGCCGGCTTGCGATCCACCCGCCTCGCCATTGCCTGCAGCAGCTGGCGGGCATTCTGGAAGTCGCCTCGCCACAGCAGCGCCGTTCCTTCGCAAGCCAGGCGGTAGGCATGGTCCGCCTTGATGCTGTCATCCGCTACTTGCACCCGCGCCGGCGGCTTGCTATGGTTTTCAGATCGCCACAGCGCCTGGCGGGATTGTGCGCCCTCCTGCCAGAGGACAAGCGTATCAGCGAGGGAGGATGTGCTCAAATCAGAACTTTCTTGATGCGGGATGCGTCATTAAACTGCAGAATCAAAATAAATCTAGCGCTCATTATAGAGCATGACCGCCCCCCACCCGGATGCCATAAAGGACAATTACCATGCATCGACTATTGCTTCCTGCCTTGATTACACTATCCCTCGCTGCCTGCGGCGATGTTGCCAAGCTGCCTGTCTCCGCCGGCACCGGCATCAAGCCCGAACTGCCGGAACCCCGCAGCAGCCTGATCCCCACAGTGCATGTCGCCACAGCGGTAGGTTGGGCCGAGGGGGCCGCGCCCACGTCTGCGGAAGGCACTGCGGTCAAGGCATTCGCCAAGGGCCTAGACCATCCCCGCTGGCTCTACCAATTGCCCAACGGCGACATTCTTGTCGCGGAAACCAACAGCCCGCCCAAGGAAGGCGGCGGCTTCAGCCTGCGCGCCTGGTTTGCCGGGAAATTCATGGCGCGCGCCGGTGCCGGCACCCCGAGCGCCAACCGCATCACCCTGTTGCGCGATACCGACGACGACGGGGTGGCCGACCAGCGCTCGGTCTTTCTCAAGGACCTGCACTCGCCCTTCGGCATGGCGTTGATCGGCAATACGTTTTATGTTGCCAATGCAGACGCCGTGGTGACCTTCCCGTACCAGGAGGGCGCTAACGAAATCAGCGCCCCGCCCACCAAGCTGGTCGCCCTGCCGGGCCTACCCCTTAACCACCACTGGACCAAGAACCTGATCGCCAGCCAGGACGGCAGCAAGCTGTACGTCACTGTCGGCTCCAACAGCAATATCGGGGAAAACGGCATGGACATCGAACAAGGCCGCGCTGCCATCTGGGAGGTGGACGCCAAAACGGGAGACCACCGTATTTTCGCCTCGGGACTGCGCAACCCCAACGGCCTGGCCTGGGAGCCGGATAGCGGCGCGCTGTGGACCGCAGTCAACGAACGGGACGAAATCGGCAGCGACCTGGTGCCGGACTACATCACCTCGGTACAGGAAGGAGGCTTTTATGGCTGGCCCTACAGCTACTATGGCGACCACGTCGACGTGCGCGTGCAGCCGCAAAAGCCGGAACTGGTTGCCCAGGCCATTGCCCCCGACTATGCGCTAGGCCCGCATACGGCCTCACTGGGCTTGGCCGCAGCCAAAGGCAACAAGCTGCCTGAACAGTTTGCCAACGGCATGTTCGTCGGACAGCACGGTTCGTGGAACCGCAAGCCGAGCAGCGGTTACAAGGTATTGTTCGTGCCGTTTGCCGACGGCAAGCCCTCCGACTTTCCTGTCGATGTGCTCACCGGCTTCCTGAACGAGAAAGGCGAAGCCCAAGGCCGCCCGGTAGGAGTGCTGGTGGACCAGAAAGGCGCATTGCTGGTGGCTGACGACGTGGGCAATACCGTCTGGCGAGTAACGTCATCGTCGTCAGCAAATTAATGAGGCAGGATACGGATTTTTTCCTGATCTAGCGGCAAGCCCTAATCAGGGCTTGCCTGCGCTTTTCCCGACATGCTCTAATGCGCCATCTTGACTCGTCGCTGCATTAACCGGAGCCGCATAACATGATCAGGCAATTTCTCTCCATTGCACTCGGCCTCAGCTTGCTGGGCACCTTGCCGGTCAATGCGGCAAAATCGGAAAAGGACGAGGCGCGGGAAGCGGCGATACGTTTTTTTGACGACTATGCCGCGCTGCAGAAGAACGACAAGGTAGTGGGCTTGCCGAACATGCAGCAGCTCGATGCCATTTCCCAGCACTTCATCCCGAAATTGCACCGCATTTTCTATATCTCGCTGCGCGAGCAGCATCGTTGCCGGACCAGGGACAAGGTCACACCATGGTCCAGCGGCGACCTATTCACCTCCAATGATGCCGGTTTCACCAGCTTCACTATCGCACCCAGCATCCCGAACCAGTTCGGACGCCAGTCGACCGTCCATTTCAGCCTGGAAAAAGACGGCAAGGTGCAGCGCTGGGACGACGAGGTCATCCTGCGCAAGGAAAACGGCCAATGGATGATTTACGATATTGAATACCATGCCCCGTTTGCCGCCCAAAAAACCGGCAAGAGCCTGCAATCCATCATCGACAAGAACCCTGCCTGCTGAATTCAGCTATTTCAATCAATAGATGCCTATGTTAATGTACGCGCCTGATGTTTAGGTTACGTAATATTTAGCTTCAAACGGATTTAGATTGATAGTAGCACTATCTGCAACGCGCTTTCAGGGGATCGGTTTTGGCATATAGTGCATCGACCGCAGTCGCTCCCTCCTCCTTCGAGTCTTATCTTGCCGAATCCACACAGGCGCTGTTCGTCGCCCTGGATGAGCGGGATGCCTATACCCACCAGCATTGCGACCGGGTCTCGCTACTTGCGCACGAGATTGGCGTGGCATGCGGATTGAGCCAGAAGGAGCTTGACCTCATTGCCGTGGGCGCGCGGTTTCACGACATCGGCAAGATCGGCATCCCGGATAGCGTCCTGCTCAAGCCTGGGCCATTGGATGCCGAGGAATGGCGCATCATGAAGATGCACCCCGTGAAGGGCGAGCGCCTGTTCCGCAATACCCTGCATCCCCAGGCGCATCAAGTCGCCAACATCATCCGCCATCACCATGAGTGCTTCGACGGCAGCGGCTACCCGGACGGCTTATCCGGCGACGAAATTCCGCTGGCTTCCCGCATTATGCTGATCGCCGACGCCTATGACGCGATGGCGACGACGCGGCCCTACCATCGGGCACGTTGCCATCGCGAGATCATAGGCATCCTGGCTTCGGAGGAAGGCATCAAGACCGACCCCGACGTGCTCTCCCGCTTCATGCGGGTAATTGCGCATAGCCAGGCGCGCGTGGACTAAGAGCAGTTAACAACACTCTCCTGCCGTCGTTGCCGTATCGCTTGTACTGTCTGCGACAGAGCGCCTAGCCGAGTTTTGTCATTCGCTCTAAACAGCTAGGCACCTAGCCCACTAGCCGCCCTCCTCGCCAAACACCTGTTGCCACAAGCGCCGTACGGCTGACACTTCCTGCTCCACCTTTGCCAGCGGCACGCGCGCCTTCTGGTCGCCCTGCAGCCGGATGGCATGCTGGCGGCGCCGGTAATCGCGGTATGCCTGCGCCACCTCGTGCGCCAGCGCCGCATCCACCAGGCCCAGCCCGCCCAGGATGTCGAGCAATGCGATATTGCCCAGGTTGCGCGTCAGCTCGGGATATTGCGGCGCATGCGCCAACACCAGGTATTGCACGATGAACTCGACATCCACAATCCCGCCGCGGTCATGCTTCAGGTCGAACAATTCGCCATGGTTGGGATGGGCCTGGTGCATCTTCTGCCGCATCGCCACGACTTCGGCCGAGAGTGCCTGATTGTCGCGCGGCTGGCGCAACACGTTTTCGCGGATGCGCTCGAAGATGGCGCCGATCTCCTGGCTGCCTGCGCAAAACCTGGCCCGCGTCAGCGCCTGGTGCTCCCAGACCCAGGCCTTTTCCTGCTGGTAGGTTTCAAACGCCTGCACCGAGCTCACCAGCAGCCCGCTCGCCCCATCAGGGCGCAACTGCATGTCGGTTTCATAGAGGGTGCCGGCCGGGGTCATGCTGCTGAGCCAGGTGTTGACGCGCTGCCCGAGCTTGGCATACACCTCGCCGGCCTCGGGCGCTTCATCGTCGTAAAGGAAGATGATATCCAGATCGGAAGCGTAGCCCAGCTCCTTGCCGCCCAGCTTGCCGTAGCCGATGACGGCAAACAGGGGGTCTTCGCGGTGACGGTGGCGCAGGCTGGGCCAGATGGCCTTGATGGCCACGTCCAATATGATGTCAGCCAGCGCACTCAGGTAGTCCGATAGCGTCTCCAGCGCAAGCTCTCCCGCCACGTCCTTGGCAGCGAAGCGGAACACGGCGGCATGCTTGAAATGCCGCATTTCATCCATTTGCCGCTCCACGTCGCCGGAGAGCAGCCTCACCCGCTGCTCCAGGTCCGCATGCATGGCGGCAAAATCGGGCGCGGCATAGAGGTTGCGCGTATCGAGCAATTCGTCCAGCAGTATCGGGTGCTGGGTCAGGTACTGCGCAAGCCAGGGGCTAGCGCTGACGATGCGCGTCACCAGCGTCAGCGCCGAGGGATATTCCGCCAGCAGCGCAAGGTAGCTCGCCCGGCGGCAGATGCTGTCCAGCAGGTCGGCGACCCGGATCAGCGCCTGGTCCGGATTGGCCTCCTGCGCCGCCTCCTTGATCGCCAGCGGAATCAGGGTATCGAAACGCTGCCGGCTGAGTTCCGGCAATTGCTTGTAGCGCGGGCTGTCGTGCAGGCTGAGCAGCTTGCGCAGCGTCTCGGCCGGCTCCTGGTAATTGAGCTGCGCCATGGCCTCGATAGCTTCCTCGCCCTCGCCCATTCTTCGCCACAGGGCCGTTTCGCGCTGTAGCGGCACTTCTTGCTCGGATCGCTCCTCCGCCGGGTCGCTGAACACTTCCTCGAAATGCCGCTGCACCACGCTGCGGTGCTGCTCGAGCACCTTGAGGAAAGCGCTCCACTCCTCGTAACCCATGCCCAGCGCGATGCGCTGCCGACTTTCCTCGTTTACCGGCAAATCCTGGGTTTGCGTGTCCTCGAGGTATTGCAGCCTGTGCTCCAGGTTGCGCAGGAAAATATATGCCTGTTTCAATTCCTCTACCGCACTCGCAGGCAGCAGGCCTTTTTCCTCCAGCAGGCGCAACACCGACAAGGTAGGCTTGATCTGCAGGCTGGCATCGCGGCCGCCGCGGATCAACTGGAACACCTGGGCGATAAATTCCACCTCGCGGATGCCGCCGCGCCCCAGCTTGATGTTGTCGTGCATGTCGCGCCGGTTGACGTCGCGCTGTATCTGCACCTTGAGATCGCGCATGGAGGAAAACGCGCCGAAATCGAGATACTTGCGGAATACGAACGGGCGCAGCAACTCGCTCAAGCCTTGGTCCGGCCCCGCGACCACTCTGCCCTTGATCCAGGCATAACGCTCCCATTCACGCCCCTGGTTCTGGTAGTACTCTTCCAGCATCGCAAAGCTGCAAGCCAGCGGCCCTTCCGAACCGTAAGGCCGCAGCCGCATGTCGACGCGGAAGACGAAGCCGTCCTCGGTGATCTCGTCAATCGCCGCGATCAGGCGCTTGGCCAGCCGCGTGAAGAATTCGACATTGCCGATTGACTTGTCGCCGTTGGTTTCGCCATCCTCGGCAAACGCGAAGATCAGGTCGATATCCGAAGAGACGTTGAGTTCGTGCCCGCCCAGCTTTCCCATGCCCACCACAGTGAAATGCTGGCGCTCGCCGCTTTCCTCGCCGACAGGTTCGCCATATTGTGCTTCCAGCCAGGGTGTAATGTGAAACAAGGCGAATTGCAGGCTGATCTCCGCCAATGCGCTCACTACCTGCATCACTTCGTCCAGTCCCCCGAGGCCGTTGAGGTCCCGCACGATCAGGCGCAGCATGACGCGCTGACGCAGCTTGCGCAATGCGCGCTTGAGACTAGCATCGTCCACCACGTCCTGGCTATCCAGCCATGCCTGCATTTCCGTAGCTGTCCATGCCTGGTGCAAGCCAGCGTCCAGCTCCGACAGCAGCCCGGCATCGCTATTGACCAGCCGGGCAATGAACGGGCTGCACTTGGCGGCATGCAGCAAATATTGTTCATCCTGCGATAAGTCTGTATCTGTCTGCAAAATCTGTGATAGTGTGCGCATCTTGAAATTGTAAATGAAATGTTATAATTCGTTTCCTAACGTTACGGGTGCCTTGGCACCGATAGCATCGCCTCATTATAGAGTTTTGAAGGAGCATTTATGTCGTCCATTGAATCCGTGCTGACGGAAACGCGCGTTTTCGCGCCGCATGAAGCATTCCGCCAAGCCGCCACCGTGTCGGGTTTATCAGGCTACCAGGCCTTGTGCGATGCGGCTGAGCAGGATTACACCGGCTTCTGGGCCGATCTTGCCCGGCAGGAAATCACCTGGCAGACCCCATTCAACGACGTGCTGGACGAATCAGACGCTCCGTTCTATCGCTGGTTTGCCGACGGCAAGCTCAATGCCTCCTACAACTGTATAGACCGCCACCTGGAAAAACGCGCCAACAAGATCGCCTTGATCTTCGAAGCGGACAATGGCGACGTCACGAACATTAGCTACAAGGAGCTGCACCAGCGCGTATGCCGCTTCGCCAATGCCTTGAAAAAGCAAGGGATAGGCAAGGGCGACCGCGTCATCATCTACCTGCCGATGAGCATAGAAGCCATCGTCGCCATGCAGGCCTGCGCCCGTATCGGCGCCATCCACTCCGTGGTGTTCGGCGGCTTCTCCGCCAAGAGCCTGCACGAACGCATCGTCGATGTCGGCGCCAAGCTGGTCATCACTGCCGATGGCGGCGTACGTGGCGGCAAGCCGGTAGCGCTCAAGCCGGCGGTTGACGAGGCACTGGCCCTGGGCGGCTGCGAAGCCGTCGAGAAAGTCATCGTCTACAAGCGCGCAGGCGTGGATATTGCCTGGAATGCGCAACGCGATTTATGGTGGCATGAAGTCGAAGCAGCCGAGAGCGACTATTGCGAACCTACCTGGGTGGATGCCGAGCACCCGCTGTTCATTCTTTATACTTCCGGCTCCACGGGCACGCCCAAGGGCGTCCAGCACTCCACCGGGGGCTACCTGCTCGGCGCCATCATGAGCATGAAATGGGTGTTCGACCACAAAGCCACGGATATCTTCTGGTGCACTGCAGACGTGGGCTGGATCACCGGCCACAGCTATGTCGCCTACGGCCCCTTGGCGCTCGGCAGTACCCAAGTGGTGTTCGAGGGGGTGCCCACCTATCCTGATGCGGGCCGCTTCTGGCAGATGATAGAGCGCCACAAGGTCAGCATCTTCTACACCGCGCCCACCGCCATCCGCTCGCTGATCAAGCTGGGTAGCGAACTGCCGAACAAGTACGACCTCTCCAGCCTGCGCCTGCTTGGCACCGTGGGAGAGCCGATCAATCCCGAAGCCTGGATGTGGTACCACAAGGTGGTCGGCAAGGAGCGCTGCCCGATCGCCGATACCTGGTGGCAGACCGAGACCGGCTCGCACATGATCGCCCCGCTGCCCGGCGCCATTGATCTCAAGCCCGGCTCCTGCACCCGCCCCCTGCCCGGCATCATCATGGATATCGTCGAGGAGGACGGCAAGCATATCGAAGGCACCGGCGGCGGCCTGCTGGTGGTGAAAAAGCCCTGGCCCTCCATGATCCGCAACATCTGGGGCAACCCAGAACGCTTCAGGAAAGCCTATTTCCCCGAAGAACTCAAGGGACTGTACCTGGCCGGCGATTCCGCTCACCGAGACGAGGACGGCTATTTCTGGATCATGGGCCGCATCGACGATGTGCTCAACGTCTCCGGCCACCGCCTGGGCACCATGGAAATCGAGTCTGCGCTGGTAGCCAACCCCTTGGTGGCCGAAGCCGCGATTGTAGGCAGGCCCCATGACATCAAGGGCGAATCCATCGTGGCCTACGTGGTGCTCAAGGGCGAGCGCCCGGAAGGCGAATCCGCCAAGGCCATCGCGGCACAGTTGCGCGACTGGGTCGGCAAGGAAATCGGCCCGATCGCCAAACCGGATGAAATCCGTTTCGGCGAGAACCTGCCCAAGACCCGCTCGGGCAAGATCATGCGCCGCCTGTTGCGCTCCCTGGCTAAAGGCGAGGAAATCACCTCGGACATTTCCACGCTGGACAACCCCGCCATCCTCGAGCAACTCAAGCAGGCGGCAGGCTAGAAGCAGGTCAAATGAAAAACAAAAACGGCATCCGAGGATGCCGTTTTTATTTAATCGTACCAGCTTACTTATTGCTCAGTCTTGGCCAATGCCTGCTGATAGATATTCACCGCACGTGTCCCAAGCTTGCAGAATCCCAGGATAGGGACAGGCAGGCTGGGCAACAGCCCGGCCAACTCGTCCACCTGGGCATAAGTCAACTGGCCGGGCACCACAGGGATATGCACGTACTGGAGGCCATTGGCTTCGGCAGCCTGGCGGATTTCCTCGCTGCTGGGCTGCTCGGCGCCGCCCTCCCCATCCGGCCGGTTGTTGATGATGGTCTTGAAGCCGGCCGCAGCAGCCTCGGCTACTTGGTCGACTGTCAATTGCGGGCAACTGCTGAACTGGTCGCTGATGGTCTTGGTGGTAAGCGTCATCTTCCTGTGTTTCCTCCTGTAAGGTAATGTCCAATATACCACAGGAGGCGGAGCCTCCTCGGTATCAGGCGGACTTCAGGACGCCAACTCCTCCGCATAGTTATAGCTCAGCGGCCATTGCCAGTGGGCCGAGGCAGGGTTGGTCAGCTGCCGCAAATGCTCGGCGATACGCTCGATCAATGCCGCGTCCTGTTGTGGATCCAGGCCCTGGTAGGGCTTGCCGTGGTAGTCGCCGCTGAAGGCCAGCACATCGGCAACGGCAGCGTTCGCCTCGAACAAGGCCTTGATGCGCTGGCATTCCTTGTCCTCGGGCGTGACGAGGCGCAACGAATACAAAATGCCCAGCGCTGCGCCGAACTCCAGCATGGGGGTTTGAATGCCGTGGCGCGCGGCCAGTTCGATGCTGCCCATGATGCGCTCCTTGCGTTGCAGCTTGCGCAACGGGTCGCGCCCGATACGGCGGCATGGGTCCTTGAAGGAAGCCTTGCACCGTGCGATGAAGCTGTTGACAAACGAGGTATTGATGTATTCCGCCAATGCTGGGTTTTCCTGCAGCATCGCGGGCTTGATCTCGTTGTTCACCAGGCGCTTCACCAGCATGACGACGCGCTCGTCCCCCATGCCCTGCCCGATGGTCTGGTAGCCCAGCAGGCTGGCATACCAGGCGATGATGGCATGCGTGCCGTTCAGCAGCCGGTTCTTGATCGCCTGGATCTCGGCGATATTGTCCACGGTCTGCACCTGGCGCAGGCGTTCCAGTATCTTGCCGCCCTTCTTGGCGTACAGCACCATGTCCGGCCCGCTTTCAAACAAGGTGACTCCCAGCTGGTCCAATGCGCGGTTGAGGTGCGAGGCATGCCGTAGCTGGCTCACGATCTTACCGAGCACCGGCTCCGCTAGCAGAACCGGCTCCTGGTGCGCGGGTGCCGCACTGCCGCTAGGCGTCAGTGCCTTTTGCTGGGCGTGCTTCTCAAAACTAGCGAAATTAATCCTGGCCTGCTTCAATAGAATTTCTTTCGGTATTTTTGACACCATGCGGTTGACGACCGTTTCGGTAAAGCACGCCGTTTCCATGATCTGTTCCGCCTGCGCTTCGCCCAGCATGCGCAGCATGGCTTCCCTCACCTGCCGCCTGACGAAGGCCGCCCCGCTCAACTTGTTGAGTATGACGAGGATGGTCAACGGACCGGCACCGTTCTGGTAGCGTGCGATCAACCCTTTGGCAATCATCGCCGCCTGTTGCTTGATGGCGGATTCCGGCAAGCACAGGCCGACGATTTCCGAAATCGCATACATTTCGCACACCGCCGCCTCGTCCGCCATGTCGATCAACCGGATGCGGTCTATGGTCTGGTGAAAGGCTAGGTTGCCGTAATGCACATCGTACTTGCCGAACGCGTTGACCAGGCTGCGCAGGGTCGCATTATTGCTTGCGCCGATGATTTCATGCGGCCGGGTATAGCCGTCCCAGTGCGAGAATATCTGCGCCAGGTAGCCGCCGCCCATCGCGCCAAAGCCATGGATGCCCGCACGCATGTTGTTGACGGTCTGCGGGAACGCATCCGTCAGCTTGGGCTTGGGCAGGTTGGGCGTGAACCTGACCAGGTCGGCCAGGAAATCCGGCATGCGGTCATAGGCCTGGTAGGCCAGCTGCTTGATCTCGGGCCGCGGCTCCTTGATATCCTTGATCAATATCGGCAGGCCGCCGGCTCCCGAGGCGGAACGCAGGCCATTTTCCGAATCTTCGAACATCAGGCAATGCTCGGGCAGGCAATTCAGTTCCTTGGCCGCCGTATGGAATATCTCGGGATGCGGCTTGCCCTGTTTCACCTCGTCGCCGCAGACCGTGATGTCGAAATACTTCATGACGTTGGCGTTGATCAGGTATTCCTCGGCAATCGCCCGGCGGCTTGAGGTGGCGACCGCCATCAACAGGCCGTTGCGCTTGAGGCGCTCGAGGATTTCATACAGCCCCGGCTTGACCGGTACTCCATGCTTGCGCACATGCGCCAGCTCCAGCTCGTCCGCGCGCTTGCGGATCGCGGCATAGGGATAATCGTCGCCGTAACGGCTCTTGGCGAGCTCTTCCGCCTTCTTGGCGCTCAGGCCCAGGGAGCCGAGCAGGATTTCATCGCTGATGGTTTCGCCGAACAATTCGGCGGAAGCTTGCTTGATGGTGGTGAATCGGAGACGTTCAGTATCGAACATGGTGCCGTCCATATCGAAGATGGCGGCATGGATGAGTCTTTCCTTGAAAATCATTAAAAATCCTTAACGCTGATGATGATGCGGGTTCACCTCGGGTGTGAAATGAATGATGACTTTTTTACCATAACATATTTTTCGTTACTGTTCGGCTATTTGGTCTTTCGATTCAATCTGATGCGATGCAGGACATGGGGAATTTGGCAGGAAGCTAACGATCAAGGAAACGCTTTGCTTGTAGGACTGGAACAACGTTTCACCGGTTTATCCGGTTGTTTTCGCGGGCCGTCATAAACTGGTGGAAAAAATTCCGGAGATAGCCGAACAAAAACCTTATCCAGGCGAAGATCGGCCAGGAACATACTCCAGCCAACCGTTGTCTCCTACAGTGTCCGTTTGAGATCGAAATGCTTGCCCCGAGGATAAACCGAAAACAATCAAGAAAGGAGCCTCAATGATATTCAGGCAACTGTTTGACCAGGAATCCTCCACCTACACTTACCTGCTCGGCGATGAGGCCAGCAAGGAGGCATTGCTGATCGACCCTGTAGATTCAGGGCTCCATCACTACCTCACATTGCTGGAACAATATGGCCTGGTGCTGAAATACTCGCTGGAAACCCATGTGCATGCCGACCATATCACTGCAAGCGGCCTGCTGCGCCAGGAGACCAATACGCTCACGGGCATTGGCAGCCGCTGCAATGCCTTGCCTGCCGACCTGCAACTGCAGCATGGGGACCAGCTCAGTCTGGGGCAGCACATCATCCACGTGCTAGCGACCCCTGGCCACACGGCGGGCAGCGTCAGCTATCTGGTGGATGACCGCGTATTCACCGGGGACTCCCTGCTGATCAACGGCTGCGGGCGGACTGATTTCCAGGGAGGCGACGCCGGCGCGCTCTACGACAGTATCACTCAAAAGCTGTTCACTTTGCCGGACGAGACACTGGTCTACCCGGGGCATGACTACCAGGGCTATCGCATCAGCGCCATCGGCCAGGAAAAGGCCATCAATCCGAGGCTTGCCGGAAAATCCCGTGACGAATTCATTGCCATCATGCAGGCGCTCGACCTGCCCAAGCCAGAGATGATCGACATTGCGGTGCCAGCCAACCGCAGGCTGGGAATAGAGTCCCTGCCTCACGGTTGAGCAAGCATGTTTGAAGCAAGCAGCCAGGAGCTTTCCTGGAAATAACCCCAACCACTTCCACGAGGAAACATGTATGGATGAAATGAGCGAGTACCTACGGCAGCAAAAAGCCTTCAAAACCCACCAGCCTGAGGAAGTCGCTTTTATCGAACAACTCAAGCAGCGCCAGCTCACCTTGCCGGCAGCCAAGCTGATCATGGAAGAAGGCACCAGCTCGACACAGCTCTACACCTTGCTGGACGGCTGGGCCTACCGCTACCGTACCTTGAAGAACGGCAACCGACAGATCCTCAATTTCCTGTTGCCCGGAGATTTGATCGGGTTGCAGCAGAACCTGCTGGAAAACAGCGACAGCAGCGTGCAATCCCTGACGCCCGTGACACTGTGCGAGCTGGACAAGAACAGCCTCTGGTCGCTCTACGAACGTCACCCTTCGCTGGCATACGACATTACCTGGCTATGTGCGCAGGAAGAGCATATCGTCGACGACAACCTGGTCAACGTAGGCGCGCGCAATGGCTTGGAGAGGATTGCCATGCTGCTGCTGCACCTCTACAAGCGCTATAAGTCCATCTATCCTACGCCCGGAAAAACGATCCCCTTTCCATTGACGCAACAGGAAATCGCCGACTCGCTGGGACTGTCGCTTGCCCATACCAACAAGACCTTGCGCAAACTGGAAAAGCTCGGGCTGCACAGCATCAACAACAACTCGCTGACCATCTACGATGAAAAAATGCTCTCCAGCCTGGCGGATTATTTCTACTCACCGGTCAAGCCGCGCCCCTTGCTTTGCTAGGCAGCTGTCCGGGCTCTTAGGTCATACCCAACTGAAACTGGCCCATTCCGAGCCGAACTTCAGCCGGAACCCGCCGGCGTTTGCGACGGCCTCCAACGCAAACTTGTCGATGATGCGCGCATGGGCTTTGACCTTGCCTTTTGCCTGATTGACGTCATAAAAAGGCCGGGTGATCTGGACGCACATGGACCTGGGCTCTTTTTGCTCGAGGCGCAAAGTCGCAGGTTCGTTCAACTGGTCCTCGAAATAACACAGCAAGGCAAGCCAGGCGTAGAGGAAAGGTTGCTGCCGCACTTCTTCAAGGTCCTGGATGTCGCTCGGCACATAGTCCATCTTGATGTCACGCAAAGCCAACGGCGCCGTCATCAGCGCGATGCCTTGGCGCAATATCTCGGCAGGGATGGCAAGGCCGCTGGCTTCGGGCTCCCATGCCTGCAAGGCGCGGATGCCGGTCACCGCCTCGGCCAGCTGTTGATCGATGCGCTCCACCGGCTCGCCGAGTGCCGCCTTGCTGCTTTCGCCTTTCGTCAGCAGGCGCCTGACGATGGAAGCGCTCATGCGGGCAATCGAGATCGGCCCGACAAGCCCGTGCCGCAATGTCGGGAATACCCGCATGAATATCTCATGCTTGATGCCGGCCACCAGCCACTGCTGCTGTATCGCTGTCAGAGATTCCATGGATGGCCTAGTCAAAAGGATTGCAATATGCGTTCGAGGTTATTCATGTCCAGCGGCTTCTCCAGGTAGAAGTCAAACAGCTCGCTAGCCTCCTTGTCCAGCTCGGCCTGGGCATAGCCGCTGACCGCGACAAACTTGGGCACCCGGCCGGTGGCCAAGGCCCTCAGTTGCTTGATCAGCGCGACGCCCGGGATGTCAGGCAGGTTCAAGTCCATGAACACCACGTCGTAATCGCGCTGGGAAAGCGCCTGCGGCGCTTCTGCGCCCGCCATGACATAATTCGCTTCGCAACCCAGCATTTCCAGCAGCTCCTTGAAAGTTTCCGCCGCTGCCTGGTAATCCTCGATAATCAATGCCTGCCGCACTTGCCTGTTCAATCCTGCTCCTTTTCGCTACTTGCGTAGCGGTAACTCCACATTGAATACAATTTCCCCGTCCTGGTAGCGGTAGCTGATTTCCCCGCCATGCCCCCTCACAATCTCGTTGGCGATATAGAGCCCGAGGCCGAGACCGTTGCGGTTGCGCATATTGAGCTGTTCCTGCCGCTTGAACGGGTTGAACAGGCCTTCCACCGCGCCCGCATCGATCGGCGCGCCCGCGTTATGCACGCTGATATTGAACGCATCCCCGGCGCGCCACATCCTCACCCTCACCCGTCGGCCTGATTCGCCATGGTGCCGCGCATTGCTGATCAGGTTGGCGATCGCCTGTGCGACCCGGTCAGGGTCGACCTGCGCAGTGACCTGGGTCTCGATGTCTGTTTCCATGCTGACGTCGGGATAGGCAGTGAGGTTTTCCTCCACCAGGTCATGCAGCAGCGCGGAAACATCCGTCTCGATAAAACCCAGGTTCAGGCCCAGGCCTGTTTGCAGACGTGCCATGTCCAGCACCTGGTTCACCAGGCGCTGCATGCGGCTGCTTGAATTCTTGATCCGGGCGCTCATGCGTGAGGAACCGGACTGCATTTCCATCAATTGTGCCGCCATGCTGATGGAATTCAAGGGGTCGCGCAGATCATGCCCCAGGATCGCCATGAGCTGCAGGCGCGTCCGCTCGGTTTCCGCATTGCGCGCATTGCACACCTTGAGCAGTTCGTGCTGCAGGTCGCGGGCGTCAGCCAGGTCGGCGGCGCTCCAGGGTTCGGCCTGGCCCTTGACGGTTTCCTTCCATTCGTCAAACGAGCCGCGCGGCGTCAGCCTGGGTCCGAGGGGGCCCGGCTTGTAATGCTTTTCCGGCTTGCCGCCCCAACTGATGGTATGGATTTGCTCACGCCGCAGCAATACGACCCAGCTGGCATTCACCTTGTCTATATTGAAGGCCAGCAAGCCGCAGAACCTTTCGGTTACGGCATCCAGCACCGGCGGCATTTCAGCAAGGGTGGAGACATGGTAGAAATCCCTGGCCTCCAGGCCCTGGTTGAGCCATTGCACCAGCTGGCGCCCGAGCTCTTGCGGAATACCTTCCGTCGCATAGGTTTTATCGCCGTAGCTGACCACCATGGCGTCGCAGGCAATCAATTCCCTGAGCCGCTCCAGGCTGGAAAATAGGGCTGTCGACAAGTCGTCGGATTCCAGGAATTTCATCACCAGGCTCGCACGGTGGTGGCTGCTGGCAATCTGCCTGTCCGCGCTCAAGCGCGTTTCGATATGCTGGATGGCGCTGGCGAGGATATGGCAGAGCACGTCACAGGCCATGCGCACGGAATACGGCACTTGGTACGCGGACATATGGTGACAGGCCATCATGCCCCAGAGCTTGCCGTTGAGCACGATCGAAACGCTCATGGAAGCCCCGACGCCCATGTTGCGCAGGTATTCGATATGGATAGGCGACACGCTGCGCAGCACGCTGCGACTCATGTCCAGCGGCGGCGTATCCGCAGCCTTGACGACCGGCACCGGTTGGCCGTCGACGTCGGCAATCAGACGCAGGGTGTTTTCCACGTACATACGCCTTGCCTGGGCAGGGATGTCGCTTGCGGGATAGCGCCTGCCGACCAGGCTGTCGAGATCCTCACGCTTCGCTTCGGCCACGATGTCGCCGCTGTCGTCATGGCGGAAGCGGTAGGCCATCACGCGGTCGAACCCGGTCAGGCCGCGAAACTCCTCGGCAGCGACGTTGAGCAGGCTATCTATGCTGCGCTGGCTCTTGATCGCATTGATCGCTTTCTGCGCCTTCACGGAATAAATATTGATGTTCTTGTCGCCATTGAGGCGCAACTCGAACTCGGCAATGATGCATCTCTGGTTTACATGCAACACTAGGTCGAATTTCCGGCCCTGCACTTCCAGCTCATGGGTCTGTGCCAGACCCTCGATCACCACCACGTCCTGCGTGTATTCCTTGATCAATTGATAGGCTGCGGCAGCATGGGGCATATGGAAGGGCTGCAACGCTTCGCCGATCCTGGGCAGGGCGCCCAGCACGGCGTTGGCGCCGCTGCTGTAGTGGCGCAGGTGCCCCTCGAAGTCAAAGGCCAGCAGCACGCCATGCGGCTGGATCAGGCCCGGGATGTGGATGGGCTCCTGGTCGCAATTATCAAGCGTAACGCTGGCGAGGCTCATGCCGCTCCTTGGTTGCAGACTGCATGACCAACGAGAAATAATGGAACGCCTCGATAGCGCCCTGCTCTGCTTCCTGCAACGTCTGTTCGTTATCCAATGCCTGTTCGATCGTCGACCGGAACGTTCGCCACCGGCCTGCGCTCGCCTGGCTGCGCGCAGAGAAGAAATGCATCGGGCAGGAAGGGGATTGCATATGGCGCAGGCGCTGGTAAAGCACGCTGACCCCGAGATAAGAGCCCTCGATGACATACTGGGCGCCCCATGGTACTCCTGGGCCTGCCGGCAGGCTAAAGCCGGCTATGTCCTCGGACTCCGCATCTTCGAGCATATGCGCCGATTCCAGATCTTGCCGCAATGCGTCTATGCACAAGCGGTTGTAGCCCAGCATCGGTGCGGAAAAGCCACTCACGCCGGCCAATACCGCGTTCACCCCGGCCAACCAGCGATAGCTGAGTTTCAAGTGGGCGATATAATCCTGCTGGCTGGGGGCAAGGCCAGCTAACGGCAACGCACTGTCGATATTGCGATGCAGTGCGGCGATGGCCTGCCTCAACCTTGATAAAACCTCTAGAGCCTGATTGTTATTGTTACTCACGCTGCCCCCTGGTTTTTATAAGCTGCAAAGTGCATTATAGAAAAACCATATACTTAGCAATATGTCTTTTCACATAATGAATGTCGATGACGTATATCTTACCCCCTTGCAGCGACGTTATGTTTTTATCATTTTTTCATTACTTTTTGTAGTGAGCGCAGCAAGCACGGCATCATACCCGCGAAAACATAAATAAAAACGGAACTGCCGCGCAAAAAGGTAAAATAAGCCTTTTGCCCAAATCCCCAATTTAGATATGTCCAGTTTCAGCTCAGAAGTCCAACGCCGCCGCACCTTTGCGATCATCTCCCACCCGGATGCGGGTAAAACCACGCTCACCGAAAAACTGCTCTGGTTCGGCGGCGCCATCCAGGTGGCGGGTGAAGTACGCGGGCGCAAGGCGGCGCGCCATGCCACTTCGGACTGGATGGAGCTGGAAAAGCAGCGCGGCATCTCCGTCACCTCCTCCGTCATGCAGTTCCCCTACCGCGAGCACATGATCAACCTGCTCGACACGCCGGGCCACGACGATTTCTCGGAAGACACTTACCGCACGCTTACCGCCGTGGATTCCGCCGTGATGGTGATCGACTCGGTCAACGGCGTGGAAGCCCAGACCATCAAGCTGCTCAACGTCTGCCGCATGCGCGACACCCCGATCCTCACCTTCATCAACAAGCTGGATCGCGAATCGCGCGCACCGATTGAGTTATTGGACGAGATCGAATCCACGCTGGGCATGCAGTGCGCCCCGATGACCTGGCCGATCGGCATGGGCAAGAGCTTCCGCGGCGTCTACCATTTGTACAACGACACCATCAGCTTCTTCGACCCGCATGCGGAGAAAGGCACGGCCGAAATCATCCAGGGCCTGGACAATCCGCGCCTGGACGAATTGATCGGCTCCCAGGCCGACGACCTGCGCGTGGATGTCGAACTGGTCCGCGGCGCCTCCAATGCGTTCGACAAGCAGGCCTACCTCGACGGCAAGCAGACGCCGGTGTTCTTCGGCTCGGCCATCAACAACTTCGGCGTGCAATCCCTGCTCGACGCAGTGGTAGACCTATCGCCCTCGCCGTTGCCGCGCAATACCGCCAGCCGCAGCGTTGACCCCAAGGAAGAAAAATTCTCCGGCTTCGTGTTCAAGATCCAGGCCAACATGGACCCCAAGCACCGCGACCGCATCGCCTTCCTGCGCATCTGCTCGGGCCGCTTCGAACGCGGCATGAAGATCAAGCAGGTCGCAAGCGGCAAGACATTATCGGTGAACAACGCCATCACCTTCATGGCGCAAGACCGCACCACCATGGACGAAGCCTATTCCGGCGACATCATCGGCATCCCCAACCACGGCACGGTCAAGCTCGGCGATACTTTTTCCGAAGGCGAGAACCTCAAGTTCATCGGCATTCCGTCCTTCGCGCCTGAGTATTTCCGCCGCGCACGCATCAAGAACCCGATGAAGATGAAGCAATTGCAGATCGGCCTCAAGCAACTGGCCGAGGAAGGCGCTTCGCAGTTATTCCGCCCGTTGCTCTCCAACGACCTCATCCTGGGCGCCATCGGCTTGTTGCAGTTCGACGTGGTGGCGCACCGCCTCGAACATGAATACGGCGTGGATGTCGCATTTGAAAGTTACGATTGCGCCACTGCACGCTGGCTGCGCGGTTCGGATGCCGATCTCAAGGCGATTGCCGACAAGTACGGCTTCAACGTCGCGCTGGACGGCAACGAGGAATACGTCTATCTCGCCCCCAACCGCGTCAACCTGCAAATGGCGCAGGAACGTTATCCCGACATCGAATTCCTCGAAACCCGCGAGATTTTCTGAGCCACGATGAAACACACCGCTCCCTGTCCTTGTGAAAGCGGCGCCGCCTACGAGCGGTGCTGCAAGCGCTGGCACCAGGGAGAGTCAGCGCCTGATGCCGAAGCGCTCATGCGCTCGCGCTACGCGGCCTATGTGTTAGGTCTAAATGATTACTTGCTGCATACCTGGCACCCCTCCACGCGCCCTGCCTCGTTGCATGACGAAGCGGGCCCCCAGCCACCGAAATGGATCGGCCTCAAGGTCGTACGGCATGAGGCAACCGGCGGCGACCGAGCTATTGTCGAGTTCATTGCCCGCTACAAGGTAAACGGCAAGGCGGAAAAACTGCACGAGAATAGCCGCTTTGTGCGCGAACATGGGCAATGGCTGTACGTGGACGGCGACTTCATCGGGGACTGACATGAACATCCTCTTCATCCACCAGAACTTCCCCGGGCAATTCCGCCATATTGCCCAAGCCCTGGTCGATGAAGGCGGACATCAATTGCTGAGCCTGTGCGAAGCCCATGCCCCCGGCATGCAGGGCGTGCATGCCTACCTGGCGCCCGTGGAAGAGCACGTGATCCGCGGCCAGAGCGTCGCTCGCGCGCTATTGCATTTGAAAGAAAATGGCTACCGGCCCGACATCATCGTCGCCCATATGGGCTGGGGCGAGGCGATCTATCCCAAGGACATCTACCCCGGCGTGCCGCTGGTCACGTTCTTCGAGTTCTTTTACCAACCGACAGGCGCCGATGCCGGTTTCGACCCCGAATATCCGCTCGCGCTGGACGACTTCCTGCGCATCCGCACCAAGAACATCACCAACCTGCTCTCGCTGCATGCCGCCGACATCGGCATCAGCCCCACAGCTTGGCAGCGTAGCCTTTACCCGCAGGAATACCAGCACAAGATCCGGCTGATCCATGAAGGCATAGACACCGATGCCGCCTGCCCCGCCCCCACCGCCTGGCTGCAGATCGGTTCGGGCCTGAAGCTCACACGCAAGGACGAAGTGGTCACCTACGTGTCGCGCAACCTCGAGCCATACCGCGGCTTTCACGTCTTCATGCGCGCCTTGCCGGAAATTCTCAGGCGCAGGCCCAAGTGCCATGTATTGATCGTGGGGGGCGACGACGTCAGCTACGGCCGCAAGCTGCCGCCGGGGGAAACCTACCGGGCAAAGCTGTTGCAGGAAGTGCCTGGCCTGGACCTTAGCCGCGTGCATTTTCTCGGCAAGCTGCCCTACCAGCAATACCTGCGCGTACTGCAAGTATCTTCGGCGCACGTCTACCTCACCGTACCTTTCGTACTGTCGTGGTCGATGCTGGAAGCCATGGCCGCAGGCTGCCTGGTGATAGGCTCGCGCACCGCGCCGGTGGAGGAAGTGATTCGCCATGAGGAGAACGGGTTGCTGGTGGATTTTTTCTCCGGCGAACAACTCGCGGATGCCATAGACCGGGTATTGGCAGCGCCAGACCAACTGCAATCCATGCGCGACGCCGCACGCGCCACCATCATTGAGCGCTATCCCTTGAGCCAAGGCATCTCGGCCTACCGCCAACTGTTCAACGAACTGCTATAAGGCGCCGACAATGTCCTTCTGATGATGTCGCTCTGCCTTGCTGCGCTCCTGCTTGCGGCAGAATCGCTTCACTGGGCGTTGTTGGCGAACCCAAGGCATAGAATATAGCCAGCCAGGCATTGCTCAAGCCACCGGCAACGAGATTTCCACCACCAAGCCGCCGCCCTGGCGGTTTTGCAGCCTGATCTTGCCGCCGTGCAGGTCCAGCACCTGCTTGGTGATGGCCAGCCCCAGGCCGTGCCCGCTGACGTTGCCAGCGCTATCGGCGCGGTAGAATGGCTGGAAAATATTGTCGAGCTCGGTTTCAGGGATGCCAGACCCGCGATCCGACACCAGCACCGTCAGGCCCCCTTCCCTGCGCTGGGTCTCCAGGCTGACCTCGCTATAGTCGGGACTGTACTTGATGGCGTTGCGCAGCACGTTTTCCAGCGCGCGGTACAACAGGTCCGGCTGCGCCTCTATTTCAGCGTCTGCCTCGATCCGGCTCTGGATATCCACATGCTTGGCCGAAGCTTCGAAACGCGCATCCTCGACCACGCCTTCCAGCAACTCGCTGAGCATGATCCTTTCCTTCTTCACCGCCATGATGCCCGACTCGAGCCGGGACAGTTCCAGCACCTCGCCCAGCAATTTATCCATGCGCATGGATTCCATCTCGATACGGTCCAGGGTATCCCCCAGCCGTTCCGGATTCTGCTTGGCAAGGCCAATGCCCATCTGCAGGCGCGCCAAGGGGGAGCGCATTTCGTGCGAGACGTAATGCAACAGGCGTTTCTGCCCCTGCATGAGGGCATGCAGCTGCTCGGTCATGCGGTCGAAACCACGCCCCAGGTCTGCCAGCTCGTCGCGCCGCCTGCCCATGGCCGGGCTGACCTTGTCCTTGAGGTTGCCTCCAGCCACGCGTGCAAACGCGACGCGCAACTCCTTGATCGGCTTGGAAACATACCAGGCCAGCAATGCGGCAAACACCAGGCTGGCAATCAGGCCTGCCCATACCGGCGTCCAGGGAAACATGGGGCCGTGCGGATCGGGTGGGCCACCCATCCTGCCGGGCGGCCCGGGAGGATGACGATCTCCGTACATTGCGTGCGGGGGCGGCATAGCGCCGAAGCCGGGCCCCATGCGGCGCCCATCCAGGGTGAACAGCCGGATGGCCTTGCCTTCGCTATCGTGCCCGACGGCGACCCCGCGCCCGGAATGCAATATCTCCTCGATGCCAGCAGGCAACGGGCGCTGCAACAGTTCCTGCCCAGCCTCATCGACGGCGAAAACCTGGGGCATCTGCCGCTGCGACCATAGCCGCAACAAATCCGACAACCCGGCCTCCCCGCCATAATGCAAGGCGCCCTTCGCCGCCTCCAGCAATGCCATTTCCATCGGCCCGCTGCGCAGCAATTCGCGCGCCTGCCTTTCGCTGGCCTGCTGCTGCGCGGAAATCCAGAAAAACAGGCTCACCCCGATGATGGAGGCCATCTGTGCGAGCACGAAAAAGGAGAAGAATTTCCAGAACAGGCGGCCCATGGCTATTCTTTAATCAGCTGGTAACCCATGCGGTAGACGGTTTGGATGCATTGACGGCCGTCGGCAAGCGTACCCAGCTTCTGGCGTATGCTGCTCAGATGCACGTCGATAGTACGGTCAAAACGCGACAACGGCCGTCCCAGGCCCAGTGTTGACAGATCATTCTTGCTGACCACGCGCCCGGCCTGCCTGACCAGGACCTCCAGCAGGTTGAACTCGGTGCTGGTCAGGTTCACAGACTGGCCCGCCCACTCGACCAGGCGCCGCTCCGGCCAGAGCGTTAATGGCCCCACGGCGATATGATGGGCCTGCGGCTGTTGGTCGGTCGGCACGATGCGGCGCAGGATGGCGCGGATGCGCGCCACCAGTTCACGCGGGGTGCAAGGCTTGGGCACGTAATCGTCGGCCCCGAGCTCCAGGCCGACAATCCGGTGCTCATCATCGCCCTTGGCGGTGAGCATCAATACCGGCACGTTGCTGGAAGCGCGAATGCGCCGCAGCACCTCTATGCCGTTGAGCTTGGGCATCATGACATCCAGCACGATCAGCGCCGGCTTGAGCGACTCGGCATAGACAACCCCGGTTTCGCCATCGTGCGCGCACTCCACGTCAAACCCCTCCTGCACGAGGTATTCCCTGATCAGGTTGACCAGCTCCACGTCGTCGTCGATCAATAATACTTTAGCCATAAGATTCTGAATGCTGAGATTTTGAATAGTATTTTCGCAATCACATCATAACGATTCGCCTGTGCCGGCGACATGCCCGGCCGCCTACTTTTACCTATCTTTACCCCTGGTTAACAGCATCTAACAACTCGCGGCAGCAGAATTTCTCCCATTGGACCACACCTACCGTGAATAGAAAGGACGCACATGAACACCCGCATCATCCCATCCATGATCCTCATGGCAGCATTCGCAATATCAAGCACATGGGCCAACGCCGAGCCCCCGTTGCGCGAAGACGGCCCGCCAAGGCCGGGCCCCGGCTTTATCCAGGAAGCCCCGGGCTTTGCCCTGCCGCCCACCTTGCCGGCCTGGAACTCAGCGAGGCGCAGGAAGATAAAATATTCTATCTCCTGCATGCCGAAGCGCCCGCAATACGCAACAACTTCAAGCAGCAACGCAAGCTGCGCGAGGAAATAGACAAACTGGGCACTGCGCCCAGCTTCGATGAAAAGAAAGCCAGGCAATTGGCCGCAGAACTCGCGCGCGTACAAAGCGATGCGATCTTCTCGAGGATCAGCACTGAATCTCGCATTCGCGCCCTGCTCACGCCGGAGCAACTTGGCAAGCTGGATGAAAGAAAAGAGCTGGGCAAGCGCCGCCCCGACCTCCGCCCATTCCCTGCAAGCAAGCCGTGGGAAGGCCGCCCGAAAGAGGATCGCCCCAGGCCCATTTAATCACTCAATGCAACGATCTTGGCTACTTGCCCTGTCGCAACAGGGCAAGTAGCACGGCCAAGCAAAACAACAACGCCAGGAGCGTTTTTTTAGAGAACGAGGGTTTACACAGCTTTACCCGGCTTTACACCTCGCAGGCAAAAAATAAGCGCATCATGTCCGTTAGAAACTCCAGGAGCCGGGCAACCGCCCGGCCGACAGCGCGACCAATCAGGAGAACAACATGATCAACAGCATTTCCGGCAACGCATCCCAGATTGCCAGCTCGATTTTCAGCAAGCTGGACACCAGCAACAAAGGCTATATCGAACAAGCGGATCTGCAATCCGTGCTCAGCAAACTGAATGGCAACGACGACAGCAGCGATGCGGACGAATTGTTCAGCTCACTGGATAGCGACAGCGATGGCAAGCTGACGGAATCGGAACTCAGCAGCGGCATCAGCAACCTGCTGAGCGAACTGAACAGTCAGTTCAACAATGCTCGCGTGCAAGGCGGCATGCCACCTCCACCACCCCCGCAAAACGAAGAGGACGATGAAGACTATACCCAGGAAGAACTGGAAAGCATTGCCTCCACTACATCTGATACCAACCTCGCCAGCTTGACGAGCAGCGTCGCCGCCAATTTCGAGGCTGCTGACACCAACCAGGACGGCAAGGTAAGCGCCAAGGAAGCAATGGAATACCAACGCCAGAACGATAGCAACCAGGCAAAACAGCAGGAGGCAAACAGCATCAACCGGCAGATCGGGCAGTTGATTGCGGCGTATGGCAACAGCAGTGATGATACAAGCGTTAGTAACTCGTTTAGCCTAGCAGCCTGATGCACATATCCAAAACCAAAGACACCTTTAAAAGTGCCTTTGGTTTCATTCTCAGCTATTGCCCTGGAGCTACTCGCTAGCGATTTGCCGCGGCCTTATATACCGCGTTACGCTCACGCTTGCCAACGGCCACCACAATGACAATCAACTCATTGTCACGGACTTCATACACAAGCCGATAGCCAACGCTACGCAGCTTGATCTTGTAACGATCTTTTTGGCCGCTTAATTTGGCAGCAGACACACGCGGATTCTCTAGCCGCTCCGCAAGCTTGGTCTTGAATTGCTCGCGAGTATTGTTGTCGAGCCTGCGCCACTCCTTCAAAGCCTCCTCCAGAAAACCCAGCTTAAATCTCATCAAGCTGGACTCTGATCACAGGCTGTCCCTCACGTGCATCCGCAATAGCATTCAACTCCAAGTCTTCAAGCTTCTCAAGCAAGGCCTCGTAAGCTTTAGCAGGAACGCAGTAAAAGGCAGGAGCATTCCGATTGAGAATCGCAACTGGGAAACCCTCCCCAGCAGCGACGGTGCCCATGGGATTCTTTTTCAGCTCGGAAATACTTGCGGTGGTTTCAGCTAATATCAAGTTGGACATGATCATTCCAAGGCCTATTTAACGATATGGATAATAGTGCCTTTAAATAGTCTTATCAATATTAATTGCTAACAGGTAAGCAAAAAGGGCTATATCAAACTAGCGGATCTACAATCCATCCTTAACATGCTGAACGGCAGCGATAAAAGGTAATCTTTAAGGAAGCAATGGAATACCAACTTAAGGAAGCAATGGAATACCAACGCCAGAATGGCAGCAACCAAGCAAACTGTAAGGCATCCCGCTAGAACAATTAGTTGGGCCGTTTATCGCGATATCTCTATGCATTGAGAGATTATTCAGCCTGTTCTTTATCTTCAAAATACTCTGGCCTCAAATGAGTTCCAATGATTTCGATGACTCCCTCTCTTGGAGTCCGATTCCATTCAAAAAGATCGAGCTCTTTAATGTAGTCAAACACCTTTGGAACTGCATTCAAAATTGGGTTGACTAAATCGGGCGTAATGGCGTCCCAAAAGGTCATGACCTGCTGCCAGTCTAAGCTACCACGGTGTGCGCAGATAGTATTTCTTATCTCAATAATCATCTTTGACGTTTGCTTCTTTGCCTCGGTGTAGGACCTAAGCAACTCCTTTGCTTGTTCTTTTTCTTCGACCGTAATTTCTCTCCAGCCCTGCCGCTCTCTAGGATCAAATGTTGGAGCACGCATTACGATTGCTTGAAGCCTGTCAAAAACTTCTATTAGTGACCGAACCTCGATTACGACGTATTTTAGTAACAATTTCTTTCCGTACTCGTCACCTTCCTTTAAGTACATGCGGTTTAACGCTTGTAGATCATCCCAGATATGTTGCACTTGAATTACAAGGCCGGATGCTTCATTTCCTGGGAACCACGCGTCCTGACCCCTTTCATGCACAGGATGAAATGTCTTTACCTCTCGACGCTGAGCCTCAATGATTTCGTCTAGCTCTTTCATTTCCCTACGGAGCTCAACCTAAATTAATCCACACTGCGAAGCGGCATCGGCTTGAATGAATTGTTATATTAACTATCACGATCATGAAGGGAGCCATCGCTGCCAAGCCAAACGCCATCACTTATATACACTTCGCCGCTCGGATCACTAGCCAGCATAGGACGCAGCCGCATGGTCAGATCTTTCAATCTTCACCAGCCAATATCCTCTAACCTACCACTCCAGTCTTCCACGTCAATACCTTGCTCTGCTCATCGAAGAAATGTGGAATGCGGACAATCTTTTACGCGATTTACTACCAAGCCATGTTTTACTGGGCTGATATAGACATCATCCATATGCGCTCGATCATCCCGTTCATCTCTTATTAAATGTTCCCAATGCCGTCTTTACCATAGCCGCGTTCTGTTCTGTTTTGGCGAGTAGCGCTACGATATATCGTTGTTTTTGCGTTCAAGGCAATTCACCGTGAAAAAATACGTGCCTTCTGGATGTCATGCGCGGCGACAGTCCATCTTGATGTTTAATGCCAAATTCATAACAGCGCACTGCAAGCGAGTGCGCCCTACATGGGTTAACTCATAACGGCTAACGTCAAGTTCAGTGTGACCGGAACGGAACAGGTTTTTGCGCAACAAAATGTGCGAAGCACATTGCGCAAAAACCTGCAGAATGTAGGACATCTACTGCAACGCCTTGTTAGGCGCCTTTTAGTAATTAGGTGCTTGTTGAAAGTGTAGAAGTCTAGCCACCCGCTTTTTCGACACCAGCTTCATAACCCGTTCTATAGAAGTAATCGACCGGATCAGCACTCGGTGGATGCGTACCGGGACGAGGTGGTACTGATGGAATAGTACCTCGGACAGATTTATATCCTTTCACGTATCCATCTTTCCACGCTTGGTTGCACTGCTCTGAAGTTGCCATTTCAGTCCTTATTTAAAATTGGATGATGGTTTTTGAAGCCTAACGCCTGAATTAAGCCGCGCCGCGAAGCGGCGTCAGCTTGAATGAATTGTTAGCCTTAAGCCGGTGATGGCTCGTGGACAGCGATGACATCTGTGATATCTACCACACCGCGGTTGACCTGAGCGACTTTGCGCTCCGTCGCGGAGTCTGACTCCTCAGAGCCATGCCGAATCGGGTACCAGTTGCTGAGCTTTTCAACATAAGCAATGACGTTGGTGTGTATGCGGTTATGGCTCAATGACATTTGAGGGTGACGTATGTCTTTGCCTTGAGTCCTTATCAGGTAAAGGATCAAGTACATGCATAGTGCTTGTGCAACGTTGTTGCGATATGTTCCGGCATCTTGAACTTTCTGAAAATCGGAAATTGATACCCGTGATCCATTTGAGGCCATTCTCAGATAATAGTCTTCATTTTCGTAATAGATGAAGTATGGATCTAGGCTTGGGTGACTAATCATCACTTCTATGGCTTGCCCGCCCAGCCAGTCGCGTGGCCGGTTTCTCAGACTGTCAGACACCATCACGACCCTTCCCGATTGTGTTATGAGAAGAACAGACGCACCCATCTGTTTGAGAGTGTCGTCAATCTGTCTCTGGGCTTGATCTGCTTGAGATTCACGTTTCTTGAAGATGCCGAACACAATGCTCCCCCTTGTGGCTGCTGTTGAAGGCTAACTATATTTAGACAGTTGCATCGTATTTGATGAGCTAGAGCTAAGTCAATGCAACTTCTAGTGGTTTCAATATCAACAAGCCAGGCATGATAATTTAGACCGCCTAAAATTTACGGATGGGAATAATTCGCTTGCTTCAATCCATATAGCCTTTCAACGGTCCAGCAAGAAGACCTGCCTCTACTCGCTCGCAAACGCCTCACACAACATACTGAGCAACGCCCCCAGCATCGGCACCAACTCCTCCTTGTCGAATGGCGCTTCTTCATCCGTCGCGGCGATCACGAAGGCCATCAGCACTTTCTCGATATCCTGGCGGTAATTCATCCAGTGCTCGGCTTCGGCATCGCCTATCAGCTGGTATTTATGGTTGCCCGATTCGATGATTTCGGCCAGTTCCTCGTTTTCCAGCTCGGCAAACAATGATCGCGCAATAGTGATAGCGGCCGTCTTATAGTCAGGCTCAATGCCTTCGTCCCCCAACGGCAGCGTCAGGTAGGTATAGGCCAGCATCGCGTACGCCTGGTACACAGCCAGCATGTCGAAGTTTTCCACGCGCTCGTCGGCAGGCGAGCGGCCGGCCTGCTGGATCACGCGGAAAGTAATGTAACAGGCCAGATAAGTCGAGGCTTCGAGAACATCATAATCTTCCAGATTGGTGCTGGGCGGCTCGCCTGCATTAGTGCGCGCCTCGTTGAGGCACAAGGCGTAAGTCAGGCTGAGCCTTTGGGAATATTGGATTTCCATGGTTTTCCTTCGTGGTTCTTGTGGCGGCGTCTAGTGTGCTGTCCCGTCAATATTTGCATGAAATGAAAGCGACGCATTCGTTCTTCTGGCAAGGCGCAAACCAAAGCGATAGTCGTTGCTATCGCGCGGATTTGCAACGCCGGCAGGGGGATGAATGCACGCTTTCATATGCAAGTGATTGACGGGACAGTGCACTAATTGATTTCAGGCAAGGCTTCGAGCTGTTCGTGCAGGCCCAGCCAACGCTCCTCGGCATTGGTCAGTTGCTGCTCCAGCTCGGCCTGGCGCTTCTGCAGGGTTTGCAGGCGGGTTTTGTCCGCTTCCTGGTATAGCTCGGGCGCGGCCAAGGCTTGTTCCAGCTGGTTCTTTTCCGGCTGCCAGGCGGCCATTTTCTTTTCTATCTGCTCCAGCTCTTTCAGCAATGGCCTGCGTTCCTGCAACCTTGCATGGCGTTCCGCCTTGTTCTGCGCGCGTGCATTGGGCGCCGCCTCGGGCCTGGTTTTTTCTTCCTTGGTCTTGTCACGCAGGCGCTGCTCATTGAGCCAGTTGCGGTAATCTTCGAGGTCGCCGTCGAACTCCTGCACCTTGCCGTCCGCGACCAGCAGGAAGCGGTCGCAGGTGGCGCGCAGCAGGGCTCGGTCATGCGAAACCAGCACCATGCCGCCCTGGTAGTCCTGCAGGGCCATGGTCAGGGCATGGCGCATTTCCAGGTCGAGATGGTTGGTCGGCTCGTCCAGCAACAGCAGGTTGGGACGCTGCCAGATCAGCAATGCCAATGCCAGCCTGGATTTTTCACCGCCGGAAAACGCGCCGACCGCACTGGTGGCCATGTCGCCGCGAAAATCGAAACCGCCGAGGTAGTTGCGGTGCTCCTGCTCGCGCGTCTCGGGGTCCAGGCGCAGCATGTGCTGCAACGGCGATTCGTCGGCGCGCAGTTGTTCGAGCTGGTGCTGGGCGAAGTAGCCCAGGCGTAAATCCTTGCCTTCCACCCGTTTGCCTTGCAGGGGCGTCATGGCATTGGCAAGCAGCTTGATCAGGGTGGACTTGCCTGCGCCATTGCGGCCAAGCAGCCCGACCCGCTCGCCGGGGCGCAAGGTCAGCACGATGCGCTGCAATATCAGCGTGGATTGGGCGGTTTGATCATACCCCGCATCGGCCTCGTCCAGCACCAGTAACGGATCTGGCGCGGCCAACGGCTCCCGGAAACTGAAACTGAACGGGCTGTCCACATGTGCCGCATTGATCAGCTCCATGCGCTCCAACATCTTGATGCGGCTTTGCGCCTGCCTGGCCTTGGTGGCCTGAGCGCGGAAGCGGTCGATATATTTCTGCAAGTGCGCCACTTCACGCTGTTGCCGCTCGTAATTCGCCTGCTGTTGCGCCAGCCGTTCGGCGCGCTGGCGCTCGAAATCGGAATAGCCGCCGCGGTACAACGTAAGCTTCTGCTGCTCGATATGCGCAATGTGGTTGACGATGGCATCGAGGAAATCGCGGTCGTGCGAGATCAGCAGCAAGGTGCCGCGGTAATCCTTGAGCCAGTTTTCCAGCCAGATCACGGCGTCGAGGTCGAGGTGATTGGTGGGCTCGTCGAGCAGCAGCAGGTCGGAGCGGCTCATCAGCGCGCGGGCAAGGTTGAGCCGCACGCGCCAGCCGCCGGAGAAATCGGAAACCGGCCTGGCCAGGTCGGCCGAGCCGAACCCCAGGCCATGCAACAGCTCCGCCGCACGCGCACGCGCGGAATAGCCTTCGATCTCGCCCAGGCGGGCATGCAACTCGCCGACCTTCTCGCCCTCCCCGGCCGCTTCGGCCTCGCGTAGCGCTGCCTCGACCTGCCTGAGCTCGACGTCGCCGTCCAGGCTGAATTCGATCGCGGCATCGGCGAGCGCCGGGGTTTCCTGGGCGACATGCGCAATGGTCCAGTGGGCGGGGATTTCCAGTTCGCCCGACTCGGGGTGCAGTTCGCCGCGCAACATGGCGAATACGCTGGACTTGCCTGCGCCATTCGCACCGGTCAGGCCGACTTTGTGGCCAGGATGAAGCTGGAAGCTTGCACCTTCGACCAGGCACTTCACTCCACGGTATAATTTGATGTTTTTTAGCTGAATCAAGAACTTTTACTCGGTCATACCCTATGCAAGATAGACGCTTGCAGGGAATATATTGTCAACAATTGTTATTGTAAGCCAATCCTGGCAACTTTCGCCCTTCAAGCGTTGACCAACTACAGTGCCGATGAAATACTCTAGGCATACTCAAAACATGCTGCTCACAGGCACAATTCGTGCGGATTCCGGCGATGATGGTGCAATAAAACAATATGGTCAAAAAGTCCCTGCTATGGTGTTACCGCGCCACCCTTGCCCTGCTATGGTTCGCCATCATTGCATTCTCCATCATCGTCCTCAGCCTGCGCTACCTCATCCTGCCCAATATTGGCGAATACCGCGAACGCATTGCCGCCAAGGTCAGCGAGGCATTGGGCCAGACCGTGACCATCAAGCAACTGCATGCAAGCTGGAGCGGATTGAACCCGCATCTATCCTTGCGCGACATCGATATTTACGATGCCGAGCAGCGCGTCGCGCTCTCTTTCCAACATATCGAGGCCAGCGTGTCGTGGCTGAGCATTGCCCTGCTGGAGCCGCGCCTCAGCTCGCTCGTCATCCACGAACCGGCATTGAGCATCCGCCGGGAAACGGACGGCACGGTCTATATCGCCGGCATTGCAACCGGCGGCCCGTCCAAGCCGGACTTCGCCAATTGGCTGCTGCGCCAGGCCAGCATTGATGTGAGCAATGCCAGCATCACCTGGCATGACGACTTGCGCCAAGCCCCGCCGCTGAGCCTGGAAAAACTCAACCTGCATATCGAAAACCCAGCCTGGAGCAGCCTGGTTGGCCACCACCGCTTCGGATTGCAGGCCGTCCCTTCGGTGGCGGCTTCCGGGCCGATCGATGTACGCGGCAACCTCTACGGCAAGGACATCAGCAGGCCAGGCGACTGGCGCGGCACATTGTATGCCAGCGCCGACGGCACCGATATCGCCGCCTGGCATCAATGGCTGCCGGCCAACCTGATCGATATCCGCCAAGGCTACGGCGCTACGCGTGCATGGCTGGAATTCGCCAATGGCGAACCCAAGAAGCTCGTGAGCGACATGATCCTGCACAATGTCGTCAGCCATATTATCCAGGACCAGCCTGAAACCAGGCTGGAGAAGCTCTCCGGCAGGCTGACCTGGATCAAGCACAACGACGGCCAGGAGCTGGTGGCCGAAAACCTCAAGATCGTCACGCCCAGCGGCCTGGACATGCAGAACGGCCAGGTTGCGTTGCGTGAACGGCACGCGGGCGAAAAGCAATCGCTCGAAGGCAACATCGCACTGGATGAAATATCGCTGCCTTCCGCCTACCTCCTAGCATCCCACCTGCCACTGCCGGAAAAGCTCAAACAGGCCCTGGAAGAGATCAAGCCCGCGGGCGACCTGCACAAGTTCAGCCTGGAATGGACCAGCCATGGCGGCTTTCCGGAAAAATACAAGCTGCGCACGCAATTCAGCGACCTGGGCATGCAGCCCTACATGAAGATTCCCGGCTTCAAGCAATTGAGCGGCACCATCAACGCTGACGAGGATGGCGGCAACCTCACGCTCAACTCGCGCAACGCGGAGCTTGAGTTCAAGGACATCCTGCGCTGGCCGTTGCCGGTGGACAAGCTCACCGGGCAGGTGAAATGGAAAACCAACGACGGCAAGCCGGAAGTGCGCGTCAGCAATCTCAACATTGCCAACCGGCATCTCGCGGGCGCCATCAACGCCAGCTTCCAGCACGATCCCTCCAAGGGCGGCTTGCTGGAGCTGATCGGCAAGTTCAACCGCGTGGATGGCCAGTATGCGCGCTTCTATTATCCCTTGTTGCTGGGCGAGCATACCCTGTCATGGCTGGACGATTCCATCCTGGGCGGCAAGAGCGAGGACGTCAGCGTCGTCATCAAGGGCAACCTGCGCCAATTCCCTTTCGCCGGCAACAAGAACGGCCTGTTCCAAGTCAAGGCCAAGATTCACGACGGCGAGCTCAAGTTCGCCCCGGAATGGCCGAAGATCGAGAATATCGCCCTCGACATGCTGTTCGAGGGCAACCGCATGGAATTGAACGCCAACAAGGGCGCTACGCTGGGCACCCAAGTGGTCAGGAGCAAGGTGGTGATTCCGGACCTGGCGTCGCACGAGCCGCTCCTGAGCGTGGTGAGCGAAGGCCAGGGCCCGATCAGCAACGGCATCCAGTACCTCAACTCCAGCCCGCTGGTCGAGATCACGGGCGGCTTCACCCAAGGCCTGCAAACCAGCGGCAACGGCAAGCTGGCGCTGGATTTGCAGATTCCCCTGCATGACGTCAACACCACCAAGGTCAAGGGCAGCTACACCATCATCAACGGCAGCCTCTCCAGCGACGACACGCCGCCGCTGAGCCGCATCAACGGCAAGCTGGACTTCACGGAAAACGGAGTACGCGGCCAAAACCTGGGCACTTGGGTATACGGCGGCCCGGCACAGGTCAGCCTCAATTCGGGCAAGGATAAGTCCGTCCGCATCACGGCACGCGGACAAGTCAGCGACGCCGGCCTGCGCTCCAGCTTCGGCAATGGCGTCTTCGACCGCATATTCGGTACCGCGGACTGGAACGGCACGATCAATGTCAGCCCTACCGGCGTCAATATCGCCATCGACTCCAACCTGCAAGGCATGACGTCGAGCCTGCCCTTCCCGCTCAACAAGGCCATGAACGACAACGTGCCGCTGCGCATCGAGAAAAAGCAACCCAATCCCAACCAGGACAATATTAGCATCAGCTACGGCAACAACCTCGGCGCCTTGTTCGCCCGCAGCAAGCAGGGCAACGGCGACTGGAAAATCGAGCGCGGAGACATCGGCTTTAACGTAGCGCCCATCCTCGCCCAGCAGGCAGGCATCACGGTGCACGGCAAGATCGAGCACCTGGATGTGGACGAATGGCGGGAGCTGGCAAACAGCACCAAGGGCGGCAAACAGCAAGCCGGCAACAGTGTCGACATCCGCAAGATAGACCTCGATATCAACAAGTTGGACGTGTTTGACCGCCGTATCAACGACCTCAAGCTGGCCGCCACCGCGATCAAGGACGGCTGGCAGATGCAGGCGCAAAGCAAGGAAATGACCGGCGATATCCAGTGGCTGAGCCAGGGCAGCGGCAAAGTGCTGGCCCGCCTCAAACGCCTGAGCATTCCCTCCTCGACGCCGGATACCGCCATGTTGCGCACGCAGGGCCAATTCAGCCAGCAAAGCAATGTCAGCGAATATCCCTCGCTGGACATCGTCGCCGAGAGCTTCGAGTATGGCGCCAAGCAGCTGGGGAAACTGGAGCTGCTCGCCAACGAGCACAACAATGACTGGAGCATAGAAAAACTGCGCATTTCATCCCCGGAAAGCGAGCTGAATGCTGATGGCGAATGGCACAACTGGAAGCGCTCCCCCAACACCCGCCTCAACATCAACTGGAAAATCAGCAACGTAGGCAAGACGCTGGAACGCTTCGGCTACCCCAATGCCATCAAGGACGGCAACGCCAACCTCACCGGCCAGCTCAAGTGGCCCGGCAGCCCGCACGACTTTGAAACCACCAAGCTGAGCGGCGACCTCCAGCTCGACGTGCGCAAAGGGCAGATCCTCAAGATACAGCCCGGCGTCGGCCGCCTGTTCAGCGTGCTGACATTGCAGAACCTGCCGCGCCGCCTTACTTTCGATTTCCGCGACGTGTTCAGCAGCGGCTTTGCCTTCGACAAGATCGGCGCCAACGTACGTATAGACAACGGCATCATGCGCAGCGACGATTTCCGCCTGGAAGGCCCTACCGCCCTGGTGCAAATGACCGGGGAAACCGACCTGCAGAAGGAGACCCAGCACCTCAAGGTCAAGGTGACGCCCTATGTCAGCGACAGCCTCTCGATTGCGGCGCTTGCAGGCGGCCCTGTCGTGGGCGCCGCCACCTACCTCGCGCAGAAACTGCTGAAGGACCCGCTGAACCAGATCGCCTCCTCGGAATACGAGTTCGTCGGCACCTGGGACAACCCGGTGGAAATCAAGGCAAGCAGCAAGCGGGACAATGCCAACCAGGCGCCGCTGCCGCTGGGCAGGTGACTGGCAGCTCATACAAATGCAACAAACCAAGCCGATAATTCGTACTCCGTCCGGAAACTAACACATGGCCATCAAATCAAGAGAAAAAGTTGCCAAGAGCAAGACCAAGAACTCCATCCCCGGGATCAACCGCATCGCTGCCATCCAGATGGCATCCGGGCCTTATGTCGCCGCCAACCTGAGCGAAGCGGAACGCCTGATCGAGATTGCCGTCAACATGGGCGCCAAGCTGGTCGCCCTGCCGGAATACTTCGCCATCATGGGACTCAAGGATACCGACAAGGTCGCTGTCCGTGAAAAAGAGGGCAGCGGCCCGATCCAGCGCTTTCTCTCGAAAACGGCAAAAAAACACCAGGTCTGGATCATCGGCGGCTCCGTCCCGCTGGAATGCGACAACCCGGAAAAGGTCCGCAACGCCTGCCTGGTATACGACGACAAGGGCAAGCAGGTAGCGCGCTACGACAAGATACACTTGTTCGGCTTCGAAAAAGGCCAGGAACACTACCAGGAAAAGAAGACCATAGAGCCCGGGAGCAAAGTCGTCACCTTGGACACCCCCTTTGGCAAGCTTGGGCTTTCCATCTGCTACGACTTGCGCTTTCCCGAGCTGTACCGCGCCATGGGGGATGTCGACATCATCGCCGTACCCTCGGCCTTTACCGAGACGACGGGCAAGGCCCACTGGGAAACCTTGATCAGGGCACGCGCGATCGAGAACCTCTGTTACGTGATTGCGCCGGGCCAAGGCGGCTATCATGCTTCCGGTCGCGAAACCCACGGCAACAGCATGATCGTGGACCCCTGGGGCGTGGTGCAGGACAGGCTGCCGCGCGGGTCTGGCATCGTGATCTCCTCCATCAACACCGCCTACCTGAAGAGCCTGCGCAAGAGCTTGCCGGCATTGAAGCACCGCAAGTTTTAAAGATACAAAACCTTCCTGGAATTGTTGCTATGCCGCGGACCTGCTTGTATTGTCTGCGGCATAGCGGCTAGTCAGAATCACTTCACTGAGTTTTGTCGGTGACGTGAATTGCCTGGCTTGAAAAACAGCCAAACAGCTCAATATCTTGATCATCATTTACAGAAAATACTTATGTTCCGCCATCCCGGCGGGCTGTTATGATGGTATCAATCAACCTTGAAGACGTTCCGCCATGAAACCCGATACATTACCGACCGCCTCCAGCCCCGCCATCGACTCGCATTTCCATACTGCGACAGAAGCCCTGCTCAACCCTAGCGGCCTGGATGTCGGCCACTTGCAGGGCGTCATCAGCAATATCATGTCGCACCAGGTGGATTACGCCGACCTGTACTTCCAATACAGCCGTGCGGAAAGCTGGGGATTGGAAGAAGGCCAGGTCAAGTCGGGCAATTTCAGCATCGACCAAGGCGTAGGCGTGCGTGCGGTAAGCGGCGAGAAAACCGCATTCGCCTATTCCGACGATATCAACCTGGCAGCCTTGAAACAGGCAGCCACCGCCACCCGCGCCATCGCCGCGCTCGGTGAGGAAAAGCAGGGACAGGCCGTGCAGCGCATCAGCGCGCCCCAGCTCTACCTGCCGCAAGACCCCATTGCATCGCTAAGCGCCGAGGCCAAGGTCAAGCTGCTGGAGCGCCTGGAGCTGTATGCACGCAAGGCGGATCCGCGCATCACACAGGTCATGGCCTCGGTCGCAGGCGAATACGAAGTGGTCATGGTGGCGCGCCACGATGGCGTCATGGCGGCTGACGTACGCCCCTTGGTGCGGCTCTCCATCCAAGTGATCGCCGAGCAGAACGGCAGGCGCGAGCAAGGTTCCGCCGGCGGCGGCGGCCGCTTCGACTACAGCTATTTCACCGACGAGGTGTTGCAGGATTACGCACAAAAAGCCGTGCACCAAGCACTGGTGAACCTGGAGGCGCGCCCTGCCCCCGCGGGCAGCATGACGGTCGTCCTTGGCGCCGGCTGGCCCGGCATCCTGCTGCACGAGGCCATCGGCCACGGCCTGGAAGGCGACTTCAACCGCAAGGGCAGTTCTGCATTCAGCAACGCGATTGGCCAGCAGGTCGCAGCCAAGGGCCTGACCGTGGTCGATGACGGCACTATCAGCAACCGCCGCGGCTCGCTCAATATCGACGACGAAGGCAACCCCACCCAGCGCACCGTACTGATCGAGGACGGCATCCTGCGCGGCTATCTCCAGGACAGCCTCAATGCCCGCCTCATGAACATGGCGCTCACAGGCAACGCCCGCCGCGAATCCTACGCCCATATCCCCATGCCGCGCATGACCAATACCTACATGCTCAACGGCGACATGGCGCCCGAGGAAATCATCAAGTCGGTGAAGAGGGGGCTGTATGCCGCCAACTTCGGCGGCGGCCAGGTGGACATCACCAGCGGCAAGTTCGTGTTTTCCGCTGCCGAGGCATGGATGATCGAGGACGGCAAGCTCGCCTACCCGGTCAAGGGCGCCACCTTGATCGGCAACGGCCCTGACGTGCTCACGCGCGTGTCCATGATCGGCAACGACATGGCGCTCGATAGCGGCGTCGGCACCTGCGGCAAGGAAGGCCAGAGCGTCCCGGTCGGCGTCGGCCAGCCCACCCTGCGCATAGACGGCTTGACGGTAGGCGGAACGGTTTAATATGATGGGAGATGAAGGTTACCGCCTTCGCCTCCCACCCCAAGCAGCATGGAAGTCCCGACCACAAGAAAGGAACCGAAATGGCTACACCCAAGAGTACCCCTGCAAAAAAACCCGCAACCCCCAAGGCTGTGACGGCAAAACCGGCAGCGCCGAAGAAAACCACCACTACCAGGAAGGCCAGCACGAGCAAGGCCAAGCTTACCGATACAGTGACCCAGATCAGCGCCGAAGAACGCTACCGCATGGTGGAGGTTGCCGCCTACTTCCTTGCCGAACGCAATAGTTTCGCTGGCAGCCCGGTGGAATACTGGACGGCTGCCGAAGCGCAAATCACCAAGCTGCTCAGCAAATAACCCTGCAAATCCCGGCTCCCGGCATGTCCGCAAGCGGACAGCCTGGAATGCCATTTGTGCTATTTGGAATATCCGCCGCGCGCAATCACGCCTGACGCTGGTATTAGCCTGCCCAGCAGGTGAAAAGGCTATAATAAGCCGTTTATTCAATACGTCACGGCAAAGCAATGCAGTTTTCCCTGCCCATCCCGGCACCCGGCCAAACTAACCGGATCAATCCACTCACGCCCGGCACCGATAGCCTGGCGCTAGCACAACTCTCCATCCAGCGCATACAGGCATCGGCCAAGACGCCTATCGTCGTCATCACTTCGAACGCCTTCGATGCGCAACGCCTGCTGGAAGAGATTCCCTGGTATGCGCCGCAGTTGCGCGTACACCTGCTGCCGGACTGGGAAACCCTGCCGTACGACCACTTCTCGCCGCATCCGGACCTGATCTCGGAACGGCTGGCGACGCTGTACCAGATCAGCCAGAACAGTTGCGATATCGTACTCGTGCCGATATCGACCGCACTGCTGCGCCTGCCGCCCAATGCCTACCTGGCAGCCCATACCTTCCTGTTGAAAAAAGGGCAGACGCTCGACATCGAAGCCTTGCGCAGCCAATGCGCCGATGCGGGCTACCACCATGTCAGCCAGGTCATGAGCCCCGGTGAGTTCAGCGTGCGCGGCGGCCTCATCGACCTGTTCCCGATGGGCAGCGCCCTGCCTTACCGCCTGGATCTCTTCGATGACGAAATCGAGACCATCCGCACCTTCGATGTCGATACCCAGCGCAGCTTCTACCCGGTGGCCGATATCCGCCTGCTGCCGGCCAAGGAATTCCCGTTGGATGAAACCGGCATCGCCCGCTTCCGCCAGAACTTCCGCGAAGTGTTCGAGGGCGACCCCTCGCGCAGCCGCATCTATAAGGACGTTTCCAAGGGCATCGCCAGCGGCGGCATCGAATGGTACCTGCCGTTGTTTTTCGAACAGACCGCGACGCTGCTGGATTACGTCCCGCCAGACGCCCTGCTGTGCCTGCATGGCAACCTAGACCAGGCATCGCAGGCTTTCTGGCACGACGCGCAATCACGTTACCGCCAGCTGGCGCACGACCCTGAGCGCCCCATCCTCAAGCCGGAAATCCTGCTGATCAAGGCAGACGAGTTCTTCAGCCAGAGCCATGCCTGGGCCAGGCTGCAACTGAACCTGGATGCGGAAAAGAAACTGCCCGCGCTCGAAGTGGAGCGCCGCTCCGAACAACCGCTGCATAAGCTGGAGGACTATATCCGCCGCTTCAAGGGCCGCATCCTGATTGCAGCTGAAAGCCTGGGCCGCCGCGAAACCATGGCGCAGCTTTTCAACGACCATGGCATCCAGTTCGACACCTGCGAGGACTGGCAGAGCTTCCAGGCCGGCACCGCCCACGTCATGCTGGGCATCAGCCCCTTGCATGGCGGCTTCAGGCTGGACGACGTTACCGTCATTACCGAAGCCGAGCTTTACGCCAACACCGTCCGCCAGCAGCGCCGCCGCGACAAGGAAAAGCAGCGCAATACCGAAGGCATGCTCAAGGACCTTTCCGAGCTGCGCGAGCATGACCCGGTGGTGCACGAACAGCATGGCGTAGGCCGCTACCGAGGTCTGGTCAATATCGACTTCGGCGAAGGCGAGACCGAGTTCCTGCTGCTCGAATATGCCGGCGACGACAAGCTCTACGTGCCGGTATCGCAACTGTTCCTGATCTCGCGCTATTCCGGCGGCCCGCCCGAATCCGCACCATTGCACCGCCTGGGCAGCGGCCACTGGGAAAAGGCCAAGAAAAAAGCCTTGAAGCAGGTGCGCGACACTGCCGCGGAATTGCTCAACCTCTACGCCCAGCGCGCGGCGCGCAAAGGCCATGCCTTCAAGCTCGGCCTGCATGACTACGAGGCGTTTGCCGAAGGCTTCCCGTTTGAGGAAACCGCCGACCAGCTTGCCGCGATCGAGGCCGTTATCGGCGACATGCAGTCCGGACGCCCCATGGATAGGCTGGTCTGCGGCGATGTTGGCTTCGGCAAGACCGAAGTGGCCTTGCGCGCCGCCTTCGTCGCCGTCATGGGCGGCAGGCAGGTCGCCGTGCTGGTACCGACGACGCTATTGGCCGAACAGCACTTCAACAACTTCAGCGACCGCTTCGCCGACTGGCCGGTCAAGATCACCGAAATCTCCCGCTTCCGTACCGCAAAGGAACAAGCGCAGGCGCTCAAGGGCCTGGAAGACGGCAGCATCGACATCGTCATCGGCACCCACCGCCTGATCCAGAAAGACGTCAAGTTCAAGAACCTCGGCCTGGTGATCCTCGACGAGGAACACCGCTTCGGCGTGCGGCAGAAGGAACAGCTCAAGGCTCTGCGCGCCGAAGTGGACGTATTGACGCTGACCGCGACGCCGATCCCGCGCACCTTGTCGATGGCAATGGAAGGCCTGCGCGAGTTTTCGGTGATCGCCACGCCGCCGCAGAAGCGCCTGGCGATCAAGACCTTCGCCACCCATTATTCCGAAGGCATCATCCGCGAAGCCGCCATGCGCGAATTCAAGCGCGGCGGCCAGGTATATTTCCTGCACAACGAGGTGGACACCATCTTCGTCATGAAGGAAAAACTGGAAAAAATCCTGCCCGAGGCCCGCATCGGCATCGCCCACGGCCAGCTACGAGAGCGCGAGCTGGAGCACGTGATGCGCGACTTCTACCAGCAGCGCTTCAACCTGCTGCTGTGCACCACCATCATCGAGACTGGCATCGACGTACCGACGGCCAACACCATTATCATGAACCGTGCCGACATGTTCGGCCTCGCGCAACTGCACCAGCTGCGCGGGCGCGTGGGCCGCTCGCACCACCAGGCCTATGCCTACCTGCTGACCGACCCCGACCGCAACATCACGCCGCAAGCGCAAAAGCGCCTGGACGCCATCCAGCTGCTCGAAGACCTGGGCGCCGGCTTCCACTTGGCCATGCACGACCTCGAAATCCGCGGCGCGGGAGAACTATTGGGCGACAGCCAAAGCGGAGAAATGCAGGAAATCGGCTTCACCCTCTATTCCGACATGCTCAACCATGCCGTGAAACAGCTCAAGGCAGGCAAGGAGCCGGACCTCTCGGCCCCGCTCGGCGTCACCACCGAAATCAACCTTCATACGCCTGCATTATTACCGAACGACTATTGCCCGGACGTGCATGAACGCCTAGTGCTCTACAAGCGCCTGGCCAATTGCAACGACGACGATGAGCTGGACACGATGCAGGAAGAGCTGATCGACCGTTTCGGATTGCTGCCGGAACAAGGCGAGGCATTGATGGCCTGCCACCGCTTGCGCATTGCCGCCAAGCCGTTGGGCATCAACAAGATCGATGCCAGCGATTCCGCGATACAGCTACATTTCGCGCCGAGCACCGACCTCGACCCGACCAAGCTCATCACGCTGCTGCAACGCGACCGCCGCTGCCGCATGAACGGGCCGGACAAGCTCAGGGTTACGGTACAATACCCCGGCATTTTGCCCCGTACCGACTTCATCAAGAATTTACTAAAGGAACTTGCCTGACATGCTGGAAAAAATCATTGCAAGCGTCGCCGCCTGGATCATCGGCATCATCTCGACCATGGGCTATGGCGGTATCGTGTTGCTGATGGCGATCGAATCTGCCTGCATCCCATTGCCCTCCGAAATCATCATGCCGTTTGCAGGCTATCTGGTGTTTACGGGCGAACTCACATTATGGGGTGTGGCACTGGCTGGGGCTGTGGGCTGCGTGGTCGGCTCCATTCCCGCTTATTACCTAGGCATGTTCGGCGGCCGTCCGTTGGTGGAGAAATACGGCAAGTGGGTACTGATCTCGCATCACGACCTGCACCTGGCCGACCGCTGGTTTGCAAAATATGGCGACATCATCATTTTCATCGGCCGCCTGCTGCCTGCTGTGCGCACCTTCATCGCCTTCCCTGCCGGTGTGGCACGTATGCATCTAGGCAAGTTTATTGCCTATACCTTCGTCGGCTCCCTGATCTGGTGCTTCCTGCTGGCTTATGCCGGCATGAAATTCGGCCAGCACTGGGAGTCGCTGGAGGTTTACTTCCACCAGTTCCATATCGTGCTGGTCGTCGTTGGCGTCATCTTTGCCGTGTGGTACGTCAGGCGCCACTTCAAGGCCATCCGCCGGGTACACCAGCACGACCACCATTAATCCGGACTGCATCCCGGCAAAACGGATAGAGAAACGCAAACGCCAGAAAGGAAAAAAGCGTGGGTAATGCTACCCCACGCCTTTCTCCTCCTCTATCCCCCCCGGGATTCAGACGGTCAGACCTTACACGGTCAACATCTTCCTACGACGCTTGGCTGTCACGAGGATAACAGTCAGGCCTGCCAGCAGCAGGGCGTAGTGATGTGGTTCTGGCACTGCAGTCGTGATTGCCACGAACCCGTTATTAGCTCCCAAAGTCAGGGCATTGTTCCAGTTATTGGCTACTACGGTACCATTGACTGTACCGCTGCCGCCAGTAATCGTGGCATTGGTAGCCAGGATGCTCGCGCTCAAATTGATACCGCCCAGGTTAACCGTAGTAGCGTCGTAGAAATTGAGCAGGACATTATAGTCGCCGAAAGTGCTCCAGCCAGCGGTCAATGCAGCGTAATCGCCGGATATGTTCAGGATCAACGTCGCGCCGGAAGCAATGCTGCTGAAGTTCCAATTGTTGATGGACCCCAGATCGCTGCTGCTAAGCGTGAAATACTCGATTGCCGAGTTGGTGCCGGTCAGATAACCGCCAGTACCATATTTGTATTCGACACTGCCAGTCGCTGTCGTGCCGTACAGGCTGCTGGAAAGCGCGCTCAGGCTGGACTTAGCTGCGGCAAAATCTATGGGTGCAGCGCCATTGCTGTAATTGTTGTAACTATCCCATTGCGGGGCATTCACAGTGCCACCTACCCAGGTAACGCCAGTGATGCCGTTGTAAGTTTTCGTCAAATTGCCGCCGACTACAGCGGCATAGTCATTACCATTGGAATTGGCAATTCCAGAATTAGTCAAATTGGCATTGCCGCCCACTGCCACTGCGCCGCCTATCGTGCTCCAGCCCCACTGGGAGGTTTGGTAATTATCAAACACGAACACGTTGTAATTGGAAGCAACCCCGAGATCAATCGTGCCCGCAGCGGCCGGAGCAGAGATTGCTGCCAATACTGCCAACATACTTAACTTCGTTTTCATCTTTCAGTTTTCCTATAGTGGGGTTACGTTCGCTTTACTATAAGCAACCCCTGTACCAATCTTTGCCGACAGTATGCCAGAGTAGGGATTAATTGATAAATATATTTAAAATTCAATATCTTAAAAGTTAACGATTATATATTTTCAATTTAAAACGACTGCTTTTGGTTAGAGACCATGCCAACAGATATGACAAAATTTCCACACATCCATCCAAATTCTGACAATGTTTGTCATGATTTCGTCAATCTTGCCTCCACCTTCAAGGCAACTCGCAGAGTTTGCCCAACGCCATGAAATAAATCGCCTTGCGGATCGTGATTCCCTCATCCGCAAACAACGCAGCATAACCGGCCAATTGGGCTTCGTACGCCGAAGCGGCATTCAATATCATTTCAGCGTCCGCATCGGCAGGCAGCCGTGTCGACTTATAATCGATAATCCAACGCTCGCCGTCCTCGACAAAGCACCGGTCCACGACTTGCTGCTTGAAGCCTGCATCGCCGACATGGCCGATAGCAAGCTCGGCTGCCGCCTGCGGACGAGCCGACAATACCCAGCGGCCATCCCGGCTTTGCAGGGTAAGTTCCAGCAACTGCAGCACCTGGTTTGCCGCCGCTTGTGCCGCATCATGCTGATGGCCTTGCCGGACCAGCCAGCGCGTCATCGCAGGCTTCAGGCTTGGCAGGCGGGCAAGCCAGTCATCAAGGTCGGGGGCGGCAGCGACCATTTCCACATATTTATGCGCCAGCGTGCCGATATGGGCCTCCAAGCCTGCCTGTCTGCCCAATACCGGTACTTCGCCGTGCGGCTGGCCGGAAGCAACGGCCTCATGCCTGCTCTCGGCATAGATGGCGGGCATCCCCGCCTGCGCCACCCTGAGCAGCTTGGGGATGAAATCGGCCAGCAACGGGCCTGGGCTTGTGTCGTTCGCAGCCTGGGCATCTTGTGCCACGATTTCCAGGAATTCGCCCGCCAGATGCGGCCAGAGCAAATCAAGGAAGGTGCCGCCGGCAGGCTTGAGCTCTCCCTTGGCATTTGGGGTAACGCTGCCAAGCAAATGCAGGCACCGCTCAGTGCGGGTCGCCGCGACATAGAGTACGCGCGCGCTTTCATTATCCGCGCGTTCCTTTTCCAGCATTTTCAGATAGCTGTATGGACTGGGTTCGTCACGCCCCGCTGCGCCCTTGGGAATGAAAGGGGCAGTGACCAGCTCGGTGCTGACGCCCACCTCGGTCTCCACTGCCACTTCTTCCCACAGCAACAATGGCGTTTCTCCGTTACGGGGGCGGCGCTCCAATCCCGGCAAGATAACGGTATCGAATTCCAGACCCTTGGACTTGTGGATGGTCATGAACTGCAATTGGCCGTTGGCTGCCACATCCGGCGCGGCGTAGAGTTTTTCCACCTCCTGCACCAGGCGCTCCAGGCTGAAGCGACCTTGTTGGTCAAGCTGGTCCACCAGCGAGAAAAAGGCTTCCACGTCGGCAATATCGCCCGGCTGCCACAGGCATTGCGCGCCGCCCAACATCAGCCAAGCGCTCTCCAGCCACCGGCTCAAGGGCATGCGTCCCTGCTGCCCAAGGACTTCCGCCAGTACGTGCACCACATGCTGGCTGCGTTGGCGGCCGTCTTCGCTCATCGCGGCCAGCAAGCCGGCATCATGCAACAATGACCAGACCGTGCGATAGCGCTCACGCCCGGCCAATGCGTGCAGGTCGGCAAGCCGTAGGCCGCACCAGGGCGCGCGCAATATCGCCAGCCAGTTGACGCGATCGGCACGCTGCAGCAATGCGTGGGTCAGGGCCAGCAGGTCCTGCACGCTCTGGCGCCCGGCAAGCTGCTCGATTTCCACCGCCTGGAAATGCAGCTCTGGATGGTGACGGCGGATTTCCGCCACCAATGTTTCAAGATGCGCGCGTGCCCGCACCAATACCGCAATGCTCGCGCCGGGCTTGCTTGCCCAGGTGTTGCGTATGATCTCGATCACCTCGGCCGCCTCGCGGATGCGCAGGGCCTCGGCGTCCTCGTCCGCTCCGCAGATCAACGGATGCACCGTCACGCCGGCACCCGCCTCATGCTCGCGGGTCGCCACGAACTCGCGGTAGCGGATTGCGCCCTGCACCACGCTGTCATCGGCTGGGAACACATGCCGGAACGTGGTATTGATCCAGTCCACCACGGGCGGCGAAGAACGGTTGTTGCGGCAAAGCTGCAGGCGCTCGAGCCGCAGCTCGCCTATGCCCTCCTCAGCCACTTCGAGGAACAGGCCGACGTTGGCCTTGCGGAAGCGGTAAATCGACTGCATCGGGTCGCCGACGGCGAACAGGGTCCGCCCGTCACCGGGCGTCCACCCCTGCGTCATCCGCTGCAACAGTTTGACCTGGTCCGGGCTGGTATCTTGGAACTCGTCCACCAGCAAATGGCTGATCTCATAATCCAGCTTCAAGGCCAGCTCACTGGGCGCATTGTCCTCATTGCCCAATGCCCGTAACGCGCGCTGCGACACCTCGACGAAATCGACCTCTCCCGCCTGCTGGAACACCAGCCACAATTGCGCCACGGCGATGTTCAACAACTGCGCCAGCGCCGCCACCATCTGCCAGCTTTGCCCGTCCTGCCGCAACGGCAGGCTGCGCAGGCGCTGCAAGGCTGCTTCCGCGCCCAAGCTCTGCTGCAAGGTGGCAATGATCTCGGCAAACTGCTCCTTGAACGGCTTGGATTCCGGCGTGGGCGGAAAGCCGTTCTTGACGGTGACTGTCTTGCGCAATGTGCCAGTGCCGGTCAGCAGTAAGTCGCAAAGCGCCAGCCATGCCGGCAATGCCTGCGGCGCGGCGGGCAATGGCGTTTCCCAATCTAGCAACAAGGCTTGGGGTACGTCGCAGGCCAGGTTGTCGGCGGCATACCGCGCCACCGGCATCAAGGCGCTTTGCAAGCGCCCCGGCAATAGGTTGGCAGCAGCTTGCAGGTCTTGGGCGATCAAGTGCTCCAGCGCCCGCTCGGCAGCCTGCTGCAGGTCACCGTGGTTGGCGTAATCCAGCCACTGGTCGCGCTTGCCCAGCATATCAACCAGCAGGCCCGTGAGTTTCTGCACGTCGTTGTCGACATAGCTCAGCGCAAGCCTTACCGCCTCGCCCAGGCCGTCTTCATCCACCAGGGCAAGCGTGCGCTCGGCGGCAAGCCGGTAATGCGCGCTGGCATCCTCGCTGATCGCAGGCTGGCTGCCGAAGCGGCTCAACAACGGCATCTGCCGCGCCAGGTGGCCGGATAAGGAGTCGATCGTGAAAATCCTCAGCCGCGAGGGATTGTCCAGCAACTGCCAGTCCAGGCTGGCCGCATGCTGCAATGCCGCCACTCCCAGCCTGAAGGTCTGCTGCTTGTGCGCCGCCTGCGGCATGTCGCCGCCCGCTGCCATGAGCAGGCTGTCGAGAATGCGCGAGCGCATCTCGGCGGCCGCCTTGTTGGTGAAGGTGATCGCAATGATCTGCTCGGGCGCCGATACGGTGGTGAGGAGGCGCAGGAAACGCTGGGTCAACAACTCGGTCTTGCCGGCGCCGGCAGGCGCTTCCACGATGAAGGACGCCAGCTCGAGCGCCCGCTCGCGGCTGACGCGGTCCAGCTCCAGCAAATCCAAGGCTTGGCCCGTCGCTTGCATCATTGCTGCTCCCCCTGCTGCATATGCTCGAACTGCAGCCGCCTTTCCGGCAGGCGCAGCAAGGGCAACACTTCGCAATAGGCAAGCTCCTTTTCGTCCTGCACCAGGACTGACGCCTCGCCGCGCTTCAACTCATCCACCACCGCGGTGATGCTGCCGCGCCAGTGCGCCAGCACGCTGTGCCAATCGGGGAAATCCGCCTCGGGAAAGATTTCCCGCGTCTTCTTGTCGTCCAGCACCGGCATCGACGGCAGCACGTTTTCGCTGGAAAGCCCGGCAAACCCATGCTCTTCCAGCTTGACTATGGCAAAGGCGATAGCGGAGACCTCGGCGCTGTCGCCGCCCGTGCTGCCTGCTCCCGCATCTGCCGGGTCAGGCGATGACAGCACGAACGCGGCATAGACCGGCAGTTGCGGTTCGGTGATGCGGTTTTGCGCCCAGTTGCGGGTATCGGGCTTGCGGCCGGTCTTGTAGTCGATGACGATGCGGCTGCCGTTTTCCAAGCGGTCGATGCGGTCGATGATCAGGGTGATCTCCACCCCTTCGATAACCACTTTCTGCTGCTGCTCGCTCGCCAGCACGGTGAACGGCTGCTCGCGCATTTTCTCCAAGGCCAGCCAGCCCCTGAGCAAACGGGTCAAGCGTATGGTTTCCAGCCCGGCGAATGCGTCGCTCAATACTTCGCCACAGGTTTCCATATAAGTAGCCAAGGCGGACTGCACGGCTTCGGCAAGCGCCTGTTCGAGTTGCAATTCTTCCATCGCCTGCAGGTCGTGCAGGCCTCTCCCGCGCCAGAAATGCTCCAGCACCAGGTGCACGAGCGTGCCTCGCTCTGCCGCATCCAGGCCGTTGACAGGAGTCTTCAGCGCGCGCGCATGCAAGCGGTACTGGAAATAGGCCCAGGCCGGGCAAACCGCCTGCGCCTTGAGCAGGCCGGTGCCGCCAGAGATATGCTCCCCTTCCGCGACTGGCGGCGCCTGGCGGTCATCCAGCTGCTCAATTCGTTTGGCATCATGTTCAGCCAGCATTTGCGCCAGGCTCTGGCTGGTCTCCGGCATATCGTCCTGCAGCGGAATCGCCTGCACCAAGGGGCTCAGGCGCAGTTCGCGCTCGCCTTCGCGCGCTGCGCTCGAGAACACGACGTGACGGGCGCTATGCAGCAGGCGCTGATGGATCACCTGGGCAAATGCGGCCTGCACAGCACTATCGGCGTTGGGCACGCCATGCTGGCGTTGCATCGCGGCCGGCAGCAAGGGGTTGGGCCGCGGCGGCGGCGGCCAGCTATGGTCATTCATGCCCATCACCCACAAGCCGTGCAGCGGCTCGCTGACGCTTTCCAGCATCCCCATCACCTGCAGCCGTACCTCGCCTTCCGCTTCCGGTTGGTAGATCTGCTCCTGCACCAGCTCGCGCAACCTTGCCAATGCCTGGGAAAAGGAGACCGGCTGCTGCAGCACATCCAGCGCAGCCAGCGCCTGCAAGATCTTGTCGAAAGCCTGGATGGCCTGGAATTCGAAGCTGGACAGGCTGCGCTGCTTGCCCGGCCACTCCAGCGCCTCAAGGGTACGCTGCATGACGTCGACCCAGACCGAGGGCAGCTGCTGGCCGGACTGGCTTTGCAGAATGTCCAGCGCTGCGTTGATGTGCGCCTGCAAGCCGGACAATGACAATGGCGCCTTCTCGCTGCCCGCTTCGCGCCGGATGAATCGCACCAGGCGCGGCATATTGATGGACAACGGCAGCCATTCCCGCATGCGCGCATCCAGCTGGGCGCGGGCATCCGCCTCGGTCACGGCATGCGACCAATAAGGTTGCTGCAGCAACTGGGAGAAATCCTGCTGTTCTACCTTGTCCCGGTGCCTGTACTGGCTGAAGAACCGCAGCAGCTCAAGCGCAGTCTGCACCACCTGCTCCCGGTGCAAGGGCTGCCCCAGGGAAAAATCATATTGCCGCGGCGCCTCCACCATGGCAGGCCGCACCCATGAGGGGTGAAGCGCATCGTCGAGCAAGCGTGCCAGCGTGCCTCGCAGCTTGGACAGCTCAGGCACCGCGATGCCGATGCGCGCTCCGGGCTTTTCGGCCAGTTGCCGTTTCGCCCAGGCAACGGCGGCGCGACACTCCGCCTCCTGGTCAGCCAGCAGCACGCGCCGGACATGGCCTGGCTCAGCCAGCCCGGTGTGGTGCAGCAGCACATCGACACCGCGCTGCTGCAATACTTCGCGCAACCGCGCCATTTGCGGCGTAATACGGTCAAAGCCCGCGAACGCGATCCTATCCGGCAGGCGCCCCGCTCCGTCCGCCAGCATGTCGATCTGCCAATCAAGATAACGCGCGGCCTCCATCCAGCCGCCCTGCCTGCAACGTGACACGAACTCGCGCCGCCAGGCGAGGAACTGGCGCGTTTCCTCGCTGTACCCGGCATCGGGCAAAGGCAAACGCCACTCCAGCAATAACTGGTTTGCCTCCTGCGCCATGGCTGCCAGCCCCTTGACGTCGAACAACTCGCCAGCCACCTCGGCTGCCAGCATATCCTTGATCACCACCTCCCACAGCATGCGCTCCTGCACATTGCTCAGCACGCCCTGCGGCGCCTGCTGCACGTCCAGCCCGCCCGTCAGCATGGCTTCCTCGAACAAGGCGTCCAGCCACTGGCTGACCGTCATGGTGTTCAACAGCGTCCATTGCTTCATGCCCCGGGCCGACTGCGCCCTGGCATGGTCGAACTGCAATGCACGCGCCAGCCGCGCCGTGGCGCAAAGAATTAGGTGGTCGGTACTCATCAGCGGGATTTTACTTGATTATGCATCGGCATTGAGGACTTAGCGCGGCCAACAAGGCTCAGCGAAGCGATCCTGGCCAGACGTTCTATGGTGATACGGCAAGCAGAACAACACTGCTAGGAGGTTTAGTTTGCCGCTCTTGCTTCAATTCCGCAATCTGCGGGCAAACCGTTCTTGAAAGGCTCAATACGCGCTGCCGTATCGGGATGCGAGGAAAGCATCTCCGGCACTCTGCCGCCCTTGGCCTGGCGTTGCAGGGTGGTCAGTATTTCCGCAAATGCACTTGGAGGAATGCAGGCTTGCCGCAATGTTGCCAGGGCGTAGGCATCGGCCTCGGTTTCCATGCTGCGGGAGTAATTGAGCTGTAACAGCACTGCAGGCAGGCCTGAGGCCAGCGCGTCGAAATCGCCGGTCAGCGCTACCAGCACCAGTCCCGACAATGTCGCCTGCAAGGCGTGGCGCAGGGAGTGGCGCCGCTGCACATGCCCTAGTTCGTGCGCGAGCACGGCCAGCACCTGGTCGTCGCTGCGGCTCAATGCCACCAGCTCGTCGGTGACCACGATGATGCCGCCCGGCAGTGCCATGGCATTGGCGCCGATGTCACCGCCGCGTCGGAACTCCAACCGATGGGACGGGCAACTTTCCTGGCGGGCGCAGAATGCAGCCAAGGCCTGTTCCAAGGCCTGCCGGCGTTCGGGCTTCAGCCTGGTCGGCTTGAAATAGCCGTACTTGTGGTCCATGGCCTTGAGCACCTGTTCCCCCAGGCCGGATTCCGTACCCGCAGGCACCATGCGCGCCACCTGCTCCGCGGCCAGCGGCACGCCGTAGCGTATCATTCCCCAGCCGGCGAGCACGGCCAGCAACAATGCAAACAGCACCCAGGCCAGGTGGTTTTCAATGAAATGCAGCAGGCGCCAGAAATGGTTGCCCGCAGGCAGGCGCAAGCTGTCGAAGGCGGCATGGTCCCGCGTTTCCAGGCGGCCACCGTCCGGCAACTCGATGACGCGCCTGGCGCTGCCTACCGGTGCCTGCGGCCGGATTGCCGCGAGCAGGAAACGCTCGGGTTCGCCGCCGATACCAAAGCTCAGGTGCTGCACTTCAAGCGTCACCAGCACCGGCTTAGCATCGGCAGTGATGCCGTCAAAATAATCCGCTTCAAAAACGCGCATGACAGGCCAATGTTCCTGGAATTATCCCAGGGCAAGCTCGACGTCGAACATCTCGCCAATTTCCTCGCCCGCGGCCTTGACTTCCGCCTTTTTCTCGCCGACGAAATGCGCGAAATCGGTCTCGCCCACCAGACTCAGGCGCTCGGCATGGTAGCGCATGGTGCGGATTTGCGCCCATGGCGTCAGTAAGCCGAGCGAAAGCACGATCAGCAACAGGTTGGTGGCATAGAGCCAGACCAGGTCGCGCGAGCGCAGGTTGGCGTTGAACCCGACATGCTTGACGCGCGTGCCGTTCCAGACCAAGTTGAGCAAACGCGCGCGCAGGAAGGCCCCGCAAATAGTCAGGATCAGCAGGTAGATGAATATCAAGGGCACGATGGCTTGCTGCATGCTTTCCCGAGCCCAGCCATCGGCTTTATTGACGTTCAGCAAGCCGATAGACAGACCTGCCACCAATAAAAGCCCCACCAGCAGCAGTAAGGCTTTCAGGTATGCGAAGTAAAAGTCCTTCACCTTGAAACCAGCAGTGAAGGGGGTTCTGCCGAAGCGGTGCCCTTCGGCCAGGAAGCGGTTGCGCCGCTGGGAAATGAAGGGGTAAAGCAGGCCCAGCGTCAGCACCATCAGTATCGGCAACAAGATGTAATACAGCACTGCGTCCCATAGCCTGCCCTTGAAATCGAAGCGCAAGCCGCGATAGCTAGAGTTGCGCGCGTTGAAGGTCAACGAGCGCACAATGATCCAGGGCAGGAAGATAATAAAGGCAATGATAAACACACCGGACAATACGGGAGAAATCTCGGCGCTGATCGAATACAGGACGAACAAGCCGAAAGCAAGAAAGCGTCCTTTGAGGATGGCGACCGGTGAAGCGTGATAGTCGAAGGCGACGCCGTCGATAAAGGTGTGCTGGTAGAAGTATTTCTTGCGCCTCACCTTGGCCCAGGCGGAATAAATACCCAATGTCAGGATGCTCAGCAGCAGGTTGACGATCCAGATGCCGAAATACTCGCCCGCCCTGCCTGTGAACACGACAGGCGTTTTTTGCTCCCCACTCATCATGAGACTCCCTTAATTTATTGTTGCTGTTATATAAATTGATGATGCCTGCCTTGCCTGCAAGGCAGGGTTGAGCTTACCTCCAAAGCTCATGCTCATGCAATGGCTACGGCTTTTCACACCGGCTCGCTTGACAGCCGGCGCCTTGCCGCCTAATTTGCGAGCCTATGGCAGAGCAGAAAAACTACATTACGCCGGAAGGCTATGCGCGCCTCAAGGACGAGTTCGAGCAACTCTACAAAATTGAGCGCCCCAAGGTCGTCAGCGATGTCGCCTGGGCGGCAAGCAACGGCGACCGCAGCGAGAACGGCGATTACATCTACGGCAAGAAGCGCCTGCGCCAGATCGACTCCCGGCTGCGCTTCCTCATGAAGCGCATGGACATTGCCGTGGTCGTGGATCCGGCGCAGCAGCAGGACTTGGAGAAAATCTATTTCGGCGCATGGGTCGAGCTCTACTCCATCGACAAGGACAGCGAGCACCATTACCGCATCGTCGGCCAGGACGAACTCGAGCCGGGCAAGGGCTATATCAGCTGGATATCGCCGCTCGCCCGCGCGCTGCTCGGCAAGCAGCCCGGGGACGTGATCCGCGTGGAGACGCCGGCCGGGGAAGAAAGCTTCGAGGTCGTCGACGTGAGCTACCATGCACCCGGGCAAGGCTGACTGACGCCATGCGCTGGGACATCTTTTGCAGCATCGTCGACAACTACGGCGACATCGGCGTCTGCTGGCGCCTGGCCAGGCAATTGGCGCACGAGCACGGAATAAAAGTCAGGCTGTGGATAGACCGGCCCGAAATCGCCGCCAAGCTGGTCCAGGGGTTGGACCCGGCACTGGCGTCGCAGGAAATCTCTGGCGTGGAAATCCGCCACTGGACTGCGCCATTCCCGCAAGCGGATGTTGCCGATGTCGTGATCGAGGCATTCGGCTGCGCATTGCCGGACCCCTACCTGCGCGCCATGCAGGATGCCCGGCCGGTATGGGTCAACCTAGAATACCTGAGCGCGGAACAATGGGTGGACGATTTCCATGCCCGGCCTTCCCCGCACCCGCAGCTTAGCTTGACCAAGCACTTCTTCTTTCCCGGGTTCAGCCCGGCCTCCGGCGGATTGCTGCGCGAAGGCCGCCTGCTGGCAGAACGCGCGCGCTTCCAGCAGAGTCCGGCCTTGCAGGCGGCCTTCTGGCAGAGCCTGGGCATCATGCCGCAGCATGCTTATACCGTCAGCCTGTTCTGCTACCCGCATGCGCCGGTGGATTCCTTGCTGGAAGCCATGGCGGAAGCGGATAAGCCGGTCCTCTGCATTATTCCCCACGGCCCTGTTGCCGATCATGCCATGCGTTGGCTGGAAAAACAGGAAAATCAAGGCGGGCTCAGGATTGCCACCGTCCCCTTTCTCCCGCAGGACCGCTACGACCAGTTGCTGTGGGCCTGCGACCTCAATTTCGTGCGCGGCGAGGACAGCTGGGTCAGAGCATTATGGGCGGGCAAGCCCATGATCTGGCAGCCCTACCTGCAAGCGGAGGACGCCCACCTCGCCAAGCTGGAAGCCTTCCTGCAACGCTATTGTCAAGATAGTCCGTCAGACTTGGCGATCCACATCATGGCGGCCCATCGCGCATGGAACCGGTCCGGCTTCACCGCCTCGGCCTGGCAGGCGCTGCTCACCGCCCTGCCCGGGTGGCAGCGGCAGGCCCAGGACTATGCCCAGGCATGTACAAAACAAACCGACTTGGCCGCTAAGCTGGTGATTTACTGTAAGAAATTTTTTTAATTTTCGGGTATAATGCGCGACTTTTTACACTTCACCATTTTTAAGTCCCAGGACATCACATGAAAACAGCTCAGGAACTTCGCGTAGGCAACGTATTTATGGTAGGCAACGACCCCATGGTCGTGCTGAAGGCCGAATACAGCAAATCGGGCCGCAACTCCTCCGTGGTCAAGATGAAATTCAAGAATCTGCTCACCGAGTCCCCGAGCGAAGCAGTCTACAAGGCTGATGACAAGTTCGACGTGGTCGTGCTGGAAAAGAAGGAAGTGACCTATTCCTACTTCGCCGACCCCATGTACGTGTTCATGGACTCCGAATACAACCAGTACGAAGTTGAAGCGGAAACCATGGAAGACGCGCTCAAGTTCCTGGAAGACGGCATGGAGTGCGAAGTGGTGTTCTACAATGGCAAGCCCATCTCCGTCGAGCTGCCAAACTCCGTCGTACGCGAAATCACCTACACCGAACCAGCCGTCAAGGGCGACACTTCCGGCAAGGTCATGAAGCCGGCCAAGATCAACACCGGCTTCGAACTGCCAGTGCCATTGTTCTGTGACATCGGCGACAAGATCGAAATCGACACCCGCACGCTGGAATACAAGAACCGCGTGAAGTAAGACCGATTGGCTATATTGAAAAGGGAGCATTAGCTCCCTTTTTTATTGGCCTCTTCATCTACAACAAATCATGCACCTTGAAACTCAGGTGCTGTCCTTGAATCTCGGCCTGGCGGATCGCCTGTGCCAATAATTGGTCAGCCCTGACCGGCCCCAGGGCTTCGCACATCACGACATAGGCCTGGTTGATGAACGACCGCAGCAGGTCGAGGCTATAGCTATGGGGCAGCGCGGGGTTATGGCCCGCCAGCCATTCATGCAATTCCTGCTGGCGCACGCCTTCGAATTTCTGCCTGTCGAGCTGCTGCAGCAGGCGGTTGCGCACCGCGCCCTGCAATGCCGGGTCGACAAGCAATAGCATGGCCTGCAGCAGGATGACGAACATGCTGGTTTTATCATCCGCGCTCAAGCTTGTCGTGCGTTGCGCCGTTGCCACGCTGCCTGACTGGGCACCTGGGTCCGGCAGAAGTTGGCCTTCAGGCAACTCCATCGCGCCGATAACGGCACGCAGCATCTGGCCGCGCTGCGCCTTGAGCGCCGGCCTGGTGCAGCACCTGGCGATGAATCCGCTCAGGGCGAAGACCGGCTGCCCGGCATATTCCCGCTCCCATAGCGCCACCGCAGGCAGCAACTCCTCGTCGTTGAGAAACGGCCTGAGCCCGGTAAAAATTGCGCGGCGGCGTAGCACGATATCCATGGATTAGGTGCTCAGAGCCGGTTGAGCTGCTGGACGTGTTCGCGCTGGTAGGCGGCATCGCGATTGAACTCGGGATAGCCCACTTCGCCGTGCTCCGTGATGTCCAGCCCGCGCTGTTCGTGCATGGTGCTGACACGCAAGCCTATGGTGCGAGCCAGCACCCCGTACATCAGCAACGCACAGGGGAAAACCCAGACAAAAGCCACGGCCACCCCGATCAACTGCACGATGACCTGGTTGAGGTCGAACATATCGCCCTTGAGGAACAATCCGGCCGCAATCGTGCCCCATACGCCGCTGAAGCCATGCACGGCCACCGCGCCGACCACGTCATCCAGCCTGGCTTTCTCCAGCGCCCAAACGCCGAACAGCGTGACAATGCCGCCCACGAAACCGGTCAGTACCGCATACGGCACATCCATGCTGGCGCAACCCGCGGTAATCGCCACCAGCCCGCCCAGGCTGCCGTTGACCACGTAGGCCATCAGTACCGGCTGGCGCATGGCCAGCGCGGTCAGTAATGCGCCCACCGCCCCTGCGGCGCCGGCCATATGCGTATTCAGGAGAATCGGGCCGATCTCGCTGCCTGCCGCCAGCGTGCTGCCGCCGTTGAAGCCAAACCAGCCGAACCAGAGCAGGAAGCCGCCCATCGCCACCAGGCTAAGGTTGTGTCCCGGGATCATGTGCACCTCGCCCTTGCTGCCAAAGCGCCCCAACCTCGGGCCAAGCACCATGATCCCCGCCAACGCGCACCACGCGCCGACCGAATGCACCACGGTGGAGCCGGCAAAATCGATGAAACCCATCTGCTTGAGCCAGCCATGCTCATTCCAGGCCCAGCTGCCGAACACCGGGTAGATCAAGGCCATGATGCCGCAGGCGCCCAGCAAGTAAGCGACGAAACTCGTGCGCTCGGCCATGGCGCCGCTCACGATCGTCGCTGCCGTCGCCGCGAACATCACCTGGAAGAACAGCATGCTAGCGGTCCAGTCGTCGCCGTAGGCCAAGGCGAAATGGTCCGTGCCGATCCAGCCGCTGGGGTTGCCGCCGAACATCAGGCCGTATCCCACCAGCCAGAACAACAATGCCCCGACCGCCAGGTCCATATAGTTCTTCATCATGACATTCACGGCGTTCTTGGCGCGCGCCATGCCGCTCTCCAGCATGGCGAACCCGGCCTGCATCATGAATACCAGCGCGCCGGAAATCGCCACCCAGACGCTATCCATGGCCTGCGCCTGGGATACATCCTCACTTGCAAACGCAGCAGGGAGGCCAAGAAAGTACAGGCAGAAAAAAACGGATAGCGGGAACAGGAATATTGGCATGGCAGCTTCTTATGGTTGTTCGCGTTTGCGGATTACCCGAGCAAAAGCACGAAAAATGCCAGCCTCAGCATTTGCTGCCTTACCGGCTTGCTATCGCATCCTGGATACCCTTATTCATTTCGGTCGGGGATATCGGGGCGCCGCGGGTTTCGCCGGTAGCCGACAACCTTGCGCCTGGGCGGCTCGGGCGCCCTTTCCAGCATCGCCTGCGTGCGCGTTCCCGCGTCTGCGATCAACGCTGTGATCAGCTCCGCCTCGGGCAGGTTGTGCCAATATTTTTTCGGCATTTCCTTTTGCATGGCCTTGAGCTTGAGGCGCGCGGGATTGAATATATGCCGGTAATAGCTCAGCCACAGCGCTTCGCCGGCATCCTCCGCGGGCAGCGCCTCTTGCTTGCCTCCAGGCAGGAAATGCAGCGTGCCGCCGTCCCAGCGCATGCCCATGCGCGGGCTCATGATGGTCCAGTCCATTGCGGCAAAACGCCCGATGAAGAAAGGCGCGATCGCCGCCATGATGTGGTGCTCCGGCTCGAACCAGGCAAGATAGCGCGGCCGCCCCTCCACCATGGCCTCGCGGAAACGGACGAACGCCGTCATTTTGTGCATGTCGCGCCGCACCGCCTTGACCATGGAATTCAGGCGGGCAATATCGGCATCCCCTGCCAGCCTCATCAGGCCGCGCTCCCGCTGCAAGCGCCATAGCACCCGGTAAAGCAAGCCAAAGCGCTCCGGCGCCCGGTGCAGGATCACCGGGCGCACCAGCTCGACGAATTGGCGCGGCACCATCAGGCGCGCGCTGTCGGCAGGCTGCCCTTCTGAAATGGCTGGCGGCGCAATATCTGCGCTTTTTGCCGAGGCGGCAATGAGCGATTGAGCGCCAGCCAAGTTCGCTTCCTCATCCGCCATCGCCAGAAAATCTTCCTGAACCGCCTCGTCTGCGGCCGGCCTCACGTACCAGTCCACCTGCTGCGGCGCGACGCCTTGGGCAACCAGCCGCCGCGCCGCGGCGCGCCAGCCTTCGATATCGGTTTCATCCTTGAGATAAACATTGTGCATATGGTCTTTGCTCTACATGAACAACCCCAGTTGCTGCGGGGCCGTACGCGTGTCCTTGAGCCGCGCCGACAGGCTGGCGGCGTCCAGCGTCGCGCCGGGATGATGGTCCGGCAATTGGATAAACGGCAGCATGCGGTTGATCGGGGCATGCATGCGCACCAGGTCATCCAGCCGCACTGCGCGCACGCGGCGGGCAGCCAGGATGCGCTGCACGTTGCGCACCCCCAGGCCCGGCACGCGCAGCAACGTGGACTTGGGCGCACGGTTGAGGTCGACGGGAAACATGGCGCGGTTCTGCAGCGCCCATGCCGTCTTGGGGTCCATGTCCAGCGCCAGCATGCCTTGTTCGCCGGTGATGATTTCATGCGACTCGAACCCGTAGAAGCGCATCAGCCAGTCCGCCTGGTACAGCCTGTGTTCCCGCACGAGCGGCGGCGACTGCAACGGCAATACCGGGCTCGCATCGGGGATGGGGCTGAACGCGGAATAGTAGACGCGCCGCAAGCGGTAGCGCCCATACAGGTCGGCGCTGGTGCTCAGTATCGTCCTGTCGTCCGTGGCGTCCGCCCCGACGATCATTTGCGTGCTTTGTCCGCCCGGGGAGAATTTCGGCGGGCGCTTGCCGCTGGCGGTCTTGTCCTTGCCCGCGTCAATGCGTTCGCGCAGCCGCGCCATCGAAATGCGGATCGCCGCACCGTCCTTTTCCGGCGCCAGCGCGGACAGGCTTGCCGCCGTCGGCAGCTCGATATTGATGCTCAGCCGATCCGCATAGCGCCCTGCGCGCGCCAGCAATTCCGGGTCGGCATCCGGGATGGTTTTCAGGTGGATATACCCGCGGAAGCCATGCTCCTCGCGCAGGATGCGCGCCACCTCGACCACCTGCTCCATGGTGTAGTCCGGGCTCTGGATGATGCCCGAACTCAGGAACAGGCCCTCGATATAGTTGCGGCGGTAAAACGCCAGCGTCAGCTGCACCACCTCGTCTATGCTGAAGCGCGCCCGCGGCACGTTGCTGCTTACCCGGTTGACGCAGTAGACGCAGTCGTACAGGCAAAAATTGGTGAGCAATATTTTCAGCAGGGAAATGCAGCGGCCGTCCGGCGCGTAGCTGTGGCAAATCCCCGTGCCCGTGGTCGAGCCTATGCCCTTGCCGTCCCGCGAGTTGCGCCGCTCGGTGCCGCTGGAGGCGCATGAGGCGTCGTATTTGGCGGCGTCGGCCAGTATTTCGAGTTTCTGTTTGACCTGCATCCGCATATTGTACGTTCGTACAATAAATTTGCCTACTCCCTGGCTAAGCGCACTTCGATCTTCGGGAGAAATCAAGGATCAATCCGGGCCGTAATCGTGGGCATGATAATTGCTGATCTGGAGGTAGGCATCCCTACAAGAAAGCAAAGCATGACCACCGCAAACCACAATATCCCTGCCATGACGCAAAGCATGAGCAGCCTCAACCGCTACCGCGAATCGTTGCAGCAGTTGCAAAGCACATGGGACAACCTATCCCTGCTCAGCCAGCTTTCCGGCACGGGCACCGACATGAGCGAGACGCGCCAGGCATTCGGCAAGGTCACGACCGACGTGCTGGACAGCCTGGCCCAGGAAACCCTGAACAAGACCATCACGGCGATCACGGCAAAGGCCCAGGTGGCGGTGGATATCGTGGTGCGCAACCTGTTCGAGCGCACGGCGGACATCGGCTTTCTTTCCACAGACGACAATCTCAGCAATTTCCTCGACAAGCACCTTGCGGGCAGCGCCGACGAGGATGACTACATGCTGCTGCGCGAACGCTTCAGCGAGTATGTCCAGAAGTACTCGGTGTACTTCAACGTGATCCTGCTTGATGCAGGCGGCAACATTTTGGTGCAGCTGGATGAAGACAACCCGGCCAGGCAATCGCACGACCCCTTGATCAAGGAAGCCCTGCATTCCGACGAGCCCTATGTCGAGGTGTTCCGTCACAGCGACTTATCGCCCGGGCAGGATGCCAGCCTGATCTACGCCCGCCGGGTATGCCACGACGACAGCGACACCGCGTTGGGCGTGCTCTGCCTCTGCTTCAAGTTTGAAAATGAAATGGACGGCATCTTCAAGGACCTGATCCGCAAGAACGAATGGTGCGTGGGCTTGCTGCTGGACGAGAATGACCGGGTCGTCGCCAGCAGCGACCACTACCAGATTCCGCTGGGCGCCCCGCTGGAGCATGCCCAGGGCCAGGACTGGATACTCACGCGCTTCGCCGGCAGGCTCTATCTTGCCGTCACGCGTGAAACCAAAGGCTATCAGGGCTACATGGGCCCAGGCTGGCGCGGCCATGTGATGATCCCGCTCGAGCATGCCTTCGAGGACAATGTCGCCAATATCATCGCCGGCATCGACAGCAAGCTGCTGAAGAAAGTCATGCGCAGCCCGCTGTTGTTCTCATCGACCCTGCTCGGCATTCCCAAGCAGGCCGCCACCATCCAGAGCAAGCTCAACCAATCGGTATGGAACGGCAATATCTGGCAAAAGCGCGACGCCAGCCACAATGCGCAGCAGAACAACTTCTCCAAGATGCTGTTGTGGGAAATCAGCAATACCGGCTTCAAGACGCAGAACGTGGTGGAAAAGACGGTGGCCGACCTCTATCAGACCGTGGTGGCCGTGATGCTGGAAAACTCGCGCTTTTTCGCCTCGCTGGCAGTGGACATCATGGACCGCAACCTGTACGAGCGCGCCAACGACTGCCGCTGGTGGGCGTTGACCGCGACCTTCCAGCGCCTGCTGTCCCAGCCGGAACTCAGCATGCAGGAGAAAAATGCGATCACCAAGGTGCTGGTCTACATCAACAAGGCCTACACGGTGTACTCCAACCTGGTCGTCTTCGACCGCCACGGCTGTATCGTGGCGGCCTCCAACCCGGCCTATCAACGGCTGGTGGGCGAAACCATCACCGCCGACTGGGTCAAGGCGGCATTGCAATTGCGCCATTCGCAAGACTACGTCGTATCCGATTTTGAGCCCAGCCCGCTCTATGGCAACCAGCCCACCTACATCTATGCCGCCGCCATCCGCCACCAGGAGCAGACCGTGGGCGGTATCGGCATCGTGTTCGACAGCACGCCGCAGTTTTCCGCCATGCTTGCGGACGCCCTGCCCCGCGGCGCGGACAACAATGCCGTCAAAGGCAGCTTCACGCTCTACGTCGATGAGAAACTGCGCGTAATCTCATCCACCTCGCGCGATTTCGCCGTCGGCAGCCACTTCGCCGTGCATCCGGAGTTGTGCAAACTGACGCCGGGAAGCACTGGCTTCGATATCGCGCTCTACAATGGCCACTACTACGCCGTGGGCGCGCGCTCATCGGCCGGATACCGTGAATACAAGGGCGCCGGCGACAGCTACAAGAACCACGTGACCGCGCTAATCTTCATCCCGCTGGGCAAGGCCGCGGACATCAACGCCATGATAGATTCGGAAAATCTGCTGCAGCATAACCAGTTCAAGCCCGCAAGCAACCAGGCCGCCGCCGCGGATGCCGAGGAATACGCCACCTTCTACATCGGCAAGCACTGGCTCGGCCTGCCCGCCTCGCACATTGTAGAAGCGGTACAGGCCAACAACATCAAGCCGTTGCCCGACACCTCATCGGTACTGGAAGGTATGCTCAAGCATGAAGACAATGTCGTACCGGTGCTCAACCTCGCCCGGCTGACCGGCATAGACTTCCAGCCGCCCGAGCAGGACAAGCAGATCGTCATTGTCCAGGCCGGCCCCAAGCTGCCCAAGTTCGGCCTGCTGGTGAGCGCGCTGGGAGAAATCCCCGCCATCGCCCCCAACGCGATCGAGCCGCTCTCGGCCTTCTTCGCAACCATCAACATCCCGGCCGAAGGCATTGCCAAGGTGATGACGGAAAAAGGCGAAAACCTGCTGATCCTGCTATCGGCCGTCAACCTGATCACGCGCATCAGCGAAGCAGCGCAGCAGGTGAATACAAACAACCATTCAAATAATCGACTTGATGATATGGATCATCTCATTGAAGAAGCGGCATAACCGATTTATAAATTAAGCTTTCTCAATCAACTCAAAGGTAATGCATTTAATTCCGCTCTGGCCTCTCGCCAAGCGGGATAATGCTGATCAAGCAGTGAAATGAAACGTTCACTGTGTGTCGGCTCAATAAGATGAATCATCTCGTGCACGATCACGTATTCAAGCAGGTCTCGCGGCTTCTTGATCAGCTCTGTATTAATGCGAATGTGGGCACGCTGATGGTTGCAACTTCCCCATTTGGTTTTCATGCGCTGTAAAAAGTAGCCAGCCACCTTGACTCCAATGCGCTGCTCCCACTCTGCAATCAAGGGTGGTATTGCATCGTGTAGCAACGATCGTTGCCACCTCTGATAAATCGCCTCACACCTTTCCTTATCCGCTTTTGGACGAATACTCAAGGTAATACGGCGGTGATCCATCTTCACGGCAGGAGCCGCATCACGCTCAACCACTGCGAGCAAATAGCGGCGCCCCCAGATGTAATGGCTTTCCCGGGTGACAAACTGGCGGGGCGTTTCGCGCGCCTGTGTTTGTAATTGCATTTGTTGCTGGCGAATCCAGCGCAATTTGGAAACGGCATAAGCACGCGCTACTTCCAGTCGAGTGCCGGTTGGCGCCACCAGTGTTACATTACCCTTTGGTGGATGTACGGAAAGATGAACATTCTTCACGGCCTTGAACGTGATGGTGATATCCAGTTCCCCCAGACGTATGTGTGTCTGCACCATCAATAGCCCGGCTGATTTCTCAGCAAATCGAATAGTTTGAGCGTGGCCTCGCGGTTGCGTCCGGTCAACGGGTGCAGGAAATTCTGCACAATGCGCTCCTTGGCTTGGTCGCCACGCCATCCTGCCGGGGCTTCGTCACGCATCAGACGATCGATTTTCAGCGCCAGCAAGGCCAACGGGTCTCCGTATTCGGCCTGTGGCTCTTTGACTACACCATCCGTATTGGGCAGCACATCGCCGGAAATGATGTCAGGCAGATTGCGATAAATCACCAGCGCACCTGCATTGCCGTGCAACATGGCAGGTTCATCAATGTCGTGTTGTTTCGCGCGGTGCTTCTTCAGTATGTCTTCCGCCTTGCTCAGGAATGATTCGTAGGCCTCGGTGCCTTCACGGCTTTGCTGGATCAGGTCATCGAGTAGCTTGGACATCTGCTCATAAAAGCGCGGATCGGTCAGGCGATCTCGGATGATGGTCTTGCGGACGTTATTGATGATGGTTTCCGCAATGGCGTTCTTCGAGAGCTTCCCCTTCTCGTTGAGCTTTTTTGCGATGGCATCGTGGATGCCGGTTTCGATAATCAACTCTGTCAGTGACAGTTCAGCCAGCTTACCTAATGCCTGTGCTGGTTCAGCCTGGATATAAGTATTGATAAGGTGACGCATGTCGGCTTCGTAGGGCTTGATGTCCAGCTCTTCGCCGCTATAGTGCTTGATAGCCGAACGCAACTCGGCGTAAAAATCGGTTTCCCGTCGCAAGGTATCGGTTTCGTTATCGGTATAACCGGCCTCGGCCAGGTTCTGGGCAATGGCCGCAAAAGCACGCAGATAAGTCGCGACTGCCTTGTAGAAGGCAATGCGCAGTGCTTCGCTTTCCAGCAGTGCTTCTGGATCACCGGCATGACCGCAAAAGTAGTGAATAAACTGCTCGAATTCTCGCGGTTGCGCCACCGGTTCACACAGGTAGTACAACGCTTCACGGGCATCTTCCAGTTGCTTGCAGCCTTCTTCTAACCAGTTCTTCAGATGAATGTTGTTATCTCCACCTTTGCCTGCATCAATATCCAACTCGTCGGAGCTGTACACCGCAATCGCCTGCTGTACATCACGGAACATCTCCTTGTAATCGACGATATGACCGTAGTCTTTGTCGTCGCCATCAAGGCGGTTGGTACGGCAAATGGCCTGGAACAGATTATGATCGTGCAGTTCGTTGTCCAGATAGATGTAGGTGCAACTCGGGGCGTCGAAGCCGGTGAGCAGTTTGCTGACCACAATCAGCAGCTTCATGTTGGCCGGCTCCTCAATGAAGCGCCGTTTGGTTTCGTCTTCGTATTGCTTGGTGGTCTGACCATCACGCAGCACATGCTGCTTGTAGGTATCGTATTTGTAGCGTTCGTCGCTGCCGGATGATTCCTTTGAGATAGCCGCCGGGTTGGGTTCGAACGAGGTGATGACGCCTACATAAGGGCCAAAATGTGTGTTCTGGAACAGCCGGAAATAGTGGCAGGCATCGTAGATCGAGGCCGCCACAAGTATCGCTGTGCCGCGATCATTGTCCAGACGGGGCTTGAGGCTGAAGTCTTCGATGATGTTGGCGACGATGCGATCTTTGCGCTCCTTGGCGCTCATCAGCTCTTCCATCGTTGCCCAGCGCTTGCGCAGGATAGATTTCTGGAAGTTGTTAAGTCCGCGTGTTTTCTTCTCGAACCAGGCATCAATAGCCTCGCGTGAGGTCAGCCGCTGCGGCACATCACGAGCCTCGTATTTCAAATCCAGCACCACCTTATCGGCCACGGCTTCGTGAAACTTGTAGGTATGGATGTAGGTGCCGAACACCTCTCGAGTGGTTTGTCTGTCCTTGCGCAGCAGCGGCGTGCCGGTAAATCCGATGAAGATCGCATCAGCCAGCCAGCGTTTCATCTGCTTGTTCATATTGCCACCCTGAGTGCGATGGCACTCGTCCACAAACACATAGAAACGCCCATGGATCGGTGGCGGCTCGCCCTTGAGATCGGCCACATCGAACTTGTGGATCAGCGCGCACAACAAGCGCGGTGTGGTGGCGCTGAGCTTCTGCACGAAACCCGCCCTCGAAGTGATGCGCGGTGAAGCCGATTCCGCACCGATCACCCCTGCGTTACGCATCACACCTTCGATCTGCTTGTCCAGCTCGTCGCGATCAGTCACTACCAGCACCCGTGCCTGTGAGTCATGCTCCAGCAGCCACTTGGCCAGCAGCACCATCAGAATGCTTTTGCCGCTGCCCTGGGTGTGCCAGATCACGCCGCCCTCGCGCTTGGCGATGCGCTCCTGAGCAGCCTTAATGCCCTGGTACTGGTGCTGCCGGGGCACCTTCTTGAAGCCTGCGTCGAAGATCACAAAGTTGCGAATCAGGTCCAGCAACCGCGCTTTATCGCACATCTGCGCCAACGGGCGATCCAACAAGGCACCTGCGGCGACTGTGGCTTGCAATTCTTCATCCTTCCACTGCACAAAGAACTGCTCCGATGTGCCAGTGGTGCCGTAGCGCAAGCCTTGCACATCGCTGCCCGCCAGCAGCAACTGCACGGTGCTGAAGAACCCTTGGTTGAATATTTCTTCCTGATTGCTGCGCAGCTGGCGAATACCATCGCCCACATCCACTGAACTACGCTTGAGTTCAATCACCGCCACAGCCAGGCCATTGATGTACAGCACGATATCCGGCCTACGGATACTCCCACCTTTCAGTGTTACCTCCTCGGCCAGCGCAAAGTGATTGTGCTCGGGTTGCGTCCAGTCGATCAATTGCACCGTCTCGTGCGACTGACCTGCCGCGATCTGCACCGGCACGCCGTAACGCAGCAATTGGTATGTGCGCAGGTTGGCCTGATAGGGCGTAATGCCGGTGACATCCACAGCGACTTCCAGCTTCTGCAATGCGGCGCTGATGTGGGCAGGCGTGTAACCGCGTGCAGCCAGATTGGCGCGCAGCAGATCGACTTCGATGGCGCGGTTATTCTCACGCTTGCTCCAGTTACCCAGGTGTTCATAGCCTAAACCGCCCTCGGCCGCTGGGGTGGTAAACAGGCGCGCTACGCGGTTCTGCGAGTTGCGCTCGGAGCGCGGCAGGGATTGGTTCATGGCTTGCCCGGATTCTCCGCATTGCATTCCTGCCGCAATTGTTCGGCGGTGATGCGTATCCGCTTGCCTTCGCGCACCACAACGATGGCGGTATTGGTCTGTATCGCAGTTTGACGTGCCAGCTCAGCCGCACGTTGCATGGCCGTCATGGCCGTCCGCAAATCCGGATTTCTGGCTTGGGAAATCTGCTGTGTCTTGATATTACGGCTCATGGTTGTTCCCCCCCATTCCACTAGTACAGGTGTGTCACCTGCATTGTCATACAAACTCCAATCATCCACCGCATTGCGGTAATGCTGCTCAAAGTTCCTCCGGCCCGCCGCAAAGCGGCGTCGAATGACGGCCTCCGGGATATCATGGCCACCTTGCCGAACCCTTTCAGCCACGCGTTCGATGGCCGTTTCAGCATCAGGCAGCGCCAGAAAGAACAGGCTGACGACATAACCTTGCGCCCGCCACTGCCTGATATGCCGAAGATAACCAAGGCCAGACAGCGTGGTTTCAAAAGCAAAGCTCTCTGCGCGTTGAACGCATTCGCTAATTTCCCCCAGCATCAGTCGCCCAGCCTTGATGGCCGCCGCTTCTGGTGCAAATGGTGATAACCCTGCAGCAATCAAGTCTGCATTGATAAAGCGGGGAAGCTGCGCCTCAGTTGGTAGAAAGGCACGAGCAAACGTCGTTTTTCCCGCACCATTGGGGCCGGCGATGATGATGATTTTTTTGCCGTTTACCATTTTCCTCCCAAGTCCATTTATTTCAAGTAACGGCACCAAAGTATTTGTGCAAGCATCTCTTGCACAAATGATACATCCGGCCAACCAGTTGAAGTAGTAGAGTCAGGGGAACGAGTGTGTCGGTCATGGAGAATTCACCCCTGCTCAGCGAACAATTTTCTGGATTGATCAATTGCCCACTTGATATTGATGTCCGAGAAAATGGGACGCTCCAACTTAGGCTTCCACTCAGGATGTTCAGCAATCAATGTCTTGACGCTCTCCAAGCTGATGACAGAGCCTTTCCGCTCCAGGTCTTCGACAGACATGTCCACCGTTGTCAGCAACTCCAACTCATCGTTTGTTTTCTTACGGAACTGTTCGAGCCAGTCCAATACTTCCTGACCATACCAATCAATGAAGTATGCTTCGGCCTGAGCAATATTCTGATCTGCAACAAACCCTGAAAACTGGCCATTTCTGTGCTGCCGAATGTAGCCGTTTTTCTGCGCGATGCCCTCCGGCCCCCTGTATTTCACGTCAGGGTTGTAAGGTCCGGCGGCTTTTTTACGGAAGCCTTCCGCCACATACTCGACATAACGATGCATCAAGTAAGCCAGCTTGGTGCAACGTTTGCGCCCAAGCGGATACTGTTCGGAGCCAAACCGGCTTGCCAGAACGGAAATAACAACCGCTTCATTGATTTGCCAGTTGTGTACCTTGGCTTTCGCTTTCCCGGCTGAGATGTTCACGACCTTCCCTGACGACTCTGAGGCAGGCATCACGAGCCTTATTCGTCCCGTCAGCAACTCCTGCATCATGGCCTGCTTGAGGGCATGGGTCTTTGTACGGCGGGTTTCGAGGGCGGTGATTTCGGCGTCCATGTCGGTGAGGATGGTGGCGATAGCTGTTTGTTCTTCAATGCATGGGTAGCTGATTTTTATTTTTTCGATATCACTCATCCCGATATTTCCCTGCGAGGATGCGTTTGTCAAAATCAGGATCTGGCTGAGGCAGTCCATGCTCAATAGCTGGTAATAAGTAAACTTGGAGGTGATTTGATTGTTTGGTCTGATAAGTGCAATTGGTGACCAAATATTAAAGTCAAAATCGTTTTCAACGATTGCAACTTTTCCTACTGAAGCTGCCTTTCCTAGAAGGATATCTCCTTTCTTTGGTTTGCATTTTCTAGAAAAGATTTCGTCATCTTCTTTAGATATGAAACGCAGGTCGCTAAGGTCAATTCGATTATTGACAAGGTTGTTTACAGATAAAAAAGGCACTCCATCATCGTAGAACTTCGGTGTCAAATGAGGTCCATCAGTGATCGGTGTAGAGACCAACTCTTTCAGATCGCCCCGTGTCCACTCCCCACTGAACCCCGGCAAGCGAATTTGGCCGGTGAGGAGTTGCTGCATGGTGGCCTGTTTGATGGCGCGCTTTTTGGCGACCAAGCGATCCAGTCCGTCCAGCAGTGCGTCCATGTCGCTGAGGGCGGTGGCGATGGCGCGCTGTTCTGAAATATCGGGAACAGGAAAAGAAAAATCAGCCAGTTCAGACCGATTGATTTTCGGCATCCCACTCCGAATAGATACAGATTCGGCATATTTGGAAAACCTATGCGCCAGAAGCATCGGGAGCAGGTATCCACCATGTATAGCCTCAGCTGGCTTTAGGGGATACATGTCTGCGCTACATAGTCCTGCGAAATCCGCAAGAATTGCCTTGCGTAGATACGGACGAATTTTGCTATAGATAACATCGCCCGGCTCGAAAAGGTACTTTCCACTGATGGCCCGCTGCTCTGCGGCAGTTCTTTTTTCAAGCAAACGACCAGAACCGCTTTCGATGTGGTCTGGGGCAACTAATACCATAGAGCAGAATGGTTCATTTTTCGGATCAACCTGACCACTCGCAACTCGGGCGACGTCAAGTAATCCCTGAATATCCCAATCCTCCGGAATCACCCCCACTTCCGTCTGCTTGTACCCCGGTTTCACCTCCATACCGCCCCCATCTTCTTCAGGTGTTCTCCCACCTTGGCGCTGAGGGCTGCTACTTCTTCTTCCAGCTTTGGCAGCGGGGTGTCGTAGCGTTCGGCCAGTTCGCGGATGCGTTGGGCCAGGGTTTGCGAGATGCGTTCCAGCTCCTGCTGCACGTCGGTTTGCAGGCGCGTCAGCCACTTGTCCTCCACCACCAGCGTTTTCACCTCGGCTTCGCTCAAGGTGGCGTAGCGGTCATGAGCTTGCTGGTCGAGTGCCGCTTCCAGCGTTTTGACGGTCTTCTTCAGTGCGCCTTCCTGCGTGTTGAGCATGAGCCATTGCTTGAGCACGGCCAGTTCGTCGGCGCTGTCCGCGTCATCTCCGATTTCCTGGATGCGCTCTTTCACCTGCACGGCGTTGATCTTGTCAAAACCGGAGAAGACAGCGTCTTCGCCGCTGTGTTCTTCTTCCAGTTCGGCAATCTGGCTGGCGAGGCTTTCCAATTCAGCTTGCTTGGTCTCCAGTTCGGCCTGCTCGGCAGCGAAGTAGCGGGCGACGATGAAGGGCTTGGGCAGCAGGTCGCAAGTCCAGCCCTTGTCTTTGGTCTTGCCCTTCTTGTCGGTTTCCACGATGCGCCGGGGCAGGGCCACCCAGCCGTCGGCGGCGATCAGGTAGGCGTCGTCCTGCATCGTCTCGGCCCAGTAGTCCATCAGGTGCTGGTAGATGTCGTAGGGGTCGAGCAGCGGCGCGGCGTGGAAGGTGGTGAGCAGGGTTTCAGAAACCTGCGCGATCAGCGCCTTGGGTTTGTCGCCGGGCTGGATGCCGGTGAGCAGCGGCATGACGGCCTGCTGCCATTTGCCGAACAGGGTTTCGACCTTGCTGCGGAATTGCTGGAACTGCGGGTGGGCGAGGATGATGGAACGCACTTCGGCCATCGGCTGGCGCAGCCGCGCATAACCGGGCCGCTCGGCCTCGAACAGCGCATGGCGCAGGGCGGGCATTTCCTGCCAGTCGGCGGCAAAAGCGTCGATGTCGCACTCGGGAATACCGCCGTTGAGGTGCGCGTCGATGTCGTGCAGGTCTTCCGGCTCGCTGCTATCGATATAGCGCGGCAGGTTGAGGTTGTAGTCGTTTTTCTCGCTGGCGATTTCGTCCAGCGGCACCATGCGGGCATAGCGCGGCTCGTCCGCGCTGCGGCGAAAGGCATCGACGATGCGGTGGATGTCCTGCTCGCGCAGGCGGTTCTTGGGGCCGTCCTTGATGAAGCCTTTGCTGGCGTCGATCATGAAGATGCCCTTGCGGGCGCTGGCGTTTTCCTTGTCCAATACCAAGATGCAGGCGGGGATGCCCGTGCCGTAGAACAGGTTGGCAGGCAGGCCGATGATTCCCTTGAGGATGCCGGAGCGCACCAGTTTTCTGCGGATATGGGCCTCAGCATTGCCACGGAACAGTACGCCGTGCGGCAGGATGATGGCCCCCTTGCCGGTGGTGGCCTTCATGCTGCGGATGACGTGCAGCAGGTAGGCATAGTCGCCCTGTTTGGCGGGCGGTTCACCCCAGGCGAAACGGTGGTACGGGTCGTTGGCCGGGTTGAGGCCGGTGGACCATTTCTTGTCGGAGAACGGTGGATTGGCGACCACGTAGTCGTAAGCACGCAGTTGTTCACCGTCCTTGAACTTGGGGTTCACCAGCGTGTCGCCGCTGAGGATGGTGGCGCTGGGGAAGTCGTGCAGGATCATGTTCATCCGCGCCAGGCCAGCGGTGGTCACGTCCTTTTCCTGCCCTTCCAGGGTGATCTGCCGGCCTGCCTCGGCGGCCACTTTCAGCAGCAGCGAGCCGGAACCGCATGTCGGGTCATACGCGGTGGTGGAAGCCTTGGTATTGGCGTGCGAGATGCCGATCACCTGGGCGATGACGCTACTGACTTCGGACGGCGTGTAGAACTGACCCTTGCTCTTGCCGGAGTCCTGCGCGAAGTGGCGCATCAGGTATTCGTAGGCATCGCCAAGCAGGTCATCGTTGTCGGCGCGGTTGTTGGCGAAGTTCAGCTCGGGCTTTTCGAAGATGGCGATCAGGTTGCCCAGCCTCTCGACCATAGCCGCGTTTTCGCCGAGCTTGTTGGGGTCGTTAAAGTCAGGGAAGTCGCTGCGCGCCAGCTTGGTGTTGGCGTCGATCAGCAGGCGGATGACTTGCTTGTTGATCTTGTCACCGATTTCCGGGTCTCCTTTGAGCGCTGCCATGTCTTTGAATGACGCGCCCGGTGGGATGACCACAGGCGGGGCGAAGTCATCACTGTTGCCGTACTTGTCGCTGATGTACTTGATGAACAGCATGAACAGCACGTAGTCCTTGTACTGGCTGGCGTCCATGCCACCGCGCAGCTCGTCGCAAGCTGCCCAAATGGATGCGTAAAGTTCGGATTTCTTGATAGCCATGATTTATATTTCTGTGGTCGAGCACAGCACGGGCATGTACTCGAATAAATAACGCGTTATATATGGCGCAAGCAAATTGAGGCCAATATGCAGCATGCACAATTGGCCTAAACTAAGAGAGGTGAATCATACCGAGAGGATGGGACTTCTGTCACCCTCTCCTATACAGATGGATACGGCTTCAACCCGCCTTAAGATTGCGCATCTTGCTTGTCGCAAGCGCTGCGGCCGCGGTGCGGGTTTCCACGCCGAGCTTGGCGAAGACGTGTTCCATGTGCTTGTTGACGGTGCGCGGGCTGGTGCCGAGGATGTCGCCGATGTCGCGGTTGGTCTTGCCCTTGATCGCCCAGTAGAGCACCTCGGATTCGCGCTGGGTCAGGCCGGGGTTTGCATCAGGGCCTCGATTTGGGCGGCGTCGGACTCTTCCCTGAGGATGATGACCCATTGCTCCTCGGCGTTGAGGTCGGCCGGTGAGAAGATCAGGCGGCCGCTGCCTTGCACCACGGTCAGCGGGTTGGCTTCGGCGCCGCTGGTTTTCAGGCTGCCTAGCCATTTTAGGAGAGTCTGCGGAGTATTCGTTTCGGCATCGGTTTCGCTGGTACTGAAATACCGTTGCATCCAGTCCCGCGCCAGGGGCGTCTGCCAGACGATGCGGCCGCTCGCGGGCAATACGGCGATGGCTGCTTGCCCGAAGGCATCGAGGGCGCCGCGCGCCTGGTGCATCTGGCGCGATGCCTGCAGGTGCGTGCTGATGCGCGCCAGGACTTCGGCGGTGCGGATGGGCTTGGTGACGTAATCGGTGCCGCCGGCGGCAAAGCCTGCCACCACGTGCTCGGACTCGGTGAGCCCGGTCATGAAGATCACCGGGATATGGCGGGTGTTGAGATTGGCCTTGAGCCTGGCGCAGACCTCGAAGCCATCCAGTCCCGGCATGATCGCATCCAGTAGGATGATGTCGGGACGCGCCTCTTCCGCACGCCTGAGCGCGGTCTCGCCGTTGTTGGCCACCAGCACCATGTAGCCCGATTCGTCCAGCGCATCGTGCAGCACGGCCAGGTTGTCCGGCACGTCGTCCACGATCAGCACGACCGCGGTGTCTTTTCTAGACTCCATCATTCACTTCTTCCAACATTTTCTGCATTGCCTCAAGTTCGAATTGCTGCGACAGCTGGCGCATGGCCGCAACAAAAGTCCCATACCGGTCGTCCTTGCCGATCTCGTCCAGTTTGCGGGTAATGCCGCGCACGTAGCCCACCTTGATCAAGGCCATCAATTCGTCCCGCTGCTCCTTGGACGGCGCTTCAACCGCATTAGGTCCGGAAGCGACGGCAATGCCCGCATCGGCAACCGCGTCGCCCACCTCGGTCACCCATTCCAGCTTGAGCTGCTCGCCGATCCAGCGCAACAGCTCCATCACGTTTACCGGCTTGACGATGAAATCGGAGGCCGGGATGCCGGCGGTGTTCTCCAGGCCCTTGTCGAACGCATTGGCCGAGACAATCGCGATCGGTACGTCGGACTGGTGCACCTTGCGTATCATGTAGCTCGCCTCCCAGCCATCCATGTCCGGCATGGCAAGGTCCATGAGGATGACGTTGGGCTTGAACCCGGTATAGACCTGCAGGCACTCGCGCCCGCTCGCCGCCTCCGCCACCTCGAAGCCCAGAGGCTGGAGGATATTCTTGAGCAGCTCCCTGTCCACCTGCTCGTTGTCCACCACCAATATGCGCCGGCGCGGGCCTTTGTAGGCCAGCGGCATGGGCATGGAGGCGTTCTCGATCTCTTCAGCCACCCGCACCTGGGAGAGGAACAGGCGGATATTGAACTGACTGCCCTGCCCCGGCGTGCTGCGCACCGTGAGCTGGCCGCCCATGAGCTCGGTCAGCATCTTGCTGATGGTGAGGCCGAGGCCGGTGCCGCCGATATTGCTGTTGGCGGCGGCCGAACCGCGCGCAAACGGCTCGAACACTTTCTCGATTTCCTCGGGCGCAATGCCTGGGCCGGTATCCTCGACGCTGATGTTGAGCATCTCGCGCGCATAGCGCAGCTTGAACGAGACCCCGCCCTGGCGCGTGAACTTCACGGCATTGCCGAGGATGTTGATGAGGATCTGGCTCAGGCGCTTCTGGTCGATGCGCACCACCTTGGGCAAATCGCCATGCAGTTCGTAATGGAAACCGATGCCCTTGTTGTGCGCCTGCAGCTCGAACATGCTCACGAGCTGCTGGATGAATTCGGGGAAGCGCACCAGGCGCAGGTCGAACGTGAGCTTGCCGCTCTCGATGCGAGCGATGTCCAGCGTGCCCTCGATCAGGGACAGCAAATGCTCGCCGCTGCGGCGGATCACGCGGATCGACTGGTGGCGGCTCTCCGGGATGCTGGGATCGTTGTCCAGCAGTTGCGCATAGCCGAGGATGCTGTTGAGCGGCGTGCGCAGCTCATGGCTGATGCCGGTAATGTAGCGGCTCTTGGCCTGGTTGGCCTGCTCCGCGACCTGGCGCGCGCGCTGCAGTTCGGCGTCGGTCTGCCTGTGCAGGGTAATTTCGCGCTGCAATAAATTGGTCTGGCGGTTGGATTCCTCCTGCGCGACGCGCCGGCTCTCCGAGGTCAGCACGATCCACCAGGCAATGATGCCGCTCGCGAACGCAAGCGCGGCAAAGACCTTGAGGTAGCCCAGCCTGAGCTCGGGCAGCAGGACTTCCTTCTCGCCAGTGAAGGTCAGTGACTCATGGAAATAGATCAGCCCGAACAAGGCGCTCAGGAACGCCAGCGTCACCGCCATCAGGAGCAGGTAATGCCCCAGGCCGCTCTGCATCACCTCGACCCACCGTTCCGGCAGCACCCGCCGCATGACGCGCTGCCATTGATACTCGATGCGGCCGTGCGGCTTGCAGATATCGTTGCAGCGCGCATCCAGCGAGCAGCATAGCGAGCAGATCGCGCCCTGGTAAGCCGGGCAATGCGCCATGTCGTCGACCTCGTACTGCTTCTCGCAGATGCTGCAACGCTGCACGCCGCTCACCGGCTGGTAGCTCACCGGCCGGCGCGCAATGTAGTACCTGCCCTTGGTCAGCCAGGCGATCAATGGGGAAACCACCAGCGCGGTGCCAAGCGCGATCAAGGCCGAGAACGCTTCCGCCTCGACGCCGAAGACGCCGAAGAACGCGGCCACCGACAGCAGCGAGGCGATCACCATCGCCCCGACGCCGACCGGGTTGATGTCGTAAAGGTAGGCGCGGCGGAACTCGATGCCCTTGGGGCTCAGGCCCAGCGGCTTGTTGATGACGAGGTCGGCCACCACCGCCGTGATCCAGGAAATCGCGATATTGGAGTACAGGCCCAGCACCTGCTCCAGCGCCTGGAACACGTCCATTTCCATGAGGATGATCGCGATCATGGCGTTGAACACCACCCACACCACGCGGCCCGGGTGGCTGTGCGTGAGGCGCGCGAAGAAATTCGACCATGCGAGGGAGCCCGCATAGGCATTGGTCATATTGACCTTGATCTGCGAAATCACCACGAAGAACACCGTCACCGCCAGCACGATTTCCGGGTTCGAGAACACTTGGCTGAAGCCGGCCATATACATCTGGTTGGGGTTGACGGCCTGCTCGAAAGACCTGGCGCCCTCCACCGCCAGGTAGGCCAGCAAGGCGCCGCCCAGCATCTTGAGCATGCCGAGGGATATCCAGCCAGGCCCCGCCACCAAGACGCCCAGGTGCCAGCGGAAGCGGTTCTTGCGCGTCTTTTCCGGCATGAAACGCAAGAAGTCCACCTGCTCGCCGATCTGCGGGATCAAGGCCATGCCGACCGCCATCGCCGTGCCAAACATCAGCAGGTTGAAGTCGCTGTCGTAGCCCGACTTGCCCGCGAACTCGCCCAGGCGGGCGAGCACGCCGGGATCCTTGTAGATGATAAAGACGTAGGGCAATGCCAGCAGGAACAGCCAGACCGGCTGGGTGATCATCTGGATGCGGCTGACCAGGGTGACGCCGTGGGTCACCAACGGCACGATCACCAGCGCGCTCACCAGGTAGCCGATGTAGAGCGGCAGGTCGAAATACAACTCCAGCGCATAGGCCATGATGGCCGCTTCGAGCGCGAACAGGATGAAAGTGAACGAGGCATAGACGAACGAGGAGATGGTGGAGCCGATGTAGCCGAAGCCCGCGCCGCGCGTCAGCAGATCCATGTCCAGCCCGAACTTGGCCGCGTAATAGCTGATCGGCAGCCCGGTCATGAAGATCACCAACCCGATGGCGAGAATGGCCCAGAAAGCGTTGGTGAAGCCGTAATTGACGGCCAGCGTGCCGCCGATCGCCTCCAATACCAGGAAGGAAATCGCGCCGAACGCGGTATTGGCGACGCGGAAGATCGACCACTTGCGGAAGGAGCGCGGCGTGAACCTGAGCGCGTAATCCTCCAGCGTTTCGTTGACTACCCAGGTATTGTAGTCGCGGCGCACCTTGACGATGCGCTGCGTAGGTTCCGTTGCCTCGCCAGCGCCCCCGCTCGCCCCTGCCTGATACTGATAGTCAATCGCCGTCATGCAGCCGTGTCATTCCCCGTTAATGCGCCTACCATCAGTGCAGCAAGTTTCAAGCCAGTCAGTAGTTACGCAGGAATTCTCCCAACCATCACCAGAAATGCAGGACAGCGGCTGTTCAGCTTGCCATGAGCCAGGCGCCAAGCACCATCATGGTGCACCCGAAAATTGAATGCACCAAAACAGGAAGCCGCAAGCAGCGACTGGACAATGCCAGGCCGAGAATATGCAGCAGCGCAGTTGCGGCCAGCATGCCGAACATCACCGCAAAGCCTTGATCCGCGGCCAGTTCGCTGCCGTGCGCAATGCCGTGGAACAGGGCGAACAAGGCGACCAGCCCGGCTTGCAACGCCCGTGGTAGGCGCAGGCTGATGACAAGCAATGCGCCCAGCGCCATCACGCTCGCGGCGAGCAGCGTTTCAATAGCGGGCAGACGGTAGCCCGCCATGCCGATGACGGCGCCCAGCGCCATGACAGCAACGAAGGTAGCCGGCAGCTGCCAGCGCGCCGTACCGCCGATGCGCCCGGCCCATAAGCCGACAGCGAGCATGACCAGCAAATGGTCCAGCCCGGTAAGCGGATGCATGAAGCCGGCCAGCAAGCCTTGGGCTTCGTGCCCAGGATGCGCAAAAGCCAACGGGGAGAACGCCAACAGGCCCAGTGCTGCGAAACGATGAATTTTCATATGTTTTCCTTATTTGTTTGACCTGTTAGAGCATCAACCCTTGTTTCTCGATAAAGCCGACAATCTCTTCCAGGCCCTGCCCGTTCTTGAGATTGGTGAAGATAAATGGCCGCTCGCCGCGCATCTTGCGCGCATCGCGATCCATCACCTCGAGCGAGGCGCCCACCAGCGGCGCCAGGTCGATCTTGTTGATCACCAGCAAATCGGACTTGGTGATGCCAGGCCCGCCCTTGCGCGGGATCTTCTCGCCTGCCGCGACGTCGATCACGTAGATCGTCAGGTCGGAAAGCTCCGGGCTGAATGTCGCCGCAAGGTTGTCGCCGCCGCTCTCGACAAACACGATGTCCAGCGGATTGAAGCGCTCGCTCAATTGCGCCACCGCCTCAAGGTTCATCGAGGCATCCTCGCGGATCGCCGTGTGTGGGCAGCCGCCCGTCTCCACCCCGATGATGCGCTCCGGCGCCAATGCCTCGTTGCGCGTGAGGAACTCGGCGTCCTCCCGCGTGTAGATGTCATTGGTCACCACCGCGATGTTGTATACATCGCGCAAGCGCTGGCACAAGGCCAGCGTCAACGCCGTCTTGCCCGACCCGACCGGGCCGCCGATGCCGACGCGTAAAGGTTCCTTAATCTGCATTACTTGGTCCAATATCAAAAAATGACTTCATCACACAGCTCAACACTGCCACTTACCATAAGCAAAAGGCTCGCCACCCGCCCAATCGTCCCCGTCTGGCTGCGCCGAGTAGCGCAAGTGATGGATGGATCAGGGCTTGCGTCTGTCCGAGCGCAGCGAGTTCAGCAAGACCCCATCCGGCACGAGCAACGCAGGTTGCCCGGAGCAAAGCTCCGGGACGCAGACAATCGGGGGCGCCTTTTGTTTGGTCCCTTTATTTTGGCGACGCAAAATAAAGGGACTCGCCTACAGGCGAAAAACAACCTCTCAATTATCAGCAATATTGTTCAATCACCTACGACCTAAACAACCTGCTGTACTGCGTCTCATGCCTACATCCTGCGATAGTCAACGCAGGACAAAAATTACTGATCTCGTGATCCTGCATCTGCATCGCAGCCTCCACCAATGGAGGAATTTTCTCCGCCACGCCCAACAATATCTTCTGCCCCGCCACCTGCCCCAACGGCACCGCCTTCATCGCCGCGCTGGCCTGGTTTTCCAGCCAAGACCAGGCATACGCCTGCAAGGCATCTTGTTCATCGATGCCCCAAACCTGGCTAATGCCCGCGTACAACGCAGGAAAAGAAGCTGCGGGCAGAGTCTCCAGCATCGCCATCCAGGCACCGGGCAAATCATCAAACTCCAGCAACAAGCGCTTAAGCGAATACCCCATCTGCCTGCTCTCGGCCAAAGCCTCGGCATTGTCGCGCCCGGCTAGGTAAAACACATTCCATTCGTTCAATGCCTCAGCGTCGCCACGCTGCCATGCACGGTAAAACCGGCTCAGCAGCGGCAGGTCGAAACCGCCCTGATACACCTGCAATACGTCGCCTATCCAGGCCTGGGCGCTTGCCAGGTCATGCACCTCGCCCGACTCTATGCCCCATTCCAGCCCCTGCGAATAGCTATACGCCCCCACCGGCAGCATCGGGCTTGCCAGTTGCAGCAGGCGCACCAGCGCCCTGGATTTATTCATGTCCTCTCAAGCGCACCGGCTGGCGAATCGAAGGCGCATCGTCGTCATGATGGTGGCGATGCCCGCCGCCATACGCGCCGGCCTCAGGCTCGAACGGGGCCATCTGCCCTTCTACCTGCACACCCAGCCCGAGCAGCATCTCCTGCAATACATGGTCCTGCTCCAGGCGCAGCCAGCCATCGCCGACCTCAAGCGGCACATGGCGGTTGCCCAGGTGGTAGGCCGCCCGCGCCAATTCGCGCGGCGTCGCTGCCGTCACACGCAATACCGGCTCATCCGCCGCGACCACCTGCACCACGCGCCCATCCTCGGCCTGCAGCAAATCGTCGCCACGCAACACCGTACCGCGCTCCAGCAACAATGCCGCCTCGGTGCCCGAAGCCAGCATGACGCGCAAACGGCTCTTCTGCCTGCGGTCGAACGGCAGCACCAGTTGGTCGTCAACCTGGCTGGCGGTTTCTATTTTCTTGCTGATTCCTAGCATGCTCAGTTCTTTACACTTTCCGAAATAGTCACTACAAGCGCTCAAGAAAGCGATTCTGACTAGGCGCTTTGCCGCAGACATACACTTCAAATACTCAAACTCTTACTTGAGCGTGCAGACTAGCGTTCCTGGCAAGGCGCTTTAGCGCAGACAGTACGCTGAGTACGGCAAGCTAAAGCAACGCCGCCAGGGGCGCTAGTCTGCACGCGTCAAAACAGGAAGTAGCGTTGGGCTAGAGGTAACACCTCCGCTGGCTCACAACTCAGCACCACGCCATCGGCACGCACCTCATACGTTTCCGGGTCTACGTCAATCTCGGGCATCCAACCGTTGTGCACCATATCCGACTTCCTCACCCCGCGCGTGCCCTTGACCGCCACCAATGACTTTTTCAGGTTCAATGCCGCGACTTCCGGGTTGCTCAACGCCGCTTGAGACACAAACGTCACCGAAGTCTGCAACGCGCCGCCATAGGAGCCGAACATCGGACGGTAATGCACGGGCTGCGGCGTCGGGATGGAGGCATTGGCATCGCCCATCACGGCAGCCGCGATCATGCCGCCCTTAAGGATGGTCGAAGGCTTGACGCCGAAGAATGCAGGACGCCAAAGCACCAAGTCGGCCAGCTTACCGACCTCGACCGAGCCGACGACGTGGGCGATGCCGTGCGTCAATGCGGGGTTGATGGTGTACTTGGCAATGTAGCGCTTGATGCGGAAATTGTCGTTGCTCGCGCTGTCTTCGGGCAAGGGGCCGCGCTGCACCTTCATCTTGTGCGCGGTCTGCCAGGTGCGGATCACCACCTCACCCACGCGGCCCATGGCCTGCGAGTCGGAGGACATCATGGCGAACGCGCCGAGGTCGTGCAGGATATCTTCCGCTGCAATTGTCTCGCGACGGATACGGCTCTCGGCGAATGCCACGTCCTCGGCAATCGCCGGGTCGAGATGGTGGCAGACCATGAGCATGTCGAGATGCTCGTCTATGGTGTTAATGGTGAAAGGCCGGGTCGGGTTGGTGGACGACGGCAATACATTCGGGTGCCCCGCCGCGCGGATGATGTCCGGCGCATGGCCGCCGCCCGCACCTTCGGTATGGAAGGTATGGATGGTGCGGCCCTTGAACGCATCCAGCGTGGTCTCGACGAAACCGGATTCGTTGAGGGTATCGGAATGGATCGCCACCTGCACATCCATTTCCTCGGCGATGCTCAGGCAATTGTCGATCGCGGCCGGCGTGGTGCCCCAGTCCTCATGCAGCTTGAGCCCGACCACACCCGCCTCGACCTGCTCGCGCAAAGGCTGCGGCAGGCTGGCGTTGCCCTTGCCGAGAAAACCCAGATTCATCGGGAAGGCATCCGCCGATTGCAGCATGCGGTGGATATGCCAGGAGCCGGGCGTGCAGGTGGTGGCAAACGTGCCGGTTGCCGGGCCAGTACCACCACCTATCATGGTAGTAACGCCGGACATCAATGCTTCCTCGATCTGCTGCGGGCAGATGAAATGGATGTGGGTGTCGATGCCGCCCGCGGTGACGATCATACCCTCGCCCGCGATCACCTCGGTGCCCGCGCCAATGGCAATCTCCACGCCGGGCTGGATGTCGGGATTGCCCGCCTTGCCAATGGCGGAGATATAACCGCCCTTGATGCCGATATCGGCCTTGACAATGCCCCAATGGTCGACGATCAACGCATTGGTAATCACCGTATCCGCCACCTCGCTCGCCACGCCCTGGCCTTGCCCCATGCCGTCGCGGATCACCTTGCCGCCGCCGAACTTCACCTCCTCGCCATAGATGGTGTAATCCTTCTCCACCTCCAGCCACAGCTCGGTGTCAGCCAGACGCATGCGGTCACCTACCGTCGGACCGAACATTTCGGCATAGGCGCGCTTGTCGATTTTCACACTCATTTCAGCGCTCCCATCACCTTGCCAGCGAATCCATACACTTTGCGATCTCCGGCCAAAGCAACCAATTGCACCGTGCGGCTCTGTCCCGGCTCAAAACGCACCGCCGTGCCTGCGGCAATATCGAGGCGGAAGCCATAGGCCAGTTGCCGCTCAAAAGACAAGGCTTCATTGGTCTCATAAAAATGATAATGCGAACCCACCTGGATAGGCCGGTCACCCGTATTCGCCACCTCCAGCGTCACCGTCTCGCGCCCGTCGTTTAGCAGGATTTCGCCCGCGTCTATTTTCATTTCACCTGGGATCATGTTGGATACTCCAATGACCAATGTTTGTTTTTCGCTTTAAGCCAATTCTCAGCATGAAGCTGCAAGCGCCGATGACAAGACGCGCCGACGCAGACAGTACACTGAGTACGGCAAGGAGGCGCAACGCCGCCATCGGCACTTGCAGCTTCATGCCTTAGGGAATCGGTTGGTGGACAGTGACTAGCTTGGTCCCATCCGGAAACGTCGCCTCCACCTGTATCTCGGGGATCATCTCAGGCACACCTTCCATCACATCCTCACGGCTCAGCAAGGTTGCACCATACCCCATCAACTCCGCGACCGTCTTGCCGTCGCGCGCACCCTCCATAATCGCTGCGCTGATGAAAGCGATGGATTCGGGATAATTCAGCTTGAGGCCGCGCGCCTTACGCCGCTCCGCCAGCAAGGCTGCGGTAAAGATCAGCAGCTTGTCTTTTTCTCTTGGGCTTAATTCCATAGACAGTTCTTCTTCATCGATTCAATGTAATGCCAGTCAGGTATTCCATATCCGGGGCCTGACGGCAGGGCGCGCAGCATACCACGGCCTGAGCACTTGCCAGAGCCGCTCAAAGTATTCCCGCGCGGCTTCCGAGGAACGGCCAATATAACGCGCCGAAAATATCTCCGGCAAGGCAGTCACGCCATAATGCGCATCGCCGCGCGGTTCGATCGCCCGGCAGGCTTCGACAATATCCACAGGCACCGCCCCTGCAGCCACCACCAGGCTGCCATTGACCGGCATGCCTTTCAAGCCGATAGCGGAACGCATCACCAGACTTTGCGGCTGGGAAAACAGGCGCTCGTTCCAGATCAAGCGCCCTTCACGCCGCACTTGCATCACCTGGCGCAACTCACCCTGGTTCCATTGCTCGCCCCGCGCCTGGCGGCCAAAGCACATGATGTCCCAGCCACAGAACACGGCACCCTCGGCGAGGTCGATTTCGCTGCTGAAGCGCACATCGCTGCCGTCGAACAGGATATTTTCCTGCGGCAGCCACTCCAGGCAGCTATCTTTTGCAAGCTTGAACCGTATCTCCTGGCTCGCACTCAACTGATTGGCCTTATACCACTTGCCTGCGCCCGGCGTAGTCAACACGGCTTTAGCTGATGTCCCCAAGGCTGCCTGCAATTGCAATTGGTCGCCGCCCGCAACGCCGCCCGGCGGATGGATAATGATGCCGTGGCAGACTTCGTCGCCTTCCGGGTAGAGCATTTTCTGCACCACCAGCGGCCCTTGGTGGCGCTTGCCTACCAGCGTCGTCCGCCCTCGCCCTGCCTTGGCTGCAAAATCAAGCGCCAGCAATGCCTGCCAGCGCTTATCCGCCCATGCCGCCGTTTTTGTTTGTAAGTCATCCATCGGCAGCATCCTGCCATAAAAACGCCAGCATCATAAATAATTACAAATACCCTCCTGGCATGTAAGAACAATCAAGAAGGTCAGTGAAACGGTGCTGGCAAGGCGCGCCGACGCAGACAGTACGTATGAGTACGGCAAGGAGGCGCAACGGCGCCAGCAGACCTTGTTGATTGTTCCACTCAGACCGAGAGGTAGCCTTTGATTTTGGCCGCATCCACTTCGCTACGCTTGTCCTCATGGATGAAATTACCCTTATCAATGACAATGATGCGGTCCGCGATTTCCATCGTAAAGCTCAGCACCTGCTCGGACACGATAATGGTGATCTCGCGCATCTTGCGGATTTCATTCAGCACCTTGGCGATGTCCTTGATGATGGAGGGCTGGATGCCTTCGGTCGGCTCGTCCAACAATAACACCTTGGGGTTGGTCACCAATGCGCGGGCAATCGCCAATTGCTGCTGCTGGCCGCCCGACAGGTTGCCGCCCTTGCGGTTGCGCATGTCGAACAGCACCGGGAACAAGGCGTAGATATCCTCGGGAATCTGGCGGGATTTTGACTTTTCCAGGCCGGTCTCGATGTTTTCCTGCACGGTCATGGTCGGGAAGATCATGCGGCCCTGCGGCACGTAGGCCAGGCCTTTCTGCACGCGCTGGAAGGTTTCGCTGCCGCCGATGTCCACGCCGTCCACGCTGGCCTTCTTGCTCTTGCTGGGCAGGATGCCCATGAGCGACTTGAACAAGGTGGTCTTGCCCATGCCGTTGCGGCCCATGATGGCGAGGGTTTCGTTCTTGGCGGCGCTGAAGCTGATGCCGTGGATGACTTCGCTTTGTCCGTAGCTGACTGTCAGGTCTTCAATCTCAATCATTTTCTATCCTTTCGTTGTCCGGGCTGGCGGCGCGATGTGAATGCATCGCGCCGCTTCTTGCATGCATTTAGTGGCCCAGATAGACCTCAATCACTTTTTCGTTGGCCTGCACCTTGTCCATCGCGCCCTCGGCGAGAATCTTGCCCTGGTGCAGCACGGTGACCTTGTGCGCGATCTTCTTGACGAATTCCATGTCGTGCTCGATCACGATCACCGAGCGGTTCTGGCAGATGCGGTTGAGCAGTTCGGCGGTCTGGTCCCGTTCCTTGGCGCTCATGCCCGCCACCGGCTCGTCCAGCATCAAGAGCTCAGGCTCCTGCATCAACAGCATGCCGATCTCCAGCCATTGCTTCTGGCCGTGGCTCAGCAGGGCCGCCTCCATGCCCAGGATGTCTTCCATCATGATTTCCTTGGCGATCTTGTGCACTTGCTCCACCACGGCATCGCTGCGCTTGAAGAACAGGCTGCCGAACACGCCGCGGCCCTTGGGATAGGAGACTTCCAGGTTCTGGTACACGGTCAGGTTTTCATAGATCGACGGCGTCTGGAACTTGCGGCCTACCCCGGCGCGCACGATTTCATGTTCCGAAAGCTTGGTCAGCTCGCGGTTCTTGAACTTGATCGAACCGGCAGTCGATTTTGTCTTGCCGCAGATCAGGTCCAGCACCGTGGTCTTGCCCGCACCGTTGGGGCCGATCACCACGCGCAACTCGTTCTTGTCGATGTACATATTGAGCTTGTCGACCGCCTTGAAACCGTCGAACGATACGGTCAGGTCCTCGATAGCGAGTACGAAATCGGTATTACTCATGCTTGCACCCCTGCTTCCTTGGTTTCAACCGGCACGGCAGGTACATCCGCCGCTTTCTTGGCCTTGGGCGTTTCTTCGGACAATTTGCGCAGGAAAGGCACTTTCTTGGCATATTTGTCGTAGATACCAGCCAGGCCGTTCGGGAAGAACATCACCACGGCGATGAACAGGCCGCCCATGAGGAACAGCCACAGCTCCGGATAGGTTTCGGAGAACATGGTCTTGCCCGCATTCACCAGCAAGGTGCCGTATACCGCGCCGATCAGCGACATGCGGCCGCCCACTGCTGCGAAGATCACCATTTCGATCGAGGGCACGATACCGATGAAGGATGGCGACATGAAGCCGACCTGCAAGGTGAACATCGCGCCGCCGATCGCCGAGATCATGGCGGACAGGCAGAAGATGAAGATCTTGAAGTTGGACACGTCGTAGCCGGAGAAGCGCACGCGTTCTTCCTTGTCACGCATCGCCAGCAGCAACATGCCGAACTTGCTGGACAGTACATAGCGAGAAAGCAGGATGCAGCCAATCAGCAATGCGGCATTCACGTAATACAACACATACTTGGCGCTATCGGTACGGATATCCCAGCCCAACAGTGTTTTCAGATCGGTAATGCCGTTCACGCCGCCGGTATAGCCTTGCTGGCCGATGATGAGGATGCTCAGGATCAGCGCGATGGCTTGCGTGATGATGGCGAAATACACGCCGCCGACACGACGCTTGAACATCGCATAGCCGATCAAGAAGGCAAACAATGTCGGCACGACCAGGATCGCGAGAATGGTCAGCGGCAAGCTCTTGAACGGCTCCCAGAACCATGGCAGGGCCGTGAGCTGGTTCCAGTCCATGAAGTCGGGGATGCCGGGCGTGGACTGGATCGCGGTGCTGACCGGGTCGGACGCTTCAAGCTTGAGGAACATCGCCATCGCGTAGCCGCCCAGGCCGAAGAAGATGCCTTGCCCCAGGCTCAGGATGCCGCCGTTACCCCACAGCAGCACCAGGCTCACCGCGACAAAGGCGTAAGTGAGGTATTTGCCGACCAATCCAAGGCGGAAGGGGTCCAGGCCCAGCGGCAGCACCACCAGGATGAACGCGGCGAGGATGCCGAGGCCGATGGCCCCCTGCTTTCCGCCTAGTATTTTGCTCAATGTTTCATTCATATTGTTCCCCTTACTTACGTACTTTGGATGCAAACAGGCCTTCCGGACGCATCATGAGGATGCCGACGATCACCATCAGGGTCGCGACCTTGCCCATGGAGCTGGTCATGAAGAACTGCAGGATGGATTGCGCCTGGGCGATGCCGAAGGCGGAAGCAATCGTGCCTAATACGCTGGCCGCGCCGCCGAACACGACGACCATGAAGCTGTCGACGATGTAGAGCGAGCCTGTGGTGGGGCCGGTGGAAGCAATCGTGGTGAACGCTGCTCCAGCCACGCCGGCGATACCGCAGCCGAGCGCAAAGGTCACGCGGTCGACCTTCTTGGTATTGATGCCGACGGCACCCGCCATGACGCGGTTCTGCACCGTGGCGCGCACGCGCAGCCCCCAACGGGAACGGAACATGAAGATAAAGACGCCTACAGTGACCACCAACGCCAACCCGAGCACGAAGACGCCGTTGATCGGGATATCGATGTCAGGCGTCGGCTGGAAGGAGCCCATGAGCCATTCTGGCAGCACGGCGCTGACCTCCTTAGCACCGAAGGTGGAACGGAAAATCTGCTGCATCACCAGGCTCAGGCCCCAGGTGGCAAGCAAGGTATCGAGCGGCCGCTTGTACAAGTGCCGTATCAGGGCGAACTCGACGATATAACCGATGATGAACGCCACAATGAACGCGGCGATGATCGCAAACAGGAAGTAGTAATTGACGATTCCGTAAGTTTCGGCCACCCGGGAAAGAAACACGGTGGTATAGGCGCCTATCGCCATGAATTCGCCATGGGCCATGTTAATCACGCCCATTTGCCCGAAGATGATCGCCAGGCCAAGTGCCATCAGGAGAAGAACGCTGAACAGGCTCAATCCGGAGAAAGCCTGCATGACAACGATATTGCCTATCTCTGCCATTGAATAATCAAACATAATCGGCCTCCAGCCTTTTACTTACGAAGATAAAACATTTGGTACTCGCCACAACAACCCCAAGCGGGGCTGTCGTGACTTCTTGCATGTAAACCACTAGGTGATTATTGGTAGCCCTTTGGGAACGGATCAGGCTTGATCAGCTCGGACTCGTACACCACGTCCGCCTGACCGTCAGCACGCCACTTGCCTACGCGCAGCTTGCTTTCCAAGTGATGGTTAGGATCAACCTTCACATAGCCTTCAGGCGCTTCCTTGAACTCGTAGCCTGGCAATGCCGCGGCGGCCTTGTCCACGTCGAAGCTGCCGGCACGCTCGACCGCAGCCTTCCACAGCCATGGGCCTAGGTAGGCAGCTTGCGTCACGTCGCCGATCACGGACTTGGGACCCCACATCTTCTTGAACTCGGCAACGAACTTCTCGTTGTTCGGATTCTTCAGTGTCTGGAAGTATTTCATCGCGGAGTAGAAGCCTTCGAGGTTCTCGCCGCCGATGCCCAGGACTTCATCCTCGGTCACGGAGATGGTCAGCATGTTCTGCTTCTTAGAGTTGAGGCCAGCGGCGTTCAACTGCTTGAACCAGGCCACGTTGCTGCCGCCCACCACCGCTGCGTAGATCACGTCAGGCTTCTTCAGCTTGATCTTGTTGATGACCGAACCGAACTGAGTGTCGCCCAGCGCGATGTACTCTTCACCCACCACCTTGCCGCCGAGCTTGTTCTCGATGTGCTTACGGGCGATCTTCATGGAAGTGCGTGGCCAGATGTAGTCGGAGCCGATCAGGTAGTAGGTTTTGGCCTTCTTTTCCTTGGCGATCCAGTCCAGGCCAGCGAGTATTTGCTGAGTGGCTTCCTGGCCGGTGTAGAACACGTTCTTGGATTGCTCCAGGCCTTCGTAGAAAGTCGGATAGAACAGCAGACCGTTGTCTTTCTCGAACACCGGCAGCACCGCCTTGCGGGAAGCGGAAGTCCAGCAGCCGAACACGGCGGCTACTTTGTCCTTTTCCAGCAGCTTCTTGGATTTTTCAGCGAAAGTCGGCCAATCGCTGGCGCCGTCTTCCTGGATCACTTCGATCTTGCGGCCCAATACGCCGCCCATGGCGTTGATCTGGGCAATCGCCAGCTTCTCGGCCTGGATGGAACCGGTTTCGCTGATCGCCATGGTGCCGGTGGATGAATGCAGGATGCCGACCTTGACTGTCGTGTCGGTCACCGCCAGCTTGGTGGTATTGACCTTGGCAGTCGGGAAGTCGGCCGCATAAGCGCTGCCGGAAATAATGCCTGCTGCGAGCATTGCCCCCATCAGGGCGCCTGTCTTGGTGATGAACTGGCGTCTATTTGTCTTACTCATCAGATTTCTCCTGAAAAACACTGCAAAAGATAAAAACTTCAAAATGCTTCATAACCAATCCCAGGATGCTCAGCATTGCGTGGGGATGTTCAGCATCGTGGGAGGACAAGGCGCGCCGACGCAGACAGTACGTATGAGTACGGCAAGGAGGCGCAACGCAGTCCTCACGCGATGCTGAACATCCCTAATGTCCCAGCATCCAGGGGCGGGCGGTTTTCTTCGTTTGCATCTGCAATAGGCTTCCTTTCTCTTTTCCCTGAGTGGATTGCTTCGAAGTGGAGGATGAACCGCAGGTATGACTCCCGGAACATCCGCAGCTCGAGCGGCGGGTGGACCGGGGTTCATGGGCAGATTTTTCGTTGCGTTCATGCGCACTTCGTTGCGCCTTGCCCATGATGGCCAGACGCGGTGCCGAGAGAATGCGCTCGCTCAACTCGCCGCAATCCGGACAGATCGTGGGCTCGCTGGATGTGCTCATTTTCCCCAGTGCGGAAAACACGCCGCACTCGTCGCATCGGTATTCATACATAGGCATGGCTCTTCCCCTTATGCTTTCAAATCGTCAATCAAGAAACGCTGTTCAGGATGTCTTGGCGACATCCGCGGTGCCGGTGATGATCTTCTTCGGGCCATCCGCATTCGGCTTCAGGTCGAAATCGAAGATCTCGGTCGGCAGCCACAAGGTGGCGCAGGCATTCGGGATATCCACCACGCCGCTGATATGGCCTTCCACCGGCGCAGTGCCGAGGATCGCCACGGCTTGCTCGCCGCTGTAGCCGAACTTCTTCAGGTACTCGATGGCGTTGAGGCAAGCCTGGCGGTAGGCGATATGCACGTCGAGGTAATGCTGCTTGCCCTGCTCGTCGACCGAGATGCCCTCGAACACGAGAAAGTCGCGGTAGTTGGGCGTCAACGGGCTAGGCTGGAACAATGGGTTCTTGATGCCGTATTTCTTGACGCCGTCCTTGATGAGGCTGACCTTGATATCGAGGTAGCCGGCCATCTCGATCGCGCCGCAGAAGGTGATTTCACCGTCGCCCTGCGAAAAGTGCAGATCGCCCATGGACAGGCCGCCGTCCTTGACGTAGACCGGGAAAAAAATCTTCGAGCCCTTGGTCAGGTTCTTGATGTCGCAGTTGCCGCCGTGGTCGCGCGGCGGCACGGTACGTGCGCCCTCTTTCGCTGCCGCTGCGGCATCTTCGCCCTTCAGGCGACCCATGACGGCACCGGTTTCATTCGGCGGCAAGGCCAGCGCGGGCACGCGGTTTGGATCAGTGGCAATCAGGTCCGCCTCACGCTTGTTCCATGTGTCCAGCAACTCGCGAGATGGCAGGCAGCCGATCAGGCCCGGGTGCATGATGCCGGCAAACTTGACGTTGGGCACATGACGGGAAGTCGTATAGATGCCATGGAAATCCCAGATACTCTTGGAAGCATCGGGGTAATGGTCGGTCAGGAAGCCGCCGCCATTGTTCTTGTCGAACAAGCCGTTGAAGCCCCATTGCTGGTCCTGCAAGGTGCCGACATCGAGAATATCCACCACCATCAGGTCGCCCGGCTCGGCGCCCTCGACACCGATCGGACCGCTGAGGTAGTGCACCTGCAACAGGTCGACATCGCGGATGTCGTTGGCGCTATCGTTGTTGCCAATCTGGCCGCCGGTCCAGTCCATGCACTCGACACGGAACTCGTCGCCAGGCTTGACCATCGCCACCATCGGCAAATCCGGGTGCCAACGGTTATGGATCTGGCCGTCCTGCTCCCAGGCTGGCTTGTCGAAATCCAGCTTAATCAAGGTCTTCATCTATACGTCTCCTTTAACAACTAAACTCACGACAGCCGCCATCGCATCTAGGGATGACGGCCATCCCCCAACTAGAATTGCAACTGCAGGCCGACCGTGAACCGATCGATGTCGCTGGCGTTTTCAGTCTTGGTCTTGGTATAGACGGTGCTGATACGGGCGTTATGGCCATCGATGATGTAATTCAGGCCGATGTCGTACTCTTTAACATCCGGGTTGAAAGCCACCTCACCATCCGCATTGAAACGTTGGTAACGGGCGTATGGCTGGAACTTGCCCCAGCCCACGGTATCGCCGAACATCCAGGAAACCAGGCCCAGGTATGCTTTACCTGGCTTGGCGCCTGCAGGATCCGCTGCCAGTGCAGTAGTACTGAAGTCGTACTTGTATGCAGCCCCTTCAAGGTTCAGCACGCCTGCCGCAAATTTCTTCTCTAGCAAAGCGTCAACGTTGTAGGCTTTGTAATCGTCGCTAGTGCCAGCAATACCTACAGCATCCTTTTGGAACATCCCAACCAGAGCGATGGAAAGCACGTCCTTACCGTAATAAGTACTGCTGGTGTAATAAGCCGGGTCGTTGCCGGCATCCCAGAAGTCATACTGGACTCGGCCGCTATACATCAGGTTGTCGGAGCGATTAGGGTTCAATGCGCTGTCATTATTGAAGCTGGAAGCACGGTTACCCTCATAAGCCCCAACGGAATACACCAGGTGCTTATCCAGCAACTTACCCCAGACGGTGACGCCGATATCACGGCCGACGAACTTGTTCTGGTAGCGCGACACCACGCCTGGATAGGACCAGGCGTTGAGGAAGAACGGACCATCCAGGTTGGCACGGTCTGTTGGTGGCAACAGCTGACCGACCCAGATATTGAACTCATCCATGAACTCGAACTGCAGGTAGGCGTCCAGGGTGCTGATATCATCCTTGCCGCTACCATCGTTAGTGGTCGTGAAAGTGTTGAATGTCGCCTTGATATACTTGTTGAAGGAAGCGTTGATGTAGATACGCGCATCATCCACATCAAAATCCTTGGAACGGGAGCTGCCGTTTGGCGCAGCATCTTCGGTGCTGGTAAACGCAGTACGCACCCCCAGGCCGATGCTGATGGACTTGTCCTCACCGAAGGTGATCGTGCCAGCAGCCTGTGAGCTCATGGACGGCAATGCGGCAGACGTTGCCAGTGCCACCATCAGCGCACACTTCTTCATCTTGAATTTCATTTCTCATACCCCTTTATCAAGTTTCACCAAAAACCATCAAAGTGAACGGTGAACTACCCGCCAAATCTTTCGTGTTGCCAGATTAGCGATGGAAGGGGTCGGCTTAAATACGTCATATTGCGTACATGCCGGAATGAGGCAGCGTGGTAATTTGGCCTCGTCGACAATAGATGCCTGCCACTCGGCAGGCATGCCACAACCGGAAAAACACATGAAAAATCAAGGACGAGAAAAGCCGCTATCCGCCGCAATCACCCTGTGCCTGGCGTTAGCCGGGTGCGGCGGCGAATTTGCCTATAAGAGAGGGGCCGGCGTACACGACCTCAATACGGCGAAAAACGAATGCCAGGCCAAGGGCCTGCAAGAGAATGCATTTGCAAAATGCATGGAGGACAACGGCTGGGTATTCCATAACCCGCAAGACAGCCTGGACGATGACGACCCGGTGATCAAGGCGTCATTGAAGAATGATTACCGTGATACCTCCACCGTTCAGGAGCAAGGGCCTGTTGCTGCAAATACCGCAACCACTGAAGCTGGCGCAGCCAAAAAAGAGGTGCCGGCGCCTCCTCTCGCACCGAAAAGCCCGATGGATATCTTCACTGTCAGCTCTTGGTGGAAGATCGGCAAGGGAGCGGAAAACCTGAAAAGCGACATCCAGCAATGTGTCGCCAAGCTCGGGCCGGAACACCAGCCCGACATGTCGGGCACTACCGCCAAGGCGACCCGCGGGCTGCTGCTGTGTATGAGGGAAATGGGCTGGAAGGCGCTGCAGGCCCAATAAGAGCCTCCAACAAGACCCTTCTGTCGTCGTTGCTCTGCCTTGCCGTACTTGTTGTTGTACTGTCTTCGGCAGAGCGCCTAGCCAGAATCGCTTCGCTGGGTTTTGTTAGCGGCTCTAAGTAGTCCGTGCCTGCCAACTTATAGTTGGCAGGCAATGGATTAATGGATTGCTATGGCAGATTCAAGGCGCGCGCAATATCCTCCCAAGCAACGTACTTGAAGTTCTGCGCGCCGTCCGGCAAACGCTTGTAGCCGTCCTGCACCACCAGCAGGCCCTTGCGGAACGCGCCGCCGAAATCCACCGCGCTCACTTCCAGGCCGTCGGTATCCGAGACGCCGTCGATGCCCGCGTCGGCATTGATGCCGATGCGGAAAGCGCCGCGATAGGCATAAGGCGGCTGCGCATCAAGTACCACGTAGCTGCTGTTGCCCTGGCTCGAGGCGACCAGGTAGCTGGCGCCCTGGCCATGGTAAAGCGCCAAGCCCTCGACATCCGCCACCAGCTGCTCGCCTACCGGCATGACCAATTGCGGCGCTTCTGTCGCACCGGCGCTTGCGGACATGGCCCAGATGCCGTGCTTTTCCTCGCCGACGAACAGGCGGCCGGCATGGTCGTCCACCACGCAGCCTTCCGGCTGACTATCCACACTGAAAGCCCGCAGCAATTTGCCTTGATAGCCGCCTTTCGCGCGCTCTATGCGGTAGTGCTCGATGCGGCCGTCCTTATCATTGGCGAACACCTCCAGGCCGCCGCCCGGCGGCTGGTAAAGGCAGGTACCGTAGACATCGTTGAGGCCGGTCGCAACCCTGCCCGCGTCGCGGATACGGCCATCGTGGCCGATCTCGAACACGGCCAGCGCCGCCTCGTCGCGCTGCGTCGCTACGGCCAGGTCAGCCTTGCCTCCGGGCCAGGCGATGTTCTGGCGCACGTCGACGTTGTTGAGACGACCGGCTTCTAGCAACTGCAACTGCCTGCCTTTCAGGTCGTAGCTCAGCAGCCCCTGCTTCTTGTTCGTCGCGATGATGCGCGATTGCGCCGAGTGTTGCGGATGCACCCAGATGGCGGGATCATCGGCGGCATCGCCCGAACGCGCCACGGTCTGGGTCTGTCCGCGCGCCACCACGACCGGCAGCGGTTGTGTTTTTTCCTGCGCCTGGTTTTCTCCCGCCAGCGCATGCGCCTGCCAGCCCTTGCCGTCCAGCACTAGCAAGTCAGAACCCGCAACGGCAAGCGCCTCGGCGGATTTCAGCCACAGTTGCTGCGGCAGGAAGTTGCCGCCGTGGTCCAGCAGATGCACCTCCCCGCCGTTGCTGTCGATGACGGCGATACCATGCGGCAGCACGGCCAATGCACCTGGCTCGCCCGCAATATCGCCATGCGGCCGACGCCCCAGCAGCAATTCACGCTCCGGGATGCCCTCGCCGTTGGCGGCATAGCGCCAGACGCCAAAGCCTGCTTCGCTGACGTACAGCGCCTGGCGCACGTCATCAGCGCGGCAGGATTCCACACCGGGCGGCAGGGCCAAGCGACGCAGGCGCTTGGGCGCCTTGCCGGTCAGCAGCCACTGCTCGGCCTGGCCGTCCTTGGCGATCAGGAACAGGTGGTTGAGCTGCTGCGCATCGCGGTAGAGGCACATGCTGTCCAGAGCGAAATCGACCGGCGCCAGTTGCTTATCGAGGCGCAGCCGTTTCGCATCGACTCTGAGCAGAAGAGGCTGCTGCTTGTCGGCATCGAACACGGCAGCCAGCACGCCATCCGGCAATACGCGAGTATCGAGGTGCTGCGCACGCACGGCAAGGCTGCCCTGCTCCGCGCCTTGCTGGTCGAGCAGTCGCACCGCGCGCTTGTCGACGACCAGCCAGCGGCCGTCGGGCAAGGCGGCCACCTCCTTGAACGTCTTCAGCACAGGCAACGTGCGTGGCGCATCAGCCGCATTTGCAGCGGGATGCAGCATGCATAAAAAGGAAAAAACCAGGAATATCTTCAATCGCGGCATAGTGGCTCAATTATCAGGTGTTATCAAAACGGCGCGGCAATGCCGCGCCATGGTTCAAACGTAGAGCAGCTAACAAACTCAGCGAAGCGGCCCTGGCTAGGCGCTCTGCCGCAGACAGTACAAGGTGTACGGCAAGGCAGAGTAACAACGCCAGGAACGTTTTGTGAGCCGCTCTTTTGTCAGCCACGCCTAGAACGTCGCTATCTTCATGCTCAACCGGTAAGTGCGGCCGTAGGACTCGTATTGCGCGTTCAGGCTTCGGCTGCCGGTGTAGACGTAATATTTTTCGTCGGTCAGGTTAAGCACCTCGAACACGATCTGCGCCTGCTTGGCAATATTGTAGCGGGCGGAGAAATCGTACTGCGTCTGCGCATCCACATACTGGTCGCTGCGGGAGTCGGCAATGTCGTTCACTTCCAGCAGGTACTTGGATTTGTAATTGGCCGCCAGGCGCACGTTCAACGGGCCGCGCTCGTAGCCGATCATCAGGTTCATGGTGCGGTCGGACTGGCTGGGCAGCGAGATCTTGCGGCTCGCCAGCACCCCGTCGGTATAGCCGCCGACCTTGGCATCGGAGCTGACGAAGGTGGCATTGGCCGAAAGCAGCAGGCCGTTCCAAGGCGCGGGCAGCAATTCCTTGAAGCTTTGCATATAGTTGAGCTCAAGCCCCTTCACCTTGGCCGAGCTGCCGTTGGCATAGGTGTCCGCGTGGGTGAAGTCCGCCCACATGCCGGTGCCGGCAAGGTCGGTGCGGTAGACGAAATTCTTGATGTCCTTGTGGAAGACATAGGCGGACAGCACGCCCGCGTAGCCGATGCGGTGCTCGATGCCCAGGTCGAGGTTGCGCGATTCCATCGGGCTCAATGAGGGATTGCCGAAGCTGGCTTCGTCGGCGTTGATGACCACGCCCGGCGCGAGCTGGCCGAAGGTCGGACGCACAACGGAGTTGGTCAGCGCGGCGCGGATCGAGGTGTCGTTGTCGAGGTCGCGACGGATATGCAATGCCGGCAGCCAGTGATCGTACTTGCGCGATGCCCTGACGTCGCTATAGGCGCCGTCCTCGACCGACGTGCCGTTGGCGCTGAACTTGGTCTGCTCGTAACGCACGCCCGCGAGGATGCGCCACATGCCGTGGTTGAAGGTGTTCTGCGCGTAGGCCGCGTTGATATCCTCGCGCATGGAGAAATCGTTGATCCTCGATTCTTCCTCGTTCACGTAGCCGGACATATCCACCCCCGACAGGAAGCGCTTGACCGCGGAACGGCTGATCGACGAGCCGTAATTGCCGTAGGCATAATCCACGTTGCTGCCGAGAAAGCCCGCGAGCGATGGATTGCCAAAATCGCCGCCGTCGATCTCCCAGGCGGTCATTTCATTGGTTTTTTTGCGGCGGCTGGCCTTGGCGCCGAATTTCAACTCGGAATCGATACCGAATACCTGCCAGTTGTGGTCGATGTCGAATTTGAGGTTGCGTTCGCGGTCCACCGTCTTCTGCTTGCTGAGCTCGATGGAATCCAGCTCGTAGTCGGCCGCATTATTGATGCTGCTGTCGCCGATCAGGCGCGGCAGCCTGGAGCTGGAATAGCCGGCGTTATAGGTCTCGCCGGACTCGAAGCTGGCCGCGTCGATCGCATCGGGCGTATCCTGGCTCGCGCGGCTGGTGCCGAACGCCACCGCCACCTTCCAGTCCTTGAAAGTGCGCTCGCCCCCGAGCACGATAGAGGCGATATCCTGCGTTTCCTCGCGCGCCTTCAGTTCGCGCGAAGACTCGGCATCGCCCAGCTCTCCTGCGAACTGGGGATTATCGAACTCGATGTTGTGGCGCTGGCGTATCTCGTTATCGACGAAACGGCTGTACAGCGTGCGCAGGTAGTAGGATTCATTGTCGTTGGGGCGATAGTCCAGGTTGAGGATGCCGCCCTGGCGCTCGCGCGTGATGTCGTAGTCGCGGCGCTGGAATTCCTCGAGTGCCGGACGCGGGCCGGAGAAATCCCATGCACCGCCGGTTTCCGCGTTTTCGGAGCCGAACTTGCGCTTGGAGGAATTCACCCCCAACGCGATGCCGAGCTTGCCGTCGAGGAAGCGGTTGCTCCACGCCGCCGCGAAATTGGGGCCTTCCTGGTCGGTATTGCTGTCGTGGGAAGCGCCAGCCTCCAGCGAATAGAACATGCCCTTGTGGTCGAAGGCCGAGATCGTCTTCACCTCGACCGTGCCGCCGATCGAGTTCGCGTCCTGGCTCGGCATCAAGGTCTTGCTTACCTCCAGCGAGCGGATCAGGCCCGCAGGCAATACGTCGAGCGATACCGCGCGGCGGTCGCTTTCCGGCGCCGGCACCAGGCTGCCGTTGATGGTCACCGCATTGAGGTCTGGCCCCAAACCGCGGATGCGCACATAGCGCCCCTCGCCCTGGTCGCGCTCGATCGATATGCCGGGGATGCGCTGCAAGGCTTCCGCCGCGTTGGTGTCCGGCAGCTGGCCGATATCGTCCGCATGCACTGCGCTGACGATATTGTCAGCCATCTGCTGCACGTCCAGCGCGCTGTTCATGCTGGCCGCCTGCCCGACCACCGACACTACGGGCAACACCAGTTCCGGCGTGTCGTCCGCCTGCGCCAACCCGCCCATCAACGCGATCGCCGCCGCAATCACCCTGGTCGGCAGGCGACACCTTGCCTTGCCCAGCCTCAATTCAACATGATTTTCCTGCACGGTCATTCCCCTTTAAAAAACTGCTTGAGTCGTTGCGAATGCCGCACAAGCTAACCGTGAAAAATTTCATTTCCATGACAGTGCCTGAATTAATAAAATAAAAATCAATAACTTAGATAAAAATTCAATTCAGGTTGAGCTTTTAAGACCCTGACACTTCCCTGCATGACAGGCCTCAACAACAAGGAATTAGCCGAGTCCCGCTTTTGCGCATCCGAAGTTGCAGCCAAGCCGTGAGCCAATCGCACCCCCTCCCCGGCATTCACCGTTTCATCATCGTTCTGTCACGCAAATGTCCTAGGATTGCCATCAGTCCATACAAGGCAATCCCACCATGCCCCAACTCAACCATACCGCGCTTTTCAGCATTTTCGCGCTGCTGCTCACCACCTCGCTGCTTTATGCCAGCCTGGGCCAGGCCCATCCCATGTCCGCCTGGAAATGGATGGATATCGTCGGCGAAGGCGGCACCGCCGCCATGGCGGCGCTCTGGGCGCTGTTGATCGTCAGCAGCCGTCCTGGCGGGCGTGTCACCATGCTGCTCGCGGGCGGGCTCATCACCATCATGCTCGGCGCCTGGGCCGACTGCCTGGATGAATTCTTCGCGATTCCCTCCACGCAATACTGGGACAACTGGCTGGAAGCGCTCATGCCGGTAGGCATGCTAATCGTGACGGTAGGCCTCTACTACTGGCGGGAGGAGCAGGCCGTGCTCAACGAGCACATGCAAAAGCGCGAGCGCCTGTTCCGCGACCATCGCTCGTTCGACCGCATCACCCAGCTCGCCGACGCCAGCTACCTCTACCGGCAGATCCGCATGCAGCAGGAAAACCACCTCGGCGACGAAGGCATGCTGGTCTTGCTCGATCTCGACAACTTCCACCAGGTCAACCGCGAATACGGACAACGCGAGGGAGATCGGCTGCTGCAGGCCGTCAGCCACCTGCTGCTGCTCAACCTGCGGCCGCAGGACCTCGTCTGCCGCTATGCCGGCGACCGCTTTGCCATCCTGCTGCCGGACATGGAGGAAATCCAGGCCAGGTGGAGCGCCGCCCACCTGCAACAGGCCATCGCCACCCTGGCCCATCACACGCGCGACGGGAAGCACCGCATCAACCTCTCTGCCAGGACAGCCTGCGCCCGCGCCGACCAGGACCCCGAGCAACTGCTCGCCAAGATGAACGCGAGGCTCGAAGCGCCATCGCAAACCGCTATGCACGCAACCCCGGCCGTATCGTGACCTCAACCATACAACGCTATTACCTGACCACGACGCCGTTCATCCCGGCAAGGCACCAGGCCGCCTTGCTGCTCGAATACGCGCTCAGCCGGGATATGGCGGCACAGGAACTGCTGCGCGGCACCAGGCTTTCCGAGCAGGACATCCTCGCGCCCTCCACCCAGCTCAGCCCCTCGGACTACCTGCAACTGCTCGTCAACCTGCAAAGCGGGCTAGCTGCGGCCGACACCAGTTTCATGCTCGGGCAGCAACTGCTGCCCGGCCATTACGGCAACCTCAGTCATGCCATTCTGCAGGCCGGCAACCTGCGCCAGGCGCTGAACATCCTGGTGGCATACCAGTCGTGGCTCAGCCCCTTGCTCGCGCCGCACCTCGTGGAGCATTCGGGGCATGCCGTGCTCTACTGGACGGATAGCTGCATCACGCCGCGCCTGCGCGGCTTCACCGTCGAAATGATGATGGCCGCGGTCGCCAGCATGAGCCGCTGGCTGGGCGAGACCAAACTGCCGTGGCGCTACCGCTTCAACCGCACCCGTCCCGCGCATATCGAGCAATATGCCGTGCACCTGGGCCCGGACCTGCATTTCAACGACCACCTGGACGCCATGAGCCTGCCGCTGGAATGGCTGGAACAGCCGTGGCCGCGCGGCAGCGAAATCGCGGTATCCGCCGCCCTTGCGGGCATGGAAATGGAATACGGGCGCAGCCTGCTTGCTAGCCTCTACGATTACTTACTCGAGCATATCCGCACCGGCCCGACGCTGGAAAAAGCCAGCGCCGCATTCGGCGTCAGCCCCGCGACCTTCAAGCGCCACCTCGCGCTGCACGGCACCCATTTCCAGGCCGAGCTCGACCAGGTACGCATCCACGTCACCTTGCAGCTCATCCAGCAACACGGCTACAGCAACGACCAGATCGCCGCCTACCTCGGATTCCACGACGTCAACAATTTCCGCCGCTCGCTCAAGCGCTGGACCGGGCTGACGCCTTCGATGCTGCGCCTGCAAACCCAAGGCGTTCAATAGCAGGCCTGCCCTGACAACCAACAGCAAAAGCTGCTCAAGAACAAAACAAGAATCAGCGGAAAGCCATACCAGCCATCGGCCCTGGCAACATGCGGTTTTTATTCGAATCTAGAGTGAGGCAGATTGCCTCAAGTGAAGGACCAACCCGCTGATATGCTGGCGGGCAAACCATCGCCACCTGCCCACAAAGTCTGTGCATAACATTGTGGGCGGCCTGGGGAAACAGCAGTCAAGCGGCTGATACGATGGAAAGAAACAGGGCTGCCCGTTTTATAGGCAGCCCGTCGAGATTAAGGATAAACGCTCAGGAATACTTGCGGAACTGGCCGACCACCACGCCGAATATCTCGAAATCCCCGCTCGGCCGGATGACGGGAAAATCCTTGTTGGCAGGAATCAGCACAAACTGGTTGCCCTCCTTGCCCAAGGTCTTGAGCGTGAACTCCTTGTTGAGGATGGCGACGACGATATCCCCGACATTGGCGAACGCGCGCTTCTCGACGATAACGACGTCGCCGTCGAAAATGCCCGCGTCCTTCATGGAGTCGCCCCGCACCGTGATCAGGATAGTCTGCGACGGCTTCTCGATCAGGAAATCGTCTATCCCCATCGTGTCCAGGCTGTCGCCATAGGTAGGGGTGGCGAACCCGGCCTGCACCGTGCTCTCGGCAATGATGCGCTCGAAAAAGCGCCTGCCCGGCTTGAGCCGCTTGTCCGGCGCGTAGTCGATGAAGCCTTGCAGCTTCAGGCGTGCCACGAAAGAAGTCACGGCATTCTTCGACTTGAACCCAAGCAATTGCGCCACATGGCTGAACGTAGGCAGTGTCTTGTGCTCGGCGAAGTAGTCCTGGATCTTGCCCAGGTATTCAAAATCTTTGTCTTGTCCCATGGATGGAAATTTACTGTACGAATGTACAAAATGTCAAGCCCCTGTTTTGTTAAATTTTTCCATGGGTGAAACCCATCTGCTAAACTTGGTAATAATTATCATTTGTACGCATTATGAATTCCCCAAGCACGCCGCCCGCGCCCCATCCCCTGCATACCATCTACCAAGACCACCATCGCTGGCTGGTACAACTGCTGCGCAGGAAACTGGGCAATGTGGAACAGGCGGCCGACCTCGCGCAGGATACCTTTGCGCGCATCCTGGCCGCCAACCAATATCATGACTTGCGCGAGCCGAAAGCCTACTTGACCACCGTATCCACCCGCCTGGTGGCCCAGCACTTCCGCCGCTATGCATTGGAACAGGCTTACCTCGACGCGCTCGCTTCGCAACCCGAGGCCACCAGCCCGTCGCCGGAAACCGTGGCGCTGGTGGTGGAGGCCTTGGCTGCAATCAGCCGGGTGCTGGAAGGCCTGCCGGCCCGCACGAGGGAAATCTTTCTCCTGTCCCAGCTCGACGGCATGAAGTATGTCGATATCGCAAGGCAGCTGGACGTTTCGGTCAACGTGGTGCAGAAAGCCATGGTCAAAGGGTTCCAGCACTGCTACCAGGCCGTGTACTCGGCTGACGCAAGCTAGATGAATCCATTGTTCACCCCGGTAAACGGGGACCACAGCAGCATCCCCGCAGACATTATCGAGCAAGCCGCGACCTGGATGATGCGGCTGCAATCCAGCGAATTGTCGCCGCAGGAACAAGGGGAACACCGGGCCTGGCTGCATGCCAGCCCGCAGCACCAGCTTGCGTGGCAGCGCATGGCAGGGCTGGCAACCGACCTGCAGGCCAACAACCATCTCGTCGCGGCGCCGCTTGCGCGCCAAGCCTTATTATCTGCCGGCGGCAAGCAGCGACGCATGGTGCTGAAATCCATCGCCGGCATCAGCATCGCGGGCGGCAGCGGCCTGTTGGCATGGCAACAATTGCCATGGACATCATGGATGGCAGACCAACGCACGGGCGTCGGCGAACAACGCCGGCTCACCCTGGCGGACGGCACCTCCCTGCTGATGAACACCGACAGCGCGCTGGATGTGCAATTCCTCGACCATGAAAGGCGCATCACCCTGCACTATGGCGAAATCCTCATCGTCACGGCAAAAGACCCGAGGCCGATGGTGGTTGCGACCAGTAACGGCACGATTACCCCAATCGGCACGCGCTTTAGCGTGCGTCACGAACACCGCTCGCCGACCCGCGTGATGGTGACCGAAGGCGCGGTGCGCCTGCAACCCCGCAACAGCGCCAATAGCCAACTCCTTGCCGCAGGGATGCAGGCCGAATTCACCGGCCAGGAGATCGCCACACCCATCACGCTCAATCAACACGGCATGGCCTGGGCCTCCGGCATGCTGGTCGCGGAACGCATGCCCTTGTCCGTATTCGTTGCGGAACTCAACCGCTACCATCACGGCAAGCTGGGCTGCGCCGACGATGCCGCCAATATGCTCGTCAGCGGCGCCTATGCCATCGACGACACCCTCGCCGTCATCGGATTGCTGCAAGAAACCCTGCCGCTCCGGGCGCAATATTTCACGCGTTACTGGATCACCTTGCATCATTCCTAAAAAATTCCCGTTCCCATCTGGCAGGTTTTCTTTTGCTGTGCATCAAGTAAGACAAGAGCACCTGTTCACGGTGCCATTGCCAACTTGAACCAGAGGGAGAACCACATGGCCGCCACGCCATTCGCCAAGAAAAAAATCACACACGCCATCCTGCTCGGCCTGGCCCTGGGCAGCAGCATTTCCGCCATGCCGCGCCTGCATGCGGCGGAGCAGCAAGCCAACACCGCCACTCAGCAGTATGCGATTGCCGCAGGCACACTGGACTCGGCCCTGGGCGAATTCGGCCGCATCAGCGGCCGCATGGTCGCCATCGACCCGGCGCTGACAAATGGTATAGGCAGCAAAGGATTGCAAGGCCGATACACTGAACAGCAGGCGTTATCAGCATTGCTACTGGGAACTGGCCTGGAAGCGGTTGCAGCAGAAAACGGCGGTTATCGCTTGAGAAAGGCGAGCAGCATTGCAGGCGATGCAGCAGCATCCTCCCCCGGCAACACTACCCTGCCCGAGGTGGCAGTGACTGCTAGCCAGGAAAGAAACAGCATCACCGAAGGCACCCGCAACTACGCCCAGAGCGGCCCGAGCAGCACCGCTACCAAATTGAACATCAGCCTGCGCGAAACGCCGCAGACGGTTAGCGTGATGACTCGCCAGCGCATTGAGGATGAGGCGCTGCTGGACGTCAAGGACGTGCTGAATAAGACGCCCGGCATCAAGGTTGTCGAATTGGGGCCGGAGCGTTACTCGATTGGCTCGCGTGGTTACGGGATTACCAACTATCAGTTGGACGGCGTCGGCACCCACTCCGATATCACAACTCATAACATTACGCAGAATATTGCCGATCTTGTGATCTACGACCGCGTCGAAGTCCTGCGCGGCGCCTCCGGTTTACTCACCGGCGCTGGCGACCCATCAGGCGTCATCAATCTGGTGCGCAAGAAACCGACCAGCGAATTTCAGGCTCACATAGCCGGTAATATCGGCGCGTGGAGCCAGCGCCGTGCCGAAGTCGACGTATCTGGTCCGTTGAACGAAGCTGGAAACCTGCGCGGTCGCCTCGTTGCCGCGTGGCAGAAGAAGGACAGCTTTGTCGATTACCACGAGAACGAAAAGAAAGTGCTGTATGGCGTCGTCGAGGCCGATCTGAACGACCGCACGCGCTTGACCGTGGGCATCGACCACCAGATCAGCGACACCAAGGGGTCGTGGTACGGTATTGGCCAGCCGATGTTCTTCAGTAACGGCGAGCAGACGAAGTTCTCCCGCTCCAAGAGTTTTTCCAGCAGGGACAACTTCAGCGATTTGAAGACGACCAACGCCTTCCTGACGTTGGAACAAGGACTGGCGGCCGACTGGAAGCTCAAGCTGTCGGCCAACTACCTGCATGGCGAGCGGGATTACCGGACGACATTCCTGAACAGCCTATATTCATTCCCCGACAAACTGACCGGCAATGGTTTGCAATTGGATGCCACGCAAGGCAAAAACAAGCAGACCCAGAAGAATCTGGACATCAACCTGCAAGGGCCATTCGAGCTGTTCGGCCGGCAACATGAAGCCGTGCTTGGCTTCAACTATCTGAATTACGAGGACTTGTCTGACATCGAAGTCGACACGGGCGGCGTACACGGAACCCCGGCCAACATCTACACCTGGAACAACCGTGGCCACGGCACCCACTACGTCGGCTCCAGCGATTCCGACACTTTCGTACGTCAGACCGGCTTTTACGCTGCCAGCCGTTTCTCGCTGAGCGACCGGATCAAGACCATCGTCGGCGTCAACGTGTACAACCATCGCAACTCTTACATCCTCGACAACTACCTCTACGACTACTACAGCGCCACCCGAGCGAAGGAAAGCGGCGTAGTCACGCCTTACGCTGGTATCACCTACGAGCTGACACCCGAGCATACCCTGTACGCCAGCTATACCACCATCTACAAGCCGCAGACCGTGCAGAACCGCTCCGGCGCTATGCTTGATCCGCGCGAGGGCGTCAATTATGAACTGGGTGTAAAAAGCGAATTCTTCGGCGGCAGGATCACCAGCAGCGCATCGGTTTATCAAATCAGGCAAGATAATCTGGCCGTGGTCGATTCTGGCTATACCGTGCCCGGCACTATGACCAGCGCCTACCGTGCGGTCAATGGTGCAAAAACCACTGGTGTCGACCTGGAGATCAACGGTGAGTTGCTGCACGGCTGGAATATGGCAGCTTCCTACACTTATGGTCGTACCGAAGACGATGATGGCGACCGGATCAACACGGTCTATCCCGAGCATCTGGTCAAGCTGTGGACGACTTACCGACTTACTGGCGCCTTGCACAAGCTGACGGTAGGTGGCGGCGTGGATTGGCAGAGCAAAATCTACTACACGGCCAGCCCGTGGTGGGTCGGGCGTGACATCACCGCCAAACAGAGTGCCTACGCAGTCGCCAACCTGATGGCGCGTTACGACCTCAACGAAAAAGTAGCGCTCTCCCTGAACGTGAACAATTTATTCGACAAAACCTATTTCAGTTCACTTGAAGATACGTTCTACAGCGGCATGTATGGAGCACCTCGCAGCGCCATGCTGAATTTGCGATACAAATTTTAAGCATTGGTGGATAAGCCAGCCAAAAACCGGCTTATCCACCGTTATTGTCTACATTCCTTTTTTACCCCAACTTCACTAGCTTCCCCCTGCCCCGCCAACTGCAACAAAAACTGCCCCACCTGCTCCGCGCAATCCAGAGGAAACAACAACTCCTGCTGGCGAATGTTTTCCATTGCCCCATCCATGCCGATCACGGTGATTCTGACTTCTTTGTATTCCGTCGTTTCCACCGAGATCATCGGCCGGTCCAGGATCACCATATTGGCTTTTTTCTGGTTGTCTGCCATGCGCACTCTTCCTTGAAAAGGGCGGCATCATATCAAATCCCGTTGCCCTCGTTGAGTATTGTTGTATGCAATTCGCCACGAATATAGAATGAGAATAATTCCCAATTCAATATCTACCACCATGGACCGTACGCTCACGCTTGGCATCCTCTTGGCCGCTATCCTGCTCAGCAGCCTGATTCGTACCCCGTATGCCTTGCGCAGGCGGCGCATCAAAATCAACAGCAGCGACAAAGACCTGCAGGAGCGCATTCTGCTCGGGCTGGCGGGCGTGGGGATGATGCTATTGCCTTTGGTATACACGGCGACTTCGTGGCTCGATTTTGCCGATTACGGTTTTCAGCCCTGGGCTGGATGGGCCGGCAGCTTCATCATGCTGGCCGCGATGTGGCTATTCTGGCGCAGCCACCACGACCTCGGTGACAATTGGTCGGTGACTTTGGAAATCCGCGACCAGCAAGGCCTGGTGATGCACGGGGTTTACCGTTCCATGCGCCACCCGATGTACGCCTCGATATGGCTATGGTGCATTGCTCAGGCATTGCTGGTCGCCAACTGGTTGGTCGGGCCGGCCGGGTTGCTAGCTTTCGGCCTGATGTACTGGCTGCGAGTACCGCGCGAGGAAGCCATGATGCTGCGTGAGTTCGGCAGTGAATATGCGCAATACATGCAGCGCAGCGGCCGCATAATGCCGTTTGGGCAACATCCCCCCGCGCATTGAACTTTCAATTCGGATAGCTTCCGCTTGTAGGCGAAAATCAACAAACAACTATACTAATAATTATTAATTATATTTCACCGAAATTATGATGTGATAAATTAATAAACAAATAGGCAAGCCCTCATTCATGCATCCGGCAATGGCGCTGGGAATTTGTTCACAACCGCACCGCATTATGAATACTGAACATTTATATCTGCAGCACCATTCATGGCTTTTCGGCTGGCTGCGCGGCAAGCTCGGTTGCCATGCCCAGGCGGCAGATATTGCGCATGACACTTTCCTCAAGTTGCTGCTCAAACCCCACCCGGCAAAACTGCAAGAGCCTCGCGCCTTCCTGCTCACCATCGCGCGCGGCCTGGTCATAGACCACTGGCGGCGCGAAGACCTGCACCGGGCCTGGCAGGAGGCAATGCATGCCCTGCCCTTGGACGCCGTACCTTCATTGGAGCAGCAGCACATCGTGTTGTCGACGCTGGAAGCCATCGCCCAGTCGCTTGAAAAGCTCAAGCCCAGGGTGCGCCACGCCTTCCTCCTTGCCCAGCTCGAGGAAAAACCTTATGCGGAGATCGCAAAGGCGCTCAGCGTGTCCGTGCGGACGGTGGAGCGCTATGTGGCAGAGGCGCTTTTTCAATGCTACCAGCTGCGCTTCGGCGATGACATCGCCGCGACTTGACGACACACTGGTCAAGCAGGCAATCGACTGGCTGGTGAAGCTGCAAAGCAATCGCGGAAACGCCGCCGTGCTTGCAGCATGCACGGCATGGCGCCAGGCTGACCCGCGGCACGAGCTGGCCTGGCAGCGCGTCAGCCTCATGCACGGCGAGATGCGGGAAAACCTGCATGCCCTGCCGGACAACGCCCAGGCGGCGCAAGTACTGCAAACCACCATGCAGCGCACGCAAAAACGCCGCTCCCTCAAACTGCTCACCCTGGCAATACTCGCTGGCAGCTCGACGCTGATCGGGCGCGAGATCGCGCCGTGGCAGCAATGGATCGCGGATTACAATACCGACATCGGAGAGCGCCGCAGCTTCACGCTGGCCGACGGCAGCGAACTGTTCCTCAATACCGATAGCGCCGTGGACATCCGTTTCGACGAGAACCGGCGCCTGATTGTATTGAACAAGGGCGAAATCATGGTTTCAAGCGGCCCGGATGCGCACTCCCCCCGCAAAAGACCGCTATGTGTGCAAACCCGGGACGTGTTGCTGGAAGCGATCGGCACCCGTTTCGTGGTGCGGCTGGAAGACGACGCCACCCTGCTCAGCATGCAGCAAGGCAAAGTCGCCATGACGCCTTCGGCGTTTCACTCGCCGCAGGAAGTGGCTGAAGCGGGCCAGCATTTTCTCATCCACCAGGATCATCTCGATCTTGTGCAAACGCCCATCGAGGCGGACGGCTGGACCCAGGGCGCCCTGGTCGTCAAGGATATGCGCCTGGCGGACTTCATTGCCGAAGTCGCCCGCTACCGACCGGGTTATATCAAGTGCGACCCATCCGTGGCCGAGCTGCGCCTGTCGGGCGTATTCCAGCTCGACGACACCGACAAGCTGCTCAGCCTTTTGCCGCGCAGGCTGCCGGTCGCCATCCATTACAAAACGCGCTGGTGGGTCAGCGTGGGCCGCCGGGCATCAATTTAAATTTTATTCATTTATTTTTGTCGGGTTTGAGTTCGTGGTTCGGCATATCCCATGTAAGGCAATCATGCCGTCCATGAATGTATGCAAAGGAAACCCATGCACGCCCACAAGAAGCCACAACGATCCAGACTGGCGCTGAAGCTGTCCAGCAGCCTGATTGCCGTCTCACTTGGCATCTCGCTGCCCGCAGCGCTACAAGCGGCAGAAGCGCAGCCCCAGCAGCAAGCCGCGCAGCGCGAATACCATATCCCGGCCGAGCCGCTGACCGATGCGCTCAACCAGTTCGCCAAGCAAGCCGGCGTCAATATCCTGTTCACGCCGGAGCAGGTACGCAACCTGCGCAGCCACGACCTGCAAGGCAGCTACACCACGGAATCAGGCCTCAGCACCCTGCTCCAGGGCACCGGCCTGGTCGCACGAAGAAGCGCGGCAGGCTATACGCTGGAAAGAACTTCCCAATCAGCCGCTGACAACAAGCCGCTGGCATTGGACGCCGCGCAGCAGACAGCGTTGGTGGAGGCAAGCACCCCGGCGCTGGGCTTGGTGGTGGTTACCTCGCGCAACCGTGAGGAAATCGCCCAGGACATCCCGATTCCGGTGTCCGTATTCGGCGCGGAAAAGCTGGACCGGGAACGCATCGTCACCATCGACGACCTGACGCGCATCACGCCGGGGCTGACCGCGACCATCCCCAACTCGCGCCGCTCGGGCATCTCCATCCGCGGCATCGGTAAAACCACGGTCAACGAGGCGATGGAAGCCGGTGTTGGCGTCATCGTCGACGACGTTTACCTCAGCCATCCCGGCATGAGCTTCCTCGACTTCACCGACATCGACCGCGTCGAGGTCATGCGCGGCCCGCAAGGCACCTTGAAAGGCAAGAATACGACCCTGGGCGTGGTCCAGTACGTGAGCAAGGAACCCACCTTCACGCGACAAGCCTATTTCGAGGGCGAAGTCGGCGCGCAGCAGAACGGCAGCGACTTCCCGGGCGCGATGCGCGCACGCGGCTCCATCTCTGACGCCCTGGTGGATGGCGTAGCGGCTTACCGTGCTTCATTCTTCTTCGACAGGCAGGAAGGCGACCTGGAAAACACCAATCCCAACACGCTTTCCGACCAGCGTTTCCACGAACGTAACCGCCGGGGCGGCAAGGTGCAATTGCTGCTGACGCCGACTGAGGATTTCAGCGCGAAATTCAGCGTGGATTATTCGGAACTGTCCGAATACAGCAACACCCGGCCGTTCCAGGAAGACCCGACGGCCTTCGCCACCGGCGCAAACCGGCCCATCAGCTACAGCTCGCGCCTGGCACGGGGCTACTTCAACGGCTACCAGCCCATCATCGGCTCCAAGGACAAGCTCGACGTCGGCCAGGTGGAGCCTGTGAAAACCAGGAACTACGGCGCCTCCGCCAAGCTGGACTGGAACCTGGGCTCGCATGTGTTGACCTCGATCACCGCCTATCGCAAATATTCCTTCACCGGCATCAACGACCTCGATCAGACCCGGTATGATATTGCCCAATTCGGCGCTTTCGTCGACACCAAGCAATGGTCGCAGGAGTTCCGCCTGGCTTCCGATATCGGCGAGGTCATCGATTACCAGGTCGGTTTTTTCTACCTGCACAGCGAAACCAACCAGATCAACCATACCCAGTACGGCAGCGATGCCGGCGCGTTCTATGCCAACGCGGCGCAATACACTGCTTTAAGCGGCAATTCTTCCCTGCTGCAGCAATCATTGAACGGCCTGAGATCGTACAGCCGCTTCACGCCGGAAACCGACAGTTACGCCGCCTTCGGCCAGTTGAACTGGCATTTGACCGAGAAAGCCACCCTGACCCTGGGCCTGCGCAACACCTATGAAATCAAGGACAGCACAGCCCAGAAATGGACCGAGGGCAATGACGGCGGTTTTGGCGACGCCACTGCCGAAGCCATCCGCAGCAATGTCATAGGCAACGTATATGCGCGCCGCGATGGCGAAAGGATCAAGGACAATTCCGTCTCCTGGCTCATCAGCCCCAATTACAAGGTTAACGACGACCTGATGTTCTATGCCTCTGCGGCCGGCGGGGAGAAATCCGGCGGCGTATCATTCGTCACCGGCACCGGCCAGCCGCTCAATGCCGATCCGGAAAAGGTGCTGGACTTCGAGTTCGGCTTCAAGGGGCTGTTCCTCGACCGCAAATTGATGCTGAACACCAACTTCTACCGCACCCGCGTCAGGGGCTACCAATCCACCACCACGGTCATAGATCCCTCTTCCACCAGCGGTTACAGCTCGCAGCTGGGCAACATTCCTGAAATCACCGCGACGGGTGTCGAGGTTGAAGGCGCATACCGGGCGACAGACAGATGGACGTTCACCTTTGCCGGCGCCTACAACCGCGCCAAATACGCAGACTGGGATGGCGCCACTTGCCCAACCGAACTCAACCTTCCCATCACCACCACATGCGACAACACCGGCAGGCAGATTTCCTCCGCGCCCAAGCTGACCGGTATTTTCGGCTTCCACTACACTCGCCCGATCTGGGGAGGGCTCAAGGCACAAGCCTTCATGAGCACCGTCGTCCGCTCGAAGCAGAATCTTGACATCCTGCTTTCCGAATACGGCGAGCAAGGCGGCTATTCCGTCACCGACGGCGGCTTCGGCATCATCGGCGGCAAGAAGGACAACTGGGAGCTCAACATCGTCGGCAAGAACATCTTCGACAAGGTGTATACCACCAGCATCGGCTCCTATAACGCCACGACCCCAGTGCTTTGGGACGGTATCGGCCAGCGCCGCTACCTGGGCGTGGTATTCCGCACCAAGTTCTAAGCGCGGCCAACAAAACGCTCCTGGCGTTGTTAGCCGCTCCAAGTGAGTGAAACACACCCCGGCAATGTTGGCATTGCCGGGCTTGCATACTTTTATGCTCTGATTGAAGGGAAAATATCGTGACACAATTCAAACCAACACGCCGCCGGATTCTGCAAGCCGTTCCCGCACTGGCGATACTGCCTTACGCCGGCCTGGCAAATGCCGCGCTCGGCAGCAACGGGACAAAGCATCAACCCAACATTATCTTCATCATGGCCGACGACCTCGGCTATGCCGACCTGGGCGTCTACGGCCAGACCGCGTTCAAGACGCCCAACCTGGACAAGCTCGCCCAGCAGGGATTGCGCCTCACCCAGACCTATGCCAACTCTTGCGTGTGCTCGGCCACCAGGTTCGCATTGATCACCGGCCGCTACCAGTACCGCCTGCGCGGCGGGCTGGAAGAACCGCTCGCAGGCAGCAGCGTGGAACACCTTGGCCTGCCTCCCGAGCACCCGACCCTGCCCTCGTTGCTGAAGAAAGCCGGCTACAACACCGCGCTGTTCGGCAAGTGGCACCTGGGCTCGCTGCCGAAATTCGGGCCGCTCAAAAGCGGCTATGACGTGTTCTTCGGCAACTACGCCGGGGCGCTGGACTATTTCACGCACAAGCCCGGCGTTGGTTCCGATGTGCCTGACGGCTTGTATGAGGGCGAAGTGCCGGTCAAGGAAGTCGGCTACTACACCGACATCGTGGCAAACCACGCCAGCCAATACATAGGCAAGCAAACTGCCGCCAAGCCTTTCTTCCTTTCCCTGCATTTCACCGCTCCGCACTGGCCCTGGGAAGGCCCGGGAGATGAAGCCGTGTCGCATGAGATCAAGAACCTGTTCCACCTGGACGGCGGCAGCCTCGAAACCTACGGCAAGATGGTCGAAGCCCTGGACGCAGCGGTGGGCCGCGTGCTGAACACGCTGCAACAACAAGGGCTGGCGGACAATACCATCGTCGTCTTTACCAGCGACAACGGCGGCGAACGCTTCTCCAACACCTGGCCGTTCAGCGGCCAGAAGACCGAACTGCTGGAAGGCGGCATCCGCGTGCCAGGCATTATCCGCTGGCCCGCACAGATCAAGGCGGGACAAGTCTCCAGCCAGGTAGTCACCAGCATGGATTGGCTGCCCACCCTGCTTGCCGCTGCCGGCGCGCAGCCAGATGCCCGGTATCAGCCGGACGGTGCAAATGTGCTGCCCGTCATCCTGGGGCAAACAGCTATCCAGCCCCGCACCCTGTTCTGGCGTTACAAAGGACAAGAACAGGCAGCCGCCCGTTCTGGGGATTGGAAATACCTGAAAATCAACGGCAACGAATTCCTGTTCGACCTGGGCAAGGACCAGCGCGAACGCGCCAACCTGGCCGAGAAACATCCGCAGGTGCTGGCCGAGCTCAAGGAAAAATGGCAGCAGTGGAACAACAGCATGCTGCCGATCACCCCGGATGTGCGCTCGCACAGCGTGAACGGCAAGATGCAGGCGGACAAATACGGCGTGCCTGCGCCTTAAACGCTACTTACGAAATCCTGCTGCGACATACTGACGTTTGAATCTACACAAGGGCTGCAAATGCAGCCCTTATTTTTCCACCAGCCGATCAGGCTGTCATCAGCATCACCAATATGCCAGCACCCAGGCCGAGCGCCACCACGGGATAAGTGCGCAATGCCAGCTCACGCCCGCCGATGAAGCCCACCAAGGCCGCCTTGAATATGCTGTTGCTGATAACCGCCAGCACGATGCCCTGCACCGCGACATGGCTGCCAAGCTCATTGCGCGCGCTGCGCGAAAGGGACAAGGTGATCGCATCCACATCGGCGATCCCAGCCAGGAGGGAAACCAGGTAGACGCCGGCATCTCCCCAGTAACGCCTGCCCGCCTCCACCAGGAACAGGATCAATGTCAGCAGCAAGGCGAACCGCAGCGCGGGCCCTAGCTCGAACGGGTTGCGCAGCGGGGTTTCAGCGTTTGCCGGCTCTTCCTTGACAGCCCGCCGCCAGAAAACAGCCGCCCCTGCCATATAGACCAGGAACATGGTGCCCAGCGACCAGGCCAGCGGCGGCAACAGGGAGGCATTGACGACGGCGACTTCCAGCAGCACGCGCGGGAACATCAGGCCCGACGTAGCCAGCAATCCGGCAGCGAGCAGCTTGTGCAGGCTCTTGGAAGACAAGCGCGACAGGGTCAATGTCATGGCCGTGGAGGAAACCAGGCTGCCGAGGATGGCGGTGAGCATCAAGCCGTAGCGCGTGCCGGTCAGGCGCACGGCAATATAGGCAATGAAGCTGAGGGCGGCGATCAGCACCACCATCCACCAGGTGGTGTAAGGATTGAATACCTGCCAGGGGTCGTAAGTCTGGTTCGGCAGCACCGGCAGCATGACCACGGAGATGAACAGCAGCTTCAACGCGCCGGAAAGCTCGGTCTCGCTCAAGCGTTTCAGCAGCGAATGCAGCACATTCTTGAGGCTAAGCAGCAAAGCCACCACCACCGCCCCGGCGCTGGCGAGCATGACGTAATCCGAGAGCGCCAGGCTGCCCAGCAGGAAAGTGATCAACAGCGCCAGCTCGCTGGTAATGCCTTGGTCTCCGGTACGGCGCAAATCACCGACATAGGCGATGCTGACGACCAGCATCAGCGCCACCAGCACCGTCACCCAGACCGCTATGCCGAGATGCTGACTGAGCAAGGCGCTCAAGCCGCCGAGCAGGCCGGTGAGGGCAAAAGTACGTATCCCCGCGCTCTGGTAGGACTCCTTCTCGTCGCGCTCCTGCCAGCCACGCTCGGCGCCGATCAATAGTCCTGCCCCCAGGGCGATGAGCAGGTTGAGCATGACTTCTATAGAAATGGACGCAGGCATAAGGTAGCTTTCTCAAACAATACTTAGAGCCTGTTCATCATACATGAGGGCGCAATATCCGAAACAGGCTCCGGAAACGGGAAAAGCCTAGCCCATGCTACTTTCTCGCAGGCCTCGCCAGGCCCAGGTGGCCGCGCAATGTCGCGTGCTCGTAATCTTCGCGGAACAGGCCGCGCCGCTGCAGGATGGGAATCACCTGGTCGACGAAATCCCGCACGCTGTCGGGCTGCACCGGCGGCATCAGGTTGAAGCCGTCGGCGCCGCCGTTGTGGAACCAATGTTCCATCTCGTTCGCCACCTGTTCCGGCGTGCCGACCATGGTGCAATGCCCTCCTCCGGCGGCCAGGCGGCCCAATAGCTGGCGCACCGTGGGCCGCTCGGTTTCGATAATGCGCAGCACGGTGGCATAGCGCCCCTTGGGGCCGGTGAAGGCCTCCAGCGGCGGCAATGGCGGCACCGGGGCGTCGAGCTCCCAATCCAAGCAGTCCTGGTCGATGAACAACTGCAATTGCCGCAACGAGGTTTCCGCTGGCAACAGTTCATCCAGCTCGCGCTGCTTGGCGCGCGCCCCTTCTTCAGTCGAGCCGATGAAAGTCACCAGGCCTGGCAGGATGGGCACGTCCACCTGCCGCCCGGCGGCCTTGACCCTGGCCTTGACGTCGCGGTAATAGGCCTGGGCCGATGGCAAGTCGTAGGCCACGGCATAGATCGCCTCGGCGTATTTCGCCGCCAGCGCGCGTCCATGGTCGGAAGCCCCGGCCTGGAACAGCACGGGGTTGCCTTGCGGCGGACGCGGCACGGTCAACGGCCCGTCGACGAGGAAATGCCTGCCATGGTGGTTGATCTGGCGCACCCGGCTTTCGTCGACGTAATCTCCGGCGCGGTCGTTGAGCAAGGCGCCGTCGTCCCAGCTATCCCACAACTGCAATACCGCCTGGATGAACTCTTCCGCCCGGGCATAACGCTCGGCGTGGCCTGGCATGGCCTCATAGCCATGGTTCCTGGCCTCGACGTCGAACATGGAAGTCACCACGTTCCAGCCCGCGCGCCCGCCGGAAATATGATCGAGCGAGGCCATGAGCCGCGCGGCATGGAACGGCGTGAAGAAGGTGCTGGAAATCGTGCTCACCAAGCCGATGTGCCGGGTGGCGCGGCTGATGGCGGTGAGCATGGTCACCGGCTCCAGGAACCAGCGCGGGCCGTCGGTGATATTGTTGGTGGCGTGGCCGTCGGCAAGGAACACCGCATCGAGCTTGCCGCGCTCGGCCAGCTGCGCCATTTCCTCGTAATAGCGGATCTCGCCCAGCCGCTCGACCTGGGAATCCGGATGGCGCCAGGCTGCGTTGTGGTGGCCGCAGCCGAACAGGAACAGGTTGATGTGCATCATGGCAGAACAAGAGCCTCTTTAGTGAATTCAGGAATGGCAGGTGCAGCGATCCTGGCTAACAGCCTTGCCGCAGACAGTACAAACATTGCGGCAAAGCAGGGCAACAACGCCAGGAAGGTTTTGTCAGCCGCTCTAGTTCTTGACCAGGCCGCCATCAACCACCAGGTTCTGCCCCGTCACAGCGCGCGACCAGGGCGAGGCGAAAAACAGCACTGCGTCGGCGAACTCTTCCGGCGTGGTGACGCGGCGCAACGGCGTGCTCGCCGCAATCAGGTCGAACACGGCATCCGGCGTGGCGGCCGAGGCGTCGGTCGTGCGCAACAGGCCGCCCGACACCATATTGACGGTGATGCCGTCAGGCCCCAGGTCCTGCGACAAGGTGCGCGTGAGGGAAAGCAGCGCCGCCTTGGCGGCTGTGTAATCGTGGTAAGGCACTACCGGATTCTGGAACAGGTTGGTGCCGATATTCACCACCCGGCCGCCGCCCTGCACGCGCATGCCGGGCAAACACGCCTGGACGGTATTGAGCGCGCCGCGCACCACGCCTTCGAATTGTTGCTGCAACCCTTCCCAGCCGAGGTCATGCGCATGCGCCCGCGCATCGCCGTTGAACTTGAAGTCAGGCAAGGCGTTGTTGACCACAACGGTGATCGGCCTACCGAAATGCGTTTGCGCCTGCTGCGCCATCGCCCGTACGGCCGCGGCATCGCTCACGTCCGCCTGGATCGCCAAGGCCCGTCCCGGCGCTTCATCCGCCAAGGCCGCCGCAGCCTCCGCGCTGTGAAGGTAGTTCACAACCACGCTCGCCCCCTGGTCGAGGAAAGCGCGGGCGATATGCCGGCCCAGCCCGCGGCCCGCGCCGGTGACGAGCACGAGTTGTTCTTGAATGGGAAGTAAGGATAGAGATGGGCTGCTCATGCGATTCCTTTGCAATGTGTCATGGCAAAGGAATGCGCAGCAAAAGAGTAAGCTGCGACAGGCATTCCTCCGCCAGTATGATCTGGATCAGGTATACGGGTGTGTTCTCAGCCCTGAAGCAGATACTGCAACAAGGCACCCCGTGCCGAAAGACAGAACCATAGCATGGAATATAAAGAATTCACATCCGGCACCATGTGAAAATCACCATGAAAATCGTTATAATCTGGCACCGAAACGGCAAAACCTTATTGGGCCGTTTCAATCCTGGGGGAGCCGCTTGCGGCTGAGAAATGGCAATTGCCATGACCCTTAATACTTGATCCAGATCATGCTGGCGAAGGGAAGGAAATAGCGCATCCATCATTGTGCGTACTCCTTGTCGTTCGTCGATTACAGGAGTCACCACGCAATGCTCAGTACACAAGCCGCCCTCGCCTGGCTAGTCTTTTTCGCCGCCATGTTCGCCATTGCCGGCATGGCCTATTCGCGCAAATTCCGCGGCAACCTTGAAGAATACATCGTCGCGCGCAACAGCCAGGGCACGCTCGCCAGCATCATGACCCTGCTGGCCTCGTCGCTGGGCGCGTGGATATTGTTCTCCCCCGCGCAGGCGGCGACCTGGGGCGGCCTGACTGCCGTGATCGGCTACGCCATCGGCGCCATGTCGCCGCGCATCGCCATGATCCCGCTCGGCAAGCGCATGCGCGAACTCATGCCCAACGGCCACTCCCTCACCGAGTTCCTGGTTGCGCGCTACGGCAAGCCCATGTACCTGCTCGCACTGACCATCATGCTGTTCTACCTGTTCATCGCCATGAGCGCCGAGATCACCGCTATCGCCAAGATGGTGACATTGCTCGCGCCCGTGCCGCTTTGGGCCACTGCCGCCATCGTGCTCGGCTTCACCCTGCTCTACACCACCTACGGCGGCCTGCGCGCCTCCATCTTCACCGACAAGGTGCAGATCGTCATCATCATCCCGTTGCTGGCGGCGCTGGTCTTCATCGGCTGGCAGGCCACCGGCGGCATTGCCCCGGTCGCGGAAAAGCTGCAGCAAACCGCGCCGCAGCTGATCAACCTTGAGGATATCGGCGGCATCAAGGCCGGGCTGACCTTTTTCGTCGCCATCCTGCTCACCGGCATCTTCCACCAAGGCAACTGGCAGCGCATCTACTCCGCCAAGGACATTCCCACCATGCGCAACGGCTTCCTGCTCGGCGGCATTCTCGTCGTGCCTTTCATCTTCATCATGGGCCTATTCGGGCTGGCCTTCATGGCGATGACACCGGATGGCGACAGCTCAGTGGCCTTGTTCAGCGTGGTCATGCCCAATATCCCGCTCTGGCTGGCCGTTGCCCTGATTCCGCTCGGCATCTCGCTGGTGATGTGCAGCGCAGACACGGCCATCAGCGCCATCTCGAGCATCGTGGCAGTGGATATCGGCCGGGTGATGCCGAAGAGCAGCGCCGCCAGCCTGATGCGCCTGTCGCGATGGCTGGTGCTGCTGGTTGCGGTTCCCGTCCTGCTCGTCGCCGCGCAAGGCTATAGCGTGCTCTACCTGTTCCTGCTCGCCGACCTGCTCTGCGCCGCCGCGGCATTCCCGGTGTTCTTCGGGCTGTTCAGCCGTTCCCACACCGGCCGCGAAGCCGTCATAGGCACCACTGCAGGGCTCGCCGCCGGCCTGTCCATGTTCCCCATGCCCAACCAGCCGGTGGCGCATTTGCTGGAATCCTTCCTGCTCGCCGCCCTGGTCCCGGTCGCCGTGATTATCCTCATGCGCCTTATCAAACGCCGCCAACAGCATTTCGACCTCACCACGCTGAACAACGGCATCCGCAAACTGGATAGCGAGCAGCTTTGAGATGACACGGCCTTGTTGACAAGTCTTTCCCGACGCGGCCATTATCTAAACCGTAAGACACCGGATATTGTCATCTAAACAACACGGGAGGATCGCATGAATACGGAATGGAACAGTATGTGGGGCGCGGTACAAACCGGCCTCGGCGACAACATGCTTCAACTGCTGGGCGCGCTGGCCATCCTCGTGCTGGGCTGGCTGTTCGCGGTGCTAGTGCGGGCCGGCGTGCGGCGCGGCCTGGGCATGGCAGGCACCAACCGCCGCTTTGCGCAATTGACCGGGCAGACCGGGAAGCCGGTGGATATCGAAAAAGGCGTGGCCGTCAGCCTGTTCTGGATCGTGCTGCTGTTCACCTTCGTCGCGGTGCTCAATTCTCTCGACCTAGCCATGGTATCCGGCCCGTTCGCCGCACTGCTCACCGAAATGTTCGCCTACGCGCCGCGCATTCTCGCAGCCCTGATACTGGCGCTGGTCGCCTGGTTGCTGGCCAGCCTGGTGCGCGCGCTCATCACGCGCGTGCTGGCGAAGACCACGCTGGATGAAAGGCTGGCCGAGCATGCCGGCATGGCGCCCATCAGCGACGGCCTGGCCCAGGCGCTGTTCTGGCTGGTGATATTGCTGTTCGTGCCGGCCGTGTTGGGGGCGCTGCAACTGCAAGGCCTGCTCGACCCGCTGCGCGACATGGTGGCAAGGGCACTCGACATCCTGCCCAATGCCGTCGCTGCGCTGGTGATCGGCGGCGTCGGCTGGATCGTCGCCACGGTGCTACGCAACCTGGTCAGCAACCTGCTGCGCACCGCCGGCGCCGACAATCTCGGCCAGCGCGCCGGCATAACGGAAACGTTGCGCCTGTCGCACGTGGGCGGCTTGCTGGTATTCATCGCGGTGTTCTTGCCGTCGCTGATCGCCGCGCTCGACGCCCTGCGCATCGAGTCGATTTCCCGCCCGGCCACCGACATGCTGTCCATGTTCCTGGCTGCCGTGCCGCACATCATCGCTGCCGGCCTAATCCTCGCGGTCACCTGGCTGGTGGGCTCGTTTGCTTCGCGCCTGCTGGCCAGTCTGCTGCAAACGCTCGGCTTCGATACCCTGCCGGCGCGCGTCGGGCTCGGCCATGCTTTTGAAGGCAAATCGGCTTCCGGTTTCGTCGGCAAGGTCGCGCTGTTCTTCGCCATGCTGTTCGCCGCGGTGGAAGCCGCCAACCAGCTCGGCTTCCTGCAGGTTGGCGACATCGTCGCCACCTTCATCCGCTTCGGCGGCGACGTGCTGCTCGGCTCGGTGATCCTGGTGATCGGCTTCTGGCTGGCCGGCTTGGCGCATGAAGCCATCGACCGCGCCGCCGGCCCCAACAGCCGCGGCCTGGCGCGAATCGCCCGCTTCGCCATCCTCGGCCTGGTGGTCGCCATGGGCCTGCGCGCCATGGGCATCGCCGACGACATCGTCAACCTGGCATTCGGCCTGACGCTAGGCGCTATTGCGGTGGCAGTTGCCCTATCCTTCGGCCTCGGCGGACGCGAGGCGGCCGGCAAGCTGATGGAACACTGGCTGGCGAAATTCCGCCAGGACGACAAGCGCGATTGAGATGATGTGAAGCAAGGCTCTTCGAGCGAAAGCCGTTCAGCGAAGCTGGACGGCTTTTTTATGAACTGCACGACAACATGGAACACCCTGCCTTGTGCCTGGCCCAATCCGGCCGCAGGGCGGCAAAACGCTCCTTGCCCTGCTGCTCGTCATAAGGCTTGCGCAGCACGTCCAGCAGCTCTTCTATCATGCTGGTATCGCCCGTGTCGGCCAGGTCTATGGCCTGTTGGGCAAGGTAGTTGCGCAGCACGTAACGCGGATTGACCCGGTTCATGGCCTCGCGCCGCTCCGCCGGGTCGCGCCCGTCCGCGAGCGTCGCCTGTGCGTATTGCTTGAGCCAGTCGCCGAACTTGGGCTTGAACGTTTCCCATAGTGCAGGGCTATAGGCTGCGCTCTGCAATACCCCCAAGTCGGGCTGGGCGGAATCCACCCAAGCCAGCCTGCGGAAAAACTCGGTCATGTCGATCTCGGCCTGGGTCATGAGGCCGAACACTTCATTGAGCAAGGGCTCATAGTCGTCGCGCCATGCGCTGAAGCCGAACTTGGCGGCCAGCACGGCGCCCCATTCCTTGTTGTAGGCCTGGTCGTAAAGCATGAGGCCTTCGTCGTAGATCTCGCGCTCGGGCTTCAAGGCATATAGCGCCTGCGCCAGGCGCTCCAGGTTCCAGCGCGCGATGTCGGGCTGGCGGCCGAAGCAATAGCGGCGGCCTGCCGCGTCGGTGGTGTTGGGAGTCCAGCCCGGGTCGAAGTTGTCCACCCAGCCGTATGGGCCGTAATCGATGGTCAGGCCGAGAATGGACATATTGTCGGTGTTCATCACGCCGTGCACGAAGCCCACGCGCATCCATTGCGCAATCAGGCGCGCGGTGCGCACGCAGACGATGGCGAACCATTCGGCAAAGCGCTCTTCTTCCGGGTAATCCTTCAACTCGGGAAAGTCACGATCAATGGTGAAATCCACCAGCGTTTGCAAGGTTTCCCTGTCGTCGCGCATGGCGAAAATCTCGAAATTGCCAAAGCGGATGAACGAGGGCGATACCCGGCAGACAATCGCGCCCTTCTCCGCCTGCGGATTACCGTTGTAGAACATGTCGCGGATCACGACGTCGCCGGTCTGCACTAGGCTCAGGGCGCGCGTCGTGGGGATGCCGAGATGGTGCATGGCCTCGCTGCAGAGGAATTCGCGCACCGAGGAGCGCAGCACTGCGCGCCCGTCCGCCATGCGCGAATACGGCGTCACGCCCGCGCCCTTGAGCTGCAGTTCCCAACGCTGGCCTTGGGAATTGACCACCTCGCCCAGGCTGATGGCCCGGCCGTCACCCAACTGTCCTGCCCAGTTGCCGAACTGGTGCCCGCCGTAACACATGGCATAGGGCTCCATGCCCGGAATCAGGCCGTTGCCGCCCAGCGCGCTTACCCATGCCGGCGAATTGATCTCTTCCTCGCCCAGCCCCAGCGTTTGCAGCATTTCTGGCGAATAGGCGAGCAGCCTGGGCGCAGACACCGAAGTCGGCATCACCCTGGACCAACAGGCGCCATACACCTGGCGCAACTGGTTGCTGGTTTCCGGATCGCCCGGCAACTCTCGCAAGAAACGGTTATCAAAAGTAAGCATGGTCAAAATATGGGGCCGATCAATAAGGTTCAATGAAGGAGGGACGGTATGTAAAGAATGACAGCGTCCCGTATTGTATGTTCTCTCGCAGGATAAATTAAACTGGCAGATGCTTAAAAAACAAGCAGGATCAATTTATGCATGGCATAACAGCCGCTTAGTAGCGCAATGCCCATCATGCCCACAAAGTTACCCACAGAAATTGTTGAGGCCGGTGCATAATCGGGCTTGAACCGAACCTCAAGGGCAAACACCTGTCTTCCACAACATTCTGATGAATGACACTTGCAAGCGATGATTCCATTTTCCATCCTCGACCTCTGCCCCATCGTGCAGGGCAGCACGCCTGCACAGGCTTTCAGCAACTCCATTGAACTGGCGCAAGTTGGGGAGGAGTCAGGCTACCGGCGTTTCTGGCTGGCGGAGCACCATAACATGCCGGGCATCGCCAGCGCGGCAACTGCCGTCGTCATTGGCCATGTCGCCGGCCAGACCAAGACCATACGCGTCGGCGCCGGCGGCATCATGCTGCCCAACCATGCCCCGCTGGCGATCGCGGAGCAATTCGGCACGCTGGAATCGCTTTACCCGGGGCGCATCGACCTCGGGCTGGGCCGCGCGCCCGGCAGCGACATGGCTACCGCGCGTGCCTTGCGGCGCAACCTGCATGCGCATGGTGAGGATTTCCCCGAGCTGGTGGCCGAGCTGCAGGACTACTTTGCCTTGCCCCAGCCGGGCCAGGGCATCAGGGCGGTGCCCGGGGCGGGCCTGGCCATCCCCATCTGGATACTGGGCTCCAGCCTCTATGGCGCACAGTTTGCCGCTGCGCATGGCTTGCCGTTCGCCTTTGCCTCGCATTTTGCGCCCACCTTCCTGTTACAGGCGCTGGACACCTACCGCCGCAATTTCCAGCCCTCCGCCTCGCTGGACAAGCCCTACTTCATGGTCACGGCCAATATCCTGGTCGCCGACACCGATGAAGAGGCGCGCTACTGGTTCAGTTCCCAGCAGCAAGGCTTCACCAACCTCCACCGCGGCACGCCGGGGCAATTGCCGCCGCCGGTGGACGATATCGAGCAATACTGGACGCCTGCCGAGAAGATCGGCGTGGAACGCATGCTGGCCTGCTCGCTGGTCGGCTCCGCCGCCACCGTTGAGGCCGGCTTGAGAAAGCTGCTCCATGACCTCGCGCCCGACGAGCTGATGGTGACCGGCCATGTGTTCGACCACGCAGTCAGGCTAAAATCGTACCGGGCGGTGGCCGCTCTCCGCAACAAGCTGGCGGCGGAATGAAAAAGGCCGGGCATCAACCCGGCCAATTGAGGAATAGCGTCTTTTAATAGAGAGGATGCTGGTGCTGGCGTTTGCGCCTGCTGATCAGGCCCATTACGCCCAGGCCCAGCGCCAGCATGCCGTAGGTGCTGGGTTCGGGCACGGCGGTGACCACCACGCCATCGAGGAAAGAACCGTACGAGGGCGCATTCTGCGGTTCTATCGAGACGAACTTCAAGGTGGTCAGGCTATTGGAGGCCAGCAGGTTGGTGAAGTGGTATTCCACCCATCCGCTATGCGAAGTGACAGAGGTTGCCACCACCTGTGCCCCGCCCCAATACACTTCCAGTGCGCTGTTCAGGTCGCCTGGAGTATCCGAGCGGCCGGAATAGGCAAAGCTGAGGTTGTACAAGCCGCCGGAAGTCGTTGTCAGGTCCTGCCAGATCGAGGTCAGGTTGGTCGAGTTCAGCTCAAGGTACTGCTCCCCTTCGAATGCAGTATTGAATGCTGGCCAACCGCCATGATCGCTGCCGCGCTGTATTTCGAACACGCCGTCCGAGTTCCATCCAGTCACCGAGGGCAACTGCTCCCAGGCACCCGAGATCGCATCGGCCTCGAAGCCCCCGTTCACCACGATGTTCGCTGCATTTACCCCGCTACTTGCAGCCAGTAGTGCTCCACAAATCGCCATAGTCAATTTATTCATTTTCTCTTCCTTCTCATCGTCATTTGCCTAAGAAAAGTACGTTTGCCTGGCTATGAGCGCCAGGTGGACTGAGCATGCATGCCAGCCCCCTGCTTTACTGTGCGCTACCGCACATAACCCGATGATTTATAGGAAAACTAGCCCAATCGGACTAATGCACGGCAATTGTCCGTTGCAGGCCGGATCGATCGGCATATACTGAATTGCAGCACTCTGCTTGGAGGCCAAATGGATATCCCGTTCAGCCCGCATGGCAATACCTTGATCAACGCGCTGCCGCTGGAAGATCAGCAGCAGCTAATAGAAAACCTGGAGCCGCTTTGCATGCAGCTGGGCGAGGTGTTGTACGAATCGGAACAATTATTGAAGTATGTGTTCTTCCCTGTCGATGCCATCGTCTCCCTGCTCTATGTCATGGAGAACGGCGCATCGACGGAAATCGCGGTGGTCGGGGAGGAAGGCATGGTTGGCACGCCGGTCATCATGGGCAGCAATACCTCCTCCTGCCGCGCCGTGGTGCAGAGTGCCGGGTATGGCTACCGCATCCGCGCCGGCACCTTGAAGCAGATTTTCGACCGCCGGCCTGCCGTCGCGCACCTGTTCCTGCGCTACACCCAGGCCCTCATCACCCAAATCACCCAGACCGCCGTCTGCAACCGGCATTGCGTGCTGGAACAGCAATTATGCCGCTGGCTTTTGCTCAGCCTGGACCGCCTGCACAAGACAGAGCTCATCATGACGCAGGAGCTCATCGCCAACATGCTGGGCGTCAGGCGCGAAGGCATCACCGAAGCGGCGGGGAAACTGCAGAAACAAGGGCTGATCAGCTACAGCCGCGGCCATATCCACGTGTTGAACCGGCCGGGCCTCGAACGCATGGCGTGCGAGTGCTACCAGGTCGTGCGCCAGGCATACGCCTCGCTGCTATACGCGTAAACCTAAGAACTCTAAAATACCGCCTCGGCCGTATTGTTGCGGTCGATGATCTCGCGCATGGTGTTGCCCTGCTCGCACTGGGCAAAGCGGCACTCCGCATCCACCATGTCGCTGCTGCATCCGCCCAGCAGCGGGCAGCTGGCGAACAGCTCGGCGATCCAGTCCACGAAGGCCCTGACCTTGGGCGACAAGTGCCGATTGTGCAGGTATACCACTGAAATCGGGTGGCTGGACGGCTGCCATTGCGGCAGGACTTCCACCAACTCGCCGGATTGTAGATGCGGCAGCACCATATAGCGCGGCGCCTGGATCAGGCCGAAGCCCTGCAGTGCGCAGGCGACATAGGCCTCGGCGTCGTTGACCGCGACCTTGCCGACGCCGCGCACTTCCGTCACCTTGCCGTCCACGACAAAATCCCAGTCCATGTTCCGCCCCGTGCGGCTGGAAAAATAATTCACGGCATGGTGCTCCTCCAGGTCTTCCAGTGTCGTGGGCACGCCGTGCTGCTCCAGGTAGCGCGGCGAAGCGCAGGTCACCACACCGAACGCACCTATGCGGCGGGCGACCATGCTGGAATCCTGCAATCCCCCCATGCGCACCACGCAATCCACCGCCTCCTGCACCATGTCCACCGGGCGGTCGCTCATCCCGATCACCAGCTCCACGTCCGGGTAGCGCGTGTAGAAATCGCACAGCTTGGGAATGATGATCAGGCGGCCGATTGAGGGCGGCACGTCGATGCGCAGCCGCCCGCTCGGCCCGCGCGTCACGTCGCGGAACAAGGCTTCCGTCTCGTCCACCTCGGCCAGGATGCGCATGCAGCGCTCGTAGTAGGCCGCGCCGTCCGGCGTCAGGCTCAGGCGCCGCGTGGTGCGGTTGAGCAGGCGTACCTTGAGCAGGCCTTCCAGCGCCTGGATGGTGGTCGTCACCGTCGTGCGCGGCAAGCCGAGGCTATCCGCCGCGCGCGTGAAACTGTTGGCATCGACCACCCGGGTGAATACCTGCATTGCCTGGAACCTGTCCATGATGCTTTCCTGTCAAACTGGATAATTGTGATGAATTCTACTAACAATCATGAAAAATTTAACCAATTATTTACAGGATCATCAATAAAAAGATTGTGGACAGGTTTTTAGAATGGGCAATCCAGCCGCTCCCCGCCTAGCGCCTAGCGCCTAGCGCCTAGCGCCTAGCGCCTAGCGCCTAGCGCCTGGCGCCTGGCGGGCTGAACATGCTTATAATGTACAGAACCCATCATCCAACACCATCATGCCCGAGTCAGAATCCCAGCCCCTCGCCCCCCGCATGCAGATCAATCCCGGCGTGTTTTTCAGCGCTGCCGGCCTCATCGTGCTGATGGTCGGCCTGACAGCATTTTTCCCCAGCGATGCCCAGGCCATCTTCGGCATCATCCAGACCTGGATCATCAAGAATGCCAGCTGGTTCTACATCCTTACCGTAGCCTTGGTCCTCATCCTCACCGTCTACTGCATGGTCAGCCGCTTCGGCGACATCAAGCTGGGGTTGGACCACAGCGAGCCCGAATACAGCAACGCCACCTGGTTTGCCATGCTGTTCTGCGCGGGCATGGGCATCGGCCTGATGTTCTTCGGCGTAGCCGAGCCTTTGATGCACACCATAGACCCACCGCAAGGCGACGCCGACACCATCACAGCAGCGCGCGAGGCCATGCGCATCACCTTTTTCCACTGGGGGCTGCATGCCTGGGCCATTTATGCGCTGGTGGCGCTCATCCTGGCGTTTTTCGCTTTCCGCCACGGCCTGCCGCTGACCCTGCGTTCCGCGCTCTACCCCTTGATCGGCGAGCGCATCCACGGACCGATCGGCCATGCGGTCGACACCTTCGCGATTATCGGCACCGTGTTCGGCATCGCCACGTCGCTGGGCTTCGGCGTGCTGCAGATCAATAGCGGGTTGCACCACCTGATCCCGCAAATTCCCGTCGGCATCCTGGTGCAGGTAGTGCTGATCCTGGTCACCACCGCCCTCGCGACTGCCTCGGCGGCAAGCGGCCTGGACAAAGGCATCCGTCGGCTTTCCGAACTCAACATGATATTGGCCGTGCTGTTCATGGCCTATGTCTTCTGCATGGGCCCCACCGTGTTCCTGCTGCAGGCCTATGTACAGAACACCGGCGCCTACCTGTCGCAGATCGTCAGCAAGACCTTCAACCTCTACGCCTATGAACCTACCGACTGGCTGGGCGGCTGGACCCTGTTCTACTGGGGCTGGTGGCTTTCATGGTCGCCCTTCGTCGGCATGTTCATCGCCCGCGTGTCGCGCGGACGCAGCATCCGCGAATTCATTGCCGGCGTCATTTTCGTGCCGGCAGGATTTACTTTCCTCTGGATGACGGTGTTCGGGGATACGGCCATCCACCTCTACCTTTACGACGGCCTGGCCTCGCTCGGCGAGACTGTGAAAACCGACAACTCGCTGGCCCTGTTCGCCTTGCTGGAACAGCTTCCCCTGCCGCAAGTCACCAGCACCGTCGCCGTCATCATGGTCATCATCTTTTTCGTCACTTCCGCCGATTCCGGCGCCTTGGTCATCGATATGCTCGCCTCCGGCGGCAAGGACAGGACGCCGGTCTGGCAGCGCATTTTCTGGTCGCTCGTCATCGGCATCGTCGCGGTGGTGTTGCTGCTGGCGGACGGGCTCTCCGCGTTGCAGACCGCGACCATCGCCAGCGCGCTGCCTTTCTCCATCGTCCTGGTCGCCGCATCGTGGGGCTTGCTGCGCGCATTGAACATCGACCTGACCAAGCGCGGCACTCGCTTCCAGACCTATCTCGCGCCGCCGCCCGGAAACGCGCCGGAAAACTGGCGCCAGCGGTTGCGCACCATCGTCACCTTTCCATCCCGAGGCGACGTGCGGACATTCATCCGCGAGACCGTGCAACCCGCGGCGGAAGAAGTCGCCACGGAACTACGCAAGCGCCAGTACGAGGTATCGGTCACCACGGGAGAGGACGGCCGCGTCAGGCTGGAAGTCATGCATGGCGCCGAAATCGACTTTGTCTACGAAGTCAGGCCGCGTTCCTACGCGCAACCCAGCTTTACCGTACAAGGCACCAAGGACAGTGCGGACGAGGACGCGCGCTATTACCGGGCCGAAGTCCACCTCAAGGAAGGCGGACAGAATTACGACCTCGTCGGCTGGAGCAAGAGCGCAGTCATCAGCGACATCCTGGACCAGTACGAACGCCACCTGCATTTTCTGCATTTGGTGCGGTAAACTCACAAAAAATTGGGGTGCGATAAGCACCCCATCATTTCAATCGATATTTCCCTTAGAACGTGCCACGCACAGTCAGCATGACATTTCGGGGAGTACCGTAATAGTTCCCCAACCCAGCACTGCCTACCGTCTGGTAATATGTCTTGTCAAACAGGTTGTTGGCATTCAGATTGAGCGACCAGTTCTTGTCCACTTGGTATTCCACCATGGCATCCCAAATCGCATAGCCACTTTGGGTATACTTGAAAGGAATGTTCGCCTCAACCACATTCCCTGCCCCATCAAACCTGTTGGAGACACCGCTGACATAGGTTGTGCTTTGCAGATTGACACCCCCACCAACTCGCCATTTGGAGTAATTCCCTGGCAACTGATAGACAGTCCACAGCTTGACCATATGCTTGGGCGTAATCGTGCTCAATGGAAGGCTGTCAGCCAGATTGCGGTTATAGTTATAGACATAGCTGGCCATCGTCATCAGCCCAGGTAATATCTCGCCGCTGGCTTCCAATTCCACTCCCTTGCTGACCACTTCACCCTGATTCAAGTAGCAACAACTCCCACCAAACAAGACCGAATTATTGGGATAACGCGTATCCAGAATGGCGCCATCTTCGCGCTTGGTGTAAAAAACAGCCGCTCCGGTATTGACAGCACCATTGAACAAATCGCCCTTCAGACCGATTTCATAAGTCTTGCCTGTCATAGCATTCACAGTTTTTGCACTACCCTCAGGCCCTTGCAGCAAGTTCTGCTGTGGCTTGAAAATCTCGGAATAACTAGCATAGGCAGACCACTGCTTATCCAACTCATACGTCAACGCTGCATAGGGCACGAACTTGGTTGGCTCACGCATCTCAATACGGCTGATATCAACACCATCATCAATGGTCTGTTCAAATTTGTAGCGTGCAAGCCTACCTCCAAGAATCAGCTTCGCTTGATCGCTCACCTGTAATGCAGTTCGCGCATAGATGCCATACTGTACTTGAGTGTTCGGGTTGTACTTGATAGTTAAGGTGCTACTGATAGGATAAGGATTCCAATACGTTGAGCTGGGATCAAATACATTCGCTGGCAACCCGCGGTTTGCTGGATAAGCCCCACCACGCCATTGACTCGTGACTCTCTGCCAATCGGCACCTAATACAAACTCATGCTCGCGCGAGAAGGCATTGAAACTACCTGACAAATTAGTATCAAACAGGCTCTGTTTTGTCCATGAATCATTATAACTCCCAGTCCAGATTGGTCCGGCCAGAGTAACCGGGTTCACGCCATTCAAGGCAAATGCCCCCAGGCTTTCCACTTTCTCATGCGTACCAGTGTAGGTGGCATTCAATTTCCACTGATTCTTGAACACATGGTCAAACTTGGCAAATAACTCTTTTGAACTTGCATCAGTATATGACCAACTTTGTGTCAAACCAGTACTACGCTTTAATTTCAGATCTTCACCAGTACTATATCTAGGTACACTGCTCCATGTGCCATTCTCATGAATCCGCTCATAACGACCACCCAGTGTCACCATAGTATCCGGCGTCAAATCAAACTCCAGAATGCCATACACAATCGGCTTTTCGGTGCTGCGGTTGTCGATAAAATACTGACGGTCGGCATGAGCAGCCACCAGCCGGCCACGCAGATTACCAGCCTCAGTCAATGATCCACTGGCATCTAGCTGCACGCGATAGTTATCCCAGGAACCTGCTGAGGCATCGACCTTGAACTGAGTATCCCGGGTTGGCCGCTTGCGCACCAGGTTGACAATGCCCCCAGGATTGCCTGCACCACCAAACAATGAGCTACTACCTCGCAATACTTCGACATGGTCAAACTCAACTAGATCAAAAGTGCCAATGCCATAAAAACTGCCAGCTGAAGTACTCATCGCCATCGGAGATGCACCATCGATCTGGTAGTTATCCAGCAAGAATCCGCGCGAGTAAAAGCTATTGATCCGATAATTGGTATTTTGTACGGTGATGCCGGGAGTGATTTTCATCGCCTCAGTCAAATCCGTCATCCGCTTGTCCTGAATCAACTGTGAAGTCACTACGGAAACAGACTGGGGTGTCTCACGCAGGCTGGTTGGCGTCTTGGAGCCAACACTGACCAATCTAGCGGCATAACTTTGTGTATTTTCCGTAGATTCCCCCATACCCTGCGCTTTCACTGTCAGCTCTGCCAATATAGCGGTTGGAACCTCGACATCGGATTGAGCAATAGTTTTGACAATATAATTGCCTTCCTCCTGCCTAACTGCTTGTAATCCTAGTGGCGATAATAATGCAGACAATCCTTGAGCTACAGTGTAGCTACCTTTCAGACCCCTTGTTTCCTGCGCTTTGACTAACGCAGGCTCCGTGGTGATATTGATGCCGGTCTGCACGGCAAATTCCGTAATAGCGGCAGCCAGCGATCCGGCGGCAATGTTCAGCTCCCTAACCTCGGTCTGGCTTGTGACTTGTTCGGCATGTACCTCATGCCAGCTGGCAGCGCCTGCCGCCATCCCGATAGCCAAAACTGCCGCATGCACAGCATGATGGATGCGAGGACGGGGTGAGACGTTTTCCGCCTGCATGTATTGGGGAATCGTGCTTTGGGGTTGATGACGCAATGACATATGTTCCTTCCTGTAATGTTAATCGTTTTTGTTACGTCAACAGACAGGACACAACAGGCAGGGGAAAAGGGCCAAATGAAGGCAGTTTATTTTCTGGAATCGAAAAAGAGCTTGATTTTGATATGGAACATTCCATATCAAAAGTCATCTCGCCGTTACGGTGACCCAGTAACGCGTCCTGTATTCGAGCTTGACCGGGAACACCTTGGCCAGGTTGAGCAGGATGGCGTCGGTATCCTGCAACTGGTAAGCGCCCGTCACGCGGATATCCGCCACGGCAGGATCGCAGCGCAGAATGCCCGGACGATAGCGCGCAAGCTCGGCAATAAAATCACCCAGGCGGGTTTCATCGGCTGAAAGCACACCGCGCGCCCAATGCAGCTCGCGGGGAGACAATGCTTGCGGCTGGTAGATGGCGTCGGCATCGAAGCGGGTTTCTTCATTGGCATGAAGGATGTCAGTCCTGGCCCCATTGCTGATTTGCACGGCCCCCTCCTGCACCGCCACAAACACATGGTCGTCGATATGGCGCACGACAAAACGGGTGCCCAACGGCTGCACTGGCCCATAAGCGGTCTGCACGGTGAAGGGACGCGGCTTGCCATTCGGCTGGGCATCGGGGGCGGTTGCGATGAGGATTTCCCCGCTGCGTAAATATATGGTGCGTGAGATGGCGCTGTAATCGACATCGATCCGGGTGGCGGTATTGAGCTGGATCACGGTGCCGTCTGCCAGGACGATGCGGCGCTGCTCTCCCGTGGCGGTGCGGTAATCGGCCAGCCAGCCTTGCTGCTCGCTGGTGCGCCAGCCCAGCCAGCCGGCAGGCACGGCCGCAATCAATATCGCCAGTTGCTTGATGGCCTTGCGCCTGTCCAGGCGCGTTTTGCGCCGCAATGTGCTGCCCGTCTGTTGCGGCAGGTTCGACGCCAGGCCGCTGATGCGCTGGGCTTGCTGCCAGGCTTGCTCGTGGGCTGGGTCAGCGCCGCGCCACTGTTGGAAGGCAACCAGCTCCTGCGCCGTGGCTTCGCCGGAATCGAGCAGCACGAACCATTCCGCAGCCTGCATGGCGACCTGGCGAATCGAAAGCTCCGGCGCCGCCATCGTGTCAGATGCTGCCTTGGTAGCTGGAGGCCAGCACGATGCATTCCGCCATGGCCTGCGCCATGTAGCGCTTGACCGAGCGCAAGCCGATGTCGAGCTGTTCCGCGATCTCGGTATAGGTCAGCCCCTCAACCTGCGACAGCACGAATACTTCCCTGACGATGGGGGACAAGCCGTTGAGCATGGCATCCACCTCGTTCAACGCGCCGGCGATCAGCGCCTGTTGTTCCGGCGAAGGGGCCTCCGCCTCCGGCATCAGCGCCAGCGCATCCAGCCAGGCCCGTTCCAGCGACGCCCTGCGGAAATGGTTCAACAGCACCCGGCGCGCCACTGTCGCCAGGTAAGCGCGCGGTTCGCGCAACGGCTCGTTTTCCAGGTTGCTCGACGAGAGTTCCGGCATCAGCAGGATGCGCATGAAGGTGTCCTGGGCAAGGTCGGCCGCTTCGGAATGGTTGTTCAGACGGCGATTGAGCCACAAGCGCAACCAGTGCTGGTGCTGTTGGTAAAGCTGCTCGGCCAGCAAGTGCGAGGAAAAATGCGACATCAGGGGATTGCTCAACATTGAAAATAAGAATCACTTCTTATTGTAATCAATAAATTGGGAAAACTCATCTATGGTATTTGCTACCGGGTATGTCATCTACAATCCAAATGCGGATTGGGCGAGCGAAATACTAACCGTTGGCACGAAGGTTCTTCGAACCTATGGTACTTCCTCCTGAAGACACCATAATGAATCCAATGGACGCGATCTGGACTAAGGTCAGTTGCTCATTCAACACAATGAATCCCGCCAAAGCTGCAATAGCAGGAGCAGTACTGAGGAGAATGCCAAAGACATGCTGGGGAAGTCGCTGCATGGTAAACATTTCGACACGCGAGCAAGATAGCTAAAGCGCCTACATCCATGGCCACTTATTATCTACAATTAGGTTGTTAACCAATTAACTCATTATCAGCCATACTCAGCATGAATATCCGCCTAGCCACCAATGAAGATCGCCCTGCTATCTGGAAAATCCTTGAACCTGTCATTCGAGCTGGAGAGACCTACGCCCTAGATCCAAAGATGGGAAGAGGTGATGCTCTGGACTATTGGCTAGCTCCTGAGAAAACTACTTTTGTTGCGGAAGAAGACGGTCAAATATTGGGCACCTATTACCTTCGCACAAATCAGCCAGGTGGAGGAAGCCATGTGTGCAACTGCGGCTATATGACCTCAATACATGCGACGGGGAAAGGTATAGCTCGAGCCATGTGCCAGCATTCAATTGAGTTTGCCAAAGCCCAAGGCTACTTAGCGATGCAATTTAACTTTGTAGTAAGCAGCAACCACAGGGCTGTAAAGCTATGGCAATCATTCGGTTTTAAGATCGTTGGAAGGATACCAAAAGCGTTTCAACATCCAGTGGAAGGTTTTGTTGATGCCCTGGTGATGTTTAAAACGCTTACTTAGGGACTCAATAACATTTAGATTTAAATTGCAATCCTCGAATGGGATATCGCCAATTTGTACAACAGGTTGAGAGATGTAAATTTTCCCCCACCACTATTGTTTGCAATTTACGAATAGTGTTTCCACATTTGCGCAGATTATTAAATTAGCAACAACGATCACAATGTGTCGCATCCAGTATCAGCAAATGCAGACCAATTGTGAACGAACCATGCGTTTCCCGTGAAGACTTCATCATCCCCGGACCCGAGGGAGCGATCCCCGTCCGGCTGTATCGTCGCGCGCAGGCGGAAGGCAACGTGCCGTTGGTGCTGTATTTCCACGGCGGCGGATTCAATGCGGGCTGCCTCGACGATGCGGACTTTCCCGCCAGTTTCATCGCGCACCATTGCCCTGCCGTCGTCCTTTCCGTCGGCTATGCCCTGGCGCCGCAGCACCCGTTTCCCGCTGCGCCGGAAGATGCCTACGCCGCGGCGCAATGGGCCGCACGCAACGCGCGTCGCCTGAACGCGGCTGCCAAGCTGCTCGTGGTGGCGGGGGACGATGCGGGCGGCAGTATCGCAGCGGGCCTGAGCATGATGGCGCGCGACCGCGGGGAATTCAGCATTGCCGCGCAAGTGCTGATCGCGCCGATGCTGGACCCCAGCATGACCCTGCTGGGCGACGCCGCCAGGCTCAAGTCCGAGCTTACCGCAGCGCAATGCGCGCAACGCTACCGGCAATACCTGCCCAAGTGCACGCAACGCATGCACCCCTATGCCGCGCCGCTGGAGTCGCTGCGCCTTGCCGGCCTGCCCGCCGCCATGATCGCCACTGCCGAATGCGACGTGCTGCATATCGAGGCGGAAAAATACGCCAGCGCCTTGATCAAGGCCGGCATCCCTACCCAGGTGTCGCGTTTTGCCGGCGTCCAGCACGCCGAATTGCCCGCCCACCAGCCCATGCTGCGCGAGGTGGTGGAGTTCCTGCAACGCCAGGCGGGACACGCCGGTTTACCTATTAACAGCGGCTAACAGAACTCAGCGAAGCGCTCCTGACAGGAGCGTTTTGTTAGCCGCGCTAAATTTTGATTTCAACATTGAAGATGAGGAACATCATGTCTAAACCACTCCAACAAAAGAAATTCGCCGCCCTGCTGGCGGCGGCCCTGGCAATCTCGGGCGGCGTCATCTTGTGGTCGCCCGCGAGCCACGAGGCCCAAGCCGACACCGCTGCCGCAACAAATGTCGCTACCGTGGACGTTGCCGTTGTCGCGCAGCAGGACATCACCGACTGGCAGGATTATTCCGGCCGCCTGGAGGCGGTCGAGCGTGTTGAAATCCGTCCCCTGGTTTCCGGCACGCTGACCAAGATCCATTTCAAGGACGGCGATCTGGTGAAGAAAGGCGACGTGCTGTTCACCATAGACCCGCGGCCGTTCGAGGCGGAAGTCGCACGCGCCCAGGCCCAGCTGAGCGGCGCCGAGGCACGGCTCGACTACACCAGCCATGATTTGGAACGCGCAGAACGCCTGATCGGCGACAACGCCATTGCCCGCCGCGACTTCGAGGAAAAACGCAACGCGGCGCTGGAGGCGAAAGCCGCATTGCTGGCAGCGCAGGCCGCATTGCAGACTGCCCGCCTCAACCTGGAATACAGCCGCATCACGGCACCGGTATCCGGCCGGATTTCCCGCGCCGAGGTGACGCTGGGCAATATCGTCTCCGCGGGCGCGAGCTCCACACCGCTCACCACGCTGGTTTCTACCGACAATATCTACGCGGCACTTGAGGTGGACGAGCAAAGCTACCTGAAATTCATCCAGCCCGGGCACACCAGCCAGCTCAAGGTATTGCTGGGCCTGGCTAATGAAGACGGTTACAGCCGCGAAGGCCGCATCGGCTCGGTCGATAACCGCCTCGACACCGCCTCGGGCACCATCCGCGTGCGCGCCGTGTTCGACAACCGCAAGGGCGACTTGCTGCCGGGGCTCTATGCGCGCGTCAGGCTGGGCAGCGGCAGCACCCACCCGGCGTTACTGATAGACGAGAAAGCCGTGGGCACCGACCAGGACAAGCGCTACGTGCTAGTGGTCGATGCGCAGAACCAGGCCAATTACCGCGAGATACGGCTAGGCGCGGCCCATGGCGAGCTGCGCGTGGTGGAAAGCGGGCTGCAGCCTGGCGAACGCATCGTGGTCAATGGCCTGCAACGGGTGCGTCCCGGCAGCCAGGTCAGCCCGCATCTGATCGCCATGCCTGGCAGCGAGTCGCCATTGGCCCAGGTTCGGGCAGAGGAAGCCATCCACACGATCCGCAGCCTACCCAATAAACAGCAAAAGGCCGTCAACGCCTAAGAACCTTCTTAGGGAGAATCCAATATGAATATCTCAAAATTCTTCATCGACCGCCCGATCTTTGCGGGCGTATTGTCGATGCTCATCTTGCTGGGCGGTGCGCTGGCCATGTTCCAGCTGCCCATCTCGGAATATCCCGAAGTCGTGCCGCCTTCCGTGGTGGTGCGCGCGCAATATCCCGGCGCCAACCCCAAGGTGATCGCCGAGACGGTGGCCTCGCCGCTGGAGGAATCCATCAACGGCGTGGAAGACATGATCTACATGCAGTCGCAGGCCAACAGCGACGGCAACCTCACCATCACCGTCAACTTCAAGCTCGGCGTGGACCCGGACAAGGCGCAGCAACTGGTGCAGAACCGCGTCAACCAGGCATTGCCCAGGCTACCGCCCGACGTGCAGCGGCTGGGCCTCACCACGCTGAAAAGCTCGCCCACCCTCACCATGGTGGTGCACCTGGCCTCGCCGGACAACCGCTACGACATGACCTATTTGCGCAACTATGCCGTGATCAACGTCAAGGATAGGCTGGCGCGCATCCAGGGCGTGGGCGAGGTCGGCCTGTTCGGCTCCGGCAACTACGCCATGCGCGTCTGGCTCGATCCGCAGAAAGTCGCCCAGCGCGGCATGACCGCATCCGACGTGGTGCAGGCGATCCGCGAGCAGAACGTGCAGGTAGCGGCCGGCGTAATCGGCGCGTCCCCAAATAATGTGCCGCTGCAACTTTCCGTCAATGCGCAGGGCCGCCTCAAGACCGAGGAGGAGTTTGCCGCGATCATCCTCAAGACTTCTGCCGACGGCGCCATCACGCGGCTTTCCGACGTGGCGCGCATCGAGCTCGCCGCTTCCGAGTATGGCCTGCGCTCGTTGCTGGACAACAAGCCTGCGGTCGCCATCCCGATCTTCCAGGCGCCCGGCGCCAACGCGCTGGCGATTTCCGATGCCGTGCGCGCCACCATGAAGGAGCTGGCTGCCGATTTCCCCGAATCCGTGGAATACCACATCGTCTACGACCCGACGCAGTTCGTGCGCTCCAGCATCCGCGCCGTGGTGACCACGCTGCTGGAAGCGATCGCCCTGGTGGTGTTGGTGGTGATCCTGTTTCTGCAGACCTGGCGCGCGTCCATCATCCCCTTGCTGGCGGTCCCGGTCTCCATCATCGGCACTTTCTCGCTGATGCTGGCGTTCGGCTACTCCATCAACGCCCTGTCACTGTTCGGCATGGTGCTGGCGATCGGCATCGTGGTGGATGACGCCATCGTCGTGGTGGAAAACGTCGAGCGCAACATCGAATCGGGCCTGAGCCCGCGCGACGCCACCTACCAGGCCATGCGCGAGGTGAGCGGGCCCATCATCGCTATCGCGCTGACCCTGATCGCGGTGTTCGTGCCGTTGGCGTTCATGACCGGCCTCACCGGGCAGTTCTACAAGCAGTTCGCCATGACCATCGCCATTTCCACCGTGATCTCGGCGTTCAACTCCCTGACCTTGTCCCCTGCCCTGTCCGCCATGCTGCTCAAGGGCCACGGCGACAAGAAGGACTGGCTCACGCGCTTCATGGACCGCTGGCTGGGCGGCTTCTTTGCCAGGTTCAACAACCTGTTCAGCCGCGCCTCCGACAATTACGGCAAAGGCGTCAAGGGCATCATCAACCATAAGGGCGCGGCCATGGGCGTCTATGCCGTGCTGCTCGGCCTGACCGTCGGCGTCTCCCTGATTGTGCCCGGCGGCTTCGTGCCGGCGCAGGACAAGCAATACCTGGTGGGCTTCGCCCAGCTGCCTAGCGGCGCCTCGCTGGAACGCACGGAGGAAGTCATCCGCCGCATGAGCGAGATCGCATTGCAGCAGCCCGGCGTGGAAAACGCGGTCGCCTTCCCCGGCCTCTCGATCAATGGCTTCACCAACAGTTCCAGTGCCGGCATCGTCTTCACGCCGCTGAAGCCGTTCAACGAACGCAAAGGCAAGGAATTGTCGGCCGCCGCGATTGCGCAAGCGCTGAACGAGAAATTCGGCCAGATCCAAGATGCCTATATCGCCGTGTTCCCGCCGCCCCCGGTCATGGGCCTGGGCACCATCGGCGGCTTCAAGCTGCAAATCGAGGACAGGGGCGCGCTGGGCTATGCCGAGCTGGACAAGGCGGTGAACGCCTTCGTCGCCGAGGCTTCCAAGGCGCCTGAGCTGGGCCCCATGTTCACCAACTACCAGATCAACGTGCCGCAGCTGAACGTGGACCTGGACCGCGCCAAGGCCAAGCAATTGGGCGTGCCGGTAACCGAGGTGTTCGACACCATGCAGATCTACCTCGGCTCGCTGTACATCAACGACTTCAACCGCTTCGGCCGCGTATTCCAGGTGCGCGCGCAAGCCGATGCGCCCTACCGCGCCAAGGCCGAGGACATCCTGCAACTGAAAACCCGCAACATGGCGGGCGACATGGTGCCGTTGTCCTCGCTGGTCAAGGTGACGCCCACCTATGGCCCGGAAATGGTGGTGCGCTACAACGGCTATACCGCCGCCGACATCAACGGCGGGCCGGCGCCCGGCTATTCCACCGGGCAGGCCCAGGCGGCAGTGGAAAGGATAGCCGCGCAGACCCTGCCGCCCGGCATCAAGTTCGAGTGGACCGACCTGACCTACCAGCAGATCCTCGCGGGCAATGCCGGCATCTGGGTGTTCCCGATCAGCGTGCTGCTGGTGTTCCTGGTGCTGGCGGCGCTGTACGAGAGCCTGGCCTTGCCGCTCGCAGTGATCCTCATCGTGCCGATGAGCATCCTGGCTGCGCTCACGGGCGTCTGGCTGACCAAGGGCGATAACAACATCTTCACCCAGATCGGGCTGATGGTGCTGGTGGGGCTGTCTGCGAAGAACGCCATCCTCATTGTCGAGTTTGCGCGCGAGTTGGAGCTGCAAGGCAGCAGCATCGTCAAGGCCGCGATCGAGGCCAGCCGTTTGCGTCTGCGCCCTATCCTCATGACCTCCATCGCCTTCATCATGGGCGTGGTGCCGCTGGTGACTTCCAGCGGCGCGGGCTCGGAAATGCGCTACGCCATGGGCATCGCCGTGTTCTTCGGCATGCTGGGCGTGACCCTGTTCGGCCTGTTCCTCACGCCCGTGTTCTATGTGCTGCTGCGCAAGCTGAGCGGCGGCCGCCAGTTGCACTCGGCCACCGAGCACAAACCCCATGTTGCCGGCCCAGCCGCCAGCCATTTGATATAGGAAGCACACCATGAAACCGACCAAGACATTATCGCTATTGACCGCGACGCTGCTGCTGGCGGCATGCTCAGTGGCCCCGGTCTATGAGAAGCCCCAGGTGGCAACGCCGGCGCACTTCAAGGAAGCCTCCACTCATGCAACTGGAGAGCAGTCCAGCCAGTGGAAGACTGCCGAGCCGGCGGAACTGAACCACCGCGGCCAGTGGTGGCAGGTCTTCAACGACCTCACCCTGGACAACCTGGAGGACGAGGCCCTGGCCGCCAACCAGAACCTGCAGGCCGCCACTGCCAGGCTGGCGCAATCACGCGCCTTGTTCAAGGACGAGCGCTCCAACCGCTACCCGCAACTGAGCGGCGGCATCAGCCCCGGGCATCAACGCGTATCGCCAGATGCCCAGCGCACCGAGAACGGCAGCGAACAGACATTGTGGCGCGCGCAGGCGCAATTCGCCTATGAGGCAGATTTGTTCGGCCGCGTATCCTCGCTGGTCAACGCCGCTCAGGCCGATGCGGAACAGAGCGCCGCCCTGCTGCGCTCTGTCTTACTCTCCCTGCAGGCGGATGTGGCGCAGCAATACTTCACCATCCGCGAGCTGGATGCCGAGCGCGACATCTACCAGCACACTGTCAAGCTGCGCGAGCAGACCGTGCAGCTGACGCAGCACCGCTACGACGCCGGCGACATCAGCGAGCTGGAGCTGGCGCGCGCCAAGACCGAACTCGCGGCCGCACGCTCGGAGGAACTGGGCGTGACGCGCCGCCGCGCAATTGCCGAGCATGCTCTCGCCATCCTGCTGGGCAAATCCCCGGCGGAGTTCAGCCTGGCAGCGCTTCCGTTGCAACGCATCAGCATCAACGTGCCGGCAGGCTTGCCGTCCTCGTTGCTGGAGCGCCGGCCTGACATCGCAGCCGCCGAGCGCGCGATGGCTGCGGCAAACGCGCGCATCGGCGTCGCCAAGGCGGCCTATTTCCCGCGCCTCAACATCACCGGCGCGCTCGGTTACGAATCCTCCGAGCTGGGCAGCCTGTTCGAATGGTCCAACCGCACCTTCCTGCTCGGCCCCTTGATCGGCACCATGCTCTCGATGCCGATCTTCGACGGCGGCCGCCGCGAGGCCGGGCTGGAACGGGCACGCGCCGTCTACGAGGAAGACGTCGCCAAATACCGCCAGACCGTGCTCAACGCCTTTGGCGAGGTCGAGGACAACCTGGCCAGCCTGCGCATCCTCGACAACCAGTCCGAAGTACAGGACACGGCCGTCGCCTCGTCGCAACGCGCCAGCCACCTCGCGCAAAGCCGCTACCGCGAAGGCCTGGTGAGCTACTTGGAAGTAATTGATGCGGACCGCACCTTGCTGCAGCAAAAGCGCGTCACCCTGCAGCTCGACGGCGAACGCGCCCGCGCCACGGTCAACCTGATCCGCGCGCTGGGCGGCAGCTGGGAGGCTGCGCCGGTCGTCGCAGCAAAATAATCGCGGCTAGCCCTGGCCGGGCCATGCCGCCGGGTGCGGCCTTGGACAACCTTCCCCGGCGGGGTTATGCTGGGGTTGGCAAGGGGGTTGCCGCTGGCAGTGTAAGGCGTACGAAGGCAGGCCATACGGCAGGAGAGTTTTGTTCGCAGTCCTTGAAGGAATTGGCATGGTTTCAATCGACACGGCATTACAATTCGTTGCGGTATCGGCGGTGCTTGCCTTGGCGCCCGGCCCGGACAATATGTTCGTCCTGATGCAATCGGCTGCCGGCGGCGTGCGCAAGGGCATTGCGGTGACGCTTGGGCTGTGCACCGGCCTCGTGGTACACACAGCTGCCGTCGCATTCGGCGTCGCCGCCATTTTCCAGGCATCGGCCGCCGCCTTTACCGCGCTCAAGATCGTGGGAGCTGTCTATTTGCTTTACCTTGCCTACGGCGCGTTCACCTCAGGCATGGGCGCATCGCCCGGCAACAAAGGCACGGCTCACCCCAACCAGGACACTATCGGGCTCGACAAAGGGCTTTATCAGCACGGCATCCTCATGAACGTCACCAACCCCAAGGTGGCGTTGTTCTTCCTGGCTTTCCTGCCGCAATTCGTCAAGGATGGCGCCGGAGCTGCGCCTCTGCAGATATCGCAGTTAGGAGTGCTGTTCATGATCACCACGCTGGTCATCTTCAGCCTGGTCGCCTATACCGCCGGCCGGCTCAGCCGTTGGCTGCAACGCTCGCCCAAAGCGGTCAGGAACATGAACAGGATTGCAGGGGTCGTCTTCATCGGGCTTGCCGCCAGGCTGCTAACTGCACAGCGGTAAAACGGCTGCGCATGTCAGCCTGTTTTGGTATGTAGGTGGGAAGTTAGTGCGCCCAATCTATATCGGCAGAGTCACACTGGGTCAATGACGGCTCATCGGCCTGCATGCAGGCTTACTGCCTTATTCACGGCACTAACCCGCGTATTCTAACCTCGAACGGCATGCCATGCCGCTACTTCTTCTTGGGATCGTCCGGGCTGTCGATGACGATATCGTTCTGAACCGACACCACCCCGCTCACGCTGCGCGCCACCATTGCTGCCTGACTCACTTCGGCTTGCGAACGCGCGGTACCGCTCAAATGCACTGCACCGAGGTCGTCGGACTGCACCTTGATATCGAGCGCCCCCAGCATCTGGTCGCGCGCGAGCGCAGCCTTGACCTTGCCGGTGGTAGCTGAATCGTCCGCATACGTGGTCAGGGACTCGCTATCCTCGGCATGGCCGTGCACCGGCAAAGACAATGCCAGCATCAGCAATGAAAACTTGAAAAACCGCATACCTCATCCTCAAACTTGATTCGATTCCATTATCCTAAACATGGCTTTCCTCAAAATAAGAGTCGTCATATTCCGAAGCGCTTGTAGGAATTCGCAACCAAGAACGGCTTACACAATTCAGCGAAGCGATCCTGGCTAGCCGATTTGCCGCAGACAGTACAAAGCAGTACGGCAAGGCAGGGCAACGACGCCGGAGAGTTTTGTCAGCCGCTTTAGAGCAAATCGCTTGACACAGGCGGGGCGGCGCCATGTAAGATGAAAAACTGTATCAGCTATAAAACTTGAACCGGAAGAATCCAGCCAGGAATAGAAGGATAAGCGATGCCCTCGTTATACAAGAGCCGCGAAGAACGTGTGCAAGATGTTGTCAAAGCCTATATGAATGAGAACAACACCGTGCGTCACTCCCTGACGTTCGGCGGCCAGTTTCTGCCCCACAGCGAACAGGAAAGAGAGCAGATGCGCGAGGAACGCGCCTGGGCACTGGCACGGCTCGCGATCGACAAGATCATGCGGCTTCCGCACGTTGTCATCAACCGCATGCAGGCAACATGACTCCTGCGCCTTGGTGATTACATTGATGGCTGTCACCGGACTGAATCGAATCAAGTTAAAGAAAAGGCCATGAGAATTTTCTCACGGCCTTTTTCACTCATCCATATACTTCAGATATTCTAGGTAAAAACTCTGAAGCGGATTAACACCCCAAAGTAACTACCCATCAAGCAGGCAGCGACACTAGCGGGTTGCCGTACATCGGGTCATCCGGCTTCGAAGCCAATGCCTTCTGCAGGTCGATGTTCAACGCCTTGGCTACACCAGCGCCATAGGCCGGGTCGGCTGCGTGGCAGTTGCGAATGTGGCGAAACTTGATGAATTCCGGCGCATCGCCCATGGCGCGGCCAGTGTTGCCGAACAGGGCTTCCTGCTGCGCTGGCGTCATCAATTGGAACAGCTTGCGCGGCTGCTCGAAGTAGTTGTCATCGTCCCGATGGAAAGACCAGAACTTGGCATCGCCGTTGATCCTCAGCGGCGGCTCCTCGAACTGGGCTTGCCCCTGCCACTGCCCGAAGCTGTTGGGTTCGTAATGCGGCAGGCCGCCGTAATTGCCGTCCACCCGGCCTTCACCGTCGCGATGGTTGCTGTGCACCGGGCAGCGCGCCTTGTTCACCGGGATCTGGTGATGGTTGGTACCCAGGCGGTAACGCTGCGCATCAGCATAATTGAACAAACGCGCCTGCAACATGCGGTCCGGACTGACGCCGATGCCGGGCACGAGGTTCGAAGGCGAGAACGCGCTCTGCTCGACGTCGGCAAAGAAGTTTTCGGGGTTCTTGTTCAGCTCGAACTCGCCCACTTCAATCAGCGGATAGTCGCCCTTGTACCAGACCTTGGTCAGGTCGAACGGATGCAGGTGGTACTTCTCGGCATCGGTCTCGGGCATGACCTGGATGTACAGCGTCCATTTCGGGAAATCGCCGCGCTCGATGGCCTCATACAGGTCGCGTTGGTGGCTTTCACGGTCCTGGCCCACCAATTCGGTAGCCTCGGCATCGGTCAAGTTCTTGATACCCTGCTGGGTCTTGAAGTGCAGCTTGACCCAGAAACGCTCGCCCTGCGCATTCCAGAAACTGTAAGTGTGCGAGCTGAAGCCGTGCATGTGGCGATAGCTCGCGGGGATGCCGCGGTCGCTCATGACGACGGTGACCTGGTGCAGCGCCTCGGGCAGCAGCGTCCAGTAATCCCAGTTATTGGTAGCGCTGCGCATGTTGGTCTTAGGGTCGCGCTTGACGGCCTTGTTCAGGTCGGGGAACTGGCGCGGGTCGCGGATGAAGAACACCGGCGTGTTGTTGCCGACCATATCCCAGTTGCCCTCTTCTGTGTAGAACTTGAGGGCAAAGCCGCGGATATCACGCTCGGCATCAGCAGCGCCACGCTCGCCGGCTACGGTGGTGAAACGGGCAAACATCTCGGTTTTCTTGCCGACTTCGCTGAATATCTTGGCACGGGTGTATTTCGTGATGTCTTTGGTCACCGTGAACGTGCCAAAAGCGCCGGAACCCTTGGCATGCATGCGGCGCTCGGGAATGACTTCACGTACGAAATTGGCGAGCTTCTCGTTCAGCCATACATCCTGGGCCAGCAGCGGGCCGCGCGGGCCGGCGGTCAAACTGTCGCGATTGGTGACCACGGGGGCGCCGAAATCGGTCGTCAGATGGGTCACGGGACACTTCTTGGTATCGTTGCTCATGGCGGCTCCTACGGTAGTAAGTTGATTGAAAGACCCCATTCGTAAATGGGATATATGAATATTAATGAAATTGTTTAAACAATGAAAATCAATAGTTCTTAACTAAATCATAAATAATTTTTATCAAAATGATGACCACTTGTAGGCTAGCCGGGCCGGTAAGACATTCTGCAGTTTGAGACTGCGATATATCAGGGATTGAATAGAGGGCTACAAAGCTGTTTTCTGTAGCAAGAGGCCACTTGTGCTTACGACGGAGCCAGAGCCAGAGCCTGAAGTGGATGCGTATGCAGGGCGTGGAATTGATGACGCAAGTGATTGCCTAGGGCACAGGGGCACTTAGATAGCCGCACAGGATCATACTGACTAACCTGCCAACCGAAGAAGAAGTGCTTAAGCTGCAGATTTGCGCGGATATAGTATGATCAAGAGTCCCAGTTAATTTAATGAAACTACACTCTGGACTACCCTTGCCAACTGAATAAGGAGCCTTCCCATGCTATCCCGACGCAGTTTCCTCTCCGGCCTCGCGGCAACCAGCGCAGGCATCGCCCTGGCCCGTCCTGTGTTCGCCAACCCGTCATCACAAGCCGAATCCATGCAGACACGTGCCATCCCCTCCAGCGGCGAGCGCTTGCCGGTGATCGGCATGGGCAGCTCCGGCAGCTTCGAAGTCGGCAATAGCGCCGCCGAGCTCGACCCCCTGCGCGAAGTGTTGAAACGTTTCTTCGCAGGCGGCGCGACCGTGATCGACACCGCCCCTTCCTATGGCACTGCCGAGGAAGTGATCGGCCAATTGCTGGAAGAGCTGGGCCTGCGCTCCAAGGCCTTCCTCGCCACCAAGCTCGGCACTTCCGGGCGCGAGGCCGGACTGGCGCAATTCCAGGATTCGCTCAAGCGGTTGCGCACCGACAAGGTGGAACTGCTCCAAGTACACAACTTGCGGGACTGGCGCACCCAGTTCGAGGTGATCAAGGAACTCAAGACCCAGGGCAAGACCCGCTACACCGGGCTCACCCATTATGTGGACAGCGGCCATGACGAACTGGCCGAGGTGGTGCGCAAGGTCAAGCCGGACTTCCTGCAGATCAACTACTCCGTCGTCTCGCGCAGCGCGGAACAAAAAGTCTTCCCGGTGGCAAAGGAGCTCGGCGTGGCGGTATTAATCAACCGCGCCTTCGAAGACGGCCGCCTGTTTTCCAGGGTGCAAGGCAAACCGCTGCCGCCCTGGGCAGCAGAAGCAGGAATCTCCTCCTGGGCGCAGGCTTTCCTCAGGTTTGCCCTGAGCCACCCTGCCGTCACCACCGTGATACCCGCTACCGGCAAGCCGGACCGCCAGAGCGACAACCTCAAGGCCGGCAGCGGGCCTGCCCTGACCGAAACGCAGCGGCAATCGCTCATCGCCGCAGTAGGCTGAGGGAGTCCGCCATATGCGCATCTCCTCGCTTGCCAGCCGCCTGTTCAATGTAGAAAGGCAAGAAGCGCCAGCGGTACTGGCCGGCCTGCTCATGTTTTTCCTGCTGTTCGCGGGCTATTTCATGTTGCGCCCGGTGCGCGAGACCATGGGCCTGGCAGGCGGCGTGCGCAACCTCCAATGGCTATTCACCGGCACCTTCGTGGCCACGCTTGCCGTGCTGCCGCTGTTCGGCTGGCTCGCCTCGAAGGCGCAGCGCCGCCGCATCCTGCCCTGGACGTTTGGATTTTTCACCCTGAACCTGCTTGCCTTTGCCGCGGGCATGGCCTGGCAGCCGGACAACCCATGGATAGCAAGGGCGTTCTATATCTGGCTGTCGGTCTTCAACATGCTGACCATCTCGCTGGCCTGGAGCGTCCTGGCCGACGTCTTTTCCAGCGCACAGGCCAAGCGCCTGTTTGCACTGATGGCCGCTGGCGCCAGCCTGGGCGGCCTTGTCGGGCCGGTGCTGGGCACACTCCTGGTCGGGCCGCTCGGCCACTCCGGATTGCTGGCGCTGTCGGCGCTGATGCTGGCGGGCAGCGCTGTAGCCGGCAGCGCCTTGCAACGCTGGCGCAACCTGCATCCGCGCGCCGCGGACGAGGCGTTTGCCCGCTCGCAGCCGCTAGGCGGCAACCCCCTCTCGGGCGCAACGGCGGTATTCCGCTCGCCGTACCTGCTGGGCATCGCCACCTTCGTCATCTTGCTGGCAACAGCTAGCACCTTTCTCTACTTCGAGCAGGCGCGCCTGGTGGAAGCGACCTTCCCCGACAAGGTGCAGCAGACCCAGGTTTTCGGGATCATCGACATCGTCGTGCAATCGCTGGCGCTGCTGACCCAGTTCTTCCTGACCGGCCGCATCGCGCAACGCCTAGGCGTCAGCGTGCTGCTTGTCGCGGTGCCGGTGGTGATCGCCGCCAGTTTTCTCTGGCTCGCGCTGGCGCCCGTGTTTGCGGTGCTGGCCGTCGTCATGATAGTGCGCCGCGCCGGCGAATATGCGCTGGTGCGCCCGGGCCGCGAGATGCTCTACACCTCGGTTTCCCCCGAGCAGAAATACAAGGCCAAGAACTTCATCGACACCGTCGTATACCGCGGCGGCGATGCCGTGAGCGGCTGGGTCAAGCATGGCATCGACCTGCTGGCGGGACAGCCTGCTATCGCGATGCTGATCGGCAGCCTGTTCGCCCTCGTATGGGCAGGCAATGGATTGCTGCTCGGGCGCAGCCAGAGACGCCTTGAAGCGAAACATGAAGATGCTTTCGCAAATCCCCGCTCGCCTGACAAGACAGAGAATCTTGCGTAGGCAGGCAGTCCCGGGTTGATTTGGCATCGACTGTGATAAGAACGGCATAATAGGCAGCTCAATGGGCTACTGAAGGCAACCATGGTTTCTATCTTGGTGGATAGTGACGATAAAACCACAAAAATCACTGACTGGACATTAAGGTATGACTCGGCAAAAGATGTACTGCTGCTGACTTGCCACTTCCGCTCAGGAAAAACTTACACGCGCCCGCTCACGGCATGCGAGATCACGCCCACAGAAGAAATCCAGGGGTCGTTGCTTCAAAGGCCAGGTAGCATCGTTTTCAGTACCGTTGATAAGGTAACGGTGTATGGCAGAAAGTACGCAGCCGTCTACTATCCTGGCAATGCCAAGCCATATCTGATGAAAGCGGATGAGCTCGATTTCATTCCGCAAACCAATATCAAGCAAGGAGCAATATTTAATTATTTTGTTGCAGTGGCGCAAGCCCGCATTGAACACGCAACAGGCGACAATAAAGCTATTGCTGAGAATGTCCAGCGCCAGTTGGAAAAAGTGGTATCACATCCGGATACCGCACTGCATGCGTACTGCACTGGCAGAAATCAGCCGCGTGAACCAATCAAGTATTTCATCTATCCTTTCGGCGTCAATGCGAGTCAACTCAAGGCGGTAGAGCAGGCATTCTCCTCACAGATCAGCCTGATCGAAGGCCCGCCGGGAACTGGAAAAACCCAGACAATATTGAACATAGTCGCCAATATCCTACTGCAGGAAAAAACCGTCGCCATTTTGTCCAATAACAATGCCGCCGTGAGTAATGTCTATGAAAAACTGCAGAAATCAGGACTCGACTATCTGGTTGCAAAACTAGGCAGTACAGATAACCGCAAAGCCTTTTTTGAAAACCTGCCCGAGGCGCCATCAGAAGCGTCGCCCTCTGCATCAGATATCGAGGACATCGATGCGACATTGCAAAAGTTGAAGCAGTATCTCGATGCCCGGAACCAAGTCGCGCAACTACAAGCTGAAATTGATGAACTGCGCATAGAGCAGCAATACCTGCAGCGTTGGCAAGATGAAAACCTTTCGCATGAACCGGCCCCAATTGAAAAGTATGGGCTATCCCCACAACAAATCACCGATTTCATTGCTTACCTATCGTACCTTGGTGAGAAACCCATCAATCTCTGGCACAGAATGACACTGTTGCTGAATTTCAGGATTGTACGCACGACATTCATGAACAACTGGGAGAAGCGCAAATCACTGATCGATTCATTGCAACGGAGCTATTACGAAACATCGCTAGAACAGAAAAATTCTGTATTGACAGGCCTTGAGAAAATACTAGAAGAAAATCATGCCGATACATTACTGCAAGAACTGACCGGCACCTCCATGACGTACCTGAAGCACCATCTTTATCAACGTATCCCACGCGAGGAAGAATTTAACGAACAAGATCACAAAATAAGGTTCAGCGCGTTCACAAAACGTTTCCCCATCATTGGCAGCAGCACCCACTCGATTATCAATTCCATCGCCGATAATGCCATTCTCGATTACGTCATCATCGACGAAGCTTCGCAACAAGACATCGTTCCAGGAATATTGGGATTGGGCTGCGCCAGGAACCTGATCATTGTTGGCGACAGCAAACAGCTTCCGCATGTACCAGTAAATCTCGATATTCCATCACCCTCCAAGTTCTACGACTGCGTCAGATACAGTTTGCTGGACTCATGCATCGGCGTTTTCGACCATGTCCTGCCAACGACATTGTTAAAGGAACATTATCGTTGCCACCCCAAGATCATCCAGTTCTGCAACAAGCAGTTTTATAACAATCAGCTCATCCCCATGACGCAAGACAATGGCGAGCCAGCGTTATCGCTGATTGTCACTGCCAAAGGCAATCATGAACATCGCCTGGCCAATCTCAGAGAATTGGAATCACTAGGCCCTCTTGCATGGGATGAAGAAAAAAGTAGAGGATTTATTGCGCCTTATAACGCTCAAATCAACCAGGCAAAAAAGCAACTGCCTGGCGACTTTGTCAACTCGACAGTTCATAAATTTCAAGGCAGGGAATGTGACGAGATCACATTTTCCACCGTCCTGGACAAGAAACGCAGCAACCAGCAAAAATTGGACTTCGTAGACAATTCCCACCTGATCAATGTAGCCGTCTCCCGTGCAAAACATCATTTCACGCTGGTGACGGGCGACGATGTCTTTACCGAAAACAACAGGGACATTGCCGCGCTGATCCGTTACATCGAATACTATGCGGATCAGGAACAGATTAAATACAGCCCGGTTGTTTCTGCATTTGACCTGCTTTATCAGGAATATGACCAATCTCTGGAAAAACTCAAAGCCAAGCTCAATCCGAATGACTCGGCATTCCAATCAGAACAGATTATTGCCCAGCTGCTACGCGACATTCTTTCGCAGGATACATACCGGACATTAACCTTCCATAGCCAAGTTGCCTTAATTCAATTGGTGTCATTGACCAATAATCCCCTTACGCCACGAGAGCAAGAATTTATGCGCAATCGTGCCAGTTGTGATTTCGTGCTTTATTTCAAAATAGGGAAAACGCCGCTAGGGGTTATCGAAGTCGATGGGAAAATGCATGATTCTAAACAGCAAGCAGAACGGGACCAGCTGAAGAACAACATCCTGGAAAAGAGCGGCCTTCCCTTGCTGAGGTTGAAAACCATCGAAAGTAACATTGAAGGAAAAATTACCGCATTCCTGGCGCAATGGTGCAACAATTCCTCAACCATATCAAACCAGCCCGCGAAGGAATCAGTTATTCCAGACAGTCTCGCCAGGTAAAAAGCCGAAACACATCCCATGAAAGACAAACAAAAAAGCCCAAACCGAAGTCTGGGCTTTTGATGAATTCTGGAGCGGGAAACGAGTCTCGAACTCGCGACCTCAACCTTGGCAAGGTTGCGCTCTACCAACTGAGCTATTCCCGCATTGCTTCACAGCAAAATCATTTACCTGGAGGCGCGAGCCGGAGTCGAACCGGCCTAAACGGCTTTGCAGGCCGCGGCATAACCGCTTTGCTATCGCGCCATAAACAGTATCAGGCTACCCTTCCGGATACCTGATAAAAAAGGAAAGTGCTTGCAGCCACTTTCCCTTTTAAATCCTGGAGCGGGAAACGAGTCTCGAACTCGCGACCTCAACCTTGGCAAGGTTGCGCTCTACCAACTGAGCTATTCCCGCATCGAAAGAAGGCGCTATTCTAAGGATTTTCAGGCGTGTGTCAAGCGTATTTCAGCCCTATTCACCGGCCTTCATGCGCGGCCATGCGGCCTTCAAATAGTAAGCCATTGACACCAATGTCAAAAATGCTGCGATGTAAATCAGCACCTCGCCGTAAAAACGGATATTCAGCGGCCCCAATGGATCGTAGTACAGCAGGAACAGGATGGCGGCCATCTGCACCGCCGTCTTGACCTTGCCGATGAACGCCACGGCGACGCTGCCGCGCTCGCCCATGCCGGCCATCCATTCCCGCAAGGCGCTGATCGCAATTTCGCGCCCGATGATGATCAAGGCCACCACTGCGCCGACGCGGTCGAGCTCGATCAGCAGCACCAAGGCGGCCGCCACCATCAGCTTGTCCGCGACCGGGTCGAGAAAAGCGCCGAAGGCAGAAGTCTGGTTGAGCGCGCGCGCCAGGTAGCCGTCGAACCAGTCGGTGATGGCGGCGAAGGCGAAAATGAACGTCGCCAGCACGTTCTTGTCGTGCATGGGCAAGGTGCTTTCCGGGAAATAGAATATCCCGACAAAAATCGGGATGCATAAGATGCGCATCACCGTCAGGCTATTGGGGACATTCCATACCATTAGTGCAACTCCTCATAAATTTTCTGCGCCAGCGCATGGCTGATGCCATCCACCTGCGCGATTTCGTCCACGCTGGCATTCTTGACGCCATCCAGGCCGCCGAACCGCATCAGCAGGCTCTTGCGGCGCTTGGCGCCTATGCCGCTGATATCCTCCAGGCTGGAATGCATGCGCGCCTTGCCGCGCTTGGCGCGGTGGCCGGTAATGGCAAAGCGGTGCGCCTCGTCGCGGATCTGCTGCAACAGGTGCAGCCCGGGATGGTCCTTCTTCAAGCCCACCGGGTATTCGCGCTCGGGGAAGAACATTTGCTCCAGTCCCGGCTTGCGCTCCTCGCCTTTGGCGATGCCGACCAGTTGGATGTCCGGCAGGCCGACTTCGTTCATCACTTCGACCGCCACGCCCAACTGCCCCTTGCCGCCGTCGATGAACACCAGGTCGGGACGCTTGCCCTCCCCGGCCGCCACTTTGCGGTAACGCCGCGTCAGCGCGTCGCGCATCGCAGCATAGTCGTCTCCCGGCGTAATGCCAGTGATATTGTAACGGCGATACTCCGAGTTCTGCATGTTGCCCTTGTCGAATACCACGCAGGAGGCCACCGTCGCTTCGCCCATGGTATGGCTGATATCGAAACACTCGATGCGCTCAGTATTCTCCGGCAGGTCCAGCGCCTCGCGCAAGGCATTCAGCCTGGACTGCTGGTTGGCCTGCTGGGCGGCGCGCTGGCTCAGGGCCAATTCCGCATTGGTCTGCGCCATCTTGAGCCAGACGCGTTTGTCCCCGATCGGGTTGGTGTTGATCTTGATCCTGCGGCCCGCCTGCTCGCTGAACACTTCTTCCATTGCCGCGGTTTCCAGAGGGGCGCCCACAATCAGCAACGGGGGAATCGCGCCCGCCATGTAATGCTGCTCGAGAAAAGCCTCCATCGTGGTTTCCAGGTCAGCGCCGTCTGCATTCTTGGGAAAGAAGCTCTTATCGCCCAGGTGGTGACCGCCGCGGATCATGACCAAGTTCACGCACCATTGCCCTTGCAGCTCTGCGCAGGCGATCACGTCGGCATCGCTGACATTGAAGTCGCTGACGAACTGCTTGGCCTGCACCTGGCGCAGGCTCTGGATACGGTCGCGGTACACGGCCGCAAGTTCATACTCCATCTGCTCGGCGGCCTCGTTCATCTTCTCGCCGAGCTCGTCCATCACCTGCTGCTCCTTGCCTTGCAGGAACAGGCTGGCGTGCATCACGTCACGGCGGTAATCCTCCTCGGTGATGAAGCCGACGCAAGGCGCGGTGCAGCGCTCGATCTGGTGCAGCAGGCAGGGCCTGGAACGGTTGGCGAACACGGTATTCTCGCAAGTGCGCAGGCGGAATACCTTCTGCAGGAGCTGGATGCTTTCGCGTACCGCCACCGCATTGGGGAACGGGCCGAAATAGCTGCTGCCCTTGCGTTGCGCGCCGCGGTGGAAAGCCAGGCGCGGAAAGGCGTCCCCGGTCAGGGCGATATAAGGGTAGGACTTGTCGTCGCGGAACAGCACGTTGTAGCGCGGCATGAAGCCCTTGATGAGGTTGTTCTCCAGCAATAGCGCTTCCGCCTCCGAGCGCGTCACCGTGGTTTCGATGCGCGCGATGTTGGACACCATGAGCCGCGTGCGCGGGGACGGCAGGTTTTTCTGGAAATAGGACGAGACCCGCTTCTTGAGGTCGCGCGCCTTGCCTACGTAGATCACTTCGTCCTGGGCATTGATCATGCGATACACTCCAGGCAGGTTGGGCAGGTTCTTCAATACCGGTTTGGGGTCGAACATAGGGGTTCCTGGCCGTCAGGCGGCCAGCAGCAGCAACTCAATAGAACAGGGCAATGGCTTAATCGCTGTCCAGCAGCTCGCCCGCCACAGCCCAGTTTTCCCCCGCCACCTCTTCAAAAGTGATGTAGGTATAGGATTTGGGCTTCTTGGCGATACGCTCCAGCGTATCGGTGATTTCTTCCGCAATCTTGGCCTTCTGCTCGCGGGTCAAAGTACCCGCTACCTTGATGTCGACGTAGGGCATGTGCTTGCTCTCCTGGCTTGGGTTGTCAGATTCAGTCCGGGTTCAATGCGCATGGCCATGCTCATGCGGATGATCGTGCTCATGATCATGGTCATGAAGATGGCCAGTATTGCTCGTCAGCCAGCAATTGGCGTTGGCATCGCTATGTGCGCTCCTTGTTTCCGGCTGCAGCGTGACATGCTCGATGTTGAACCGGTCATGGAGCATATGCCCGAGGTTGTTCAATACCTCATGCCAATCCTGCATGTCCTCCAGCACGATATGGGCCGAAAGCGCGGTTTTTTCCGAGGAAAGCGACCAGATATGCAAATGATGCACGCCCTGCACCTTGTCGCTCACGGTCATGGCATGTTCTACCGCCTGGATATCGATATGCAAGGGCACGCCTTCCATCAGCACATGCAGCACCTCGCCCAGCAGACGCAGGGTGGAGACCAGGATCAACACAGAGATGAAGATGGACAGTATGGGGTCGATCGGCATCCATCCCGTGAAATAAATCACCGCCCCGGCCACGATCGCCACCACTGAGCCGAGCAAGTCTCCCAGCACGTGCAGCAAGGCCGCGCGGCTGTTCAAGCTGCTGTGCCCCTTGTGCAATATCAATGCCACGACGATATTGACCAGCATGCCGACAAACGCGATCAGCATGACTTCGCCGCCCTGCACCGGCCGAGGGTCGGCAATACGCTGCACGGCTTCGTAGGCAATGCCGGCGATCACCGCCAGCATCAGCAATGCATTCAACAGCGCGACAATGACTTCGGCGCGCACCAGGCCGAAATTATGCTTGCGCGTGGCCGGCTTGCGGGCGATCCAGCTGCCCAGCCAGGCGAGCGCCAGGGCGAAGGCATCCGACACCATGTGGCCGGCGTCGCTGAGCAAGGCCAATGAGCCCGTCCACCAGCCACCGACGGCCTCGACCACGGCAAACCCGGCGATCAGCAGCAAAGGCAGCAGCAGGGAGGGCTGGCCGCCTCCGTGCGCATGTGAATGACCGTGATGATGATGGGCGCCCATAAGGGTGTAATGCTAGCAGGCATGGCAGCAATTAAAAAGCCGCGGCCGTAAATATCTGTCGCGTAAGCCATCGCTACGGCGCCATAATGGCGCGATAGAAATTTCATGGATAAAACACAATACCGGCCGGCCCGTCATTTATAATGTCGCCAGTTATTGCCAACCCTTGCCCATGCTCAGTTATCGTCACGCATTCCATGCCGGCAACCATGCCGACGTCCTCAAGCATTTCGTATTGCACCAAGTGCTGGCCTACGCCAATCAAAAGGACAAACCCTACTGGTACGTCGACACGCACGCCGGCGCCGGCATGTATGCGCTGGACCACGGCTATGCCGTACAGAATGCCGAGTTCGAGCAGGGCATCGCGCGACTATGGGAATGCGACGACCTGCCTGACTCGCTGCAATCCTTCATCGAGCTGATCAAGCACATCAACCGCGGCAAGGCGCTCAAGTATTACCCCGGCTCCCCTGCTGTCGCACAGGAGTTGTTACGCGGCAGCGACCGCGCACGCTTGTTCGAACTGCACCCAAGCGATGCGAAACTGCTCAGGCAGCATTTCAAGCCGGCAGGCCGGCAGGTACTAGTCGAACAACAGGATGGGTTTGCGGGCCTGAAAGCCTTGTTGCCGCCGCCACCGCGCCGGGCGGTGGTGCTGATCGACCCGCCTTACGAGGAAAAGCGCGATTACCAGCGCGTCATCGAAGCGTTGAAGGACAGCCTGCAGCGCTTTGCCACGGGCACCTATCTGCTCTGGTACCCATTATTGCAGCGCTCCGAGGTCGACCTGCTGACCGACAGGCTCGCCAAGCTGGGCGCTGACAGCTGGCTGCATGCGACGCTCAGCATCCAGGCCCCCTCCGCGGACGGTTTCGGCATGCACGGCAGCGGCATATTCGTGATCAATCCGCCATGGACATTACCGGACACCCTGCAACAAGCCCTGCCTTATCTGGCGGAGAAACTGGCATTGGACGACGGGGCCGGCTACACCCTGCAACACCATATTCCCTGAAGCATCTTCCAGCTCCAGATCATCGAATCGTTTTATCCAGCAAGAAAGGAAACACGCATGCAATCCCCGCCTAAAACCAGAATGAGTCCGTTGAGCGCCATCCTGTTCGGCAGCCGCTGGCTGCAATTGCCGCTCTACTTGGGCCTGATCGTGGCGCAAGTGGTCTATGTCATCCATTTCATGAAGGAGCTGGCGCACCTGATCGAGCGCCTGCCGCAACTGCACGAGGCCGACATCATGCTCATGGTGCTGGGCCTGATCGACGTGGTGATGATCTCCAACCTGCTAATCATGGTCATTATCGGCGGTTACGAAACCTTCGTCTCGCGCCTCAACCTCAAGGGGCACCCGGACGAGCCGGATTGGCTGTCGCACGTCAATGCCAACCTGCTCAAGGTGAAATTGGCGATGTCCATCATCGGCATCTCCTCGATCCACTTGCTCAAGACCTTCATCAACGTCGAGAACCTGGACGACAAGACCCTGATCTGGCAAACCGTCATCCATATGGCCTTCATCGCCTCAGCCGTCTCCATCGCCTGGATCGACCGCATCATGGCGCATCCGGACGACAAGCATTAAGCGACTGCCGGCAGCAGGCACCAGCCTGCTGCCGGACATTTCATTTCCCGGGGAACAGGCTATCGAGGAACCGGTAAAAGCACATGCCGACCACCATGGCGCCGACAAAGACCACAGCGCTGGCGCTGCCTGCTCCCACACCCGCCAAAGCAGGCCCAGGGCAATATCCGACAATTCCCCACCCTATCCCGAACAATCCTGCGCCTATCAACAGCCTGGCGTCGATGAGGCCGGTTTCCGGAATCTGCACCTCCTGGTCCAGGAAAGTGCGATGACACAAACGCATCCTGAAAAAACCGACGGCTGCGACCGGGATCGCGCCCAGCATCACGAAGGCCAATGACGGGTCCCATCGCCCGGCAATATCAAGAAACGCCAACACTTTCTGCGGGTTGACCATCCCGGAGACGATCAAGCCTAAGCCAAACAGAAAACCAGCAACCAGCGCAGTTATCAAGGGCATGTATTTCCTCCTAGACCCAACGGCCTATCCATACGGTCAACATCGCCGTTGCCATGAAGACCGCCGTTGCCGCGATCGAGCGCAAGGAAAGCCTGGCAATGCCGCACACGCCGTGCCCGCTGGTACAGCCATTACCCAGGCGCGTGCCAAACCCGACGAGTATCCCGGCGCTGATCAGCAGCCCCTTGTCCGTTGTCACCACGATCTCCGGCATGCCCCATAAAACCTCATAGGCAATAGGCGCGAACAGCAGGCCCAGGAGAAACGCAAGCCGCCAGGCATTGCGCTGGTCCAGCCTTTGCAGCAGTCCGGCCAGAATGCCGCTGATACCGGCAACCTTGCCATTCGCCACCACCAGCAGCGCAGCGGACAGCCCGATCAGCCCTCCTCCCAATAGCGAGGCCAGCGGCGTCGCGTTTTCCCAATCCAAGGTCATGACCATGCCTCCATAGACTAATTGCCAGCGCGCCCGGAAAATACCTTGCTCAACCAGCCATCCAGCAACGCTTTCTCATGGCGCATGGTATCCAGGCTATTGGGACGCGGGTTGAGCAAAAACGCTGGGTTACTCAATTTTTCATCGCCTGCCTGCAGCACTTTCCCATCGCCATCCCGCAATTCGTAATTCAACACGATGCGTGGCGGATAAATATCCCGCACCATGCGCACGTCGGGATTGACCGGCATGATCCAGGGCTCGAAGCCGCCCGCCATATCAATATCCTTAATCGATATCGTCAGCTGTTCGCCCGGACGCAGATAACCCGCCGCCTTCTTTTCAACATGCTTGCGCAACTGGTCAAGATAATTGGGGTTGGGCGGCCCGTGGTTGGTGCTGGAAATATCCGTGAACTTCTCCGGCGAGATATATTCCACCTGGACTGGCGGCTTGGGTGCAGCTTCTGCTGCAAACAATACTCCGCAGCTTAAAAACAGCACGACAAAAACTAGAATCTTCATTCCAATGGCTCCTTTAAACCAGCCGCACATCCATCATAACCATTCAATATCATACCGCTAGGAAATCAACACCCATTCTTGAACGGCATCCATAGGCTCAAGCATCATTCTTGCTCTATACCTGAAACCATCACCAATTCAATCTGAGCACTGCCCACATGCAAGACAACCTGCTTTATCTATTCGTTCTCATGGCCGCACTTGCCCATGCATCCTGGAACGCTATCATCAAAAATACCGGAGATAGGCTGCTTATGCTGGCATCGATTCGAGCGGTGGGACTTGTCGCCGGCATAATCATCGCATCCATACTACCCATTCCCGCATCAGATAGTGTCCCATTCATTATTGCTGCCGCCCTTTTCCATTATCTATATTACTTCCTGATCATTCATACATATCGCATCGGTGGGCTCAGCCAGGTTTACCCAATATCAAGAGGCGTTGCCACGTTGTTGGTTACCTTGCTGGCTACATTGATCATAAAAGAAGCGTTGCCCTTATCAAGCATGTTTGCAACCTTGGTCATTGCAACAGGAATCGTCACTATTGGACTATCAACATCAAAACCGGATCAAAAAGTATCCCGACTTTCCATGCTCATGGGCATTTCGATTGCAGCTTACAGTCTTCTAAGCGGTATCGGAATCAGGAAATCCGGCTCTATCCTGAGCTATATCGCATGGCTAGAGATCATAACCGGCATTGGCATGGTAGGAATTGCTTATGCACGGAGGAAAGGCCAGGTTGCCGTGTTTATTCAACAGCAATGGCAAACCAGCCTAGGCGCAGGATTACTCTCTGTCTCAAGCTATGCCATTGCCCTCTGGGCGATGTCGGCTCTCCCGATCGCGCCTGTGGTTGCACTGCGTGAATCCAGCATCGTCTTTGCCACAGTCATTGGTACTCTTTTATTGAAAGAGGGATATGCGAAATCCCGCATTATTGGATCGGTTATCGTGATGATCGGAATAGTCATACTGAGCTTCAATAAGGTCTAAGGACAATATCAATAGCGACATTCCGGACCTCACTGCTTGCTTCAAGCCTGCTGGCTGGCCTATTTGACGCAAGAATATTCGTCACATACGATAGGCCATTCTCGCTCATCACTCCCTACCAATCACATGGCTATCATCGTCGATGCAAACTACAGGTTCATTGCGGCATATCAAGAAGTCAACGCGCGGATTGCCCAGAGGCAACAAGCGCTGGCGCTGTACGTGACTCTGATGGTCAGCCTGCTGGCTGCGCTTGTGGCCTTGCGCCCTTCCCCGTCTGACCATGCACCGCCCGTCGAATGGCTAATCCTGGGCTTTCCGGTCGCTTCAATCTGCCTGGCCTTCCTGAATTACAAGGCGGAATGCGCCATCACCAATTTGCGCACGTTCCTATCCAGCCTGGAAAAGCTCGATGCCGCCCACGAACGTTTGCCGAGCTACAATACAGACCCGCTGTGGTCCCGCAGCGCAAACAAGGCGCGCCGCTTCCACGACTATGCCGCGGCAGTGCTGGTCGCGGGAGGCAATATCGCCGGGCTTGGGGCCGCCCAGGCCATCTATCCACAAAGGCTGTCGACAGAACCCGCCTTTTTATATATTGCGGCGACGCTCTCGCTGGTGTCATTCATCATCGTGCTGTTGAGTCCGCGCTGGAGCTACTCTCCTGCATGAACCCATATCGCCGAATAGCATAGACAAAAAAACAGCCGCATCAAGCGGCTGTTTTTTTAATGCGATGACAAATTACTAGCCTGCGATTTCCGAAATCGGGATGACCTTCTTGGCATATTCCGGCATCTGGTCGAAATTGAGGTACTTGTAGATATTGTCGGCATTCTTGCTGAGCTTGTCGCCTACCGTCTCCAGGTATTCCTCCTGCGTCGGGATGCGGCCCAGGCGGGCGCACACCGCGGCCAATTCAGCAGAGCCCAGATACACGCGCGCATCCTTGCCCATGCGGTTGTCGAAGTTGCGGGTCGAGGTCGAGAACACGGTGGCACGGTCCGCCACGCGCGCCTGGTTACCCATGCACAGCGAGCAGCCCGGCACTTCCGTACGCGCACCAGCCACACCGAATACTGAGTAAACACCTTCGTCGCGCAGCTGGCTCTCGTCCATGCGCGTAGGCGGCGCGATCCACAGGCGCGTCGGGATGCCGCCGGCGCCTTCCAGCACCTTGGCCGCAGCACGGTAATGGCCGATATTGGTCATGCAGCTGCCGATGAAGACTTCGTCGATCTTGTCGCCCACGACGGCGGACAGCGGCTTGATGTCGTCCGGGTCGTTCGGGCAGGCCACCAGCGGCTCCTTGACCTCGTTGAGGTCGATCTCGAGCACATAGGCATACTCCGCATCCTTATCAGCTTCCAGCAGTTGCGGGTCGGCGAGCCAGGCTTCCATCGCCTCGATACGGCGCTGCAGGGTGCGAGCGTCTTCATAGCCGTTGTCTATCATGTTCTGCATCAGGACGATATTCGACTTGAGGAACTCGATCACCGGCTCCTTGTTCAGGTGCACGGTGCAACCGTTGGCGGAACGCTCGGCAGAGGCATCGGCAAACTCGAATGCCTGCTCCACCTTTAGGTCGGGCAAACCCTCGATTTCGAGGATGCGGCCATTGAAGACGTTTTTCTTGCCCTGTTTGCCCACAGTGAGCTCACCTTTCTGGATCGCGGCATAGGGAATCGCGTTCACCAGGTCGCGCAGGGTGATGCCGGGCTGCATCTCGCCCTTGAAGCGCACCAGCACGGATTCCGGCATGTCCAGCGGCATTGCGCCCATCGCGGCAGCAAACGCCACCAGGCCGGAACCGGCCGGGAAGGAAATGCCGATCGGGAAACGGGTGTGCGAATCGCCGCCGGTACCGACGGTATCGGGCAGGATCAGGCGGTTGAGCCAGGAGTGGATCACGCCGTCGCCAGGACGCAGGCTGACGCCGCCGCGGCTGGAAATGAATTCCGGCAGGCTGTGCTGCAGCTTGATATCGACCGGCTTGGGATAGGCTGCGGTGTGGCAGAAGCTCTGCATCACCAGGTCGGCCGAGAAGCCGAGGCAGGCCAGTTCCTTGAGTTCGTCGCGCGTCATCGCGCCGGTGGTGTCCTGCGAGCCGACGGTGGTGATCTTGGGTTCGCAATAGGTGCCTGGGCGCACGCCCTTGCCTTCAGGCAGGCCGCAGGCGCGCCCCACCATCTTCTGCGACAGGGTATAGCCCTTGCCGGTATCTTCCGGCGCAACCGGTTGGATGAACAGGTCGGAAGGCGGCAAACCCAGCAATTGGCGCGCGTTGTTGGTCAGGCCGCGGCCGACGATCAAGGGAATGCGGCCGCCCGCGCGCACTTCGTCCGGCATGGTCAAAGGCGCGAGGTCGAAGCTGGCGATTTCCTCGCCCGCGGCATTCAGCACCTTGCCGTCGTAGGGGCGCACCACGATCACGTCGCCCGTGTTCATGGCGCTCACGTCGCACTGGATAGGCAAGGCGCCGGAGTCTTCGGCGGTATTGAAGAAGATAGGCGCGATCTTGCCGCCCAGCACCACGCCGGCGGTGCGCTTGTTGGGGATGTAGGGAATATCGTTGCCCATGTGCCATTGCACGGAGTTGATCGCGGACTTGCGTGAAGAACCGGTGCCGACTACGTCGCCGACATAAGCCAGCGGCAGGCCTTGCGCCTTGAGTTTTTCCAGGGTCTGCAAGCCGTCCGCCATCTTGTTAATGAGCATGGCCTTGGCGTGCAAGGGGATGTCGGGGCGCGACCATGCTTCCTGTGCGGGCGAGAGGTCGTCGGTATTGGTTTCGCCGTCCACCTTGAACACCACCAGGCGCATCTCTTCCGGCAGCTTGGGGCGGCTGGTGAACCATTCACCGGCGGCCCAGGACTCGATCAGCGTCTTCGCGTGGGTATTGCCTGCCTTCATTTTCTCCGCGACGTCATGGAAGGCGTCGAACATGAGGATGGTGTGCGACAGTGCCTTGACGACGTCAACGGCCAGCGGGCCGTCCAGCAAGGCGACCAGCGCCTGCACGTTATAGCCGCCCAACATGGTGCCCAGCAGCTTTACGGCATGTTGCGGGCTGACCAGCGGCGATATTGCCTCGCCCTTGGCAATATCGGCCAGGAAGGCTGCCTTCACATAGGCGGCCTGGTCCACACCGGCGGGAATGCGGTTTTCCAGCAGGTTGACGAGGAACTGCTCCTCGCCAGCGGGAGGATTCTTCAACAATTCGACCAGGGCGGCCGTTTGCTCTGCATCCAGCGGCAAAGGGGGAAGGCCGGCGGCGGCGCGTTCTTCTACATGTTTACGATAAGCGATTAGCATGGTTTTCCATTAACTTCGTGATAGCGGTAGGCTGCAACGCATATTGACTGTTTCCCGCATGGCGCCGTTGCGGCGCATTTCCAAGGCAGCGTTCGCGCTGGCTGCCAATATGGCTTGCATGGCCTGAATAAGCGAATTATACAGTGTTGCGGCTGGCTTATAAATCGCCGGCAATGTGCTGCATGCAATGAACGTGCCTGTTTTCACAGGATTTTTCAGAGAATGAATCTTGTTTACAACCATCTTGGCCGATAGCGCGTATGTTTTGCGTTGTTGCAGCGTACTCCGCCACTTCAGCGGTGTTTCTTCATCAACTTTCAAGCGAATCGCAGGCGGCACGACATCCGCAGCCATGCCGCCTCCAGCCCCTATGCACCGCTTTGGCGCAGCAACGGAGCCAATTAAGGACGCTGCGGCGTTCATGTCCCATATAAAAAACGAGTGAAGCCGAGATTTTGTCAATCGCAGATGTCAGGTAAAATCACGTTTTTCCAACGCTGGCAGAGCAGCTTAGATCAAAGTTGCAGCTGAGATCAAAATTGCCCTTGCGCCTGCGCTCACTACCATGCAAAAAGGTTTACCGATGGAGCTCACACCTCTTAACGCACTTTCCCCCCTCGATGGCCGCTATCAATCCAAGCTCGATCCGTTACGCCCCTATTTCAGCGAATATGCGCTGATCCGCTTCCGTGCACTGATCGAGGTGGAGTGGCTCAAGGCCCTCGCTGCCGAAACGGAACTCAAGGAAATCGCGCCATTCAGCGCGGGCACCATCGCAGAGCTGGACAAGGTGATCGCAGCCTTCGGCGAGGCGGATGCCGCTCAGGTGAAGGCGATTGAGTCCCGCACCAACCACGACGTCAAAGCCTTGGAATACTGGCTCAAGGAACATTTCGACGGCAACCACGAAATCCGCGAAGTCAGCGAATTCATCCACTTCGCCTGTACGTCCGAAGACATCAACAACCTGTCGCACGCATTGATGCTGAAAAATGCGCGTGACGAAGTCATCGTTCCCACGATCGACAACATCATTGCGCGACTGACCGAGCTTGCCCACGAGCTGGCCGACACTCCGATGCTGTCGCGCACCCACGGCCAGACCGCCTCCCCCACCACGCTGGGCAAGGAGCTCGCCAATGTGGTGTACCGCCTGCGCCGCCAGCGCGAGCAGCTCGCCGGCAACGAAATCCTCGGCAAGATCAACGGCGCGGTAGGCAACTTCAACGCCCACCTTTCCGCCTATCCCGAGTTCGACTGGGAAAGCTTTGCCCGCAAGTTCGTCGAGAGCCTGGGTCTGACCTACAATCCCTATACCATCCAGATCGAGCCGCACGACTACATGGCGGAACTTTATGACACGGTCGCCCGCATCAATACCATCCTGATCGACATCGACCGCGACATCTGGGGCTATATTTCCCAGGGCTACTTCAAGCAGAAGGTGAAGGAAGGCGAAGTCGGCTCCTCCACCATGCCGCACAAGGTCAACCCGATCGACTTCGAGAACTCCGAAGGCAACCTGGGCCTCGCCAATGCCGTGCTGCGCCACCTGGCGGAAAAGCTGCCGATCTCCCGCTGGCAGCGCGATTTGACCGATTCCACCGTGCTGCGCAACATGGGCGTCGCGCTGGGCTATGCGCTGCTCGGCTACGATTCCTGCCTCAAGGGCCTGGGCAAGCTCGAGGTCAACCGCCAGCGCCTGGAGGAAGACCTGGACAGCAATTGGGAAGTGCTCGCGGAACCAATCCAGACCGTGATGCGTCGATATGGCGTGCCCAACCCTTACGAACAGCTCAAGGCGCTCACGCGCGGTAAGGGCGGCATCAACAAGGAATCGCTGCACACCTTCATCCAGGAGCTCAAGATTCCCGCCGAGGCGAAGCAGGAACTGCTGGAACTGACTCCCGCCACTTACACAGGAAAAGCTAGCGCACTTGCAAAATCGATCTAGAGAAACCCATACCCTGGCGCTGTTACGCCCTCATTGCGCCCAGGTTATTTCTCTATCCTTCCAGGCCTTGCGCGCTTGTTCTCTAGCGTTCGTGGCCTGGTTCCTGCTCTTGAACCAAACCGGCCACGCTGCAGAGAATCGTTACAGCGTCGATATCGACGCTCCGTCCTCCGTCGACGACCTGCTGGAGAAACACATGGATATCATGCGCTGGCTCAACAGCCCGCGCATGAATACCGCCGAGTGGCACCGGCTATTGCAGGCCGCCCCGCGCAATATCGAGGACCTGCTGGCCACCGAGGGCTATTTCTCGCCCACCATCGAGCAAAGCCTCGAGACCAGCACGGAAGGCAACACCACGAGGAACCGCGCCAAGTTCACGGTCCAGACTGGCGACCCGGTCACCGTCCAGGAAGTCGATATCCGCTTCACTGGCGATATCACCAATCAGGCCAGCGGCGAAAAGCCCGAGCCTGCGCAACTCATTGAAAACTGGTCCCTCAAGCAGGATATGCGCTTCAGCCAGGACCGCTGGTCCAGCGCCAAGCGCGGCCTGCTCAGCGGGCTGGTGCTGCAACGCTATCCCAATGCCAGGATCACCAACAGCAAGGCCGAGATCGACGCTGCCAGCAACAAGGTCCGGCTGATGGTGGAAATCGACAGCGGCGCGCCTTTCCGCTTCGGCGGCCTGGAGGTCAACGGCCTGCAGCGCTACCCGCGCAGCCTGGTCGAGAACATCAACCCAATCAAGCCTGGCGAAACCTACAGCCAGGCCCGGTTGCTGTTCTTCCAGTCCGAACTGCAGGCCAGCGGATACTTCAGCAATGTCGAAGTCACGTCGCATACCGACAATGCTGACCCGGAAGCCGCCCCCATCGTCGTCAACGTCACGGAAATGCAATCGGTGCAGGTCGGCATCGGCGTCGGCGCCAGTACCAACACGGGCGCACGCACCACGCTGACCTACCAGGACCTCAACCTGTTCAACCGCGGCTGGCGCTTCACCAACACCTTGAAGATCGAGCAGAAAGCGCAATCGCTCAATTCCCTGATCCGCCTGCCCACCGACAAGAACGGCTACCGCGACAGCTTCAATGCCGACCTCAACCGCCTGGATATCGAGGGCCAGACCACCTCTACCCTGGGCACCGGGGTAAAGCGCTCATGGGGACCGCGCAGCTTCGAGCAGACCATAGGGGCGGCTTACCTGTTGGAACATGTGGCGATTGATGGCAGCGAATCCCAGAACAACTATGCCGCCACCATCTCCTACGGCATCACCTTGCGCCGCATCGACAATGAACTAAACCCCACGCGCGGCTACTTGTTCAATGCCTTGTTCACCAGCGCCCCGCTCGATGTCATGGCCAATGGCAAATTCCTGCAAAGCTATGCCAAGACCCAGGCTTACTACCCACTGACGCGCAGCACGCAATTGATCACCAGGCTCGAAGGCGGCATCGTCAGCGGTGCCGACAATGCCCCCGCCACCTACCTGTTCCGCGCCGGCGGCGACCAATCGGTGCGCGGCTATGCCTACCAGAGCCTGGGCGTTGCCGACGGCGACGCCGTGATCGGCGGGCGCTACCTGGTCACCGGCAGCATTGAGGTGATCCAATGGCTCACGGAGTCATGGGGCGCCGCCGCATTCGTGGATTTCGGCAATGCGGCGAACAATACGCGCGACCTCAAGCCGGTGTATGGTTACGGCCTGGGCGCCCGTTTCAAGAGCCCCGCAGGCCCGATCGGCGTCGACATCGCCCGCGGCCAGGAAACCGGCGAATACCGGCTGCACTTCAACCTGGGGGTCACTTTCTGATGGCAAAGCGGCTGCTGATCATCCTGCTGTTGTGGTTCCTGCCCTGCATAGCGCCGGCATATGCCTTGATCCAGCTCAGCTCCAGCCTGCAGGACCTGCATTACGATGCCGGCAACATGGAGATCGACCTGTTGCAGTTCGACAGCCACCTCAGGCTGCTGCCCACGCGCGAAGGCCGCCTGCGCGTGGACCGGCTGCACGCACAGCGCCTGGTCATCACCATGAAGCAGGTCCCGGCAGACGATAAGCCGGACGCGCCTGCCAGCAGCCTGCCCGAACTACCCGATACCATTCAGGTGCCCTTCCCCGTAGAGGTGGAACAGGCTTCAATCGACGAAATCGAGATCGTCTCCGGCAACAGCCGCCAGGTGCTGCAGCATGTCACCCTCAACATGGCGGCGGACAGCAATACCATCCGCCTGCAACTGTCGCGCGCGGAGACGCCCTGGGGCGACATTACGGCTGAAGTCGCGCTGCAGAACCGCAAGCCGTTCCCCTTGTCCGGCAATATCCACGTGCGCCAGGCGCAAGGCAACATGCCCTACGACCTCAACACCATTCTTTCCGGCGACCTCCAGGCCTTGCGTTTCGAGATGCACAACCTCTTGGCCATGCAGGATCAGTTACCCGCTATGGTAGCGGCCGATAGCGCACTGCCTGCCGCAGGCAAGCTGGATATCGCGGGGGAAGTCACCCTGGAAGGCGACCTGCCGCTCAAGCTCGATGTCCGCCTGCGCGACCTGGATCCGAAAGCATTGGGCCAGGCGACAGACGCCCGCCTGAGCGCCGATCTCAGCCTCAACGGCAAACTGCTGCCCGCCGCCGACCTCACCGTGGCGCTCAACAGCCTGGATAGCCAATGGCGCGGCCAGCCCCTGCAGGCCAAGGCCAGCCTGCGCCTGCTCGACAACATCCTGGACAGCATCCAGGTGGATGCCACGCTGGGCGGCAACCGCATCACCGCAAACGGCAGCCTAGGCCAACCCGGCAGCAGCCTCGCCTGGCAAGCCGCCTTGCCTGCATTGAATGCCTTGGGCCCGGCATTTGCCGGCAAGGCCGAAGCCAACGGCACGGTAGCCGGCGAGTTTGACGACCTGCGCGCGCAATTCCAGCTGCTCGCGGAAAACCTGCGCCTGCCAGGCAATGTCACGGCACGCAAAATCAGCGGCAACGGCAATCTGCACGCCATGGGCGACCTCGCGGCGGCGCTCAATGCCGAGGGCCTGCGCATCAACCAGGGCAGCTTCATCGACGGCAAGATCGCCTTGAACGGCAACCGCGCGCAACATGTCCTCAAGCTGGAGGCCGCCGGCACCGGGCTGAAGCTGCAATCGACTATCGCCGGCGGCATCGACACCACCGGTGCCTGGATAGGCGCATTGCAGCAACTCGAATACCAATCGGAAGCCCCGATCAAACTGCAGGTCCCGGCCCCCATCCGCTACGACGAGGCCGGGCTTGCCATCGACAACCTGGTGCTGCAGTTCAAGCAGGGCCGCATCAGCCTGGATGCGCTACGGCAAGGCGCCAGCGGTCTGCAGACGCACGGCCGCATTGAGCAACTGGCCTTGCAGGACATCCCGCCACTGCTGTTTTCATTGCCCGCCAATCTCAAGGGCAACCCGGTATTTTCAGGGCAATGGGACATCAATGCCGGGGAATCACTCAACGGCACCGTCACGCTGCAGCGCGAATCCGGCGACCTTGTCGTGGTACGCGAAGGCCATCCCGAGCAGCCGCTCGGCCTCAGCGAAGTCAAATTGCTGCTGGCGATGCGGGACAACCAGGTCGACCTGACGGCCAACATCCGCGGCAGCAAGCTGGGCAATATCGCGGGCAGCCTCAATACCAGCGTCACCAGCTCGGCCGGCAGTTTCAGCCTGGAAAGCAACGCGCCGTTGCAAGCCAGCCTGACAGCGGACATCAACAGTCTTGCCTGGCTGCCCTCTCCCGAGGTCCAGGCAGACGGCACGCTCAACGTTAGCATCAATGCCGACGGCAGCATCGGCAACCCCAACCTCGGCGGCAACATCCGCGGCCGCAACCTGACCGTCAGCCTGCCTGCCGAAGGCGTCAACCTCACCAACGGCCAGCTTGACGCCTCGTTGTCGGGCGACAGGCTCACCCTGGACACGCTGCGCTTCACCGGCGGCAAGGGCACCATCAATGCCAGCGGCGGCATCCGCCTCGCAGCGGGCAAGCCGGAAATGGAAATCGACTGGGTGCTGGACGATTTCACGGCCGCAGAACGCACCGACCGCACAGTGGTATTGAAAGGCAGCGCGAAAACCACATTGCAGGACAACCAGCTCACCTTGGACGGCGACCTGCGCATCGTGCGGGGCTTGATCGAACTGGCCCCCGAAGGCGCGCCGCAGCTAGGCAATGACGTCGTCGTGATCGGCCGCGAGCGCGAGGAAGAAAGCAGCCCGCTGCAATTCACCATCGGCAGGCTCAGGATCAACCTCGGCGACGAAGTCGTCGGCATCGTCGACCCAAGCAAACAATTCCTGCTGCGCGGTTTCGGCCTGGACGGCTACCTCACCGGCATCCTCACCCTGTCGGGCAGCGTACCTGACAGCTTGCGCGCGGAAGGCTCCATCGTCGTCGGCGGCACCTACATGGCCTATGGACAACTGCTCAACATCACCAAGGGCATCGTCAACTTCAGCGGCCCCGTCGACAACCCTGGACTCAACATCATCGCCATGCGCCAGAACCAGACCGTGCAGGCCGGCGTCGAGATCACGGGCAATACGCAGATGCCCACCGTCAAGCTGGTTTCAACCCCCAGCGTGCCGGACAGCGAAAAACTCTCCTGGCTCGTGCTGGGCCACGGCCTCGACCAGGCAGGCAAGAACGAGTTCGCCATGCTCTCGCTCGCCGCTGGCGTCCTGCTCTCCCAGGGCGACTCCGTGCCCCTGCAGACCAGGATGGCCCGCGCCGCCGGCCTCGACAGCTTCAGCATAGGCGGCAACGACGTGGAAAGCTCCACCGTCAATTTCGGCAAGCGCCTATCCTCCAAGCTCTACCTCAGCTACGAAAAGAGCCTCACCGGCCTGCTCAACGTCGCCAAGCTCACCTATACCATCAGCCGGAACTGGTCTGTTGTGTCGCAAGCCGGGTCGGAGAGCGCGGTGGATGTGCTTTATACTTTCCGCTTCCAATAATAAATCCAAGGAAGTATCAACATGCACCATACCGAGACTGGAAGCCCTCGCCTGGCAATATTGATTGATGCCGACAATACGTTCAAATTCATCAATGTCGTCGATGAATTATTGGAGGAAATCTCGAAATTCGGCGATGTCAGCATTCGTCGTATTTATGGAGATTGGACTGAAACCAGGATGCAGCGTTGGAAAGAAATTCTGCCCAAATATGCAATTCAGCCTATCCAGCAATATGCCAATACAAAAGGCAAGAACTCAACCGACAGTGCTCTCATCATTGATGCCATGGATTTGCTATACACGGCGCCCCTGGATGGTTTTTGCATCGTATCCAGTGATAGCGACTTTACCCGGCTAGCCACCCGATTACGTGAATCAGGTAAACAGGTTTATGGTTTTGGCGAACAAAAAACACCTGACTCGTTAATCGCAGCATGTAACAAATTCATCTACATTGAAATTCTGTCAAAAGAAAAGTCGCCTGATCATCAAGAGCCCTCTCCAGCCTCAACGGCAGAAACACCTTCAAACTCAGATCCCAAACCCAAGCTTGCCCCATCGACATCCACAACTCCACCCGCATCTGCACCCGGCGTACGCAAGAATAGCCGAGAGCTGGCGATGGATGCGCGTCTGATCACGCTAATCCGCTCTGCAATCAGCGCATTGTCTGATGACGATGGTTATGCCCACATTGGAGAGACAAAAAAACACATGATCAAGAATTTTCCAGCCTTTGATTCACGCAATTATGGCTATAGCAAATTCAGCGAGCTGATCAAGGCCACCGGGTTATTCGAGACTGATAAAACCAAACAACGTATCAAGGACAAGCGCAAAAAATGACCGACATTCTCGTCCTCTATTATTCCCAAAACGGCTCCGTCCGCGAGATGGCTAAGCTCATCGCGCGCGGCATTGCTTCCGTCGAGGGCGCGCAGCCCAGGTTGCGCACGGTGCCCAAGGTATCAGCGAATCATGAAGCGACCGAACCCGAGATTCCGCAGAGCGGCGACCCTTACGTCGAGCTGGCCGACCTTGAGGAATGCGCGGCATTGGCATTGGGCAGCCCGACCCGCTTCGGCAATATGGCGGCGCCGATGAAATATTTCCTCGATGGCACCAGCGGGCTTTGGCTCAAGGGCGCGCTGATCGGCAAGCCTGCCGCGGTGTTCACTTCCACTTCCTCCATGCATGGCGGGCAGGAGAGCACGCTGCTCTCGATGATGATTCCCTTGCTGCACCACGGTATGCTGGTGCTGGGCCTGCCATATTCCGAACCCGCGCTGGCTGCCACCAGCACCGGCGGCACGCCTTACGGCGCCAGCCATCTTGCCGGGGTGATGAACGACAAGCCGGTCAGCGCCGAGGAAAAAGCGCTGTGTATCGCGCTGGGAAAACGCCTGGCGGAAACTGCCGTCAAGCTCAAGCACGGCAGCTGAAACCGCCTGTCACATTTTTTACGCGATTGTTGTCGGATGGGCGTGAAAAGCGCTCCATGACTCGGTTATAATAAAAAAATGCGTATTCTTCTTTCCAATGACGACGGCTATTTCGCCCCCGGGCTCAATATCCTGGCCCAGCACCTGGCAAAGGTGGCGGACATCGTGGTGGTCGCCCCCGAGCGCGACCGTAGCGGCGCCAGCAATTCCTTGACGCTGGACCGTCCGCTGTCGGTGCATAAAGCCAGCAATGGCTTTTATTATGTCAACGGCACCCCGACCGACTGCGTGCACCTCGCCGTGACAGGCTTGCTCGACGAATTGCCCGACATGGTGATTTCCGGCATCAACGACGGCGCCAACATGGGGGACGACACCATCTATTCCGGCACCGTCGCCGCAGCCACCGAGGGCTTTCTGCTCGGCGTGCCTTCATTTGCCGTCTCCATGTCGCGCCACGGCGTACAGCATTTCGAGACGGCGGCACGCTTCATGGTCGGCCTGGTCGAGCGTTACCAGAAGGACCGCTTTCCGCCGCCCGTGCTGCTGAATATCAATGTGCCGGATGTGCCGTTCGAGCAGATCCAGGGCACGGAAGTCACGCGCCTCGGCAAGCGACACAAGGCGGAGCCTGTGATCAAGTCCACCACGCCGCGCGGCCAAACCGTCTACTGGATCGGTGCGGCAGGCAGCGCGCAGGATGCCGGGGACGGCACGGATTTCCATGCCGTGAGCCGGAACCGCATTTCCATCACGCCCCTGCAAATCGACCTCACGCAATACAGCCAGCGTGAACAGGTCAAGAACTGGCTTGCGCTGTAAAGCATGAGCAGCACGGCATTACGCGGCATCGGCATGACTTCCCAGCGTACGCGCGAGCGCATGCTGGGACGCCTGGGCGAGAAGGGCATCAAGGACGAGGTGGTACTGGCGGCCCTGGGCGCCATTCCACGCCATATATTCGTCGACGAGGCGCTGTCCTCGCGCGCCTACGAGGACGGCTCGCTGCCGATCGGCTTCGGGCAGACCATATCCCAGCCCTACATCGTGGCGCGCATGACCGAGATCCTGCGCAACGGCGGTCCGCTCGGAAAAGTGCTGGAGATCGGCACCGGCTGCGGCTACCAGACTGCCGTGCTTTCCAAGGTTGCCAAGGAAGTCTACTCGGTGGAGCGCATCCGCCCGCTGCTGATGAAGGCGCGCGGCCATTTGCGCGAATTGCGCCTTGCCAATATCAAGCTCAAGCATGCCGACGGCACCATGGGCTTGCCGGAACTGGCACCTTTTGACGGTATTATTGTCACAGCGGCTGCGCGCCATATCCCGCAAGAGCTGCTTGAACAGCTTGCCGTAGGGGGGCGTATGGTGATCCCCGTCGGCACCGAAGAACAAATCCTGTACCTGGTCGAACACATCAAGACGGCAACAGGCTCTGAATACAGACAAAGTAAACTGGAAGCGGTGAAATTCGTGCCGCTGCTAGGTGGAACCAACTAATGCAATGGACTAAGCAAGTCAACAAATCCTGGCTCGTCAGCCTATTCCTGATCGGCCTAGCCGGCTGCAGCACGACCGAGCACGCTCCGGTGGTGGACCGCGCACCGGCAGCCAAGCCGCCGGTCGCCACGCAGAGCAAGCCGAGCGCCGGCCAGCAATCCAGCGACTGGCGCCCCAATACGCATACGGTCAAGAAAGGCGACACCCTCTACAGTATCGGCCTGGAATACGGGTTCGACTACAAAGAGATTGCACAGCTCAACAATATCGCGCCGCCGGCCTACACCATCCATATCGGCCAGCAGCTTAACCTGCCTGCCCGCACGGCAGACGCCGCCCCGGCAGCCAGCCCGATTCCAGGCCAACCGGCCAGCATTGCCGATGGCGATGTCATCATCACACCGCTCAACCTGGATGGCGGCAGCGGCCCCGCCACTGTGACAGGCCAGACAGGCACCGCCACGCCGGCACCCGGCCAGCCGTTATTGGTGGTTGAGCCCAAGGCGCTGCGCCAGCCCTACAGCGAAGCGGCCTTGAATGCCCCAGTGCCTGCGCCGCAACCCCAGGTAGCGGCTGCGCCAACGGCGGCTACGCCTGCAACCGCCACGCCAAGCACGCCTGCTGCCACGCCCTCCCCGGCGCCAAGCGCAACGGTTTCATCCGCCACCAACAGCATTGAAGGCATCGACTGGGCATGGCCGACCAACGGCAAGGTGATCGCAGGCTTCAACGATTCCGCCAGCACCAAGGGGCTGGATATCGGCGGCGCCATGGGGCAGCCCGTGCATGCGGCCGCGCCCGGCAAAGTGATCTACAGCGGTTCGGACCTGCGCGGCTACGGCAAGCTTGTCATCATCAAGCACAACAACACCTTCCTCTCCGTCTATGCCCACAACAGCAATATCCTGGTGAAGGAAGGCCAGCAGGTCACCCGTGGGCAGAAGATTGCAGAAATGGGCGATTCCGATACCGACAAGGTCAAGCTGCATTTCGAGATTCGCCGCCAGGGCAAATCGGTAGACCCGAGCAAATACCTGCCGTCATCCCCGGGCTAGATACAGCCTCCAGGAGCCAGCCAATATGAGCAAACCTGCGCGCAACCCCGATGCCAAACCAGAGTCCTTGCTCGCCACCTTGCTGGCCGGCCTCCGGCTGGGATTGATGCTGGTCGGGATCGTCGGTATTGCCGTGCACTTGTTCAATGACGAAGGCTGGCTGGACCGCTCCATGGCCTGGGTATTTTCCGGCACCTGGACATTGCTGGCCATTCCCGCCGCAATATTGGTCATCTATCTTGCCAACCGCTGGCTGACCGCCCCCCGGCGCGGCGAATTGAGCAAACGGGGCGACCTGCCGCTTTACCTCATGATGGGGATAGGCGTATTTTTCCTGTTCCGCCTGCTCAGCACGGGCGGCTTCTGACTCCTGAATTCTTTGCTTTACTGGGCTTAGTAGGCCACGCCCCCGCCCTACCAAACTGTGGCCCTAATCATCAGGCGGAGGCATCCAGCCATTGCTTGAGGATCACGGCCTCGTTATGCAACTGGTCGCGGGCCGCATATATCAAGGTAATGTCTTTTTGCTGCGCGAGTTTCTGCAGTTCCGCCCAAGCCGGGTTATTTTTCAATTCGGTACGATAGCGCCGCTTGAATTCCTGCCATTTCTCCGGGTCGTGCCCGAACCATTGCCGCAGTTCGGTAGAAGGCGCGACCTCCTTGAGCCAGAGATCGATGCAAGCCTTGGCTTTCGCCAATCCGCGCGGCCAGAGCCTATCTACCAGCACGCGCGTGCCATCCGACTCGGTCGGAAGTTCATAGGCGCGCTTCAACATGACGTTCATGATGCTCTCCATGTGGCTTGATCATCCATGTACACCGGATAGTAGCAAATAAAAATGCCGCCCACTTTTCCAAGTGGGCGGCACTCAATGTGCTTCTATACACCAAGACTGATTGCTACTTGGCGGCTGCCTCCTGCTGTGTGTAATACTCGCGCACCTGGGTCATGTCGTAGGCCCTTGCCCACTCGATGATCTTGTCCAGCGCAGGAGCGCCGATCTCGCCGACCTGGGCATGAATACCAGCCTGCTCGCGGATCACCAGGATGCCCGGGATCTTGTCGACCTCGAAATACTCGCTGATTTCCGGGTCTTCCTCGGTATTCACCATGCCGAACACGATATCCGGGTTCTGCTCGGAAGCAGCCTCGAAAACAGGCGTGAAAGCGACGCACGGCTGACACCAGGGCGCCCAGAAATCGACGATCACAAAGTCATTGCTCTCGATGGTTTGCTTGAAGTTGGCTTTTGTAAGCTGCAAAACAGGCATGATTAAATCCCGGCTAATGGATGGAATTTTTCATTATAACAGACCTGTATACCGGCAACTCAGACAATGGGCTTGCCCCAGGCGCTGTCGAAGAACAGCTCTCCCAGCTCGCGACGGCTGCGTGCCGCCAGCTCGCGCTCCTTAGCTTCCCCTTCCAGCGTGGCAGGGTCGGCTGCATAGCCTACCGAGACCATGGCAATGATCTCGATCTGCTCGGGGATGGCAAAAGCGGCGCGCAGCTTGTCGGCGTCAAAACCTGCCATCTGGTGCGCCATCAGCCCGAGTGCGGTTGACTGCAGGCAGAGGTTCTCTGCGGCCGCGCCGCTGTCATACGCTGCCCAGCGATTGGGCTTGCCGTTATGGTGGAACTTGGTATCCGCGGCGATCAAGACCAGGAGCGGTGAATTCTTGACCCAGCCCTGGTTGAACTCCACCAGGGTGTCGAAGGCCTTTTGCCATGCCGCGGCATCCTTGTTCTTGTCCCAGACGATGAAGCGCCACGGTTGGTCGCCGTAGCAGGACGGTGCCCAACGGGCTGCCTCCAGCAAGGCAATGGTCTGCTCGCGGCTGACCGGCTTGCTGGCGTCATAGGCGCGGCCGCTCCAGCGCTCGGCAATGGTGGAATCGATGGGTACGCTGGTGACTGCTGGTTTTCTTGACATCTTATTATCCTTGTAGGGTTGGGTAATCGGTATAGCCCTTGGCATCGCCGCCATAGAATGTGGCTTGGTCAGGGGTATTCAGCGGCGCATCCTGCCGGAAGCGTTCCACGAGGTCGGGGTTGGCAATGTACAACGCGCCGTAGGCGACCGCGTCGGCATGGCCCGAGGCAATCGCGGCATCGCCCTTGGCCTGGTCGTAGCCGAGGTTGGCGATGTAGCCGCCCTTGAAATGCTTGCGCAACGCGGAAAAATCGAACGGCGGCACATCCTCGCCGCCCATGCCACCCTCCACCGCATGCAGGTAGGCCAGGCCAAACGGGCTGAGGCTCTCAGCCACATGGTTGAACAATGCCTGCGGGTTGGAATCGCTGATATCGTTGAACGGGTTTAGCGGCGAGATGCGCACGCCGACACGGTCGGCACCCGCCACCTCGACCACCGCCTTGGTCACTTCCAGCAGCAGGCGCGTACGGTTCTCGATACTGCCGCCGTATTCATCGGTACGATGATTGGTGCCGTCGCGCAGGAACTGGTCTAGCAGGTAGCCGTTCGCGGCATGAATCTCGACCCCGTCGAAACCGGCCTCGAGCGCGTTGCGCGCGGCACGCGCATAATCCGCCACGATGCCAGGCAGCTCCTCGATCGCCAATGCACGCGGCGTGACGAAATCCTGCAAGCCTTCGTAGGTGAAGGCCTGACCTGCCGGCTTAATGGCAGAAGGCGCGACCGGCAAGGCATTGCCGGGCTGCAGGGACGGGTGCGAGATACGGCCCACATGCCAGAGCTGCAGCACGATCTTGCCGCCCTTGGCATGCACGGCCTGGGTGACTAGCTTCCAGCCTTCGACTTGCTCGGGATCGTGTATGCCCGGGGTGGCGGGATAACCGTGCCCAGTGGCGGAAATCGGCGTCGCCTCGGTGATGATCAGCCCGGCGGAAGCGCGCTGGGCGTAGTATTCTGCATTGATGGGTTGCGGCACGTTGCCCTTGCCGGCGCGGTTGCGGGTCAAGGGCGCCATGACGATGCGGTTCTTGAGCGCGATGCTGCCCAACTTGGTCGGGCTGAATAAATCGGCAGACATGAATTTCCTCCGTGATCAAACAGCAAAACGCCGCGCAAGCGGCACCTGCGGGCGTTTCAGGTTAAGGCAGGACGGGCAAGGCTTACTTCTTGACGCCTTCGATCAGCAAGGTGACTTCGACGTCATCGCCCACCGGGGAGCCAGGCTTGCCCCAGGTGTAGCCGTAGTCGGACGCCCGGATGATGGTCTTGGCTTCGATACCGGTGCGCAGGCCGCCCCATGGGTCCTTGCCGAAACCGAGCACGGCAAACGGGAAGGTCACGTCCTTGGTTACGCCGTTGATGGTGAGCTTGCCTGTGACATTGCCCTGGCTGGCGGAGGTGGGTTCGATCTTGGTGCTGACAAAGTGGATCTCCCCGAACTTGCCGGCATTGAGGTATTCCTCTTTCTTGATGTGCTCGTCGCGCTTTTCGTTGCTGGTGTTGACGCTCAGCACGTTGATCTTGGCATCGACGCTCGACTTGGCAAGGTTGTCCTTGTCGATGATCAGCTTGCCGGTGATGTCGCTGAAGGTGCCGGAAGTCTTGGAAACCACATGGCGGATCGCGAAGTTGGCGAAGCTGTGCTTGTTGTCGATCTCGTAAGTCTCGGCAGCGGCAAACGCCAGGCTGCTTGCCGCGAACAGGCCTGCAACCAAGCCCAGTTTAGCGATGGAATGTTTCATTGCATTTCCTCTCTGCGTATCAAAAAAGTCGTTATTAATATTAGCCGCGTAGCTTCTTGGTGATATCGGCAACACGCTCGCCCAGGTGTTCCGCAGTAAGCAAGTCGCTCTGCAATGGGGCGACGTCAGGGCCTTGGTCACTATTGGCCTGGGCCAACGCGCCCAGAAACCCGCCCAGGCGGTTCAAGTCATTGACTGAGCCCGCACTGCTATTGTTCCCCGGCAGCAGATCGTTGCCTACCCAGATCATGCCATGCTGGGCGGCAAATATGGTGAGCTGCACGATGGTGTTGAGCTTGTCGCCGCTCTGGCTGGCTGAAGTGGTAAAGCCTGCCGCCACCTTGTCCTTCCAACCACGGTTATACCAGATGCTGGAGCTGGCATCCATGAATGCCTTGAACTGGGCGGAAGCCGAGCCCATGTAGGTCGGGCTGCCGAAGATGATGGCGTCCGCCGCGTTCAGCGCCTCCCAGTCTTGCTGCGCCTCCTCGGAATTGAGCAGCAGCACCTCGGTGCCGGCCACTTTTTCCGCCCCGCGCGCCACCGCTTTTGCCTGGACTTCGGTATGGCCGTAGCCGCTGTGATACACCACTACAACTTTCGTCATGATATTCCTTTCAATACACAAGATTAATGGGATGTATGGGATGGCAGGTCGAACAGCAGCACTTCCGCTTCTTCCCCTGCCGTGATCTCAATATGTTGCTGCGCGTCGACCTTCACGGCATCGCCAGCCTCCAACAGCAGCCCATCCAGGGTCACGCTTCCGCGCGCCACCTGCAGGTATACGCTGCGACCGGGCTGCATGCCGTATTCGATCTGCTGGTTTTCAGACAGCACTGTTGCATACAGAGCAACATCCTGGTGAATGCGCAATGAACCCTCGCTACCGTCGCGCGAGGCGATCAGGCACCAGCGGTCGCGCTTCTGCTCGGCGGCAAAATGCTTCTCCTCGTAGCCAGGCGCTATCCCATCCTTCTCGGGCAACAGCCATATCTGCAAGAGATGTGCCTGGCTGCGGTCGGAAGCGTTGAATTCGCTGTGGACGATGCCGGTGCCAGCGCTCATGCGCTGCACATCGCCCGCACGGATCACCGAGCCGTTGCCCAGGCTGTCCTCGTGGCGCAGCTCGCCCTTGAGCATGTAGGTAATGATTTCCATGTCGCGGTGCGGATGCATGCCGAACCCCATGCCGGTCGCGATCACGTCCTCGTTGATCACGCGCAGCACCGAGTAGTGCATGTGCTCGGGATCGTGGTAGCCGGAAAAGGAAAACGAATGGTAGCTATCGAGCCAGCCATAGTTGGCATGGCCGCGGTCCTGGGCTTTACGCAGACTGATCATGGTGCGCCTCTCTTCATCTTCAATAATATTGAACGTCAGCAGGCATGGTAGATAATCGCTCGCAGTATGAATAGCAAAGAATTTTGTATATATTGTTCAAAAGTTATGAACATGTTGCGCAACGCCGCCCACAGCCGATGACAACCGCCATTCAACCTCGCGCCCTGTCAGGACCGCAATATCTATTGCAGGGACTGAAGCTGGTATTGAGCCCAGGCCTGCGCCTGTTCGTGCTGCTGCCGCTGCTTGCCAACCTCGCGCTCTTCATCGGCATGGTCTATTACGCCGTCAAGCAGTTCGACAGATGGATCGCGGGCTTATTGTCCACTCTGCCCGGCTGGCTGGAGTTCCTTTCCTATCTTGCCTGGCCCCTGTTCGTCATCCTGCTCGCGCTGATCATATTCTTCACCTTCAGCTTGTTCGCCAACCTGATTGCCGCGCCTTTCAATGGATTGCTGGCAGAAAAGGCGGAAGTCATGATCCGTGGCCAGGATGACTTCCCCGCGTTCAACCTGCAGGAACTGCTGGCCATCGTCCCCCGCACCCTGGGCCGGGAACTGCGCAAGCTGCTTTACTTCCTGCCGCGCGCGCTCTGCCTCATGGTCCTGTCGCTGATCCCCGGACTCAACTTGCTCGCTCCGCCCTTGTGGCTGCTGTTCGGCGTCTGGATGATGTGCGTGCAATACCTCGACTACCCTGCGGACAACCACAAGCTTGGCTGGCAGGACATGCTGGCCTGGCTGAGGCAGAAGCGCCTGAAAAGCCTGGGCTTTGGCGCCAGCGTCTATGCGGCGCTGTGGGTTCCCGGCCTCAACGTATTGATGATGCCGGCGGCGATTGCGGGCGCCACGCTGTTCTGGGTGCATGAGCGCGACCCGCTCCCGAAAGCCTCCGCATGAGCATCAAGCTTTCCATCGAGGCGCTGGAAGTGCTGGATGCGATTGACCGCGAAGGCAGTTTTTCCGCAGCGGCCGAGAGCCTTTACCGCGTCCCCTCCGCCATCACCTATACCATCCGCACGCTGGAAGACGATCTCAACATCAAGCTGTTCGACCGCAGCGGGCACAAGGCGAAGCTCACCGAAGCAGGGCTGGAGCTGTTGCGCGAAGGCCGCCACCTGCTCAAGGCGGCCGGCGAACTGGAATGCCGGGTGCGCCGCGTCGCCACCGGCATAGAAACCGACATCCGCATCGCCATCAGCGACATCCTCAGGCTGGAGCCGTTGTACGACATCATGGAGCGCTTCTACCGCCAAGGCTTCGGCACCCGCGTGCACCTGCTGCGCGAGGTCTACGGCGGCAGCTGGGACGCCCTGATCAGCAACCGGGCGGATATCTCGATAGGCGCCCCGGGCGAAGGGCCTTCTGGCGGCGGCTACACCACGCGCTTGCTCGGCACGATGGAGTTCGTGTTCGCCGTGGCGCCTCATCATCCTTTGGCACAAGCGCCCGAGCCGCTGGCGAACCACGACATCCAGCAGCACCGCTCCATCTCGGCGGCAGACAGCTCGCGCCACCTGCCGCCGAAGACTTCCGGCATCCTGGACGGGCAGGATGTACTGTCGGTTCCCGATATTCCAAGCAAGGCGCTGGCGCAGATCAAGGGGTTGGGCGTAGGCTATTTGCCGCGCAAGCTCGCCGAATACCATGCCGCCCGCGGCGAACTGCTGATCCGCGAAGTGGCGGAGCCCAAGCCAGCGGTCGTCGCCTATGTCGCCTGGCGCAGCGGAGGCGGCAAGGCGCAGCAATGGCTGCTGCAGGAATTGCAGAAAGTCGATGTTGAGGCGTTCATGCCCGGATGAGACGAGCCAGCATTTGTTCAGCGGAAATTTGGTATATTGGGCGTCAGAGCCTGTTCGCGATCTTTTCATCGGGCACGCATGGC